>NZ_CP011868.1:605880-1211760 GCF_001294645.1 Pseudonocardia sp. HH130629-09
CCGGCGCGGGGCACCACGCCGCGCACGCCGGACACGGCGACACCGCCCCGTCCGAGGGCGGCGACACCCGAGGAGGTACCGGTGGCAAGTGGTGACCTCGCCGTCTTCACCGGCAACGAGGAGGACCTGCCCGAAGGGTCGGTCGTCACGAACTCCGGCCGCCTCTCGGTGGCCGAGAACTTCGTCGAGCCGTCCGCTGCCGCGCACCCGTTCACCCCGGTGCAGCTGACCCGCCTGGACGAGGCCCTCTACCTGGCCAGCCGCGAGACCGGTCTGCGGTTCGCGCTGTACCTGGGCGATCTGGGCTCGGACGCGCGGTCGACCGCGGTCGACCTGCACGGGCGCATCGACCACCACGACGACGCGGTGCTCGTCGCCGTGAGCCCCGAGCAGCGCCTGCTGGAGATCGTGACCGGTGCCGAGGCGAAGGTCCGCCTCCCCGACCGCGGCGCCAAGCTCGCTCTCATGAGCATGGTCGCGTCCTTCAAGGAGGGCGATCTGTTCGGTGGGATCCTGTCCGGGCTGAGGATGCTGGCGGACCAGGTCGGAAGCCGCCCCTGAACTGGGGGTCACCCGTGGGTCACCACGATCGGTGCCACGGCTCTAAGGTGTCAGCATGTCGCGTAGTGGGAGGACCGAGCGGTGACCGGGCCCACCGGCAGCCCGATCCTGATCGTCGACGACCACGAGCTGGTGGGGTCCGCCCTCGCCCTCAACCTGCGCGCCGAGGGTGAGGACGCGACGTTCCTCCCGGTCCGTTCCGCGGCGGACGTGCTCGAGCACGTCCGGCGTGTCACGCCCGGTCTGATCGTGCTCGACCTCGACCTGGGGCGTGATCCGGAGGGCAACCGCATCGACGGGGTCCGGCTCGTCGGCCCCCTGTGCGAGGTGGGCTGGCGGGTGGTGGTGCTGTCGGGCAGCTCCGACGCCGGCCGGGTCGGCGCCGCCCTGGACGCGGGCGGGTTCGTGTTCGTGCCGAAGAACGCGCCGTTCCCGGCGCTGCTCAGCGCCATCCGCGAGGCCCACGCCGGGCGCTCGATCATGCCGCCGGGCCGCCGCGAGCAGTTCATCCGGCTGCATCGTGACCGGGAGCACGAGCGCCGCGACCTGCACGAGAAGCTGGGCAGGCTCACCCAGCGCGAGCGCGAGGTCCTCGCCCTGCTGGCGGGGGGCAAGCGAGCGCAGTCGGTGGCCGACCACTTCGTCGTCTCGCTGGCGACGGTCCGGACGCAGATCCGCGCGGTGCTGACCAAGCTGGAGGTCGGCTCCCAGCTGGAGGCCGTCGCGTTGTACCGCAAGGCCGCCGGAATCTGACCCGTTCGGCCCTCGGCGCCGCCGCCGGGGGCCACCGAGAATGACGAGTCCTATCATCGCGTTCTCAACCAGTCCGGCGACATCTGCAGAGCGGAGACGACGTGGCGTCCGGTGTCGTCGGCGAGGTCCTGGGGCCGCAGCGGCGGGCCCGCTTCCTGGCAGGTCACCTCACCGACGTGCTGGTCGTCGCGGTGATGACCGTCGTCGTGGTGGCCGTGAGCCGCCCCGCGGTCGTCGACGGCCGGGTCGACCTGTCCGATGCGACGGCGGTGCTCACCCTCGTCGCGGCCGCGGTCGGGTCGGCGGCGGCGATCGTCGCGCTGGTGACGGGCCGGCTGTCCGGGGACCCCCGTCCGTCGTGGTTCGGGGCCGCCCTCCTGCTCTACGGCGTGGTGCTCCTTCCGCTGTCCGCGCTGGTCCTGCCCCAGTACCCGGCGGGTACCCCGCGGCTGGCCGTGCTGACCATGTTCGTGATCAGCCTGTGCATCCTGGTCGCCGGGCTGCGGCCGCCGCCGGTCCTCGGGGCCTGGGGTGGCTGGGCGCTGGCCGCGGTCGGCCTCGTCGTCGGCGGGGTAGTCGCGTCGCAGGCGGAGAGTCCGTTCACCCGGATGCTGGCGACCTCGCCGCTGTACTCGGTCGTGGTGCAGAGCGGCTGGGCCCTGGTCGCGGTGCTGTTCCTGCTCGACGGCTACCGGCGCCCGAGCCGGGTCCGGGCCCGCATGGGGCTCGGCCTGCTGATCATCGCGGTGTCGCAGCTGTACCGGGCGATCGTGCCCGGCCAGGAGCCGGTGGCCGGCCTGGTCTACCCGTCGCTGCGGGTGCTCGGGATGAGCGTCGTGCTCGTCGCGCTGCTGACCATGGCGCTGCGCACGGTGACCCGGATGCAGGACGACTACGACCAGCTCCAGGACACCCTCGGCGAGGCATCGGCGCTGCTCGAACGGGCTACCGGCCAGACCGCCGAGCGCGACCACGAGCTGCGCAACGGGCTGGCCGGTCTGGCCGGAGCGGCGCAGCTGCTGACCACCCGCCCCGGCGGCGAGGACCCCCAGGTCGACCGGATGCGGGAGGCGGTGCTCGCCGAGCTGAACCGGCTGCGCCAGATGCTGCAGACCCCGGTCGCCGTCGACGACGCCGCGGCCGACCCGACGACCGGCCGGAGCGAGGCCGCCCTGCTCGACTTCGGCCCGGCGTACGCCCCGGTCGCCTCCTCGCCGGGGGCGGACACCGGCAGCGAGCACGACGTCGGGGCGGCCCTGCGCACCCTGGTTGACCTGCGCGACGGCCGCTCCATCACCCTCGACACCCAGGACGACCTGCCCCCGGTCGCGGCGCCCGAGTCGCTGACCCGTCAGGTCGTGACGAACCTGCTGGCCAACTGCGACCGGCACGCGCCCCGGACCCCGGTGGTGGTGCGGGCCCGGCTCGCCGACGAGCCGGGGCTGGTGGCCGTCGAGGTCCGCGACCACGGCCCCGGCCTGCCCGACGGGCAGGAGCAGCTCGAGATCGTCCGCGGGCGGCACGACGAGGCCGCCGGCGGCTCCGGGCTCGGGCTGCACATCAGCGCCCAGCTGGCTCAGGAGCACGGAGGCAACCTGGTGCTCCGTACGGTGCACGCACCCCGCGGCTGTCTCGCCGTACTCACACTTCCGGTGGCCCGCTGATCGGGTGACTCCGTGTCCGTGAGCTGCCGATCCGTCCACGGAAGGTCTATTCGTCGTTCCGAGCCATTCCCACGCGCCCCACGCGATCTCATACTGGTGACGCAGCGGCATGGTGCGATGACGCAATGGTCGTCCGCGCTGCCGTTCGCCGGCACGAAGGAGGTCACATGGCGCACGAGAACGACGGCACCGACCGCAGGACCCCCGTCGCCCCCACGGCCGCGGTCCTGACACCGCCGACGGGCCTGCAGCCCGTCCCGGCGTTGCCCCGGCCGCGCACCCCGTCCGAGCCCCGGACCCCGGCCGGTCCGCCGGCGCCCGCCGTACCGCAGGTGGGACTGTGCACCTGTGGCCACCAGGAGGAGGTGCACGAGCACTACCGCCCGGGCACCGACTGCGGCAGCTGCGGGCCACGTGTCTGCGCGGGCTTCCGCTCCGCCGACGAACCGGCGCCGGCCAACCCCCTGCGGCGGTGGCTGCGCCGCCGCTGACCACACCCCGACACACGGACGGCGCCCCGGGAGCACGTGCTCCCGGGGCGCCGTCGTGCGTGGGTCAGGGCTGCTGGACCGCGGTGGTCCGCTCCGGGTCCGGAGTGGCCTGACCGTCGAACTCGCGGGCGGCCAGCGCGCGCACGATCCCGGCGCGCCCCTCGGACACGAGCCGGCGCAGCGCCGCCGGCTTCGACTCGTCGGCGAGCCAGGCGTCCGCCGCCGCGACGGTCGGCTCCGCGACCGCCCAGGACGGGAACAGCCCGACGACGACGTTCTGCGCCAGCTCCGAGGTCCGGCGGGCCCACACGCCGTCGATCTCGTCGAAGTAGCGCCGGACGTAGCCGTCGAGCAGGCCGGGGTTCACCGTGGACAGCGCGGGGTGGGAGAACCCGGAGATCGCCGACTCGTTGATCGCGTTCGGCAGGGAGTCGTCGTGCACGGCGCGCTGCCACGCCCGCTCCTTGGCCTCCGCGGTCGGGATCAGCGCGCGGGCCCGCTCGGCCTGCCGCGCCCCGGTGGAGGTGGCGTCGCGCTCGGCCTCCTCGGCGATCTCGGTCTCGCCGGCCTTCCCGTGCGCGACGAGTGCGTGCAGCAGCCGCCAGCGCAGGTCGGCGTCGACGGTCAGGCCCTTCGGCACGTCGATGTCGAGCAGCCAGCCCTTCATCCGGTCCAGGGTGTTCTCCGGCAGCACCGATGCGGTCAGCGCGTTGACCACCGCCAGCTGGACGTCGGACCCGGGCGGGGCGGTGTCCAGGCGGAACCGCAGCGCGTCGGTCAGCAGCGGCCAACCGCGGCCGTGCGCCCACTCCGGGGTGCAGTACGACGCCGTCGCGGTCTGGGCCTGCAGCAGGAGCCGCTGCACGACGCCGATCTCGGACTCGGTGTCGAACCCGCCGGCGACCAGGGTGACGAAGTCGCGGGCCTTCAGCTCGGCCTCGCGGGTCATCTCCCACGCGGAGGACCAGCACAGCGTGCGCGGCAGCGAGTCGGCGATGTCACCGATGCGGTCCACCAGGGTCGCGAGCGAGCCCGGGTCCAGGCGCAGCGCGCAGTAGGTGAGGTCGTCGTCGTTGACCAGGACGAGCTTGCCGCGGGGCACCCCGACCAGGTCCGGGACGGGCGTGCGCTCGCCGGAGACGTCGAGCTCGACGCGGTGGGTGCGGACGAGCTTGCCGGTCTGCGGGTCGTCGTCGTAGACGCCGACGGCGATCCGGTGCGTGCGCAGCTCACCGGCTCCCGGCCGGGCCCCGCCCTGCACGACGTCGAAGGAGGTGAACCTGCCGGCGTCGTCGATCTGGAACGAGGGGCGCAGCAGGTTCAGGCCGGTCGTGCGCAGCCACTGCGCGCCCCAGTCCGACAGGTCCCGGCCCGACGCCTTCTCCAGCGAGCCCAGCAGGTCGTCGAAGGTGGCGTTGCCCCAGGCGTGGGCGGCGAAGTAGTCGCGCAGCCCGGCGAGGAACGGTTCCAGCCCGACGTAGGCGACGAGCTGCTTGAGGACCGACGCGCCCTTGGCGTAGGTGATGCCGTCGAAGTTCACCTCGACGGCCTGCAGGTCCGGGATGTCCGCGGCGATCGGGTGCGTCGAGGGCAGCTGGTCCTGTCGGTAGGCCCAGGACTTCTCGAGGTTCGCGAAGGTCGTCCAGGCGCCGGTGTACTCGGTCGCCTCGGCCTGGCACAGCACGCTCGCCCAGGTCGCGAAGGACTCGTTGAGCCACAGGTCGTCCCACCAGCGCATGGTCACGAGGTCGCCGAACCACATGTGCGCCATCTCGTGCAGGATCGTCTCGGCGCGGCGCTCGTAGAGCGTGCGGGTCACCCGCGACCGGAAGACGTAGTCCTCCAGGAACGTGATCGCGCCGGCGTTCTCCATCGCGCCCGCGTTGAACTCGGGGACGAACAGCTGGTCGTACTTGCCGAACGGGTAGGTCACCCCGAAGTTGCGGTGGTAGAAGTCGAAGCCCTGGCGGGTCTCGGTGAAGATCCGCTCGTGGTCCATGTGCGGGGCCAGCGACGCACGGCAGTAGATGCCCAGCGGGATCTCGGCGTGCTCGTCGCGGTAGGTGTCGTGCCAGCTCGCGTACGGACCCGCGATCAGCGCCACCAGGTAGGTGGAGAGGATCTCGGTCCGCTCGAAGCGGTGGACCCCGCCCTCGACGGTCGCCGGCGCGTTGGAGATGACCTTCCAGTCCTCCGGCGCGGTCACGGTGAGGGTGTAGCGGGCCTTGAGGTCGGGCTGGTCGAAGCAGGGGAACAGCCGCTTGCAGTCGGCCGTCTCGAACTGTGAGTACAGGTAGACGGCCCGGTCGACAGGGTCGACGAAGCGGTGCAGGCCCTCGCCGGTGTTGGTGTAGAGGCCGGTCGCGACGATCGTCAGCTCGTTGTCGGCGGTCAGATCGGGCAGCGCGAGGCCGTCCTCCTCGGTCCAGCCCGAGACGTCGAGGTCGGCGCCGTTCAGGGTGGCCGAGGTGATGCCGTCGCCGACCCACTCGATCCAGGTGCTCCCGCCGGGCTCGGTGGCGGTGAAGCGCACCGTCGTGGTCACCGCGAACGTCCGCTCGGAGGGGGCTCCGGCGCCGTCGGTCAGGTCGATCGTGACGTCGTAGGTCGACACGTCGAGCAGCGCGGCGCGCTCCTCGGCCTGGGTACGGGTGAGGTTGGGCGGGGTCACGTAGGTCCTCTCCGGGGAGTGGTGTCGTCCGGCATCCAATCACGGTGGGCGCGGCGCGGTCCGAGGAATCGGGGGCGCGTGGCGTGCGTTGTGCCGTACATGACGACTGCTGCTGCTGACGGCAAGGCCCGCATCGACATCTGGTTCGACCCGCTGTGTCCCTGGGCGTGGCTGACCTCCCGCTGGGTGCTGGAGGTGGAGAAGGTCCGTGACGTCGACGTCACCTGGCACGTGATGAGCCTGGCCGTGCTGAACGAGGGCCGTGACCTGCCCGAGCAGTACGTGGAGATGATGAAGAAGGCGTGGGGCCCGGTGCGGGTGTGCATCGCCGCTGCCGAGCAGCACGGCACCGTGGTGCTCGCGCCGCTCTACACCGCCCTCGGTGAGCGGATCCACAACCAGCAGAACAAGGACTTCGACGACGTCGTCGCCGGCGCGCTCAAGGAGGTCGGCCTGCCGGAGTCGCTGGCCGAGGCCGCGCACTCCACCGAGTGGGACGAGAAGCTGCGCGCCAGCCACCACGAGGGCATGGACCCGGTCGGCCTCGACGTCGGCACCCCGACGATCCACGTCGACGGCGTGGCGTTCTTCGGGCCGGTCATCTCCCGGGTCCCGAAGGGGGAGGACGCCGGCCGCCTGTTCGACGGCGCCCGGCTGCTGGCCGAGAACCCGCACTTCTTCGAGCTCAAGCGCACCCGCACCGAGGACCCGTCCTTCGACTACTGACCCGCTCCGGCGGGTGATCCCCGCACGGCCGGTGATCTCCGACGACGGCTGCTCGCGATCGCGAACGGGATGGCCCGTTCGGCCGTGGCGGGCCCCGCGGGGGCGCACAGTGCTCCGCCGTGGACACCTGGTTCTCGCGGCGGACGACGTCGGTGCTCGGGACGGTGGCGCTGGTCGCCGGGACGCTCGCGGGCGGGCAGATCGCCGTCGGTGCGGTGCTGGAGCGTGGGGCACTCGCCGACGCGGTGCCCCGCACGTCGCTGAGCCCGTACTCCGACGGCGCGTTCACCGTGCGGGCGGCGGCGGTGGACAGCCGGGTCGACATCGCCGGGGCCGAGGACGGCTCCTACGTGCTCGGCCACACCCCGGCGGGCAGCGATGTGGTCCTCGACCTCGACCTGCTCTCCGGCGACACCGCGCGCCCGTGGTGGGTGCAGCCCGCGACCGGGACGACCCTGGAGCTGGCCCAGCTGTCGAGCTCGGGGATCGCCCGGTTCCCGGTGCCGCAGGGCACGGGTGGGAGCACCGACTGGGTGCTGGTGGTCGACGACGTCGCCGCCGGGTACGGCGCCCCCGACGCCGACGCCATCGCGCGGGCGGTGGGGGAGCGGGTGCGCGCCGCGGTGGCGGAGGCGGGTTCCGGTGCGGATCCGGACCGCGCCGGCTCCGAGAGCGGCTCCGGCGGCGGCCCGAACGGCGGCGGCTCCGATGGGCCGGCTCCGAGCGGCTCCCGCTCGGACCACTCGGGCTCGGGCGGCTCGGGCTCGGGCGGCTCGGGCTCGGGCGGCTCGGGCTCGGGCGGCTCGGGCTCGGGCGGCTCGGGCTCGGGCGGCTCCGATCCGAACGGCTCCGGTCCGGGCGGCAGCGTGGGCGACCCCGGCGGTTCCGGCCAGCGATCCGGCGGTAGCGCCGGTGACGGCCCGGCCTCGGGCTCCGAGCCGGAGGACCGCGACTTCGGCGACTCCGGAGACCCCGGCCGCTCCCGCGACGACGGTGGCTCGTCCGAGGGCGGGTCCGGAACCGACGGCTCCGAGTCCGGTCGCGACGACTCCAGTGACGACAAGTCCGGCGGCGACGAGAAGCCCGGCGGCGACGGGTCCGGTGGGAACGAGGACGGCGGAGCGAAGGACAGCGGGGCCGAGGGCGGTGGAGGCGACAGCGGGACCCCGGCACCCCGGGCCCCGGCCCCGGAGCGGGAGGAGAAGAAGGAGCCGACGCCGTCGTCGTCGGCGAAGGCGGCCGACGGTACCTGGGACCGGTTGGCGCAGTGCGAGTCCTCCGGCGACTGGGCCATCTCGACCGGGAACGGCTACCACGGTGGTCTCCAGTTCGACAGGGGCACCTGGAGCGACTTCGGCGGCACGAAGTACGCCCCCACCGCCGATGGTGCGACCAAGGAGCAGCAGATCGAGATCGCGACCAAGGTCCGCGACGCCCGCGGTGGTTACGGATCGTGGCCGGCCTGTGCCAACAAACTGGGCCTTCCGAGGTGATCGGGCGTCCTGTGGTGTGGCGTACGGTCGCTGGCTGCTCGACGGGTGGTCGCGTAGGGTCCGTGGTCCCTCTCCCGGTCGTCTGCAGCACCTGCCCTGCCGACGGCGGCCCGGCCCCGATTCCCTACCCTTGGACCTCATGAGTTCGCCCACCCCCGACACGCCCCGGATCGGGAACCGCTACCGGCTCGACGAGCGGATCGGTGCCGGTGCGATGGGCGCCGTGTGGCGGGGGACGGACGAGCTGCTGAACCGGACGGTGGCGGTCAAGGAGCTGCTCGCGGCCGCGCTGCCGTCCGACGAGCAGCTGGAGGAGTCCCGCCAGCGGATCCTGCGCGAGGGCCGGATCGGTGCCCGCCTGCAGCACGCGCACGTGATCAGCATGTTCGACGTCGTCGTCCACGACGACCGTCCGTGGCTGGTCATGGAGTACCTGCCGTCGCGCTCGCTGGCCGCGGTCCTCGCCGAGAAGGGCCCGATCCCGCCGCGGGAGGCCGCCGCGATCGGCCGTCAGGTCGCCGACGGGCTGGCCGCCGCGCACACCGCCGGTGTCGTGCACCGCGACATCAAGCCGGGCAACGTCCTGATCGCCGAGGACGGCCGGGCCAAGATCACCGACTTCGGTGTGTCCCGCGCCGTCGACGACGTGCAGCTCACCCGCACCGGCGTCATCGCCGGCACGCCGGCGTTCCTCGCCCCCGAGGTCGCCCGCGGCCAGGAGCCGACGGCCGCCTCGGACATCTTCGCGCTCGGCGCGATGCTCTACGCCTCGGTCGAGGGCGAGCCGCCGTTCGGCCTCGACGACAACGCCTACGCCCTGCTCCACAAGGTCGCCACCGGCGCGATCACCCCGCCGCGGGAGGCGGGCCCGCTGACCGCGCTGCTGATGCGCCTGCTCGCCAACGACCCCGCCGAGCGGCCCAGCGCCGCCCAGGCCCGCGACGCGCTCGCCCGGATCGCCGCGGGCCAGTCCGTCGCCGGTCTCGCGACGCCGTCGACGGCGTCCGCGGTGATGGACACCGGTGACGCCGTGGCCGCGCCGCACGGGCTCGCCGCGCAGGGCGGCGGGACGGTCGTCGACGCCCCGGCCGTCCCCGCGCCGCAGGTCATCCCCGGTCCCGGGGGGCGCGGTGGCCGCCGGAAGGGTGCCCCCCGTTCCCGGGACGGGCGGGGCCGTCGCACCCCGGTCGTGCTGGGTGCGCTCGCCGTGCTGCTCGTCGTCGTCGGCGGCGGTGTCGCGTTCGGCATCTACTCGACCAACCAGCAGCAGGGCACCCCGCCGGTGATCGCCGCCCCGCCGACGAGCGGATCGCCGTCGCCGAGCGCGACCCCGACGACCACGCCCGCGCCGACCACCTCCGCGACGCCGACGCCCACGCCGACCACCGGCACCGGGCAGGTGCAGGACCCGGTCTCGTTCGTGCAGAACTACTACCGGATGCTGCCCGACGACATCGACGGCGCGTTCGCGATGCTCAGCCCGCAGGCACAGGCCCAGAGCCAGGGCATCCAGGGCTTCCGGTCCTTCTACAGCACCGTGCGCAACGTCTACGCCGAGAACCTGCGCAACGCCGGCCCGAACACGGTCACCGCGACCGTCGTGTTCATGCGCAACGACGGCACGACGACCCGGGAGAACTACCGGTTCGTCGTCGGCACCAACAGCGAGGGCCAGGAGATCCTGCAGTCGTTCAGCACGGCCTGACCCGCTCGGCCGGGCCGGGTCGCCCGTTCAGCCACGGGCCGTCGTCGCGGTCACGAGGTCCACGATCCGGGCGTTCGCCGCGGCCCGGGTGTGCCGGTCGTGCACCTCGTGGCCCTCGTCCGGGATGCGCAGCAGCTCCACCGGGGCGCCGCGTCCGGCCAGCGCCGCGTGGATCGCGAGCGCCTGGGACAGCGGGACGTTCGTGTCGTGCTCGCCGTGCACGACCAGCAGCGGCACGGCGATCCGGTCCGCCGTCCGCAGCGGGGACAGCTCCTCCAACAGCGCGCGGTCCCGGTCCGGGTGCCCGTACTCGGTCGTCGCGGGACCGCTGATCCAGGGCTCGGAGTCGGCGAAGAAGGCGGCCATGTCGGACATGCCGCACACGTCGACGCCGGCCCCGAACAGCTCCGGGAACCGGGTCAGCGCGGCGAGGGTGAGGAACCCGCCGTAGGACCGGCCGCCGACGACGATCCGGCGCGGGTCGACGTCGGGGACCCCGGCCAGGAGCCGGGTCGCGGCCCGCACGTCGGCGATCGACTCCGGCCGCAGCGGACCGTCGTCGAGCCGGGCGAAGGCCCGCCCCCGCCCGGAGGAGCCGCGCACGTTCGGCGTGAGCACGGTGACCCCGGCGGCGACCAGCGCGTGCAGCAGGGGCGCCCAGCCGGGCCGCTCCTCGGACTCGGGGCCGCCGTGCAGCCAGACGAACCCCACCCCTGTCGGCGACGACGGCCGGTGCAGCCACCCGGACAGCCGCAGCCCGTCCTCGGCGGGGAAGCCGACCGCCTCCGGGCGCGGCGGCCGGGGCGTCACCGGGGTCCCGCCGAGCAGCGGTGTGGCCGGGCGGGCGTCGAGCGGCAGCCGCACCACGTACGGCGGCACCCCCGGGGAGTGGCCCGCGACCAGCAGCGACACGCCGTCGCGGGCGAAGGTCACCCCGGTGACGACGTCGCACGGCGCCGGCAGCCGCTCCGGTCTCCCGCCGCGCAGGTCGGCGATCTCGACCTGGCTGCGCCCGCTGACGTTCCACACCAGCGCGGCCCGCGGGCCGCCCGGGTCCAGTGCCACGACCTCCAGGTCGGCGCCGGGCCGGACGGCGACCGGGCGCGCGGGGGACAGGCGGTGCTCGGCCGTGGGGCCGAGCGCGACGGCGAGCAGCGCGGCGTGCTCGCGGTCGGCGTCGGTGTGCACCCACAGTGTGCCGGGGGCGGAGCCGAAGCGGGCGGCGGCGGTCAGCGCACCGCTGGGCCCGCCGATCACCCGGTCCCGGGTGCCGCGGTGCAGGTCGACCAGCTCCAGGGCGCGCTCCCCGCGACGCCCGGTGCGCAGCACGACCCGACGGCCGTCCGCCGACACCGCCTGGACGACGGCCGCCTGCCCGGACCCGAGGACGGTGGAGGAGGCGTCACGCACGTCGACCAGGCAGGCGGTGCCGTCGCCCGGCTCGCTGCCGCGCGGTGTCGCGTCGGACAGCACGGTGACGCCGAGCGACCGTCCGGTCGGGGCCCAGGCCCCCAGCACGACGGCGGTGGCGTGCGTCGCGATCCCGACGGCCGGACCGCCGTCGGGGTCGAGCAGCGCCACCCGGGTGCGGTCGCCGCCGCACGGGGCGACCTGCACCGCGATCCGGCTGCCGTCGGGCGACCAGGACAGCGCCGTCACGTCGGCGTACGGGCCGGGCGCCGACAGCACCCGTGCCTCGTCCGGGTCGATGGGCCCGTCCGGCGGCAGCGTCGCGACGTGCACCCGTGGGCGCCCGGTGCGGTCGGAGATCCAGGCGATGCGGGTGCCGTCCGGGGACACCGCGGGGGAGTGGTGCCCGGGCGCGGCCCCGGCGCCGTCACGGTCGGGGACGGTCTGGGTGATCTGCCCGGTCTGCCCGGCCTCCACCGATCACACCCCCGGTTCTGCCCTCGTGTCCTGCGGTTCGCCTGGCCGGACGTCGAAACTACCCGGTGGGTCCGCGCCGGGTTCCACCTCACGTGCGCCGGACCGCTCGTGCAAGACCCACAGCGTTTCGGGGTGATGACGACCACTACGGCGAACGAGAGATTCATTCGTAGGTAAAACGAACAAACTCTGGACCGGGACGGGCTCCGGGAGCATGCTCGCCGGAGCCGGACCCCCACCTCCAGGAGCAGACGATGGCCGTCCCCGCCCCGACCCCCGCCGACAAGTTCTCCTTCGGACTGTGGACCGTCGGCTGGACCGCAGCCGACCCGTTCGGCTCGCCCACCCGCCCCGAGCTCGACGTCGTCGAGGCCGTCGAGGAGCTCGCCGCGCGCGGCGCGTGGGGCCTCACGTTCCACGACGACGACCTGTTCGGCTTCGCGCCGGACCCGGCCCACCGGGACCGGCAGATCGCACGCCTGCGGAAGGCGTGCGAGGCGACCGGCATGACCGTCCCGATGATCACCACCAACCTGTTCTCGCACCCGGTGTTCAAGGACGGCGGGTTCACCTCCAACGACCGCACCGTGCGGCGGCTCGCGCTGCGCAAGGTGCTGCACAACGTCGAGCTGGCCGCCGAGCTCGGTGCCCGCACCTTCGTCCTCTGGGGCGGACGGGAGGGCTCGGAGTACGACTCCGCGAAGGACGTCCGCGCCGCCCTGGACCGCTACCGCGAGGCCATGGACCTGCTCTGCGGGTACGTCCTGGAGCAGGGCCACGACATCCGGTTCGCGATCGAGCCCAAGCCGAACGAGCCCCGCGGCGACATCCTGCTGCCCACCGTCGGGCACGCCCTGGCCTTCGTCGAGCGGCTCGCCCACCCCGAGCTCGTCGGGGTCAACCCCGAGGTCGGGCACGAGCAGATGGCCGGGCTCAACATGGCCCACGGCGTCGCCCAGGCGTTGTGGGCCGGGAAGCTGTTCCACATCGACCTGAACGGTCAGCGCGGCATCAAGTACGACCAGGACCTGGTGTTCGGCCACGGTGACCTGCTCAACGCCTTCGCGCTGGTCGACCTGCTCGAGACCGCGGGTTACGACGGCCCCCGCCACTTCGACTACAAGCCCTCGCGCACCGAGGACCGCCGTGGCGTGTGGGACTCCGCCGAGGCGAACATGCGGACCTACCTGCTGCTGCGCGAGCGGGCGGCCGCGTTCCGGGCCGACCCCGAGGTCGTCGCCGCGCTCGCCGCGGCCGGGGTGCCCGCGCTGTCCGAGCCGACGCTGGGGGGCGGGGAGACCGCGGCGGACCTGCTCGCCGACCCGGCGCTGGACACGGTCGACCCGGACGCGTTCGGCCGTCGCGGGTACGGCTTCGTCCGGCTGCACCAGCTCGTGGTGGAGCACCTCGCCGGAGCACGATGACCTCCGTGCCCGACCGACCGGCTCCCCGTCCCCAGGCCCTGCCTGCGCGTCCCCCGACGGTGCGCCGGCACAACCTCGGGCTGCTGCTGGGAGTGCTGCGGACGGCCCCGTCGTCGCGGGCGTCGCTCGCTGCGGCGACCGGGCTGACCCGCGGGACCGTCGCGGGGCTGCTGGACCCGCTGGTCGCCGCGGGGGTGCTCGCGGAGGGGGAGCCGGACCGGAGCGGGGTCGGGCGGCCCGGGACGCCGCTGGCGTTCGCCGGCACCGGGCCCGTCGTGCTGGCCGTGTCGGTCGAGGTCGACGGCGTCGACGCGCTGGTCACCGGCCTGGACGGGCAGGTGGTGCGTCGGTCGCGCCGGCGCCGGGACCACCGCGGCCTCGACCCGGAGGCGGTGTTCGGGCGGGCCGCTCGGACCGTGGCGACCCTGGCCGCGCGCACCGGACGCCCGGTGGCCGGGGCCGGGATCGCCGTCCCCGGACCGGTGCACGGCTCCGACGGCGCGGCGGTGCTGCTGCGGGCCCCGAACCTGCCCCGGCTCGACGGCTGCCGCCCCGCCGAGCACGCCGACGCGCTCTGCGCGGTGCCGCTGCTCGTCGGCAACGAGGCCTCGCTCGGCGCGCTCGCGCACCTGGGCCAGGCCGACGACTTCGTCTACGTCTCCGCCGACGTCGGGATCGGCGGCGGGATCGTCGTCGACGGGCGGGTGCTGCCCGGTGCCCGCGGCGTCGCCGGGGAGATCGGGCACGTCGTGATCGAGCGCGACGGGCGGCGCTGCGGCTGCGGTGGCACCGGCTGCGTCGAGGTCTACGCGGGTCTGCCCGCCCTGCTCGGCGACGCGGGCGTCGCCGACGTCGCCGCGCTGCGGACCGCCGCCCGCGCGGGGGACCCGGCCGCGACGGGGGCGCTGGCCCGGGCCGGCACCGCGCTCGGGACGGCGCTGACGTCGGTGCTCCACGTCGTCGACGTCGGCACCGTCGTCCTCGGCGGCAGCTACGCCGAGCTGGGCACCTGGCTGGCGCCCGCGGTGCGGGCGGAGCTCGTGCGTCGCGGGGTCGCGACCGGGCCGGACGTCGCGGTGGTCGTGTCCCCGCACGGCCGCGCGGCCACCGTCACCGGTACCGCCCGCGCGGTCGCCGACCGGGTGCTGGGCGAGCCGGACCTGCTGCTCGCCGGCTGAACCTGCCTCAGGCCAGTACCCAGGTGTCCTTCGCCCCGCCGCCGCGCGAGGAGTTCACGATCATCCCGCCGGGCGGGGCGACCCGCGACAGCGCCGCGGGCAGCACGTCGACCTCGGGCACTCCGCCGGCGCCGGGCGACTGCACCGCGAAGACCCGCAGGTCGACGGCCTGGGGCTGCAGGGCGCCGTCGGTGAACGTGGGGTGGGTGGAGATCCCGACGAGGTCCTGGGCGACCCAGCCGGCCGGGGTGGCCCGGATCGCCTCGGCCACCCGGTCCAGCTCGGCCCGACCGGCGTACGGGCCGATCACGATCCCGGCGCCGCCGTAGCCGTCGACGGGTTTGAGCACCAGCTGGTCGAGCCGGTCCAGCACCTGCTCACGGGCCGCCGGGTCGACGCAGGGCAGCGTCGGCACCGAAGCCAGCACGGGCTTCTCGCCGAGGTAGTAGCGGATCATCTCCGGTACGTAGGCGTAGACCAGCTTGTCGTCGGCGACGCCGTTGCCGGGCGCGTTGCGCAGCGCGACCCGTCCACGGGCCATCGCCGCCCACAGCGCGCGACCGAGCGGCCGGTGGTCGGCGCCGCGGGCGGTGGCGAGCTCGTTCTCGTCCATCCGACGGTAGAGGGTGGTGATCCGGCGCCGCCGCCCGCCGCCGACGAGGAACACCGCGCCGTCGGTGACCTGCAGCCGCGCGGGGGTCACCAGCGGGACGTCCATCGCCTCGGCGAGCAGCTGGTGCTCGAAGAACGCCGGGTCCACCTCGCCCGCGGTCAGCAGCGCGGCCTCCCCGTCGGGCCCGTCGGGGTCGCCCGCCGCGAGCGCGGCGCGCAGCCGTTCCGGCACGTCGTCGAGGTGGCGGACCTCCGACGGCGACTCCAGGTCGGGCAGCACGCTGCGGATCAGCCGCCGGCTCATCATCGAGAACCCGATGCCCGACGGGACCCGCAGGTTGTCCTCCAGCACGACCCAGCCGTCGGCGTCGTCGCGGACCAGGTCGATGCCGCCGACGGCGATCCGGACGGCGTCCGGGGGCACCAGCGCGCCGGAGCGGGTGCGACCGGGGGCCTGCTCGACCACCGACCCCGGGACGACCCGGTCCCGCACGATCTCGCGGCGGCCGTAGACGTCGCGGACGAAGCACTCCAGCGCCCGGATCCGCTGCTCCAGCCCGGACGCCAGGTGCGCCCAGTCCTGGGCCTCGATGATCCGTGGCACCAGGTCCAGCGGGAACAGCCGCTCGCCGTCGTCGCCGGGCTCGACGCCGGGAACCGGGAAGGTCACCCCGCGGGCGCGCTGCTCGGTGCGCAGGGCGGCTTCCGCCGCGGCCAGGCCGCGCGGGCCGAGCCGCTCCAGCGACCGGAACAGCCAGCCGTAGCCGGGCCGGACGGCGCCGGTCGCGTCGACGGCCTCGTCGTAGCGGGGTGGGACGTAACCGTGCAGCAGCTCCGGCGCGGACGGCACGGTCTCCGCGGGGGCCGACGGCGGCCGCTCGCCGTGCGTGCGTGCCAGCAGGTCGTCGACGACGTCGGCCAGCGAGCCGCGTCGCCCGAAGGCCCGCCGCTGCGCCGCCGCGCCCGACCCGCGGGCCAGGACGCCCTCGGCGAGCTCGGCGACCTGGTCGTGGTCGCCGACCTCCTCCAGCCACGGCCGCAGCTCCTCGACCAGCCCGCGTAGCTGCATCGACGGGGAGCTCAGCGTCGGGGGACCGCCGGGGGCCCGGCCGATGTCGACGAGGTCGCCCTCCAGCCCGGACCGTGCGGCCCGCCACCCGGCCGCGCGCAGTAGCTCGTACCGGGCGCGGGGCAGCGGCCTGCTCGCCTCGGTGTCGGTGCGGGCGCGGGCGACCAGGGCACGGAACAGTCCCGCGACCAGCACGACGTCGTCGACGTCGGGGCAGGCGTCGCACAGCCGCAGCTCGACGGTCGGCAGGTGCGCGCTGGGGCGGACGTCGAAGTAGAGCATCCCGGCGTCGCTGATCGTCCCGGACGCGATGAGCTCGTCGATCATCGCGTCGTACTCGGCGGCGGTGGTGACGTCACCGGGCGGTCCCGCGGTGGGCCAGCGCTGCCAGATCATGCTGCGGTAACTGGCGTAGCCGGTGTCGTGGCCGCGCCAGTACGGCGAGCTGGCGGTGATCGCGAGCAGGGTCGGCAGCGCGGGCGCGACCCGGCGCGAGACCTGCACGGCGGTGTCGCGGTCGGGGACGTCGACGTGCACCTGCACCCCGCAGATGTGCTGCTCGCGCACCAGCATCTGGTACTCGTGCTGCATCCGCTCGTAGCGGGCACCGGCCGAGATGTCGTCGCCGGACAGGTCGACCAGCGGCACCGTCCCGGCCGCGACGACACCCAGCCCCAGCGGCTCGGCGGCCTCGCGCAGCCGGTTGCGCAGGCGTCGCACGTGGGCGCGCAGGTCGTCCAGCGACGGGGTCGCGGGCGAGTTGGTCTCGACCAGCGACCGTTGCAGCTCGGGGAAGAACTCCGCCCCGTCCAGGTGCTCCAGCAACCGTTCCGCGTCGGGCGCGGCCCGGCGGTCGGCCAGGCCGACCACGTGGAACTCCTCCTCGACCCCCACCAGCGGCACGTTCCCCACGGCCGGTGACGCTAGGTGGCTCCTGTTACGTCCGTGTGTCCCGCGGCGATCACGCCCGACACTGCGTCGGCTGCTGGTCCGGACGGCGGTACCGGATCATCTGTCCGGACCAGTTCCCACTAGGTGTTGTCGCTAGCGTGTCCGGATCCGCCGACCCCACGGAGCCGCCATGACCGCCGGCAGCCGGGCGCGGGCCCTGGTCGCCCTGGTCCAAGTGCTCGGGCTCGCCGTGTGGTTCTCCGCGTCCGCGGTGCTGCCCGAGCTGCGCGCCGAGTGGAACCTGTCCGCGACGGCCGGGGTCTGGCTGACGACGTCGGTGCAGCTCGGGTTCGCCGCAGGCGCGGTGGTCTCGGCGGTGCTGACCCTCGCCGACCGGGTCCCGCCGCAGCGGTTGCTCGCGGCCGGCGCGGCCGCGGCCGCTGCGTGCACGCTGCTGCTCGCCGCCGTCGTCGACGGGCCGGTGGCGGCGCTGGTGCTGCGGACGCTGACCGGGGTGTGTCTCGCGCTCGTCTACCCGGTCGGCATGAAGATCATGACGTCCTGGTCGGACCGGTCGCGCCGGGCCCGCGACCTCGGCGTGCTGGTCGGCGCGCTGACCGTCGGGTCGGCGCTGCCGCACCTGATCGGTGGGCTGCCGGGGCTGCCGTGGCGCGGGGTGCTCGCCGGCGCCGCGCTGTGCGGGCTCGCGGCGGCCGCGTTGGCCCACTGGTGCCTGCGTCCCGGACCGGCGCTCGCCCCGGCCCCGCCCCCGGACACCGGCTACGCGCTGCGGCTGCTCCGGGAGCCCGGCCCGCGGCTGGTCGTGCTCGGCTACCTCGGGCACATGTGGGAGCTGTACGCGCTCTGGACCTGGCTGGGCGCCGCACTTGCCGGTGGCGACCCCGGCCCATCGGATCACCTGCTGGTGTTCGTGGCGGCCGGGCTGGGCGGCGCCGCCGGCTGCGTGCTGGGCGGCCGCGCCGCGGACAGCTACGGACGTGTCCCGGTGATCGCGACGGCGCTGCTGGTCAGCGGCGTCTGCTGCCTGGCGTCCCCGCTCGTGATCGGCGCGGCGCCCCTGCTGGTGAGCGCGTTCTGCGTGCTGTGGGGCGCGGCCGCCGTCGCCGACTCCGCGGTCCTGACGACGGCGACCATCGAGATCGCCGATCCCCGCTACACCGGCACCGCCCTGACCGTGCAGACCGCGCTGGGGTTCCTGCTCACCGTCGCCGGGATCGCGACGGTCACGGTGGCCGCGGCCGCGGTCGGATGGCAGGCGGCGCTCGTGGTGCTCGCCGTCGGCCCGGCGCTGGGACTGCCCGCGGTGCTCGCACTGCGCCGGCACCTGCCTGCCGTGCCGCCCCTTCGGTCACCCTCTCGGCGGGCCGGGCCGTGGACCTTCCGGTGGACCTGCCGACGGTCGAGCTCCCCCGGATCGCGACGGACGACCACCCGACCGCACCGCTGCCCCTGGTCGTGGCCGGGCCGCCGACCGTGGAGCTGTACCGCCTGCGCCGGGCGGCGGGCGTGGAACCCGACCCGTCCGGTGTCGCCGGCCGCGTCGCGCGCGTGCTGTCCGACCGGTCCCGGGGCGCCGCCCCACCGGCCGCTGTCCAGGCGGTCGCTGCCAAGCCGAACGCTGCCCAGCCGAACGCTCGCCGGCTCGACGGCGTCCCGCCCGACACGGCTCCGTCGGCCGCCCGCCGATCGGGGCTCGGCACCGGCCCGGCTCCGCGCCGGCGGGACCGACCGGACGGGTGACCCCGGAGCATCGGCGGGACGCGGCGGCCACCCGGGATCGTGGCGCCGGGCCGGAACCCGCAACGGACCGCACCCGGCCGGTCGTGCAGGGATTCGCTTACTCGGTAAGCGAATCCACTCGAGGGGCGCCGTCACCCGAGGTCGGCGACCCCGAGCGGTGATGACCGGCTCCCGGCTCCCTGCTCCCGGCTCCTGCGGCGTGGTCGGCAGACCCTTGTTGTGCGAGTTCGCTTACCGGGTAAGCGAACTCGTAGACGGGGCGTCCGGAACCTCGGCATCGGAAACCTCGGCAGCTCGGGCGATCCGCAGCAGGTCCGCGTGCTGCGCTGCCGCCTCGTCGGGTGTCATCGGGTCGCCGTGCCCGGGCACGAACACCCGGGTGGCGACGGCCGAGGGTGCCGTGCCGACGTCGAGCAGCAGCCCCACGGCGGCCGCCCAGTCCCGGCGGTAGGCGTCCGGCCCGAACGACGGCGGCGCTCCGTTCTCCAGCAGGTCCCCGGCGAAGAGCACGCCCGTGTCGGGGACGTGCACCGCCAGGTCGTGTCCGGTGTGGGCGGGGCCGGGATGCACGAGCTGTACGACGCGTCCGCCCAGGTCGACCGGGTGCACCGAGCCGGCGCGGGGACAGACGGGGCGGTCGGGGAGCACCGGGACGGTGGCGGCGAGCGCGTCGGCCGTCGCGGCGGCGGTCGAGCCGCCTGTGTCGCCGGAGCCGCGGGTGTCCCCGTCCCCGGTGTCGGCGGTGTCTCCGGAGTCGCGGTAGTGCCGGACCCAGTGGGCGCGCTGCGCGGCGGCCGTCGCCAGGAGCGCGCCGGCGCAGCCGGCCTGGGCGTACACCGGGGCGCCGGGGAACGCGGCGGTGCCGAAGCAGTGGTCGAAGTGTGCGTGGGTGAGGGCCACGACGACCGGCAGTGCGGTCACCGCACGCACCGCGGCGGCGAGCTCGGCGCCCTGGGCGGTGTCGCCGCGGGTGTCGATCACCAGCGCCGCGGAGGTGCCGAGCACGAGGCCGGTGGTCAGATCCAGCTCGTCGTGCCGGCGAGCGAGCACACCGTCGGCGAGCTCCACCCAGCGCCCGTCCGCCGGCTGCGCGTCCGACCGCTGCCCGTCCATCCGGTGATCCTCGCGCTCAGACCGCGATCGCGGCGGACCGGCCCAGGGCGTCGGTTCCCGGGCCGAGCACCTCCGCGGTCCCGCGGGCCACCCGCTCGGCCGTCCAGGCACAGGCCAGTGCGTCGAGGACGTCGTCGAGCCGGGCGGCGGTGGGCAGGTCACCGAGCGACGCGGCGGAGGGGACCCACTCCGACAGCGCCGCGACCCGCTGGCCCGCCCCGCGCGCGGTCTTCTTCGACGCGAACGCCACCGCCGGTGCCATCGTGCGGAACGACAGCTCCGGGTGCGTCTCGACCACCGACGACGGCAGCCGCACCCGCTGGAACTCCCGGATCTTGTCGACGATGTACCAGGTCTGGAGGCTGATCTTCTTCCCCGTGACGGCCCGGGCGGTGGCACAGGCCTCCTCGTAGGTCTGCGCGTCGAGCACCGGAGCGGGCGGGGTGGGGAACAGCGAGGACCGCGCCCGGCCCAGCCGCGCCGACGCGAGGACCTCGGCCTCGCGCCGCTGCGCACCGGCCGGGACCGACAACGGGATGTCGACCCCCACGGCGTCGCACCCGGCCGTCGCGGCCAGCACCGACGCCGCGTCGGGGACCACCGTCCACCTCACCTCACGTGCTGCTCCGCTGCCGGAGAGCACGCACACCACCCAGCCACCCGGGACCCCGTCCACGCCGCCGATCCGCATGGGGGAGGATCGTGCCCCGTGCGCGTCTACCTGGGCAGTGACCACGCCGGTTTCGAGGTCAAGGGCAAGCTCGTCGAGTACCTGACCGAGAAGGGGATCGAGGCGATCGACGTCGGAGCGCCGACCTACGACGCCCTCGACGACTACCCCGCCTGGTGCATCGAGACCGCGCGGCGCGTGGTCGAGGACCCCACGTCCCTCGGCATCGTGCTCGGCGGATCCGGCAACGGCGAGCAGATCGCCGCCAACAAGGTGCAGGGCATCCGCGCCGCGCTGGCGTGGAACGAGGCCACCGCCACCCTCGCCCGCGAGCACAACGACGCCCAGATCATCGGCATCGGCGCGCGGCAGCACTCGTTCACCGAGGTCGTCGCGATCGTCGACGCCTTCATCGCCACCCCGTTCTCCGGCGACGCGCGCCACCAGCGCCGCATCGACCAGGTCCTGGACTACGAGCGGACCGGGAAGATCGAGCTCCCCGCCTCCTGATCCCGCGTCCTGACCCGGAGCCGAGATGCCCGAGGGACACACGCTGCATCGGCTGGCCCGGCTGCACCGGAAGCTGTTCGTCCGCCGGCCGGTCGGCGTCTCCAGCCCGCAGGGCCGCTTCGCCGCCTCCGCGGCACTGCTCGACGGCGAGGTGATGACCGGCGCCGAGGCGCACGGCAAGCACCTGTTCCACCGCTACGGCCGCGACCGCGTCGTGCACGTCCACCTCGGGCTGTACGGCACGTTCGTCGAACGGCCGCTGCCCGCGCCGGAACCGGTCGGGCAGCTGCGGATGCGGCTGGTGGGGCAGACCCACTACGCCGACCTGCGCGGCCCGACCGCCTGCGAGCTCCTCACCTCGGCCGAGGCCCGCGCGCTGCGGGCCCGGCTGGGTGCGGACCCGCTGCGTCCCGACGCCGACCCGGACACGGTCTGGGCCCGGATCTCGGCCTCGCGCAGCCCGCTCGCGACGTTGCTGATGGACCAGAAGGTGCTCGCCGGCGTCGGGAACGTCTACCGAGCCGAGGTCCTGTTCCGGCACGGCCTGGACCCGCAGCTCCCGGGCCGGGCGCTGGACCGGGAGACGTGGGACGCGATGTGGGCCGACCTGGTCGTGCTCATGCGTGACGGCGTGCGGACCGGCCGCATCGACACCGTCCGCCCCGAGCACGACCCGCGCCGCCGCGGACAGCCCGGGCGCACCGACCGGCACGGCGGGGAGGTCTACGTCTACCGCCGCGCCGAGATGGACTGCCTCGTCTGCGGGACGCCGGTGCGGCACGCCGAGCACCAGAACCGCAACCTGTTCTGGTGCCCGCGCTGCCAACCGGCAGCCGTCTAGGGTGGCGGCCTAGGGTGGCGGCCGTGGTGGAGCAGAAGCCGATCGAGTGCTGGATGACCGACATGGACGGCGTCCTCGTCCGCGAGGGCACCATCGTCCCGGGGGCGGACACCCTGTTGTCGCGGCTGCGCGACAAGGGCGTCCCGTTCCTGGTCCTGACCAACAACAGCATCCACACCCCCCGCGACCTGCGCTACCGGCTGCAGGCCACCGGCCTCGACGTGCCGGAGGAGTCGATCTGGACCTCCGCGCTCGCCACGGCCGCGTTCCTCGGGGAGCAGCGCCCACAGGGCAGCGCCTACGTGATCGGCGAGGCCGGGCTGACCACCGCCCTGCACGACATCGGCTACGTCATCACCGACCGCAACCCCGACTACGTGGTGCTCGGCGAGACCCGCACCTACAGCTTCTCCTCGATCGCCACCGCGATGCGCCTGGTCGAGCAGGGCTCCCGGTTCGTCGCCACCAACCCCGACGCGACCGGCCCGTCGCCCGAGGGCATCCTCCCGGCGACCGGCTCGGTCGCCGCGATGATCTCCAAGGCGACCGGGGTCGACCCCTACTTCGTCGGCAAGCCGAACCCGCTGATGATGCGGGCCGCGCTCAACCGGCTCGGTGCGCACTCGGAGTCCACGGTCATGATCGGCGACCGGATGGACACCGACATCCTCGCCGGGCTGGAGGCCGGGATGCGCACGGTGCTGGTGCTCTCGGGGATCACCAAGGAGCACGAGATCGACCGGTTCCCGTTCCGCCCGAACCGGGTCGTCTCCTCGGTCGCGGACCTGATCGACGACGTCTGACCTGCGGGGTTGCGAACTACACCGATGTGGTTCACCCTCGAACGCATGTACGGAGAACTGGTGTCCTGGCAGCGGTGCGCCGCCTGCGGCGCGGAGGCCGAGCTCCCCGGTGACGAGGCGGCGGGCGTCGCCGTCCCGTGCCCGGACTGTCCCGGCTCGATGACCGAGGAGTTCAGCTGGGACGCGGTCGCGGCCTGAGCGACCCGCTCAGATCTTGAACCCCAGCGCGCTGGGCTCGCCCCGGCGCAGCGCCGCGACGTGCTCGACGACCGTGGTCAGCGAGTGCAGGTCGTGGCCGTTGCGCATGGCCGAGACCAACGCGCGCTCGGCGGCCTCGATGCCCTCGGCGGTCTCGACGACCTCGGCGAGCCGGTCCGGCGCGGCGATGAGCAGCCCGTCGTCGTCGCCGCACACCAGGTCGCCCGGGCTCACGACGAGCCCGCCGAACGACACCATCTCGTCGACGGTGCCGGGGTCGCTCGTGCTGCCCGACGCCGGGCATGTCCCGCGGGCGAACACCGGCAGCCCGATCCCGCGCAGCCCACGGATGTCGCGGACCAGCCCGTCGACGACGATCCCGGCCAGCCCGCGCCGCTTCGCCTCGGTCGCGAACAGCTCACCGGACACGGCGCGGTGACCACCGGCCCCGGCGACGACGAGCACCGAGCCCGGGCGGGCCGCGGACAGCGCCGCGAACATCGGCAGGTGGTCGTCCACACACGAGACCGTCACCGCGGGGCCGGCCATCGACACGTCCAGGACCAGGGCCCGGATCGCCGGGTCCACCACGGGCAGCGACTTGTCGGCGTCGCAGAGGGAGGACACCTGCAGCTCGCGCAGACGGTCGAGGAGATCGGGCATGGTCGTCATCCTGTCGCACCTCCCGCCGTTGCGCGTCGTCGAGCGTCGGCGGCGCGCGCGGCGATCTCCGAGCGGCGCACCTTCCCGGCGTCGTCGCGCAGCGGGTGGTCGACGACGTCGATGCTCCGTGGCTGTTTCGCCCTGCTCAGGCGTCCGTCGAGGAACTCGCGGAGATCGTTCTCGACGCCCGGTTCGGCCTGCACCACGGCGTGCAGGACGTGCCCGTAGTCGTCGTCGGGCAGCCCGACGACGACGGCGTCGCGCACCCCGGGGTGCGCGGTCAGCGCGGCCTCGACCTCGGCCGGGTACACGTTCGCGCCGCCGACGAGGATCATGTCCGAACGTCGGTCGGCCAGGTACAGATAGCCGTCGGCGTCCAGCGAGCCCATGTCGCCGAGTGACTCCCAGCCGTCCCGCTCGCGCGCGGAGGCACCCAGGTAGTGGTACGTCGGCGCCCCGCCGGACCGCATCCAGATCTCGCCGGTCACGCCGGGGCCGAGCTCGCGGCCGTCGTCGTCGCGGACGGTGATCTCGCCGCGGGTGACCCGTCCGACCGAACCCGGGTGGGCCAGCCAGTCGCGGCCGTCGATCGCGGTACCGGCCTGGGACTCGGTGCCGGAGTAGATCTCGAGCACCGTCTCCGCGCCGACCCGGTCGATCCAGCCGCGCTTGACCTCCGGCGGGCAGGGCGCGCCGACGTGCAGCACGGTCCGCAGGGTGCCGACGTCGCAGGCGGCCCAGTCGGCGTCGGGCAACCGCAGCATCCGGCTCATCATGGTCGGCACCGCGTAGAGCCAGGTCACGCCGTACGCGGGGATCATCCACAGTGCCCGGGCGGCGTCGAACCGGCCCATGAGCACGACGTGGTGGCCCTGCAGCAACGCCATCAGCGTGAACATGAACGGGGCGTTGTGGTGCAGCGGTGCGGTGCAGCCGAACACGCCGTCGCGGTCGATCCGCAGCCCGTCGACGCGGGCCAGGACCTGTTCGACGCAGGCTGCCTGACCGGCGACGATCACCTTCGGCGTGCCGGTCGACCCACCCGAGGTGGGTGCCTTCCAGCTCGGCCCGATCACGTCGGGGAGCGGGCCGTCGGCGTACCCGTCGGCGTCGACCGGGGTGTCGACGACGAGCGCCGGCGCGGCGACGGCGAGCACCGCGTCGCGCTCGGCGGCGGGCAGCCGGGCCGACAGCGGCTGGGGCACCGCACCGATCTTCCACACCGCGACCGAGCACTCGAGGTGCGCTGCGGTGTTCGGCAGCGCGATCGACACCAGGTCCCCGCACCGGACCCCGCGGTCGGCGAACGCCCTGGCCAGGCGGTTGGTACGGGCGTCGAACCCCGCGCGGGTGCGCACCACGCCGGTGCCGTCGGGGCTGTCCTCGGTGACCAGCGGGCGGTCCGGGGCGGCGGCGACGAGCTCGCGCAGCCGGGCCGCGAGCGCGGTGGCACCGGAGGGCACCACGGGCTCGGGGAACCGCGGCCCGGTGACGCGCGCGTTCACGCGGTACTCCCGGCCTCGTCGTCGTCGGCGGCCGGGCCGAGCCGCTCGTCGTCGGGAACCGGCCCGCGGGCCGGCACGGAGCGCGCGCTCGTCGTCGCCGGGCTGGTGATCCGGCCGCGGATCGAGGAGAGCTCCGTCCTGGTCGCGATGTGGTCGGCGGGCACCACGGCGCGGTTCCCGCTCGCCGGGCTGCTGCCCGGCTCGTCCAGTGCCTCGCGCTCCGCGGAGGACTCCCAGCTCATGCCGCCGAGCGGGCCGATCGCGCGCACGGGTGATCCTAGTGTCCGTCGTGGACGGGATCGGAGGTCCTGCGCGGGCCCCGGTTCCGGTCGGTGTGGACGCCCGCGGTGGCCAGCGCGACCCGGCGGCGCGCCGCCGCCGGGTCGTCACCGAAGTGGTCGACCGCCCAGGCCGTGGCCGTGATCAGCTCGAGGAGCGCCCCGGCGGTGACGCCCGGATCGGCCGAGCCCTCGGCCCGGGCGCGGTCGAGGAGCTCCCCGGTGCGCGCGCCGAGCCGGGCACAGATCGCCTGCAGCGGGGAGTCCGGTGCATTCAGGGCGGCGGCGACGTAGGTCGGCAGGTCGTGCCAGGTCCGCAGGTGCCATGCGAGCCGGAAGCACCACTCGCGCAGCGGGTCGGCGGCAGCGGGTGCGGCGTCGAGGTCGGCCGAGGTGTCGAGCAGGTCGGACATGCTGTCCTCGACGACAGCGGCCAGCAGGTCGTCACGGGTGGGGAAGTTGCGGTAGAGCGTCGCGTTGCCCACCCCTGCCGCGGTCGCGATGCCGTCGGTCGGGGCCCGGAGGCCCTCGGCCTCGAACACCTGCCGCGCCGCAGCGACGATCGCTGCGCGGTTGCGCCGGGCGTCCGCCCGCGGTGGACGCGACCGTACCGGGGGCATGGGGCCGCCTCCTTGCACAAGTGGGGAATGTCCCCATATCTTCGAAGTGGGGACATTCCCCACTTCGTACCGGATCTGATCGCCACGGTACGGAACGATCGCGATCCGGAGGAACCATGAGCACGACACCCGACACGATGCGGGTCGTCGAGTACGACCGACACGGCGGCCCCGAGGTCCTGGTGGTCCGGGAGGCACGTGTCCCCCGGCCCGCAGCGGGGGAGGTTCTGGTGCGGGTCGCCGCGGCGTCGGCCAGCAACGGGGAGAACCTGACGCGCGGCGGGGAGCTGCGGGAGATGGTGGGAGCTACGCTGCCGGGACGGGTGGGGATCGACTTCTCCGGTGTCGTCGCCGCGGTCACCGACGGCGTCGGGCTGCGGGTGGGCGAACCGGTCTGGGGGCTCACCCCGCACTGGGTCCCCGGGTCCATGGCGGAGTTCGTCGCCGTGCCGGCCGAGCAGGTGTCCCGGGCCCCGGCCGGGCTCGACCTCCTCGACGCCGCCGCGGCACCCGCGGTCGGGACGACCGCGGCACACGCCCTGCGCGACGTCGCACGGGTGCAGCCGGGGGAGCGGCTGCTCGTCCGCGGGGCCAGTGGCGGTGTCGGGAGCGTCGCGGTGCAGATCGGCCGCGCGTGGGGGGGGGCACGTCACCGCGCTGGCCGGTACCGCGCACCAGGAGTGGGTGCAGGGGCTCGGCGCCGACGTCGTCCTCGACTACCGCGCCACGGATGTCGGGGACCTGCGCGCGCTGCCGCCGTTCGACGTCGTCGTCGACCTCGTCGGGACCGAACCGGCCGCGCTCTACGATCTGCTGGGTCCCGGCGGACGGTTGGTGCCGCTCGGTGTGGACGCCGCCGACCCACTCGGCGGCCTGCGCGCGACCGCAGACCTGGCCGAGCGCCATCCCGGCCGGGTGCTCCCGTTCAGCAACGACGCACGGTCCGACGAGCTCGGGGCGTTCGCCGAACTCGTCGAGAAGGGCGTGGTCCGGGTGCCGGTCCAGGCACGCTTCGCCCTGGACGACGTCGCCGCGGCCTACCGGCGGGTCGAGGCGGGCGGAATCCGCGGCAAGGTCGTCGTGGTGGTCGACCGGTCCTGAGCGGGACGCGGCCGCCCGACCCGATGGGCCCCGCGGTTCGCCGACATCGCGGGCGACCTCGCCGAACGCCAGTCCGGTCGGGCGTGGCCGCCCGCGACGCGATCTTCGGCCTGCGGTCCCCGACCGCCGGTCCGGGCGGCACCGGCCACACCCCGCCGACGTGGCCGGTGCCGCGCACCGTGCAGCTGCTGAACCGGCCGCCCGGGGCAGGCTCAGCCGCCGGCCCCGGCCCGGGCGATGTAGTCGATCATCGCCTGGTCCGGGCCACCCGCCACGGTCACCTCCCCGGAGTTCTCCTCCCGCAGCCGGTACAGCTGCCGGCGCAACGACTCGTCGCCGTGGTGGAAGGCCGCCAGCAGCTCCGACCACCGCGCCGCGAGCGCCTGCACGCGCGGCTCCGACGGGTCGGTGCCGGTGTCCATCTCGGCCCGGACGGCGGCGATCAGCCCCGGCCACGCGGCCGCGGTCGTCTCGCCCTCGGCACGTCGCGCCCGGAGTGCGGCGACCTGCTCGGGAGTGAAGTACTGCGCGAAGGTGTCGTTCACCCTGCTCACCTCGTCGATCATCATCAACACGTCCGACGGGTCGGGGTCCGGCGCCTCCCGGAGCCGGTCGACGACCGCCGCGAGCGTGCCCCGCAGGGCGTGCAGCGCGGCCAGTCTTGCGTCGACCTGGTTCAGGTGCGCGGTGAGGACCTCGGCAAAGGACCCCGACGACAGCAGCTCACCGATGGCGTCCAGCGGCAGCCCCAGCTCCCGCAGAGCGACCACCTGGTAGACGCTGCGGACGTCCTGGTCGTCGTAGACCCGGTGGCCCGAGGACGTCCGTGCCGACGGCACGACCAGTCCCCGCTCCTCCCAGTGGTGCAGGGTGCGCACCGTCAGCCCGGTCGCCCGGGCCAGCTCGCCGACCTTCACCCCGTGCCCCTCCCCGTCGCACCGCCACGTCGTGGCGGCATGATGGACGGTGCCGCCTCACGTCGCGTGAGGTGCAAGCCCCGACCGGCACCGTTCTGCCGCGACACGCCGGACCCGGCGACACGCCGGTCACGAGTTCACCCCCGCGGGTGGTGGGGTCCCGTCCACGAGCCGGGCATCCCGTGACGCTTCGCGTCCGTCGCCCCGTCCGTGGGGACGGAGGGTATCCGGCGTCCAGGGCGAACCCGTTCCGTCCGGTTCACACCACACGTTCGGTACCCGTGGTGACCGTGTCACCCGGTGGTGTCGTTCGCGTATCCCCGCCGGTGAGCACCTGCCTACTGTCCGCTTGCCGTGACGCACAGGCGTCCCGGTGGTGCTCACGGGAATCGTGAGGCACGTCCGTCCCACCGGACACGATCGGGGAGAACGACATGCGCAGGAAGCTCGCGGTCACCGGCGTCGCCGTCATCGCCACCATGGTGGCCTTCAGCCCGCTGGCGTCGGCTGCGCCCGCGCCGAAGGACGACGACGGTGACTCCTTCGTCCAGGACGTCGGCAACACCAGGGGCGACCAGTTCGGCCTGGTGAACCTGGACGACGTCAACGTGCTCAACAACGCGAACATCTGCCCGGGCGTCAACGCGACCCTGGGCAACGTCCTCGGGATCCTCGGTGGCGGCGCGGCCCAGACCCGGGACAACCCCACGAAGTGTGACTGACCCGCACACGCCTCCGCCCCCTGCATCCCGCCGCCACGGGGTGCAGGGGCGGTTCCGTGCGGGCGTAGGATCAGTGGAAGACGTAGTCCGACGGCTCGACACGGCGGGTGCGCTCGTCGTACTCGCGCATGTAGCCGGGCCAGTTGGTGACGATCCGCCCGGTGTCGTCGCGGTACCAGGAGTCGCACCGGGTCCACGCGGTGCCGGGGAACCGGGCCTGGATCTCCTCGTCGTAGGCCCGCTCGACCTCGGGGCGGACCTCCACGCCGGACGCGCCGCGCCGGGCCGCCTCCTGCAGGGCCTCGCGGACGTAGCGGACCTGGTGCTCCAGGTACCGGATGATCGAGCCGCCCGAGGTGTTGGTGTTGGGGCCGTAGAGCACGAACAGCGACGGGAACCCGGGCACGGTCATCCCCAGGTAGGCGTGCGCGCCGTCGGACCACTCGGTGCGCAGCGACCGCCCACCCGGACCACTGATCTCCATCGGGAACATGAAGTCGGTCGCCGCGAAGCCGGTGCCCCAGATGATCGTGTCGACCTCGTGCAGCGTGCCATCCTCGGTGCGCACCCCGGTCGGCTCGATCGCGGCGATCCGCGACGTCTCGACCTCGACGTTGGGCCGCTGCAGCGCGGGCAGCCAGTGCGAGCTGAACAGGATGCGCTTGCAGCCGAAGGTGTAGTCCGGCCAGACCTTGCGGCGGACCTCCGGGTCGCGCAGCTGGGCCCGCATGAACAACGTCGACCAGAGCCGCCCCAGCCGTCCCCAGGTGGCGGGGTGGCGGATCATCAGCGTCAGCGTCTCGCAGTACTCGGTGATGAACCGACGGCGCGCGGCCTGCAGGCCGGGCACCCGGGCGATCGCGGCCCGCCACCACGCCGGGAACTTCCGGTTCCGCCGCGGCAGGAACCAGTTCCCGGACCGCTGGAACACCGTCATGTGCCCCACCTCGGGGGCGATCGCCGGCACGAACTGCACGGCGCTGGCGCCGGTCCCGATCACGGCGACGCGGCGTCCGCGCAGGTCGTGGTCGTGGTCCCAGCGCGCGGAGTGGAACATCGTCCCGGTGAAGGAGTCGACGCCGGGCAGGTCGGGGGAGACCGGCCGGTTGAGCTGCCCGGTCGCGACGATCAGCACGTCGCAGGTCCAGGTGCGGCCCTCGTCCGCGGTGACCGTCCACGGTCCGTCGGCCTCGTCGCGGCGGGCGTCGACGATCCGCACACCGGCCTGCACCACCTCGTCGATCCCGAACTCGGCGGCGACGCCGCGCAGGTAGGCCAGGATCTCCGGCTGCGGTGAGCAGAGCCGCGACCAGTCAGTGCGCTGGGCGAACGAGTACGAGTACAGGTGGCTGGGGACGTCGCAGGCTGCGCCCGGATAGGTGTTGTGCAGCCACGTGCCGCCGATGCCGTCGGCGGCGTCGACGATCGTGACGTCGCGGATGCCGTGGGCGCGCAGCTCGATCGCAGCAGCGATGCCACCGAATCCGGCGCCGACGATGAGAACGCTCGGTGCGTGCATGGGACCTCCCTGTCGCCGCCGGTCACGGTAACGATCGCCCGCGGGGCCCCGGAGGCCCGCCCCGGCCCGCGCGGGCCGTCTGCCACCTCACATTCCGGACACGTGCGGGGCGGCGCGGATCGGAGCACAGTGGAGGGTGAGAGGCCGACACCGGGCCGGCCTGGAACGGAGCACAGTGATGAGCACCGTCGTCGTCGGCGTGGACGGATCGGACGCGGCCCTGGACGCCGTCGCCTGGGCGGCCCGCGAGGCCGCCACCCGGCACGCCGACCTGCTGCTCGTACAGGCCTTCGACGTGGCCCGCCTCTACGCCGACGCCGTCGTCGCGCCCCTGCTCGACGACGTCGAGACCTCGATCCGCGAGGAGTCCCGCGCGACCCTCGACGCGGCCCGGCACACCGCCGCGCAGGCCGCACCCGAGGTCGCGGTCGACCTCGCGGAGGACCGGCGGGCGCCGTCGACGGCGCTGGTCGAACGGTCCGCCACGGCCGAGCTGCTGGTGCTCGGGTCCGCCGGGCGCGGTGCGATGGGCACCGCGCTGGGATCGGTGACCCTGGCGGTGGCCTCGCACGCCCAGTGCCCGGTCGTCGTCGTGCGCGGCACCTCGTCGGAGGGGCCGGTGCTGGTCGGCGTCGACGGTGGTCCGCTGTCCGACGCGGCCCTGGAGCACGCCTTCGCCGCAGCCTCCGAGCACGGCACCGGCCTGGTCGCCCTGTACGCCTGGCACGACGGCCGTTCCCCGGCATTGCGTGCCGCCGGGGTCTTCGACCGGCTGCGCGACGCCGAGGAGCGCGCGCTCGCCGAGCGGCTCGCGGGCTGGTCGGAGCGCTATCCCGACGTCGCCGTGGAGCGGGTGATCGAGCGCGAGGAGCCGGGGCGGGCGCTGGCCCGGCGCAGTGGTGCGGCGCGGCTGGTCGTCGTCGCCACCCGGGGTCGTGGCGGGTTCACCGGGCTGCTGCTGGGGTCGACCGGTTTGGCCCTGGTCCAGCGTGCGGACTGCCCGGTGATGCTGGTCGGTCCGGCCGCCGCGACGTGAGCGCGGCGCCCCGCGTCGGGTGCTCTCCTCAGCCGTGGTGGCGGTAGTCGACGATCGCCCGGTCGGTGCACGCTCCGCAGTCGGCGCCGACGAACTGTGCGGCGGCGGCCGTGTCGCCGCGCAGCTGGTAGTCCAGCCAGGCGGTCAGCAGAGCGCGGAACCGGCCTCCGTCGGGGAGCGGCTCGAAGTGGCCGACACCGGCGAACTCGGCGTAGGCCGCCTCGACCTGGGGGGTGTTCTCGTAGAACGGCTCCACGATCAGCTCCGGCCGCGCCGTCGTGTCCCGCTCGCCCGCCAGGTACAGGATCGGGCCCCGGATGCGCTGCGGCACCGCCAGCGGCCCCGGCTGCACGGCGACGATGGTCGTGATCAGCGGGTCGGCCGCGGCTACCATCGCACCGGCGCCCCCTGGCGAGTGCCCGGTCGCGGCGATCGCCGAGGTGTCGACCCGCTGGTAGTAGGGGCTGCCGGGGTCGGCATCGGCCCGCACGAGCGTGCGCGCGCCCGCGAGCATCTCCTGCCCGCTGTTGGCCAGCGGGGTGTTGGCGGCGGTGACGAGGTAGCCGTGCGAGGCGAGGTGGATCAGCAGGCCTCGGTAGACGGCGGGGATGCCGCCGGTGCCGTTGCCCCAGGTCACGACCGGGTGCCGGGTGCCGGGTGGACCGAGGTCGGCGGGCCGGAACACGGTGTGGGTCGCCCCGATCTCCTCGGTGACCTCCTCCGGCCCCGGCGCGCTCCAACGGTCGATCGGAGCGGCCGTGGTCGCGGTCGCGGTCGCGGTGTGTGCGATCCGACCGGTCGCGGCGGTCGCGGGCTGTGCGGCCGCGACCGGGCCGAGCAGGGAGCCGACGCACAGCACCGCGGTGAGCAGGGGAGTGACCCGCACGCTTGCTCCTCCGTCGGGTGATGCCGGGCGCGACCGTGATAAGCAAAGATAGCCAACTTGGACTCAACCGGTCAGCGCAACAGTGCTCCGAATCTATCAGCCGGGGTGTCGAAATCAAGCGTTTTGCGCGGTCGGGTGTTGAGGCGTTCCGCGACGCGGTCGAGTTGGGCCTGGGTGATGTGGTCGAGCCGGGTGCCCTTCGGGAAGTACTGGCGTAGTAGCCGGTTGGTGTTCTCGTTCGTGCCACGCTGCCAGGGGCTGGCCGGGTCGGCGAAGTAGACGTCCAACCCGGTCCGGGCGGTGACGATGGTGTGGCGGGCCAGTTCCATCCCGCGGTCCCAGGTCAGCGACTTGCGGACGTGTTCGGGCAGTCGGGCCATCTGCCGGGACAGTTGGTGGGCGACGGTGTGCATGTCGCGCCCTCCGAGCGCGACCAGCACGGTGAACCGGGTCGCGCGCTCGACCACGGTCGCGATCTGGGTGGTGCCACGCCCGAGCAGCAGATCACCTTCCCAGTGCCCGGGCACCGCCCGATCAGTCACCTCGGCGGGCCGGTCGTGGATGGAGACCGCGCCGGGGATCTGCGAGCGCCACTGCCCACCGGTGGTGTTGTGCACGTTACGCCGGATCGGACGGCCCGACCGCAGGTGTTTCTGCAGGTCTTTGGCCAGCACACCGCGGGTCTGCACGAACAGCGACTTGTAGATCGTCTCGTGTGACACCCGCATCCCCGATCCCGGAGCGTAGTGCTTGGCCAGGTGCCCGGCGATCTGCTCGGGCGACCAGTCCTCACCCAGTCTGGCAGCGACGAACCCACACAGCAGCGGACGACGGGCGAGCAGACACGTCTTGGGGCGCTGGGCCCGGCGCCAGGCGCGGTCCTCGGCGTCCACAGCACGGTAGGCACGCCGACCCTTGTTGCGGGCGACCTCCCGGCTCACCGTCGAGGCCGGACGACCGAGCCCAGCCGCGATGGCCCGGATCGAACGATACTGGGCCAGACCACGAGAGATCTCCTCCCGCTCGGCCGCGGTCAGCGTCCCCGGTCGGCGACGACGTGATGGCGGCACGTAGCCACCGGTGGACTTGAGCACCGTGAACACCGACCCCGGCGGGCGTCCGATCGCCCGAGCGATGTCACTGATCGACTCCCCACGCCCCCACCGGACCCACAGATCCGCGCGGTCGGCATCGGACATCCCAGGTCGTCCCAGTCGCGCCATCCCACACCCCTATCATGATCAACTACCCGGGTGTTGCGCTGACCGGTTGAGTCCAAGAATGAGCCTTTTTCAACCTGACCAGCGAGCTTCTGCGTCAGGAGATCGCGAAGGTTGCAGCGCAACTGCTCTGACCACAGCTGCACAGGTCACCGGCTCGCTAGCTCGGCGTCTGCACCCACACAACCAGGCCCCTGAGCTGCCGGAACGGCAGGTTGAAAAAGGCTCAATGTTACTTATACGGTCGAGTATGGCCTGTCGTACATGGGCCACCCAGTAGGGTGACGAGGTCGAGCGGAGGAGGTGACGGCCGCGGTGGCAGAGTCGGTGTCGGACGCGGTCGGCGCGGAGCGCACACCGACGACGATTGCGGAGGGTGTGTTCTTCACGACCCCACCCGCCCTGCCCCGAGGTCGACACCGGCTCGGCCGCGAGGAGGTCTGCACCAAGCGTCGGGAGCGGATGATGATCGCCGCGACCGAGCTGCTGGCCGGCGACGGCTACCGCAACATCGGCGTCCGCGAGATCTGTGCCCGTGCCGGGGTGTCCCTGACGGCCTTCTACGAGGTCTTCTCGGACAAGGACGAGTGCATGTTCGCGGCCTTCGACCGGTTCGTGAACGTGATCGTCGGCGGCTTCGCCGAGGTCCACTACCGCTCCGACGACTGGACCTCGATCATCCGGCACTTCACGCTCGTCTACCTGGACCTGCTGGGCCGCGACATCGTCGTGGCCCGTGCCTTCCTCGTGGAGCTCGAACCGCTGGGCCGGGAGGCCCGGCACCGGAACCGGCTCGCGATGCAGGGCATCGCGGCGCTGCTGGAGGTGCGCCGCCGGGAGTGGGCGGGCGGTGTCGAGGACGATCTGGAGTCCGAGGTGTTCCTCGTGGTCGTCTACGCGTTGCGTCAGCTCGCGGTCGACATCCTCGACGCCCCGAACCCGTCCTTCGACGGTTGTGCCAACCGCTGGACACCCTGGCTCGCCCGTCTGCTGCCCCCGCCGACCGGGTGAGGCCGCGGTCGGTCGGACGCGCACCTCAGCACGCATGCTCGAGGAACCAGGCGTAGGCGTCGGCGAGCCCGTCGCGCAGCTCGACCGTCGGCTGCCGGCCGAGTCCCCGGATCCGGGTGGTCTCCAGCAGCTTGCGGGGCGTCCCGTCCGGACGCCGTCGGTCGGGCACGATCAGCCCCTGGAAGCCGACCACGCGGCGATCATCGCGGCCAGGTCGCTGATCGCCACGTCGAACCCGCTCCCGGCAGTGAGCCTTTTTCAACCTGACCAGCGAGCTTCTGCGTCAGGAGATCGCGAAGGTTGCAGCGCAACTGCTCTGACCACAGCTGCACAGGTCACCGGCTCGCCAGCTCGGCGTCTGCACCCACACAACCAGGCCCCTGAGCTGCCGGAACGGCAGGTTGAAAAGGGCTCAGTGAGCCTGTGCCAACCTGCTGGACGGGCAGGTCGGCGGCGGTGCGGCGTGGCGTGACCACGAAGGGGTGAAGCTCCTGGTAGACGGGCGATTACCGAGATCAACCCGCGCTAACCAGGAGATTCAAGGTGTTGTCCCGCGAAGCGGGTGCCCGAAGTGAGATCTGCCCGCTCGGATTCGGAGACGCGGCGCCGGCCCTGCGGTTCTCGATGGCCTGATCAGAAGCCTGTCCGGTCCGTTGCCGCGGACCGTGACCCGTCACAGTATTGCCGCGAGAGCACCTCATGCCCGGGCCGGCGCCCGTCACGGATGCCCACAGCCCGGAACAGGACGAACATCCGCATGCCCATCGTCGCACCCCTCGTCGCCGACAACCACGACCTGCTCATCGGCGTCGACACCCACGCTGCCAGCCATACCTACGCGATCGTCGAAGCCGCCACCGGGGCTCTGATCGAGCATCGCGAGTTCCCGACCAGCCAGCCTGGTCTGCGCCGAGCGCAGGACTGGATCAACCGGCGCGCCGGCTCCCGCTCTGTCCTGGTACTCATCGATGGGCGCCGGCCCCGGACGAGGTGCGGGTCCAGGCCGGTGCCCGGATGGACCGGTTGCTCTCGTTCCTGCACCGCAACGGTGCGTCGATCACGAACGCCCCCGCTCCGGGCGACGTGACGGTCGCCGGCGTGCTGGCCGTCGGGGGACACGGGTCCTCGGTGCCCGCGGCCGGTGAGCGACGGGTGCGCGGGCAGAGCTTCGGTTCCGTGTCCAACCTCGTGACCGCGGTGACCGCCGTGGTCTGGGACGCGGCGCGGGGCGGCTTCGCCGAGCGGACCTTCGACCGGCCGGACCCAGGTGTGCCGCGCTGCTCACCGGGCTGGGGCGCATCGTGCTCACCGAGGTCCGGCTGCGGGTACAGCCCGCCTATGACCTGCGCTGCCGGAACCACACCGACATCCCGGCAGATGTCCTCGACCGACACACCGTCCAGTCCGTGTTCGACGAACAGCGCCTCCGCGCAGTCCAGGAGCTGTTGCGCGTACCGCCCGAGGGACCCGGCCGTGGCGGAAGCCCTGGACGTCCTGGGGGTGAGGCTCGCCCGGCCGATCGTCTCCAGCTGCCATTCGTCAAGGTTGCATCGTGTAGGTCAAGCGTCTGTCGTGCGCAGGTGGTCCGGTCCGGCGCGCCGGCTGCCCGGTGACGCCGACCGGTCCGTCCGCTACGAGGTGAGTGCGGGGTCCAGCGCGGCGGAGAGCTCCGCGACGCCGACCTGGCCGCGGTAGCGCTCGCCGTTCACGAACAGTGTCGGCGTGCCGCGGACCCCGGAGCGCACGGCCGCGTTGAACCCGGCCTCCACCCGGTCCTCCGCCAGCTGCGTCGCCGGCCAGACGACCCGGTCCGGACGCACCCCCGCGGCGACGGCGTGTTCCCGCAGGTCGTCCTGGCGCAGCCGGGGCGGGCCGGGGGCGAACAGCGTCTCGTGCATCTCCCAGAACCGGCCCTCGAAGCCGGCCATCTCCGCGGCGAGCGCTGCCGCGATGGCGTGCGGATGCACCTCGTGCAGCGGGAAGTGCCGGAACACGAACTGCAGCCGGTCCCCGAAACGGACGCGGACCTGCTCCAGGACCGGCGCCGCATCGCGGCAGTACGGGCACTCGAAGTCGCCGTACTCCACCAGCGTCAGCTCGGCCTCGGGTGGGCCCAGGACGTGGTCGTACGGTCCGACGGGTGGGTCCAGACTGATGGCGGCCTCCTCGTCGTGACCCGCGCAGGGCAGGATCAGCACATGGCGGTGGTGACCCTAGCCGAGCGCGGCGACCTCTCCGATGCCGCGAGGCGCTTCCTCGGGACCGAGTCCGGATCGGCGGTCCTGCTGGTCGGGGCGGCCGTCGTGGCCCTGGTGTGGGCCAACCTGGGTGCCGGGTACGAGTCGTTCTGGCACACCGGCTTGGCCGTCTCCTTCGGCGATGCCGCGCTCGACCTCGACCTGAAGCACTGGGTCAACGACGGCCTGATGGTCCTGTTCTTCCTCTCGGTCGGGCTGGAGATCGCCCGCGAGACGACGCTGGGGGAGCTGCGCGGTTTCCGTGCCCTGGCCGCACCGGCCGCGGCCGCGCTGGGTGGCCTCGTCGTACCCGCGCTGTTCTTCCTCGCGCTCAACGCCGGGGGTGAGGCAGCGGGCGCCTGGGGCATCGCGATCTCCACCGACACGGCGGTGATGCTCGGGGTGCTGGCGCTGCTCGGGCCGCGCTGCCCGGACCAGCTGCGGGTGTTCCTGCTGGCGCTGGCCATCGTCGACGACATCGGCGCGGTGCTGGCGATCGCGCTGTTCTACACCGACGAGGTCGACCTGCTCGCGCTGTTCGTCGCCGTCGTGCTGCTCGCCGGGCTGCTCGCGCTGCGCTGGGTGCGGTTCTGGCGGACGCCGTTCTACGCCGTCGTCGGGATCCTGTGCTGGGTCGCGGTGCTGCGCTCGGGGGTGCACCCGAGCGTCGTCGGCGTCGCGCTCGGGCTGCTGGTCAACGCCTACGCACCCCGCCGCACGGAGATGGTCGAGGCGGTGCGGATCGGCAAGAACTTCCTGCTCGACCCGACCCCGGAGCGGGCTCGCACCGCCCGCGCGGTCGCGGTCGCCGCCGTCTCGCCGAACGAGCGGCTGCAGCAGGCGATCCAGCCGTGGAGCAGCTACGTCATCGTGCCGCTGTTCGTGCTCGCCAACGCCGGCGTGGTGCTCTCGTCGGAGACCCTGTCCGCCGCGGCGACCTCGCTGCTGACCTGGGGCATCGTGCTTGGACTGGTGGTGGGCAAGCCGATCGGCGTCGCCGTCGGGACGTGGGTCGCGCTGCGCACCGGGCTGGGACGGGTGCCGGACACGCTGCGCTGGGGACAGCTGCTCGGCGGCTCGGCGCTGTCGGGCATCGGGTTCACCGTGGCGCTGTTCGTCACTGAGCTCGCGCTCACCGACGAGCTGCTCATCGCCGAGGCGAAGATCGGGATCCTCACCGGGTCGGTGCTGGCGGCGCTGTCGGGCTGGCTGGTGTTCCGGCTGGCCGGCGAGCGCGGTGGGCAGTGCGCGCCGAGCGGGCTGCCGATGCTGCCGCCGCGTCCGTGGCGGCCGGTGGACTGACCGGCCGCCACGGCCCGCGTGCGACGACGGGCTCAGCCGGTGACGTCGCGCCCGATCAGCTGCCGGGCCACGATCCACTGCTGCAGCTCGTTGGCGCCCTCGAAGATCTCCAGGATCTTCGCGTCCCGGTACATCTCCTCCAGGCGGACCGACTCGCCGGACTCCGACACCTGCCGGGCGAAGCCCAGCGCGCCGTGGATCTGGATCGCCTCGCGGACGAGGTCGTTGGCCAGCCGGGTGCCGTAGGCCTTGGCCATGGCGGCCTCGGGCTCGGCCGACCGGTCGCCGCGGTCGAGCAGGGTCGCGGCCTTCTGGTAGAGCGTGCGGGCGCACTCGATCTCGGTCGCGCGCTGGGCCATCGTGAACTGCCAGTGCTGCATCGCGCCGAGCGGTCCGCCGAAGACCTGCCGCGTGCGCAGCCGCTGCACGGCCAGGTCCAGCGCGGCCTGGGCGACGCCGACGCCCGCCGCGCCGATCCCGATCCGGCCCCGGACGAGCGCGGACAGGGCCACACCCAGCCCCACGCCCCACTGGCCGAGCAGGTTCCCGGCGGGGACCCGGACGTCGTCGAACACGATGTCGGCGGTGATCTGGCCCCGGTGGCCCATCTTCAGGTCGGGGGCACCGATCCGGACCCCGGGGTGGACAGGTCGACGAGGAACATGGCGGCCCGGTCGCTGCCCGCCCCGGCGCGCACGAGCACCGACACCCAGCCGGCGACGACGCTGTTGGTGATCCAGCGCTTGCGCCCGTTGAGCAGGTAGTCACCGTCGGCGGTCGGCTCGGCGACGGTCTGCATCCGCTCCGCGGTGAGGTCCGAGCTGGTCTCCGGCTCGGTCGTGGCGAAGGAGAACGCGGTGCGACCGCTGGTCAGCTCGGGGATCAGCCGGGCGCGCAGCTCGTCGGAGGCGTAGGTGAGCGTCTGCGGGACGAGGATGCACTGGCCGTCGTAGACGCCCGCCATCGAGCTCGAGTGGTAGGCGATCTCCTCGGTGACCGTGCAGGTGGCGAGCATCGGGTGCGCCAGCCCCGCGCCGAAGTCGGCGCCGAACGGCACCTCGAACAGGCCCTCCTCGGCGAGGCCGCGGAACGCCTCCCACGGGAAGCTGTCGGCGGACTCCTCGCGGGCGCCGATGTCGCGGGCGTGCGGGGCGAGCCGCTTCTCGACGGCGGCGCGGGCCGTCGCACGGACCGCGACGATCTCGTCGGGCAGCCAGACGTCGTGGGTCATGCGGTCCTGCGTGCGCGGCACCTGGGTCTCGGTGCCCCGTCCCTGCTCGGCGATCGTCACGGAACGTCCCTCCTCGGTCGACAGCGCACACTAACAGTCATTTCTGACTGTAAGTGGTGTGTGTCTCGACGCGCCCCGGTCCGCGCCGCCCGCGCGGCGGGCTCGTGATCGGGGTCCCGAGCACCCGTCCGGGTGGTCGGGCACCGGTGTGTCGCCCGGTTCCGGCCGGCCGGCTCCAGGACTGGCAGGGTGGTCGGCCCACCGGTACCGAGCCGGGCCGGACCTGAGAGGACCTCGATGTCGCAGCCGTACCCCGCCGAATCCAGCCGGATCGCCGCGATCCTCGCCCACCTCTCGGCGCCGATCGCCGCGATCCTGAGCGCCGGGCTGCTGAGCCTGGTCGGCCCGCTGCTGGTGTGGCTGGTCAAGAAGGACGACCCGTTCGCGCGGCGGGCCGCAGCCGGGGCGTTCAACTTCAACCTGTCGTTCTGGGTGCTGTTCATCGTCAGCTGGATCCTGATCTTCACCGTGGTGGGGATCCTCGTGGCGATCCCCCTCATGATCGCGCTGTTCGTCGTCTCCGCGTGGTGCCACATCAAGGGCGCGGTGCGGGCGTCGAACAACCGGCCCTACGACTACCCGTTCCAGCTGCGCGTGCTGTCCTGAGTCCGGGTTGCGCGGGTCAGCGGCGTCGGGCGCTGGTCGCGCGGAACGGGAAGCCGTCCTGCGGCCCCGGCTCGTGCTCGAACACGACGCGGTCGCCGGCGGCGAGGGTCCGGTAGTCCTCGTCGGTCTGGATCGCGCCGAAGTGCATGAACACGTCCGTCCCCTCCGGCCGTTCACCACCCCTCGCCGCTGCCGGGCCGGAGACGGTGGGTGCCGTGACGGCGCGGCGGTTCGGGGGAGGGTTCGGCCCGCTCGTCGGAACGATCACAAGTCCCGACGTCGACCTCCGGAATACTCTTCGGCCCGCCGCGATCGTCCCGCCTCCGCACCCGGTGGGCGATGCGTCATGACCACCGAGCTGACCGTTCCGTCCCGCCGTGACGCCACGCGGCCCCGGACCGGTATCCCCGGCTGGCTCACCTGGTTGCTGCTCACCTGGTCCGAGCGCCGCGCCCGCCGAGAGGAGGACTACGAGGCACGCGCCTTCGCCGAGTGGCTCCGCTACGCCTGGCGGGACGCCTGCGAGGGAGTCGGAGCTTGCAAGATAGTCGAGACGGTGACCTGCCCGACGGCCCGCACGCCGCGGGTCGGCTCGGTGATGACCGGGCCGCCGGTGTCGATGCTCGTCGAGCTGATACCCGGCCAGGAGCCGGAGGACCTCACTCGCGTCGGGGGTCGGCTCGCGCACTCGTTGTGCTTCGAGGGTCTGCGGGTCGTCCCGCACGCGGGCCGGTGGGTGCGGATCGAGCTGCTCGACCGGGACCCGCTCGCCGACCAGTACGCGCTGCCGCGCACCGCTGTCACGACGTGCCGGAAGCCGGTCCTGATCGGACGGGACGAACTCGGCGACGCGCTCGGGCACGCCTTCGCCGACGCGGCGCACGTCGCGTTGCACGGGCAGAACGGTGCCGGGAAGTCCCAGTTCGCCTACGGGCTGCTCGCGCAGCTCGCCGGTGCCGACGACGTCCGGATCGCGGGTTCGGCCATCACCGGCCTGCTGCTCGGGCGCCCGTGGGAGGGCACCGTGCACCGGCGATGGCAGGCGACCGGCACGGCCGACCTCGAGGAGCACGCGACCCTCCTCGAACGGCTCGTCGGCGTCATGGACGACCGTCTCGCCGCGCTGCCCGACCGGACCGACAAGCTTGACCCGACGGCGGAGCGGCCGCTGTTCCTCGTCGTGGTCGAGGAGTTCCCCGGCCTGCTGCGCGCGGCTGCCCGCCTCCCGAAGCCGGGACGTGGTGAGCGCTCGGTGCTCGACCGGATCAAGGCCGCCAACCTGCGGCTGCTCTCGGAAGGCCGGAAGGTCGCCTTCCGCGTCGTCACCCTCGCCCAGAGGCCGAGGCGATGGGCGGCGGCTACGCCCGTGACCAGTACGCGCTGCGGCTCTCGTTCCGGGTCCCCGGCGACTCGCTGGAGATGCTGCACGGTGCCGCCGTCCGGGACCTCGCCGAGCAGCACGCCACCGCACCGCCCGGCGTCGCCGTCGTGTCCGCACCCGGGCGTGAGCTCGTCCGGGTCCGGGTGCCCTACCTCGGCGAGTACGCCGAGTACTGCGACCGCATCGCCCGCACCGCCCGGAAGGGGAACTGACATGGCCACGACCACCGATCCGGTGTTCGACACCGTCCGGGGCGGCCTGGACCGGGTCACCGCCGAGATCCTCCGGCTCGGAGCGGTCCAGCCGGACAGCCCTGCTGCGCACGCGGTCCGTGCCCGCCGCATGGCCGACCTGTACGACCGGACCGCGCGCTGGTGGCGTGTGCTCGCTCGTAGCCAGGCTGCGCGCACCAAGGTCGACCTGCTGTTCTACCGCGCCGTTCTGGGAGCCCGGGGCGACGCCGAGCACGAGGCCCGCTTCTGGCGGGAGTCCGCCCACAACTGGGACGCCCACACGAAGGAGGTCCGCTGACATGGACGCCCTGCTGCTGCTCACCGCCGAGGAGACCGCCAAGCTGCTCCACATCGGACGCTGCAAGGTCTATGACCTGATCCGCAACAACGAGTTGCGCTCCATCAAGATCGGTGGTGCCCGCCGCATCCCGCGTTCGGCCGTGGAGGAGTACGTCGCCCGGCTGCTCGACGATGACGCGGCCTGATGCCGCCGCGCAGGCCCCGAGGCCGCCGGGGCAACGGAGAGGGCTCGATCTACCAGCGCGAGAGCGACGGCTACTGGGTCGGCATGGCCTATGTGCACACCACGTCCGGGCAGATCAAACGCCGCCCCGTCTACGGGCGGTCGTTCGAGGAGGTCCGCGAGAAGCTCGACGTCCTCAAGACCCGCTCGGCCGCCGGGATGCCCGCACCTGACCGGCGCACGACCGTCGCGCAGTTCCTCGACCAGTGGCTCGCCGACATCCGCGACGACAAGCGCGCCACCACGATCCGCGGCTACGAGTCCGCGGTCCGGCTGCACCTGGTGCCCGCTCTCGGCAAGAAGCGCCTCGACCGGCTCAACGCCACCGACGTCCGCTCGTTCATGGCCGGGATGCGGGAGAAGTGCCTCTGCTGCGCCAACCAGTGGGACGCCCGCCGGCCGCCGGCGCAGCAGTGCTGCTCACGGGGACGTTGCTGCGGGCGCCGGCCCTCGCCCCGGCAGCTCCAGTTCGTGCACGCCGTCCTGCGCAACGCGCTCGGGCACGCCGAGCGCCTGGAGCTGGTCCCGCGCAACGTCGCCAAGCTCGTGCGGGTCAAGACGCCGGAGTACTCCGTCGGGAAGGGGCTGCCTGTCGACCAGGTTCGCACGCTCCTCACGGCCGCGGAGGGGACGAGGTTCCATCCGCTCTACGTCGTCGCGGCCACCCTCGGACTCCGACGCGGCGAGCTGCTCGGGCTGCGGTGGTGTGACATCGACATGGACGACGCGACGATCCACGTCCGGCAGACCGTGCAGCGGGTCGGCGGCGAGCTGGTCGTCGAGGGCACCAAGACCCGCGCCTCGTCGGCCGTCGTCCCGCTGCCGAAGATCACCCGCTCGGCGATCCTGGCTCGTCGCCGCATCTGGGCCGACGAACGGGAGACCGCGGGGGAGTGCTGGCAGGACCACGACCTTGTGCTCTGCACGCAGATCGGCACCCCGCTCGAACCGCGCGCGGTGAACCGCGACTTCGACAAGCTCCGCGTCCGCGCTGGCCTTCCTGGCGTTCGGCTGCACGACCTGCGGCACACCGTCGTCAGCTTGCTGCTGTCGCTCGGGACGCCGCCGCACGTGGTGCAGGCCATCGCCCGGCACGCCGACATCGACGTGACCATGACGATCTACGCCCACACCAACCTGGACGAGATGCGCCAGGCGCTCGATGCGATCGAGTGGGAGGCGGGATGAGCCAGGTGTCAGAGGCGTCGTGCGCGCGTCACACGGAACCGGAAGCTGTCCTGCTGGGCCGGTTCGTAATCGAACTCGACCTGGTCGCCCTGCTCGAACGCCTTATAGCCGTCGGCCTCGATGACGCTGAAGTGGACGAAGGCGTCGAGGCCGTCGGGCAGCTCCGGGCTGCTGATCGCGCCCCAGCCCTTCTCGGCCTTGTAGAACTTCACGACCCCGGTTGCCATGCGTCGATCAGAGCAGGTCAGGTCGCCATGGTCTACGCGGTTGCGGGAGCCACTGAGCCTTTGCCAACCTGGTGTTGGGGCTGGTCAGAGCCTGTGCGGCGTGGCGTGCCCTCGGATGGGTGAAGCTCCTGGTAGACGGGCGATTGCTGAGATCGAAACCGTCCAACCAGGAGCTTCAAGGTGCTGTCCTACCCGTCCGGGATGACCGTGTCCAGCCGTGCCCTGCACGTGCTCTCCGACGCGTTGCGCGCGCACCGCAACCAGCGCCAGAGCCGGTGGCGGAAGCTGACGGCGGGCCGTCAGGCCCTGCTCGTCATGGCCCACCTGCGCAAGGGCGAGACCTACGCCGATCTGGCCTGCGGTTTCCGGGTCGGGACCTCGACGGTGTACCGCTACCTGCGCGAGGCGATCGACCTGCTCGCGACGATGGCCCCCACCCTCGAGCAGGCCATCGAGATCGCCATCGGCAAGGCGTTCGTGATCCTCGACGGCACCTTGCTGCGCATCGACCGCGTCGGGATGGCCTCGGGCTATGACCGCGGGTTCTACTCCGGCAAGCACAAGTGCCACTGACTCAACGTCCAGGTCATCGCCGATCCGGCCGGCCGGCTGGTGTGGATCTCCCCGCCGCTTCCCGGAGCCCGCCACGACATGGGCGCCGCCCGCGAGCACGGCATCATCGACGCCCTGACCGAGCACCGGATCCGGGCGGCTGCCGACACCGCATATCAGGGCGCCGGCCCGACGGTCGCGGTCCCGCACCGGCGGCGACGCAAGGACCCCGACACCGGCCGGTTCCGTCCGCTGTCGCACAACCAGCGCGAGGTCAACGCCGCTCACTCACGCCGCCGCGGACCCGGTGAGCGGGTCAACGCCGAGCTGAAGAACTGGAAGATCCTGCGCAAGATCCGCTCCAGCCCGAACCGGGCCGGACAGCTCATCGCCGCAGTTCAGACCCTCATGATCGTCAACACCTGACCAGGTTGGCAAAGGCTCAGTGAGCCTTTTTCAACCTGACCAGCGAGCTTCTGTCGACGACGGGCTCAGACTGACCCCCTAGCGTCGGCTTGGGATTGACCCCCTCTGCACGACGCTGAGGGGGTGTTGTCGGTGGAGGACTGGGCCGAGATCCGTCGTCTGCATCGGGCCGAGGGTGTCCCGATCAAGGAGATCGCCCGCCGGCTGGGGGTGGCCCGCAACACGGTGCGCTCCGCGTTGCGGGCGCCGGGCCCGCCGAAGCGGGAACGGGGCCCGCGGGGATCGCTGGCGGATGCGGTCGAGCCGCAGGTGCGGGCATTGCTGGCGCAGTTCCCACGCATGCCGGCCACGGTGATCGCAGAGCGGATCGGGTGGGAGCACTCGCTGACCGTGCTCAAGGACCGGATCCGCCAGATCCGCCCCGAGTATGTCGGGATCGACCCGGTCGACCGGGTCGCCTACGCACCGGGCGAGATCACCCAGTGCGACCTGTGGTTCCCCGAGACCACGATCCCCGTCGGCCCAGGCCAGGAACGGGTCCTACCGGTGCTGGTGATGACGCTGGGCTACTCGCGGTTCTTGTCCGCGACGATGATCCCCTCGCGCCAGGCCGGGGACATCCTGTCCGGGATGTGGCAGCTGATCAGCGACGTCGGGCGGGTGACCCGCACGCTGGTCTGGGACCGGGAGTCTGCGATCGGCGGGACCGGGCGGGTCTCGGCACCGGCCGCTGCGTTCGCCGGCACTCTGGCCACCCGGATCCGGCTTGCCCCACCGCGGGATCCGGAGTTCAAGGGGCTGGTCGAACGCAACAACGGCTACTTCGAGACCTCGTTCCTGCCCGGACGTCGCTTCGCCTCCCCAGCCGACTTCAACCACCAGATCGACGACTGGCTGGCCCGGGCCAACACCCGCACCGTCCGAGCGATCGGCGGCCGCCCGGTGGACGTGCTCGCCCACGACTACGCGGCGATGACTCCGCTGCCGCCGCTGGACCCGCCGATCGGGCTGGCCCAGCGGATCCGGCTGGCACGGGACTACTACGTCCGCGTCGATGCCAACGACTACTCCGTGGATCCGCAGATGATCGGCCGGTTCGTCGATGTCGCCGCCTCACCGCGCGAGGTCGTCGTCTACTGCGCCGGCCAGGTCGTCGCCCGTCACGACCGCAGCTGGGCCCGCCACGCGGTGATCACCGACCCGGCGCACCAGCACACCGCCGCGGCGATGCGCCGCGCCCTGGCCCACGACCGCAACACCCGACAGGCCGCAGCACGCCGTCACCTCGACGGCCACCCGGTGACCCTGCGCGCACTGCCCGACTACGACGCCCTGTTCGGTGTCGACTTCGTCTCCACTGCCGAGGAAGCGAGCAGCTCATGACAACCACACCACCGAAGATCACCACCGACCCCGCTGGGAGCTCGGGGCCGGCCGGTCCGGTGCTGGCCGCGGTCCCCGACGGACTGCCGGCGATGATCGCCTACCTGACCCGGGTCCTGAAGACCCCGACCATCGCGGCCAGCTGGGAACAGCTTGCCGCCCAGGCCCGTGAGGAGAACTGGTCGCACGAGGAGTATCTGGGCGCGCTGCTGCAGCGCCAGGTCGCCGACCGCGAGTCCAAGGGCACGGTCATGCGGATCCGCACCGCGCACTTCCCCCAGGTCAAGACCTTGGAGGACTTCAACCTCGACCATCTGCCCTCGCTGCGCCGCGACATCCTGGCCCACCTGGCCACGAGCACGTTCGTCGCCAAGTGCGAGAACGTGATCCTGCTCGGCCCGCCCGGGATCGGGAAGACCCACCTCGCGATCGGGCTCGGCGTCAAAGCCGCCCACGCCGGCTACTCGGTCCTGTTCGACACCGCCAGCAACTGGATCACCAGACTCGCCGCCGCGCACCAGAGCGGCCGGCTCGAGGCCGAGCTGAAGAAGATCCGCCGCTACAAACTGATCATCATCGACGAGGTCGGCTACATCCCGTTCGACCAGGACGCAGCGAACCTGTTCTTCCAGCTCATCGCTTCCCGCTATGAACAAGGCAGCGTCATGGTCACCAGCAATCTGCCCTTCGGCCGCTGGGGCGAGACCTTCTCCGACGACGTCGTCGCCGCAGCCATGATCGACCGCCTCGTCCACCACGCCGAAGTCCTGACCCTGTCCGGGGACTCCTACCGCACCCGCGCCCGACGCGAGCTCCTGGCCAAACACAACCGCGCCAGCAACGACTGACCATCACCACACCACGCCGGGGGTCAGTTCCAATCCGTCGCTACGGGGTCACTCCCAACCCGCCGTTGACAGCTTCTGCGTCAGGAGATCGCGAAGGTTGCAGCGCAACTGCTCTGACCACAGCTGCACAGGTCACCGGCTCGCTAGCTCGGCGTCTGCACCGGGCCTGTCTCGTGATCGGTGTTTCGGCGTCGTTGCTCAGTAGGTCTCGGCTCCCGGCCAGCGGTCACCGAACGTGATGGCGAACGCGTTGATCACGGGCTTCCAACGCATCGTCCACCTCGTGCGGCCCGTCCCGGTCGGGTCCAGGCTGCGAGTCACAAGATACAAGCATTTCATCGCAGCCTGCTCAGTGGGGAAATGACCACGCGCCCGCACCGCGCGCCGGTAGCGGGCGTTAAGCGATTCGATCGCATTCGTAGAGCAGATCACCCTTCGAATCTCGACGTCGTAGTCCAAGAACGGCACGAACTCTTCCCACGCGTTGCGCCATAGCCGGATCATCGCCGCGTACTTACGGCCCCATTTCTCGTCGAGCTCATCCATAGCGATAAGTGCTGCATTCGGGTTGGGCGCGGCATAGATTGGTTTGATGTCGCGCTTCACCGCGTCCCAGTCCTGTCGACCCACCAGCCGGAAAGTGTTTCGGATCAGGTGCACGACGCAGGTTTGGACAATGGTTTGCGGCCACACGTTGGCCACGACCTCCGGGAGTCCTTTGAGGCCGTCGCAGACCAGGAACAGCACGTCACGCACGCCGCGGTTCTTCAGGTCGACCAGCACGCTCATCCAGAACTTCGCGCCCTCACTGCCGACGCCCATCCACAGCCCCAGCACGTCCTTGCAGCCGTCCACGGTGACGCCGATGGCTGCGTAGACCGGCCGGTTGGCGACCTGCCCGTCCCGGACCTTGACGTGGACAGCGTCGATGAACACCGCGGCGTACACCGAATCCAACGGCCGACCAACCCAGTCATTCATCTCGGCGACGACCTTGTCGGTGATCCGCGAGACCGTCTCCTTCGATACTGACGCCCCATAGATGTCAGCGAAATGTGCGGAAACCTCCCCGGTCGTCATCCCTTTCGCATACAGCGACAGTACGACCTCGTCGACATCTGTGAGGCGCCGCTGACGCTTCTTCACGATCTGCGGCTCGAAAGTGCTGGCCCTGTCTCTCGGAACGTCGATCTCCACGTCACCCGCGGCATCCGAGAGAACCGTCTTCGAGCGGGACCCGTTCCGCACGTTGGTGGATTCCCGGCCGGGGTCGGCCCGGTTCTTGTCGTGCCCGAGGTGCTCGGTCATCTCCTCGTTCAGCGCCGTTTCCAGAACATTCTTGGTAAAGAGCTTCAACAGGCCGTCCGGGCCGGTCAACGCCAGCCCGCGCGCCTTCGCCTCGGCCACCATCGCCGCCGCAGCGGCCCGCTCCGCCGACGCCTGCCGAGCAGGCTTCGGGTCACCCTCGCTTGGATCCACAAGGTCCGATGTCATCACTGTCCGTGCCCATCTCGCCGGACCTCAGCCCGGCGTGTCGGGCCGAAAACACCGATCTTGAAACAGTCCCCCGACGCCGACTCGGTGTGCGGCGCGGCCTGGGGCGAGCGTTCCGAGGCTCGCACGAACACCCGCAACGGCTACCGCCACCGCGACTTCGACACCCGCGCCGGCACGATCGACGTGGCGATCCCCAAGCTGCGCAACGGCTCCTACTTCCCCGACTGGTTGCTGGAGCGTCGTCGCCGGGCGGAGCGGGCCCTGACCACGGTGGTCGCGACCTGCTACCTGCTCGGGGTCTCGACGCGGCGGATGGAGAAACTCGTCGACTCCCTGGGCATCTTGGACTCAACCGGTCAGCGCAACAGTGCTCCGAATCTATCAGCCGGGGTGTCGAAATCAAGCGTTTTGCGCGGTCGGGTGTTGAGGCGTTCCGCGACGCGGTCGAGTTGGGCCTGGGTGATGTGGTCGAGCCGGGTGCCCTTCGGGAAGTACTGGCGTAGTAGCCGGTTGGTGTTCTCGTTCGTGCCACGCTGCCAGGGGCTGGCCGGGTCGGCGAAGTAGACGTCCAACCCGGTCCGGGCGGTGACGATGGTGTGGCGGGCCAGTTCCATCCCGCGGTCCCAGGTCAGCGACTTGCGGACGTGTTCGGGCAGTCGGGCCATCTGCCGGGACAGTTGGTGGGCGACGGTGTGCATGTCGCGCCCTCCGAGCGCGACCAGCACGGTGAACCGGGTCGCGCGCTCGACCACGGTCGCGATCTGGGTGGTGCCACGCCCGAGCAGCAGATCACCTTCCCAGTGCCCGGGCACCGCCCGATCAGTCACCTCGGCGGGCCGGTCGTGGATGGAGACCGCGCCGGGGATCTGCGAGCGCCACTGCCCACCGGTGGTGTTGTGCACGTTACGCCGGATCGGACGGCCCGACCGCAGGTGTTTCTGCAGGTCTTTGGCCAGCACACCGCGGGTCTGCACGAACAGCGACTTGTAGATCGTCTCGTGTGACACCCGCATCCCCGATCCCGGAGCGTAGTGCTTGGCCAGGTGCCCGGCGATCTGCTCGGGCGACCAGTCCTCACCCAGTCTGGCAGCGACGAACCCACACAGCAGCGGACGACGGGCGAGCAGACACGTCTTGGGGCGCTGGGCCCGGCGCCAGGCGCGGTCCTCGGCGTCCACAGCACGGTAGGCACGCCGACCCTTGTTGCGGGCGACCTCCCGGCTCACCGTCGAGGCCGGACGACCGAGCCCAGCCGCGATGGCCCGGATCGAACGATACTGGGCCAGACCACGAGAGATCTCCTCCCGCTCGGCCGCGGTCAGCGTCCCCGGTCGGCGACGACGTGATGGCGGCACGTAGCCACCGGTGGACTTGAGCACCGTGAACACCGACCCCGGCGGGCGTCCGATCGCCCGAGCGATGTCACTGATCGACTCCCCACGCCCCCACCGGACCCACAGATCCGCGCGGTCGGCATCGGACATCCCAGGTCGTCCCAGTCGCGCCATCCCACACCCCTATCATGATCAACTACCCGGGTGTTGCGCTGACCGGTTGAGTCCAAGATCACGAGGTTGTCGAAGTCGCAGGTCTCAGAGATGGTCCGGGACCTCGACGGCCAAGTCGAGCAGTTCCGGACGCGTCCGCTCGACCAGGGCCCCTACACCTTCGTCGCCGCCGACGCGCTCGTGCTCAAAGTCCGCGAGGGCGGCCGGGTCGTGGCAGTCCACGCCCTGCTCGCCACCGGGGTCAACGGCGACGGACACCGGGAGATCCTCGGCCTGCAGGTCAGCTCCGCCGAGGACGGCGCCGGCTGGCTGGGGTTCTTCCGCGACCTCACCGCCCGCGGTCTGACCGGCGTCGCGCTGGTCACCAGCGACGCCCACGCCGGCTTGGTGTCCGCGATCGGGGCGACCCTGCCCGGCGCCGCCTGGCAGAGGTGCAGGACGCACTACGCGGCGAACCTGATGGCTGCGACCCCGAAGCAGTCCTGGCCGTGGGTGCGGGCGTTGCTGCACTCGGTCTATGACCAGCCCGACGCCGCATCGGTGCACGCCCAGTTCGACCGGGTCCTCGACGCCTTGGCCGACAAGCTCCCGAAGGTCGCCGAGCACCTCGACGCCGCCCGAGCCGACGTCCTGGCCTTCACCGGCTTCCCGAAAGAACTGTGGCGCCAGATCTGGTCGAACAACCCCTCCGAGCGCCTGAACCGTGAGATCCGGCGCCGCACCGACGTCGTCGGGATCTTCCCCGACCGCGACTCCCTGATCCGCCTCGTCGGCGCGGTCCTGGCCGAGCAACACGACGAATGGGCCGAAGGACGCCGCTACCTCGGCCTCGACGTCCTCGCCCGCTCCCGCGTCACCAGGATCCCCGACACCGCCACCAGCGCTGAGGAGGCGACCTCGACCACCACCATCCCGGCGCTCAGCGCCTGACCGAACAAGAAGATCACGCGGTCGTCGTCACACACCACGCCAGCGGACTTGACCGTCCAGGGGCGCCGTAGGCGCTCGCGTAGCGACGGTTCTGTGTGGGGTAGGGGCCCCGCGCAGGTTCGCCCTGGATGCCGCGCGGACCACGTACGACCGTTCTCGGCATCGGGGGTGGGCTGATCGCTTCGACTCCCAAGGTCCAGTGCGATCGATTCGTTCACCAACGCTTCGACCCCTCAGGATAGTCTCGGCGCATTGAGCTAGTTGCTAATTAGGCAAGTAGGTGCCATGCTGGGCCCCCAACCAAGGAGGCGGACATGGACGACACTCCGAGGCGAGATCAGGCGACTGCGGCACTGCATGAGATCGAGGCTGCCCGACGGGCCGTCGATGCGACGGATCGTCGGGCGCGGCCGGCGATCTTGCTGGCCACCTCCGCGCTGACGTTCGTCGATTTCGCGGCGAAGGACCACGTCTCGCGACCAGCGCAGTACGCGGTTACTGCGCTGGTACAGACAGGACTCCTGGCGATGACCCTCGCGGAGACGCGAACGAACCCGGTCGTCCCGTATGAGCCCGCTGATGGGCCATCGCCCGGCCGGGCAGCAATGCTGTTCGGATCGATCGCCACTTGGATGGCACTCGAACGAACCGCGGTTGCGCTCATTCGGCGCAGCCGAGTGCGTCGTCCGAACACAGTCGCGGGATTTTTACTCTCCGTAACAAGACCTGCCGGGTTCGCCTTCGCCGCGCAGCTCATGCCCCGCGCAGGAAGACATGTCTGAGATCCCACCAGATACCCGGCTCATACCACTCCTACTGGAGCCCACGAGACTACGCATCGTAGCCACTCTGCTCGCAGCGGGCGAGGTCGATTTCGCGTTCGTGCGCGACCGAGTTGGCCTGACCGATTCGGCCATGTCCAAGCAGGTCAAGACGCTCGTCGAATCGGGACTAGTGACCTCTCGACGTGAACGTTTTGGGCCCGCCCGGCGGAGCTGGCTGCGCTTGAGCACCGAAGGCCGTGCACAAGTGGCGAGCCATGTCGGTGCCCTGCGAGATATCGCCACTCGGGCCGAGCAGTGACATCGCTGCGCAGTCTGCGGCTGTTCGTTCGTCACCCCTGGAGCTGGTCTGCGATGGCGGGCGTGCGCGCGCCGGTCGCCGGGCCGGAGGCAGGAGGCGGACGGCAGCGACGCCGCCCGTCCGGCCCGTCAGGGCCGGCTTGAAGACGTGAAGAAAGTCCTCACCGACCGAGCGGGTGGGTTTCGGCCGGCTGCGGTCAATGGTCCGGGCAGACGCCCGGACGGCCTCCTAGGCTCGGAGATGTGATGGTCCTCGACGCAGCCCGCTCGGTGGCTGAACGCCACCTCGCCGAGACGCTGCCGCGTCGCTGGAACCACGTCCAGGGCGTCGCCACACGCGCTGAGGTCATCGGCCCACATCTCGATGGCGGCCCGGTCCTCGTCGCTGCCTGCTGGCTTCACGACGTCGGCTACGCGCCGGACCTCGGTGCGACACGGTTCCATCCGCTCGACGGTGCCCGTGCACTCCGCGACTGGGGTGCGAACGACCTGATGTGTGGCCTGGTCGCATTCCACTCCGCTGCGGCCCACGAGGCTGACGTCCTGGGCCTGCTCGACGAGCTGCGTGCCTTCGACGATCCGCAGGGCCTCGTCCGCGATCTGCTCTGGTACCTCGACATGACTACGAGCCCGGACGGCGAGCGCGTCTCGTTCGACGACCGCATGGCTGAAGTGCGGGAGCGCTATCCCGTCGACCACTACGTGAGCCGCGCTCTCGACGGCAGCATGGCCGACCGCCGTGGTGCTGTGGATCGAGCACGAGCTTGGCTGTCGTCGGTCGGTCTCGGCGGTCAGGTGTAGTACGGGTCCCGCCGGCTGAACCCGTGCTCGATCCGCAGCCGGATCGACGGGTGCACGTCGATGCCGTCCAGCTCGGCCCGCTCGACCCACAGCACTTCCGAGGACTCGTCGCTCGTCCTCGGCTCGCCCCCTACCGGCCGGGCGCGGAAGCAGATGGAGAACTCCTGCCGGACCTCGCCGTCGCTGTAGGCCATGACGTGGTCGGGGTTGCTGTAGATGCCGACCAGGCTGGTGACCTCGATGCGGATGCCGGTCTCTTCGTCGGTTTCGCGGACCGCGGTCTCGGTCATGGTCTCGCCGAGCTCGTGGCGTCCGCCGGGGAGCGCGTAGAGGTTGTTGTCGGTGCGGCGGATCATCAGCAGCCGGGCGCGCTCGTCGGTGACGAACGCGCTCACGGCGATGACGATGCTGGTCGCCTTCGGCGCGTCGGGGTCGTGGAAGTGGTCGGTCCGGGCCACGCGCCGGTCACCAACGCGCTGGGGTCGAGGTGCTCCACACGTCGACGAAACTACGCGCATAGGTGTCGAACAGGTCCCCGGCGCCGAGCTTGCGCAGATGCAGGGCCGGGGCGTGGGCGCCGGGCACGCCGTAGACGTGGGTGTTGATGATGGCCTGGTCGTCGAACCGGAAGATCGAGTTGTAGAGCGTGGTCGTGTGGAACCGGAACTCGATGCCCGGGGTGTCCAGTAGCGGCCGGTACGCGGCCAGGCCGTAGCGGATCCGCGCGGCCAGTGTCCCGGTCCCGAGGCGTTCTTCCTGGCTGCGCAGCTCGACGGCGTCGCTGTCGGGGTCGCCGAAGTTGATCCGCACGGTCACGCCGGCGCCGGCCTTCTCGGCCACGGTGCGGATGAAGTCCGGGCGTTCGATGAGGAACTGCCCGGCGTGGACCAGGATGTCGATCCGGTCGGTCGCCGAGGCGAGCAGCTCGTCCCACAGCTCGGTAGGGACCGCGCCGCGGTGCGGATAGGCGGCGACGATCTCCGAGGCCGCGATCCTCACCTGACGCTCGGGCGGTACCGCTGCGGGCCACAGGTAGGACTCGCTCTGCCCGACCAGCGCGGACAGCGCTGCCCTGTGTCGGGCGTAGGGGGTGCGGCCCCGGGTGGCCCATCGCTCGACGGTCTTGGCGTCCACGCCGATCTGCTCTGCTGCCGTCGCGGGCGTGAGGCCGGCGTTCATCAGCGCGTCGCGCAGTCGCTCGTTCGCCATCGCCGCACCCCTCCGTGGACACGAGCTGGGACGTCTTGATTCTAGCTGAAACGTCCTGAGATGTCCCTCTGTGTGGTCGGGCCGTCCCGGTGATTTCCGGAGTCTTGGACCTGCCCCGCTACGAGGGCCATCCCGATTCAGTCCCTGGAGGACGGTCATGGCAACGATCAAGGTCGACATCACCGGCACGCGCTACACCGTGGGCGCGGCTCCGCGTCCGAAGAACGACATGGACGGCCGTCAGCGCACCGACCGCCAGACCGGGACGCCGCTGTTCACCACGCAGCTGGTCAAGGTCGACGCCGAGGGCGCGGAGATCCTGACCATTACGACCCCGGGTGCCCCGCAGGTGGAGCAGGGCGCGGAGGTGCGTCCGGTGGGGCTGGTCGCGATCCCGTGGCAGCAGGGTCAGCGGGCCGGTGTGGCGTTCAAGGCCGACCGGATCGAGCCCGCGCACGCGCAGGCGTCCAAGGCGTCCTGACCGCCTGTCTGGTCGGTGGTGCGGGTCGCGGGGCTGTCTTCCCTGGAGTCCAGCCCCGCACCCCGGCGCTCCGTCGCTGTTCGTGCTTCCCGCCTCGTCGCTCGCCCCGCGTCCGGAAGGCCCTGTCATGGCTCGCAACGCCGCTCCTGCCCGCACCTTCGGTGCCGGGAAGTCCCGTGTGGACTCCTTCGAGATCATCTCCGCCCCGCCCACCAACCCCGCTGTCCGCGTCGCCGCCCTGCTGCTGCGACTGCGCGCCGAGCTGTTCGTCCTCGCCGTCGGGGTGTGGGCGTGGGTGGCGCTGGGCCCGGACCACGTCCGCGACGAGGCCGGCCGATTCGTCGCCGTCCCGGGCACCGGCTTCGACACCACGACGCGGGTCGCGCTGTTCGTTGCGGTCGGGCTGGTGCTGGCGGGGCTGCCGTGGACGCGGCGGTTCCTGTTCCACCGCGCTCAGGCCGTGCTGACCCGTCACCGGGTCCGGCAGACGCTCCTGGAGTGCCGGGTCCTGAACTCCCGCTCCCGGGCCTGCCCGCTCACCGTGTGGGCCCGCCCGACCCGGGTCGGGGAAGCGGTGTGGGTGGTCCTGCGCGCCGGGATCTCCCCGACCGCGGTCGCCGAGCAGACCGAGGAGCTGGCATCGGCGTGCTTCGCCCGCGAGGCCCGCGTCGTCCCGTGGTCGCGATTCACCACCGTGGTGCGCATCGAGATCATCCGACGCGACCCGCTGGCGCCGAACCTGATCCGCTCGGACCTGTTCCGCTACGCCTCCGGCGACATCCACGACCCGGGCTGGCCCACCCACGACGGCCCTGACTCGCCGGTTCCGACTCCGCGTCGTGAGCTGTCCCGGCCGGTGCTGCCCGCGGCCCCGCAGCCTGCGTTCGATGGCCCGTCCGATAGCGGTCGGGGTGGGGACTGGTCGGACTATGTCTGAGCACCCGCCCACACAGCCCCTGCCACTGATCACCGATAACGATGACGTACCGGGTCGGCTGGTGCGCCCGCTGCTGGTCCTGCGCCGCTGGGCCGATGAGTACCGCGCCCACCGCCGCGAACGCCGCACCGACGACGGGCCATCGATCTGGGAGCCGATCCACCTCGGCATCGACGAGAACGGACGTCCGGTCCGGGTCCCGCTGATCTACCGCAACATGCTCCTGGCCGGTGAGCCCGGCGCCGGCAAGTCGGTGGGCCTGAACAACATCGTCGCCCACGCCGCCCTCGCCACGGACTGCCGCCTGTGGCTGTTCGACGGCAAGATCGTCGAACTCGGCCTGTGGCGGTCGTGCGCGGACCGGTTCGTCGCCAACAGCCTCGACGACGCCATCGCCGCTCTGCTGGACCTGCAGTCGGAGATGGACTCCCGCTACGCCGTCCTCGACGATGAGCGCCGCCGCAAGGTCGCCGCCGCCGACGGCGTTCCGCCGATCGTGGTCGTCCTCGACGAGCTGGCCTACTTCTCCGCCACCGTCGGGACCAAGCGCGAGCAGGAAGCCTTCTCCGTGCTCGTGCGTGACCTGGTGGCCCGGGGCCGTGCGGCCGGGATCATCGTCGTGGCGGCGACGCAGCGGCCCAGCTCGGACATCATCCCCACCTCGTTGCGGGACCTGTTCGGGTATCGGTGGGCCTTCCGCTGCACTACCGACGCCAGCTCGGACATCGTGCTCGGTCACGGCTGGGCTTCCCGCGGCCACTCCGCGGCGAGCGTGGCTCCGGAGACCAAGGGCATCGGGTTCCTGCTCGCCGAGGGCGGTGTCCCGCGCCGGATCAAGGCTGCGCATCTGTCCGACGAGCAGGTCTACGCCCTGGCCGACCGTGCCGCGCTGCGACGGCTCGCCGCCGGGATCGCCCACGGCCAGGACCTCGACGACACCACCGGTGGTGCCGCATGACCGCCCGCCTGAGGACGGCCGAGCTGGTCTACGCCGGGCTGCGTCGGTGCGCGGCTGCTCGCCGTCAGGCCAGCGCCCGCTACGAGCGCGGAGCCGTCACCGCCGCTGAGTGGGCCGACGCTCTCGCCGCGTTGCACGCCCGCGACGCCCGCTGGTGGTCTGTGCTCGCCCGCAGCGCTGTCGCCGACCACACGATCCCACTCGTCTACATCGCGGCCGTGTCCGACGCCGAGGCCGGCGCCCTGCGCTCCGCCGCCGACTGGGCCCGGACCGCCCGCGAGTACACCGGCACCGCTGTGGCTCGGGTGGCGTGATGAGCACCGGCCACGGCTCGGCGACCGTCGAGGACCTCGCGGCCCGACGTCTGTCCCGCCTGGCCGGAACCACCCCCGCCGCCGACCTGGTCGCTGCCGCAGGTCGCCGGGAGGACTTCGCTGGGTGGCTGCTCCACGTCACCCCTGCCGCCGGATGTGCCCACCCGATCCGCCTGTCCGGGACGGTGTTCCGGGTCGAGGAAGCCACCGGCCGCATCACCGGCGAGCGCCACACCGCGGAGATGCCCGACGGGCTGATCTACACCGCCTGCGGCAACCGCCGCGCGAGCGTCTGCCCCTCGTGCGCCGAGACCTACCGCGCCGACACCTTCCAGCTCGTCACCGCCGGACTGGTCGGCGGCAAAGGCACCCCGGCCAGCGTCGCGGGGCACCCGTGCGTGTTCCTGACCGTCACCGCGCCCTCGTTCGGCCCGGTCCACGCCCACCGCACCGATCGGAAAGGCCGGCCTCTTCCGTGCCGCCCCCGCCGCGACGAGACGAGCTGCGAGCACGGGACCGAGCACGCCTGCTGGGAACGCCACACCGCCGACGACCCGCGCGTGGGCCGGCCGCTGTGCCTGGACTGCTACGACCACCCGCACCAGGCGGTGTGGAACCTGCACGTCGGCGAACTCTGGCGCCGCACGATGATCGCCGCGACCCGCAACCTGCGGCAGCTCGAGAAGCTCACCGGCGCCAAGCTCCGGCTGAGCTACACCAAGGTCGCGGAGTTCCAGGCCCGCGGCGCCGTGCACCTGCACGCCCTGGTCCGCCTCGACGGCCGCGACCCCGCCGCCACCCACCGCAGCCTTCCGCCCCCGCCCGGAGTGTCCGCCGCACAGATCGCGCAACTGCTGCGCTGTGCGGCCGTCGAGACCTCGTTCACCACCGCCCCGCACCCGGCCCGCCCCGAGGGCTGGCCGATCGGCTGGGGTGAGCAGGTCGATCCCCGCCCGGTCCGGCTCGCTCCTCGCGATCTCGACGACGCCGCGGAGATCACCACGACCGCCGTCGCCGCCTACCTCGCCAAGTACGCGACCAAGGCGACGGAGACCGCCGGGCACCTGTCGACGCGGTTGCGGCCGGACACGGTGCGCTCCTACACCGACCACACCACCCACACCGGCCGCCAGATCGACGCCTGCTGGCGGATCGGGCAGCGGCCCGGTGGCTGGGACCCCGAGGAGTGGTCGGCCTCGTGGGGACGGTTGTGGCGGTGGGCGCACATGCTCGGGTTCGCCGGTCACTTCTCCACCCGCTCCCGCCGGTACTCGACGACTCTCACGGCGTTGCGGCAGGCGCGTCGGGACTGGCAACGCAGCCACGCCAGCCCCCGCCCCGCCGCTGAGGACGTCGAGCGTCTGGATGAGGGCGAGGACACCACCGAGGTGGTCATCTCCTCGCTGCACTTCGCCGGGATCGGCTGGCACACCACCGCCGACGCGCTACTGGCCAACACCGCTGCCGCCCAGGCCCGGGCCAGGAGGCGTGCCGCCCGCGAGGAACTGGCCACCACGACCGCATGAGCCCTGGGAGACCCCATGAACCGCGTGTTCCTCACGGCGGAGGAAGCCGCCGACGCACTGCACATCAGCCGCAGCAAGGTCTACGACCTGATCCGCAACGGCGACATCGTCTCGATCAAGATCGGCCGACTCCGTCGCGTCCCGGTCGACGCCGTGCAGGACTTCGCCCGGCGGCTGATCGAGGCGGGGGAGGACGCCGCATGAGCAAGAACGTCAACGGCGACGGCAGCGTCTGGAAGCGCAACGACGGCCGCTGGTCCGGCGCCGCCTACGTGAGCACCAGCACCGGCCGGATCGAGCGCCGCTACGTCTACGGGAAGACGAAGAAGGAGGCGCTGAGCAAGCTCGTCGGCCTCCAGGGTCGCCACGACAAGGGCATCCCGGCCGGGCCGACCAAGCTCACCGTGGAGCAGTTTCTGACCGAGTGGCTGGACCACATCAAGCTGCACGTGCGGCCTCAGACCTGGGCGGGCTACGAGAGCAACGTGCGCAACCACCTCGTGCCGAGGCTCGGCAGGAAGAAGGTCACCACACTCTCGGTGCGCGACGTCCGGCTCATGGTCGACGACCTGAAGGCCGGCGGTACCAGTGCGCGCATGGTCCAGTGGATCCACTCCACGCTCCGGGTCGCATTGCAGCACGCCGTTTCCGAGGAGCTGGTGACCCGCAACGTCGCCCGCAGCGTCCGGGTCGCCCAGCCGCCGCGCGACACCCTGAGCGAGCCGCTGACCGCCGACGAGGCCACGGCGTTCCTGCGGGCGGTCAAGACGCACCGGCTGCACGGGCTCTGGGTGACCGTCCTCGTGCTCGGCCTGCGGCGCTCGGAGGTGTGCGGGCTGCACTGGGACGACGTCGATCTCGACCGCGGCACCCTCAAGATCCAGCGCGGACTACAGCGCACCGGGGGACGGTTGCAGGAGCTGCCGACCAAAACCCGGCGGTCCCGCCGGACGGTGCCGCTGCCCGCGATGGTCGTCGACGCCCTGCGCGAGCACCAGGAGTGCCAGCGCGCCGAGCGGACCGCGGCCGTGCGGGGGACCTGGACGGACACGCCGTACGTGTTCACCTCGTCGGTCGGCACCCCACTCGAACCGCGGACCCTGACCCGCACGTTCCACGCGCTGCTCGAACGGCACGGGTTCCGCAGGGTGCGGCTGCACGACCTCCGGCACACCTGCGTGAGCCTGCTGCTCTCGCTCGGCGTGCACCCGCGGATCGTCATGGAGATCGTCGGCCACAGCGCGATCGAGATGACGATGAACGTCTACGGTCACGTCACTCTCGACAGCCAGCGTGACGCACTGGACCTGCTGAACACCCAGCTCGGCGCCGGTGCCGAGAACCCCGGCGAGCACTGAGGTTGCTGTCAGATGCCGCTGTCAACCGCCTCCGGAACGCCGCTCGCGGCGACGTTTCCGCTGGTCGGGGTGGCGGGATTTGAACCCACGGCCCCTCGCTCCCAAAGCGAGTGCGCTACCAAGCTGCGCCACACCCCGTCGCCCGCATTCTAGCCCTGCGCCTGTCCCGCTCGTCCGCCGCCGTCGACGCCGGGTGTGTCCTGCGCGACAGCGACCGGCCGTTGATCCGTCCGCTCTCCCCTTCTTAAGGTAAGCCTTCCCTTACTGAAGGAGGAGCGCCACGTGGCACCGTCCGGACTGCACGACCCCACCGCGGAGCACGCGAGCTGCGGCGTCGGGCTGATCGTCCGCAAGGACGGGGTGCAGACCCACGACGTGCTCGCCCTCGCTCATCGTGCCCTCTGCGCCGTGCCGCACCGCGGCGGGATGTCCGCCGAGGGCGTCGGCGACGGCGGCGGGGTCTCGGTGGACCTCTCGGTGTCGTTCTTCTCCCGGCTCGCCGGCCGCGAGCTGGCTCCGGGACGGTTCGCCGTCGCGAACGTCTTCCTCCCCGCCGACCCGGAACGCGCCGCGGCGGCCGCGGCGCTGGTCACACTCACCCTCACCGCGCACGGCTGCACGGTCCTGGCCGTCCGCGACGTGCCGGTCGATCCGTCGGTGCTGCGCCCCGCGGCCGCCGCACAGCAGCTCCCGGTTCGGCAGTGGATCGTCGAGGTCCCCGACGTCGCCGACCCGGAGCGCCTGGCGCACGGCATCCTGCTCGACGTCGAGTCGGTCGCCTACACCGACGAGACCGTCGCCGGCCTCTACCCGCTCAGCCTCTCGACCCGCACCCAGGTCCTCAAGGGACGACTGAATTCGTGGGAGGTCGTGCCGTACTTCGCCGATCTCACCGACCCCGAGCACCGGGTGCGCAGCCTCTACTTCCACACCCGCTTCTCCACCAACACCGACCCGCACCCGTCGATGGCGCAGCCCTTCCGGCTGCTCGCGCACAACGGCGAGCTCAACACCGACCGCAAGAACCGGATCGCCGACGAGGCACTCGCCCGCGCCCGGGGCCGCCGGATCGTGCGGCCGCCCGGGCAGTCCGACAGCGCGCGGTTCGACCAGACCCTGCACGCACGTGTGGCGGGCGACGGGCTCGACCTCGTCGCGGCCGTCGTCGCCGCGATGCCTCCGGCCTGGGAGAACGACCGCACGTTGCCCGGGCCGGTGCGTGCGATGCTGGAGTACCGGTCGCTGGTCGAGGAGATCAACGACGGCCCGGCCGCGCTGGTCTTCTCCGACGGCGAGGTCATCGGTGCCCGTCTCGACCGGCTCGGCCTGCGTCCCCTGCGGACCTGCGAGACCGCCGACTACCTGACCGTCTCCTCGGAGGCGGGCCAGTTCCCGTTCCCCGACGACGACGTGCTGCGCCGCGGCCGTATCGAGGCCGGCGGCATGCTGTGGTGGAGCACCCGTGATCATCGCACCTACGACACCGCGCAGACCCTGGAGCTGCTCGCCGTCCGCGCCGACCACGAGGCCCTCCTGGCCGGGGCGCGGACACCGGCGGCCGAGCTCCCGGCCGCACCCGGGGCCCCCGAGAAGGCCGTGGGCGACGACCTCACCGTCCACCAGCGCTACGTCGCCTACGGCCTCGACGCCGAGGCGTTCCGCGTCCTGCTCGACCCGATGCTCGACACCGGCACCGAACGCGTCTCGGCCATGGGTTACGGCAACGCCATCAACGCCCTCAGCGACCGCGAGGGCGGCGTCGCGCACTTCTTCTCCCAGCGCTTCGCCCAGGTCACCAACCCGCCGCTGGACCCGATCCGCGAGGCCGACGGCATGACCCTGCGCGTCGCGCTCGGTGCCCGTCCGGTGCACGACGGCCCGTTCCACCGCATCGTCCTCGACTCGCCCGTGCTCGACGCCGACGGCCTCGCCCGCATCGAGGCCCAGCAGGTCGTCCCGGTCGGCCGGTTCGCGCTGCTGCACGAGCCGGGGACGCTGGAGGCCACGGTCGAGGGACTGTGCGCGGAGGTCGTCGCCTTCGTCCGCGACCGCGGTGGCATCGCCGTCCTCGACGACCGCGCCGTCGCCCGCGGCCGGGCCGCGGTCCCCGCGGCGCTCGCCGTCGCCGCGGTGAACCGTTCCCTGGTCGCGGCCGGTCTGCGGCCCGCGGTGTCGCTGGTCGTCGCGACCGGGCAGGTCTGCTCGGCGCACCACCTCGCCGTCGTCCTGGGGTTCGGGGCGTCGGCGGTGCACCCGCACACCGCGCACCTGCGCGCGGTCCAGCAGCACCCCGACGACCCCGGCGCGGCGTTCGCGCGCTTCCGCGCCGCGGCGGAGAAGTCCCTGCTCAAGACCATGGCCCGGGTTGGGCTGTGCACGATGGAGAGCTACGTCGGCGGCGAGTTCTTCGAGTCCGCCTACCTCGACACCCGCGACCCGGTGCTCGCCCGCTGGCTCCCCGAGGTCGACTCCCCGGTCGGCGGTGCCGGCTTCACCGACGTCGAGCGCTCGGTCCGCGACTGGCACGCTCGCGCGCTGACCGTCACCGGCCCCGAGGACCTCCCGCAGCTCGGCCTGTTCAAGGAACGCTCCGACGGCGCCGGGCACTCCTACGGCGCCGCCGCCGTCACCGCCTTCACCGGTCTGGTCGACGAACGGGCCGGCCTCACCGCGGGCACGGTCGACCGCGAGCTCCGGCTGCTGCCGCTCGCCGCGCTCACCGACTCCCTCGGCCTGCACGACGACGCCTACGTCCACACCGGACTGGGTGCGCTCACCGACGCCGAGATCGACGCGTCCGCGCCCACGCCCGGCTACCGCGAGCTCGTCCGGTCCCTCGCCGCCGAGCGCGAGCGGCGCCCGTCCGCGCTGCGCGACGTCCTGGTCCTGCCGCCGGACCTGCGCGACGGCGATCCCGCCGCCGCGCTCGACCGCATCGACCCGCACGGCAACGCCTGCATCGCCGTGCGCGGGTTGCGCCGCGACGGCGACCTGCTGTACGTCGACGGCGACGCCGGCCCGCTGGCGTCCTGGCTGACCGAGCGGCTCGGGGTGTCCGTCGAACGCCTCGACCACCGCACCCTGCGGGTGGCCGCGACGGGGACGGCTGCGGACCGGCTGGACCTGCTCGTCACCGCCCCCGACCCGGTCCCGCTGTCGCAGGTACAGCCCGCCTCGGAGATCACCCGCACCCTCGCCTCGGGCGCGATGAGCCACGGCGCCCTCATCGCCGGGGCGCACGAGGCCGTCGCCCACGGCACCAACATGGTCGGCGGGCTGTCCAACTGCGGCGAGGGCGGCGAGTCCCGCAGTCGGTTCGGCACCATCCGCGGTTCCCGGGTCAAGCAGTTCGCCTCCGGACGGTTCGGGGTGTGGGCGGGCTACCTCGCCGACCCGATGCTCGACCAGGTCGAGATCAAGATCGCGCAGGGGGCCAAGCCCGGCGAGGGCGGCCAGCTGCCCGGCGCCAAGGTGACCGTCGACATCGCCGCCGCCCGCGGCGCGACGCCCGGGGTCGAGCTGGTGTCCCCGCCGCCGCACCACGACACCTACTCCATCGAGGATCTCGCCCAGCTCATCCACGACGCCACCGCGGCGCGGGTGAGGGTCGTGGTCAAGCTGGTGTCCTCGGAGGGCATCGGGACGATCGCCGTCGGCGTCGCGAAGGCCGGGGCGCACGTCATCAACGTCGCCGGCAACACCGGCGGCACCGGCGCCGCCAACGTCACCAGCCTCAAGTTCGCCGGGCGCTCCGCGGAGCTGGGCGTCGCCGAGGTGCACCAGGCGCTGTCCGCGCACGGTCTGCGCGACGCCGTCGAGCTGCGCTGCTCCGGGGCGCACCAGACCGGCGGCGACGTCGTCGTCTCCGCGCTGCTCGGCGCCGACTCCTTCGAGTTCGGGACGACCGCGCTGATGATGCTGCGCTGCGTCATGGCGAAGAACTGCAACGTGAAGTGCCCGGCCGGGATCACCACCGACGCCGACGCCTTCGACGGCGACCCCCGCGCGCTGGCCCAGTACCTGCTCGGCGTCGCCCACGAGGTCCGCGAGATCCTCGCCGGCCTCGGGCTGCGCAGCCTGCGCGAGGCCCGCGGCCGGGCCGACCTGCTGCACCTCGCCCGGCACCCGTCGCTGGTCGGGCGGCTGGACCTGCGCCGTCTGCTGCACCGCGTCACGACCCCGCAGGTCGCCGACCCGGTGCGGGTCGGCGCTCACCACGACCACGACGAGCGGTGGTCGGCCACCGTCCGGGCGGCCCTGGCCCGTGGGGAGTCCGGAGTGGACATCGACGGCGGCGTGCTGGGCAACCGGCACCGATCCGTGGGCGGGCGCCTCGCCGTCGACGTGGAGCGGATGCTGAACCACGAGCACGTCCCCGGTCCGGCACTCGTCGACGACCGAGGCCGCCGGTTCCTGCCGCAGCGGTGGCTGCGGGTCCGCACCCACGGCGCCGCGGGACAGTCGTTCGGGCTGTTCTGCAACGACGGGATGTGGCTCGTCCACACCGGCACCGCCAACGACGGCGTCGGCAAGTCAGCCTGCGGCGGCACCATCGCGGTCCGGTCGCCCGGCACCGTGCACGACGACCGGCCCGGCACCAACGTGCTCGTCGGCAACTTCGTGCTGTTCGGGGCCACCGGCGGCCGGCTGTTCGTGCAGGGCGAGGCGGGGGACCGGTTCGCGGTGCGGAACTCCGGGGCGAGCGCCGTCGTCGAGGGGCTCGGCGACTTCGGCTGCGAGTACATGACCGGCGGGGCCGTGCTGAACCTCGGCGCCGCCGGGTCGGGTCTGGGCAACGGCATGTCCGGCGGGTTCCTCTACCAGTACGACCCGGCCGGGACGGTCGGGTTCTCGACCGACTCGGTCGACGTCGCACCGGTCTCGGGGTTCCACACGACCGCCGTCCGGCTGCTGCTGGAGTGGCACGCCGAGGCGACCGGTTCGCCGCTCGCCACCCGGCTGCTCGAGGACTGGGAGCGCGAGCGCGCGCACCTGCTCGTCGCGACCCCGCGGTCGCTGCGGCTCTACCAGGACGCCGGGGAGATCCTCGCCGCCCGCACCCGGCGCGAGCTCGTCGACGAGCTCGCCGCCGCCCTCGCCGCGCACCAGCTGCGGCGGCACAAGCTGGCCCAGCGCGACGGCGTCCCCGTCGCGTCCGGGGTGGTACCCGACGGCGACGCCGGGGAGGAGATGTTCGTCCTGCTCAACGGACTGACCGTGCAGACCGTCGCCGAGGAGGTCGCCGCGCGCCGCGGCGTTCCCGTCCGCACGCTGCTGCTCACCGAGGACCATGCCGTCCGGACGCGGCTGGTGCGCTACGCCCGCGACGCGCTGGCCGGCTACACCGACGACGAGCTCGCCGTACTGGTCTCGGACAAGCGCGTCGGCGACCTCAAGCGCTCCCTCGCCCGGCGTGACGTGTACGGCACCGACAGCCCCGGCACCTACGGCTGGATCCTCGCCCAGGACGCTGCCAACACCGCACGCCTCGGTCGGATCCCGAGCGTCGAGGAGCTGTTCGCGGCCCGCGCCGCACCGGACCTGGTGGGTGCCCCGTGATCGCGCCGCCACCCCCGGCCGAGCTGGGCGACCTGGCGATCTCGCCGGACGCCCCGTTCACCGCCGAGCAGCGCATCTGGCTGTCCGGCTACCTCGCGGGCGCCCGCAGCGCCGCCGCACCCGTCCGGAAGGAGACCGGGATGACCCCGGTGCACGTGCTGTACGGCACCGAGACCGGCAACGCCGAGTACGTCGCCGACCTGCTCACCGAACGCCTCACCGAGGCCGGGGTGCCGTGGGAGCTCCACGAGCTCGACGCGGTCGACGGCGACGCGCTCGCCGCGATGAGCAGGGTGGTCGTCGTCTGCTCCACCTACGGCGACGGCGAGATGCCCGACAACGCCGACCTCTTCCGGAAGATGATCACCGCCGACGACGCGCCACGCCTGGACGCGATGTCGTTCGCGGTGTGCGCGCTGGGCGACGAGTCCTACGAGGACTTCTGCGCGGCCGGGCGGCTGCTCGACACCCGCCTCGCCGAGCTGGGGGCCACCCGCCTCCTGGAACGCCGCGACTGCGACGTGATGTGGGAGGACGCCTCCGCGCAGTGGTTCCCCGAGATCGTCGCCGTGCTGAGCGCCGCGCCCGCCGCGGAGGAGCCCGCACCCGCGCCCGCACCCGCGCTGGAGCCGGCGCGCCGCCGCGAACGCCCCGCCCCGGTGCCCGCCGTGCTCGCCCACCGGGTGCGGCTGTCCGGGCCCGCCTCGGACAAGGAGATCCACCACCACGAGTTCGACCTCACCGGCACCGGCCTGACCTACGCCGCGGGAGACTCGCTCAACGTCGTGCCCGCCAACGACCCCGCGCTCGTCGAGGCGTTCCTCGACCACCTCGGTCACGACGGCGACACCCCGGTCGGTGACCGTCCGCTGCGCGAGCTCCTGACCTGCGCGCACGAGATCGTCACGCCGTCGCGGGACCTGCTCGAGGTGCTCGCCGAGCGGGCCGCCGACGCCGGGCTGCGCGCAGGCCTGCGCGAGGACCGCGCGGCCGCCTTGTGGGACCGCGACCTGCTCGGACTGCTGCACGCCGCACGGGTGCGGCTCGACCCGGAGGAGTTCGTCGGGCTGCTGCGCCCGCTGCAGCACCGGGCGTACTCGATCTCGTCGAGCCCGCTGCTGTTCCCGGACCGGGTGCACCTGACCGTCGCCTCGGTCCGCTACCGGTGCGACGACCGCGCGGTCGGCGGGGTCTGCTCCACCCACCTCGCGGACCGGCTCGCCGTCGGGGACACCGCTGTCGTCTCCCTGCAGCCCAACACCGGGTTCCGGCCACCCGCCGACGACGTCGACATGATCATGATCGGGCCGGGCACGGGTGTCGCCCCGTTCCGCGCGTTCCTGCAGGAACGGGCCGCTCGCGGGGCGCGGGGCCGGAACTGGCTGCTGTTCGGCGACCGCCGCTCCGACCACGACTTCCTCTACCGGTCCGAGCTGCTCGGCTGGGCCTCCGACGGCCTGCTCACCCACCTCGACCTCGCCTTCTCCCGCGACCAGCCGGAGAAGGTGTACGTCCAGGACCGGATGCGCGAACACGGCGCCCGGCTGTACGCGTGGCTGGCCGAGGGCGCCCACCTCTACGTGTGCGGCGACGCGAGCCGGATGGCCCGCGACGTCGACGCCGCGCTGCACGAGATCCTCGCCGCCCACACCGGGGGCGAGGACGGTGCGGCCGAGTTCGTCGCCGACCTCAAGCGCGGGAAGCGGTACCTGCGTGACGTCTACTGAACCGGAGCGCGCCTCGTGACCCTGCCCCGCACCGACCTCGACGTCCTGCTCTCCCACCTCGTCGGCGACCGGCTCGACCTCGACGCCGGCACGCTGGCGCGGCACCTCCCGCTGCTCGACGAGGTCGTCGCGACCACCGCGAACGGCAGCGCCCTGATCAGCGAGCTCGGCACCTACGCCGAGCCGACCTTCACCGGCGAGGCGTTCGGGGTCCGGGCCGACGCGGTGACCCTGCGCCTGTCCCGGCCCGCGGTCGCCGCGGTCGTCGCGACCCGGGCCGACGACGAGCGTCGCGAGCCCGCCGCGCTGTGGCTGTTCGACGGCGACGGCGCGGCCGTGCACCGCACGCACCTGCTGTCGCCCGACGCCCCGCTGGTCACCGAGGTGATGCGGCTGGCCCCGCGCGTCGACGACCCGCCCGTCGCGCCGACGGCGGTCCCCGACGAGCTCGACCACCTCGGCCTGCTCGACGCGCTCACCGACGGCGGCGGCCGGGTCCCCGACGGGCTCGTCCCGGCCGCCCCGCCGTGCGACGTCGCCCGGGCCGTCGACCTGCTGTGCCTGCTCTGCGAGCACGGGGTTCCTGCCGGGCTGGCCGTGCCGAACGGCGGCTGTCTGCAGGTCGGCACGGGATCGGTCGACCACGTCGAGACCGGCGACGTCGTCGGCGTGGTGTCGGGTGCGGTGCAGTTCGCGTTCGCCCCCGGCGGGATCGAGGCGGTGCGCCCGGTCCGCACGCACGGCCCACACGGTCCGATGACGACGGTGCTCCTGACCGGGCCGGACGGCCGCTGCCCCGCCCTGATCGGCCAGTTCGGACTGCCGTCCACCGACGTCGTGACGGCCTGGGAGCGCATGGTCCGGGACGTGCTGCTGCACCCGATCAGGTGAGTGGTGAACGCGGCCGACGCGGTGGTCGTAGAGACAGGCAATCAAGGATGAACCCGTCAGAAAGGACACCGGGATGCGCCGCACCCTGCCCCGTCTCGCCGCCGTCACCGCCGCCACCGCACTCGGCTTCGCCGCGACCGCGGGGATCGCGTTCGCCCAGGAGACCGAGGCCGGGGAGCCGTCGACGTTCACGAGCATGTACACCGTGAGCGCCACCCCGGACACCATCGTCAACAACGACGGGCAGGCCGTCCCCGGTCAGCCCGGTGCGACCGGCGAGTTCAACTTCCGGATCAACTCCGACGACGAGATCATCTGCTACGACATCACCCTGCGGGGCGTCACCGGCGAGTACCAGAGCCCGGCCAAGACCGCGACGCACATCCACGAGGCGGCGCTCGGCAAGCCCGGCCCGCCGCGTCTGGCGTTCCCGAACCCCGAGGGCGACGGCGACGTCCGCACCTCGTCGGGCTGCCTGCAGGGCCCGTTCACCACCGGGCTCGAGGGCCCGAACGGCCAGGACACCGCCACCGGCTTCTCGCTGAAGCAGATCGAGGCGAACCCGGCCGGCTTCACCGGTGACACCCACACCGCCGACTTCGCGGCCGGCACGGTGCGCGGCCAGCTCGCCGCCGTTCCGATGGGCGGCGTCGAGACCGGCGCCGGTGGGTCCTCCTCCGACTCGACCGCGCTCTACGCGGTCGGTGCCGCCGGGCTGGCCGCCGCGGCCGGTGCGGGCGTGCTGATGGCCCGCCGGGGCCGTGCGCAGGGCTGACCACACGCGTGACCGGCGCCCGGGAGCCCTGCTGCTCCCGGGCGCCGTCGCGCTGGTGTTCCTGCTCGTGGAGTGTGCGGCACCGCCCGCCCCCGCTCCTGCCGTTCCCGTGTCTGCCGCGCCGCCCGCCAGCCCGCTGTCCGGCGCCGTCCCGGCAGCCGCCGGTGTGCCCGTCTCGCTGCACATCCCGGCGATCGGGGTGGACGAGTCGCAGCTGCTCCGGCTCGGCATCGCCGACGACGGCACCGCCGAGGTGCCGCAGGACTACGACCGCGTCGGCTGGTTCGACCGCGGCACCGCGCCCGCCCCGACCGTCCTGCTCGGGCACGTCGACTCACGTGACGGGCCCGCGGTGTTCATCGACCTGGCTGACCTCGCCCCGGGCGACGTGATCGAGGTCGGCCGCGACGACGGCTCCGTCGACCGGTACGCCGTCGAGCGGACCGAGCAGATGCCCAAGGACGCGTTCCCGACCTTCGCCGTGTTCGGCGGTACGTCACCGGACCAGCTGCGCCTGGTCACCTGTGCGGGTGACTTCGACCGGGGGGCACTCAGCTACCTCGACAACATGGTCGTGCACGCCCGCGCGCTGTGACCGTTGCCCGACGCGCCGAGACGTCCGGTTCCACTCCGGACACCTGGTCCGGGACCACACTGATCGGGTGACGGTGCCGCGACAGCGCGACCCGCGCCCGACGGGCGCCGCAGCCGGACGCCCCCGGGCGTCGCGGCTCGCCCGGCTGCGCCGCGTCCCGCCGCTGCACCTGCTGCTCGGGGCGACGGGCGTGCTGCTCGCGGTCGGCGTCGTGATGGTGCTGTCGGCGTCGGCGGGCGGGCGGACCGTCGCGGACGGGATGGTGCTCACGGTCTTCGTCCGTCACCTGATCTTCCTGCTGCTCGGGGCCGGCGCGTTCGCGCTCGGGATGTGGGTGTCACCGGCCGGGCTGCGACGGTGGACGCCGTGGCTGCTGTTCGCCTGCCTCGCCGCGCTGGTGCTCGTGCTGGTCCCGGGCATCGGTGAGGTCCGCGGCGGTGCCCGCCGGTGGATCTCGGTGGCCGGGTTCACCGTGCAGCCGGGTGAGGCGGCGAAGGTCGTGCTCCTGCTGTGGGGCGCGCACGTGCTGGCCCTGCGCGGCCGTGCCGTGCGCCGGGGCCGCTACGCCGTCCTCCCACTGGTCCCGGTCGCGCTGCTGGCCGCGGCGCTGCTCATGCTGCAACCCGCGCTCAGTACGACGGTGGCGCTCGGTGTCATCGTGCTGTCGCTGCTGTTCTTCGCCGGGGCGCCGCTGCTGCTGCTCGGCGGCATGTCCGTCGGGGCGCTGCTCGGCGTCGCCGTCCTGGGGCTCACCGCCGACTACCGCCGCGACCGGATCAGCACGTTCCTCGGCGCGGGCGACGAGCTCGGCGCCGGCTACCAGTCCCGTCAGGCGCTGCTGTCCCTCGCCGACGGCGGCCTGTTCGGCACCGGCCTCGGACAGGGCCGCGCGAAGTGGGACTACCTGCCCAACGCCGCGAACGACTTCATCTTCGCCGTCATCGGCGAGGAGCTCGGCCTGGTCGGCGGGCTCGCCGTGCTGGCGCTGTACCTGCTGCTCGCCTGGGTCGGGCTGCGCGTCGCCGTCCGCACCCGGGATCCGTTCCTGCGGCTGGTGACGGCGGCGACCGTGACCTGGGTGGTCGTGCAGGCCGTGATGAACGTCGGCTACGTCGTCGGTCTGCTCCCGGTGACCGGCCAGCAGCTGCCGTTGGTGTCCGCGGGCGGGACGGCGCTGGTCAGCACCCTGTTCCTGCTCGGGCTGGTCGCCAACGCCGCCCGCCGGGTCAGGTAGCCAGGCTGCCGCGCAGCACCGTGGCCCCGGCGCCGTCGACGACCCGGAACTGCTCCGCGTCGGCCCGCAGCACCGAGGAGTTGAGGTTGCAGACCATCGGCGACGCGCCGGTCCCGATGAACTCGCCCGCGCTCACCTCGCGCCCGTCCTCGGCCTCGACGACGACGCGGTAGGTCGCACCGGAGCGGAACCCGTCGCCGTCGAGCACGATCTCGACGCCCCAGGTGTGCGGGATCGCGACCGCCGTGGCCCGCACCGCGGGGTCCATCGCCTGGACCGCGACCGGCTCGCGCGGAATGCCGTCGTGGTCGCCGACCAGGTAGCCGGCGACGCCGCCGACGATCAGCGCGGCCGCGGCCGCCGCGGCGGCCGGTGCCCACCGGCTCCGTGACCGGCCCGCGATGGACGCCGGGCGCTCGGCCCGCGCCGCCGCGACGATCCGGTCACCCAGGTCCGCCGGGGGAGCGGGGGTGTGGTCGAGCCGGTCCGGATCGACCCGGCCCAGCGCGGGCAGCACACTCGCGACCTCGGCCAGCTCGTCGCGGCACGCCGGGCAGCCCTGCAGGTGGGCCGCGAGGGTCGCCAGCTCGTCGCCCTCCAGCCGGCCCATCGCGTGGTCGCCCAGAGACTCCCGCATCGCCCGGTGCTCGTCCGGAGTCACGGTTCCACCCCCATCTCGTCCATCGCCAGTCGCAACGCCTTCAGCCCGTAGAAGACCCGGCTCCGGATCGTCCCCAGGGGCACCCCCGCCTCCGCCGCGATCTCGGCGTGCGGACGGCCCCGCAGGTACGCCTCGACGATCGCCTGCCGGTGCTCCGGACGGAGCCGCCGCAACGCCTCCTCGACCAGCCAGCCGTCGACGAGCGCGTCGTCGGCGGGGCCGACGGAGTCGTTCCCGGGGTCGGGCTCGTCGGTGAGCCTGCGGCGCCAGGGCCGCGCAGCGACCCTACGGATCTCGTCGATCACCACGTTGCGGGCGATGGCGAACAACCACACCCGCAGGCTGGAGATCGACGGGTCGTAGGAGTCGGCACGACGCCAGGCGCGCAGGAAGACCTCCTGCACGGACTCCTGGGCCGCGCCCTCGTCGCCGAGCTGACGCAGGGCGTAGCGGTAGAGCTCGGCTCCGTGCGCCGTGTACGCGGCCCGGAGCCCCTGCTCGGTGTCGAGCCCGGGTTCTGCGACCCGCGCGTCGACGGAGCGCAGCCTGCGGTGGGGCGCCTTCATCGGTGTCTGCGAACCTCCTGAACGTCCCTGTGACCGGTGTGTACGTACCCGGGGGCGGGGATGTTCACGGGGCCGGTGTGGGATACGCTGTGGAGGTCCTGCTCGGTGAGATCGGGGCATGCGGGCGTAGCTCAATGGTAGAGCCCCAGTCTTCCAAACTGGCTACGCGGGTTCGATTCCCGTCGCCCGCTCCACCATCTGACCAGCGGAAACGCTGATCAGCTGTGATCTTGAGACAGACTTTGTGCATCAAACGTGGTGCGAGTCGGTCCTAGCGTTGACTGCATGGCAGGTCGACAGCCCGCGAGCACGGCTCGCGCCCGGGGCAGCATCACCACGCTTCCGAGCGGCACCATCCGCGTCCGGGTCTACGCCGGGATCGACCCGGTGTCCGGACGCCGGCACTACCTCACCGAGCTGGTCCAGCCGGGGAAGAAGGCGCAGCGCGAGGCCGAGGCCGTGCGGGCCCGGCTGCTCGCCCAGGTCGAGGAGCGCCGCAACCCGCGGACCAACGCCACGGTCGACGAGTTGGTGCGGCGCCACCTCGACCAGTTCGCCGGGGCGCCGAACACCCTGCAGATGTACCGCGGGCACGTGAAGAACCACATCTCTCCGCTGCTCGGGCGGATCAGCATCGGCCGCCTGGACCCCGAGATCCTGGACTCCTTCTACGCCGAGCTGCGCCGCTGCCGGATCCACTGCTCCGGGTCCGGGCTCGTCGACCACCGGACCCGCCGGGACCACGAGTGCGACGACCGGTGCCGCCCGCACCGCTGCAAGCCGCTCTCGGCGACGACGATCCGGCACATCCACTTCATCCTCTCCGGTGCCTACAAGCGCGCCGTGCGCTGGCGCTGGGTCGCGGTGAACCCGCTCGCCCAGGCCGAGCCGCCGCCGGCACCGAAGTCGAACCCCCGGCCGCCGAGCGCCGAGCAGGCCGCGCAGCTCCTCAATAAGGCGTGGGACGACCCGGACTGGGGCGCCCTGATCTGGACGGCGATGACGACCGGCGCCCGCCGGGGCGAGTTGTGCGCCGTCCGCTGGACGTGGCTCAACTTCGAGGAGGGCCGCGAGACCCTCTGGTTGCAGAGCGGGATTCGCAAGAGTGACGACGGCTGGGTCGAGGGTGACCTCAAGACCCACCAGCAGCGCCGGATCGCGCTCGACGCCGAGACGGTCGCGGTGCTCACGGATCTGAGCGGCCGAGCCATGAAGCGCGCGGAGATGCTCGGGATCGAGCTGGCGCCGGACGCGTTCGTGTTCAGCACCGCGGCCGACGGCGCGACGTTCCCGACGCCGGACAGCGTGACTCAGGGCTACGACCGGATGGCGAAGAAGCTCGGGATCGTGACGACGTTTCACAAGCTGCGGCACTACTCGGCGACGGAGCTGATCGTGGGTGGGGTCGACCCGCGGACGGTCGCGGGGCGGCTCGGGCACGGAGACGGCGGGACCACGACGTTGAAGACTTACACGGCGTGGGTGTCGGAGGCGGACCAGCGGGCGGCGACCGGGCTCGGAGCGCGGATGCCGGAGAGGCCGAGTCGGGCCGAGGATGAGCGGCGGGCCGTCCGGGTGTCGGAGCACCCGTACGAGCATCTGGCGGACGCGATCGTCGCGAAGTCGGCTCGGGGTGAAATCGCTGTCGGAGATGCGCTTCCGCCCGCGGAGCAGATCGCGTCCGAGGCAGGGGTGTCGTTGTCGACGGCGCGTCGCGCCGTTCGCCTGTTGAAGGACCGAGGTGCGGTCGCGACCGTCCGCGGACGTCCGATTCTGACCGCAAGTGCGCCGACTGCAGCAAACTCGGCTGTGCAGGAGGCGCCTGCTCCGCACCCGCTGGCCCGGCCAGCCGAGGAGGCGGCGAACGTGAAGTGGCTCGCGGCGCTGCGCGGGCCGGCCGGGCTGCATACTCACGCACGGATCATCAGCGGCGCGCTCGACGACCCGGACGGATTCCGCCGGCATCTCCTCGGAATCGCGCGAATCGAGGACCCCGATGGAACGGACGAAGGCGAAGCGTGGATCGGACGCTACGAACTCGATCTTCGTCGGCCCTACATCACCACGTTCACCGTGCTGGCTCCCGGGGACGTCATCCTCACCGGCACTCCGGGCGGCGTCGGCCTGTTCCGGGACCCGCCGGTCTTCCTGACCGACGGGGACCTCGTCGAGGTCGAGATCACCGGGATCGGCCGGCTCGTGAACCCGGTGGTGGCGGGCTGAGTTCGGGACGGCCACGGCAGGTGCGCTGACCGGCATCGCGGTCGGGGTGGAACCCGACTGCGAATCGGTGGTTCGCACCATTCACAAGAACGGGCCGGATCTGCGCACAGATTTGCATCCATCGCAGTCTGGAGTTGCTCTCGGTCCGTGCGCGAGTATCGGAAACGTCGCCAGGCGCGGCCGGTCGGGACTCCGGCCCGACCCGCTCGGGCCAGCGGATCAGGGTGGTCTCGCGTGCTCGTCACCGTTGTGACGGCGATGTGCATCGAACACGGGGAACCGCAGTCTCCCCACCGGTGCCAGTGCGACGAATGGTCGAGGCAGGGATGCATAGGGATGCGTGGCCGGAGAACCGGCCGCGGATTCCGTCGCCGTGCCTCGACGTCGTGCCTGTTCATGATGGAGGAGAACGTATGACCGTCGAGCACAAGGTGCGCGTGTACCGCAGCGAGGAGAACCTCGCCCGCGCCGACCAGCTGGCCTGGAAGATCGCCGAGGTGGCCGCCGACCAGGTACCGCCGCCGGCCGAGGTGGCCGACATGGTCGTGAACCGGGTGGTCGACAACGCGGGTGTGGCGACGGCGTCGTTGAACCGTCGTCCGGTCGTGGCCGCACGGGCGCAGGCGCTGCGTCACGCGGCCCCGCAGGACCGGGCCGGGGCGGTCGTGTTCGGCACCCGTGAGCGGGTGTCGCCGGAGTGGGCGGCGTGGGCCAACGGTGTCGCGGTGCGGGAGCTGGACTTCCACGACACGTTCCTGGCGGCGGACTACTCCCATCCCGGCGACAACATCCCGCCGCTGCTCGCGGTCGCCCAGCACACGGGTGCGGACGGCGCCGCGCTGACCCGGGCGATCGCGGTCGCCTACGAGGTCCAGGTCGCGCTGGTCACCGGGATCTGCCTGCACCAGCACAAGATCGACCACGTCGCGCACCTCGGTCCGTCGGTCGCCGCCGGGATCGGTGCCCTGCTGGACCTGCCGGCCGAGGTCACCTACCAGGCCGTGCAGCAGGCCCTGCACACGACGACCGCGACCCGGCAGTCGCGCAAGGGCGAGATCTCGTCGTGGAAGGCGTTCGCCCCCGCGTTCGCGGGGAAGGTCGCGATCGAGGCCGCCGACCGCGCGATGCTCGGCGAGGGCGCGCCGTCGCCGATCTACGAGGGCGAGGACGGTGTCATCGCCTGGCTGCTCGACGGCCCGGACGCCGCGTACACCGTTCCGCTGCCGGAACGCGGGGAGGCACCCCGCGCGATCCTGCAGACCTACACCAAGGAGCACTCCGCGGAGTACCAGAGCCAGGCGCTGATCGACCTCGCGCGCCGGCTCGGCCCCCGGATCCGGGAGGCGGGCGGCGCGGAGCGGGTGCGCAGCATCGTCATCCACACCAGCCACCACACCCACTACGTGATCGGGTCCGGGTCCGGGGACCCGCAGAAGTACGACCCGACGGCGTCGCGGGAGACCCTGGACCACTCGATCCCCTACATCGTCGCCGTCGCGCTGCTCGACGGCGGCTTCCACCACGAGCGCTCTTACCCGCCGCACCGCGCGGCCGACGCGGAGCTCGTCCAGCTGTGGCACGCGATCTCCACCCTCGAGGACCCGGAGTGGACGCGCCGCTACCACTCCCACGACCCCGCGGAGAAGGCGTTCGGTGGTCGGGTCGAGGTCACCTTCACCGACGGCACGATCCTGGTCGACGAGATCGCCGTCGCCGACGCGCATCCGTTCGGCGCCCGCCCGTTCGGTCGTGACGAGTACGTCGGCAAGTTCCGCGACCTGGCGCGCGACGTCGTCGACCGCGTCGAACAGGACCGGTTCCTCGACCACGCCCTGCGCCTGCCCGAGCTGAGCGCCGCCGAGCTGGGCGAGCTGACGATGGTCCCGGCGTCGCTCGCGACCGCACCGGGTCGCGGGGTGTTCTGATGCTCGGCGCGACCAGCACACCCCACGCGCGCAGGGTGGCGTTCCGCGAGGCGCTGGCGAGCGGCCGGCTGCTGCAGTTCCCCGGCGCGTTCAACGCACTGTCGGCGATGCTGATCGCCGAGCAGGGATTCGACGGCGTGTACGTCTCGGGCGCCGTCCTCTCCGCGGAGCTGGGGCTGCCCGACGTCGGGCTCACCACCGCCACCGAGGTCGCGGCCCGCGCCGCGACGATCGCCCGGCAGACCGGCCTGCCCGTCCTGGTCGATGCCGACACCGGATGGGGCGGTCCGGCGAACGTGGCCCGCACGATCCAGACCTTCGAGGACGCCGGGCTGGCCGGGTGCCACCTGGAGGACCAGGTCGACCCGAAGCGCTGCGGACACCTGGCAGGCAAGGCGCTGGTGCCGACCGAGGACATGCGCACCCGCATCCGGGCGGCGGTGCGCGGGCGCCGCGACGACGCGTTCGTGCTGTGCGCCCGGACCGACGCCCGCGCCGTCGACGGGCTGGACGCCGCGATCGACCGCGCCCGCGCCTACGTGGCCGCCGGCGCCGACATGATCTTCGCGGAGGCGCTGACCGGGGAGGACGAGTACGCCGCGTTCCGCGACGCCCTCGACGTCCCGCTGCTGGCGAACATGACCGAGTTCGGGAAGAGCCCCCTGCTGACCGCGGACACCCTCGAGAAGCTCGGCGTCAACGTCGTCATCTACCCGGTGACCCTGCTCCGGCTCGCCATGGGTGCCGCGGAGGCCGGGCTCGCCGAGATCCGCCGCACCGGCACCCAGGCCGGAGTGGTCGACCGGATGCAGACCCGCGCCCGGCTCTACGAACTCCTGCACTACGACGAGTACGGCGCCTTCGACGCCGGGCTCGCCGGCTATCTCGACGAGGAGGACCCCTCATGACCGTGGCCGACGCACCCCCGCAGATCCACAAGGGGCTGGCCGGAGTGGTCGCCGACACCACGACCATCTCCAAGGTCGACGCCGACACCAACTCCCTGCTGTACCGCGGTTACCCGGTGCAGGACCTGTGCGCGCACTCCGGCTTCCTCCAGGTCGCGCACCTGCTCTGGCACGGCGAGCTGCCCGCCGCCGACGCCCTGGCCCGGCTGGAGGCACAGGAACGCGCGCTCCGCCCGATCGACCGCAGCCTGCAGGCACTGCTGCTCGGCACGCCCACCACCTGCCACCCGATGGACACCCTGCGCACCGCCGTGAGCTGGCTCGGCTCCGAGGACGCCCAGGAGGACGACCCGGCCGCCGACACGCAGAAGTCGCTGCGGCTGCTCGCCGCGCTGCCGACCGTCGTGGCGATCGATCAGCGCCGCCGACGGGGGCTCGACCCGATCGCGCCCGACCCGGACCTGGGCTACGCGGCGAACTTCTTCCACATGACATTCGGCGCGGTGCCCGAGCCCGAGGTGGTGCGTGCGTTCGAGGTCTCGATGATCCTCTACGCCGAGCACAGCTTCAACGCCTCGACCTTCACCGCCCGGGTCGTGACCTCGACCCTGTCGGACCTCTACAGCGCCGTCGTCGCGGGGATCGGTGCGTTGAAGGGGCCGCTGCACGGCGGGGCCAACGAGGCCGTCATGCACATGCTCGCCGAGATCGACGGTCCCGACGCCGCCGATGCGTGGCTCGCCGACGCGCTCGCGCACAAGAAGAAGATCATGGGCTTCGGGCACCGCGTCTACAAGCGCGGCGACTCCCGGGTCCCGACCCTGCAGGCCGCACTCGAACGGATCGTGGAGCTGCGCGGGGCCCACGAGCTGCTGGCCACCCACACTGCGCTGGCTGAGGCGATGCACCGGGCGAAGGGGCTGCACCCCAACCTCGACTATCCGGCGGGCCCGCTCTACCACCTCATGGGCTTCGACATCCCGATGTTCACCCCGCTGTTCGTGATGGCGCGGATCACCGGTTGGACGGCCCACATCGCCGAGCAGCTCGCGGCGAACTCCCTCATCCGGCCGCTCGCGGCCTACGAGGGCTCGGCCCGCCGTGAGGTCCCGGCCGGACGCTGACCGTTCCGGCCTCGCCCACCGGCCGACCGCCGGTTCTCCCGCGGGCGGCCCGCCCGTCGATCACGGGCGGGCCGGCCGCCCACATCCGGAGGTATCCATGGCCGCGACCGCGGTGGCGAGCTCCGGCAGGCCGTCCGGCACCGCCGGCGTCCGGCTGAGCCGCGACGGGCAGCACGTCGCCGTCCTCACGCTGGACGCCGCGCCCGCCAACGCGCTGTCCCGTCCCGTGCGTGCGGCACTGCGCCACGCCCTCGACGAGGTGGACCGTGACACCCGGTTCCGCGCCGCCGTCCTCACCGGCGTCGGTCACTTCAGCGCCGGTGGCCATCTCGTCGAGGAGCAGCACGCCCGCGACGACGGCGACGCCGCGGCCTTCCTGACCGAGATCGTCGAGCTCACCGACCGGGTCGAGGAGCTCCGCGTCCCCGTGGTCGCCGCGGTCGCCGGAGGCGCCGTCGGCGCCGGGCTTGAACTCGCCCTGGCCTGCGACCTGCGGGTCGCCGCCGAGGACGGCTTCTTCGTGGCTGCCGGGGTCAACGTCGGCCTGATCATGAGCACCTGGCGGCTGCTCGGGCTCGGCCCGGCCAAGGACATGCTGCTCACCGGTGACCGGTGCGACGCGGCTACGGCCCTGCGGACCGGCCTGGTGAGCGCCGTCGTGCCGACCGACGCGGTGGTCGACGCCGCCCTGGAACGGGCGCACCGGATCGCGGGGCGGTCGCCGCTGTCGGTCGAGGCGACGAAGGCCGCCACCAACCGGGCACATCAGCTCGACGCGGCCGGCGGTCGGACCGTGCAGGCGGAACGGTTCGCCGACCTGGTCCGCACCCCGCGACCACGTCGAGGCAGTGCGCAGCATCCTCGATCGGACCCGGCCGGCCTACGGCCGGCACTGACAGCTCGTGCTCCGGCTCCCGGTCGATGGGGCCCGCCGGGCCCCTCAGCCGCCCGGAGCGACCGGGTAGGGGACGAAGGTGCTGCGGTCCTCCAGGATCAGCGTCGTGTGGTCCAGGCGTGGGAACGCCCGCTGCGGGCACTGCGCCCGGCTGCACACCCGGCAGCCGGCGCCGATCGGTGTCGCGGCCGAAGGGGTGTCGAGGTTGAGCCCGTCGGAGTAGACCAACCGGTGTGCATGGCGGATCTCGCAGCCGAGTGCGATCGCGAACGTCTTGCCCGGTCGTCCCCATCGGCGCTGGGAGCCGGTGACCGTGCGCGCGACCCACAGGTAGCGGGAGTCGTCGGGCATGGCCGCGATCTGTACGTCGATCTCGCCGGGGGAGGCGAAGGCGCGGTAGACGTTCCACAGTGGACAGGTCCCGCCGCCGCGGGAGAAGTGGAACCCGGTCGCGGACTGGCGCTTTGACATGTTCCCGGCCCGGTCGACGCGGACGAAGGAGAACGGCACCCCCGGCTCGGACGGGCGCTGCAGTGTCGACAGCCGGTGCGCGATCGTCTCGAACCCGAGTCCGAAGTGGTCGGACAGGCGCTCGATGTCGTAGCGGAACCGCTCGGCGGTGGCCCGGAACTCGCCGTAGGGCAGCGTCAGCGCCGCCGCGAAGTACCGGGCCAGGCCGATCCGGGTCAGGGTGTGGGTGTCGTCATCCGCCGGGTCCTCGGCCGCCAAGCGCTCGATCAGCGCGTCGTGTTCCAGCAGCGCGAGCTGGGTCGCCATCCGGAACGCCTGCTGGCCGGCGCGCAGTGCGGGGGACAGCCGCAGCACCCGTTCGACCCGGTCGTAGCGGTGCATCTCGCCGGAGCCGGTCGTGTCGTCCTCCAGCCCGGCGATGCCGACACCGTGCACCGTCCGCAGGCGCTCGGCGAGGGTGCGGCGCACCTCGCCCCGGCGCAGCCCGATCTCCGACGCCAGCGCCTCGGCCGCGTCGTCGAGCTCGGCCACGTGGTTGCGACGGCGGTAGAAGTAGTCGCGGACCTGCTCGTGCGGCGACGCCGACCGGACCCGGTCGGTGCCGTCGTTGCCGACCGGACGGCCGTCCCGGGTCTGGTCCGACGCGGCGGCCAGGTGCTCGTCCGCGCGGCGCCACCGCCGGTACAGCTCCAGCACCGCGTCCGCGGCCGCGGGCAGCTCGCCGGCGAGCCGCTCGATCTGCCCCGCCGGGACCGGTCCGGCCGCCGACGTGGTCTCGGCGAACACCTCGTGCAGCTCGGCGACCAGCCGCTCGGGGCGCCGGGCCGCGAAGAACGCCGCGTCGACACCGAACACCTCGGTGATCCGCAGCAGCACCGGCACGGTCAGGGGCCGGGAGCCGTGCTCGATCTGGTTCAGGTAGCTGGGCGAGATCTCCAGGGCCCTGGCCAGCTCCGCCTGGGTCATCGAGCGGGTCTCGCGCAGCGCGCGTAGCCGGGTGCCCGGGATGCCGGAGGTCGCCATGGCGGGACTGTAGCCGAGACCACCCTTCGCAAGATTCGCAGAATCCGGCCGGAAGATGCGCAGGAGTTGGCAGGCGGCCACCGTCACCTCACCTCTGTTGCAGCTCCGATGCTGGTCGAACCCCGTTCGAGGGATCGCCACGGTCCCCGGTCACCGCCGGGAGACCGTGAGCGCGGACACGGACGCGAACTTCGCAAAGGAGCAGGACATGACCGGGACGAACCGGCAGCAGCGGGTCGACGAGCTGAAGCAGGAGTGGGCGAACGACCCGCGCTGGGCAGGGATCACCCGCGGTCACAGCGCGGAGGAGGTCGTGGCGCTGTCGGGCAGCGTGCGCGAGGAGCACACGCTGGCCCGCCTCGGCGCCGAGCGGCTGTGGTCGCTGCTGCACGAGCGCGACTACGTGCACGCCCTCGGGGCGTTGACCGGCAACCAGGCCGTGCAGAGCGTGCGCGCCGGGCTGGAGGCCATCTACCTGTCCGGCTGGCAGGTCGCCGCGGACGCCAACCTCGCGGGTCAGACCTACCCCGACCAGAGCCTCTACCCGGCCAACTCGGTGCCCGCTGTGGTCCGCCGCATCAACAACGCGCTGCTGCGCGCCGACGAGATCAGCACCCTGGAGGGCCGCTCGGCCGCCGAGGGCGGAGACGACCCGCACTGGCTGGTCCCGATCGTCGCTGACGCCGAGGCAGGCTTCGGTGGCCCGCTCAACGCGTTCGAGCTGATGAAGGCCATGATCGCCGCGGGCGCGGCCGGTGTGCACTGGGAGGACCAGCTCGCCTCGGAGAAGAAGTGCGGCCACCTCGGCGGCAAGGTGCTGGTCCCGACCTCCCAGCACGTCCGCACCCTCAACGCGGCGCGGCTCGCGGCCGACATCGCCGGCGTCCCGTCGGTGATCGTCGCCCGGACCGACGCCCAGGCCGCGAACCTGATCACCTCCGACGTCGACGAGCGGGACCGCCCGTATCTCACCGGTGAGCGCACCGCGGAGGGCTTCCACCGGGTCACCGGCGGCATCGAGCCCTGCATCACCCGCGGGCTCGCCTACGCGCCGTACTCCGACCTGCTGTGGATGGAGACCTCGGTGCCGGACCTGGAGCTGGCCCGCAAGTACGCCGAGGCGATCAAGGGCGAGTTCCCCGACCAGATGCTGGCCTACAACTGCTCGCCGTCGTTCAACTGGCGCAAGCACCTCGACGACGACACGATCGCCCGCTTCCAGCGCGAGCTCGGTGCGATGGGCTACGCCTTCCAGTTCATCACCCTCGCCGGCTTCCACGCGCTGAACCACTCCATGTTCGACCTGGCCAAGGGCTACGCGGCGAACGGCATGACCGCCTACGTCGCCCTGCAGGAGCGCGAGTTCGCCGCCGAGGCCGACGGCTACACCGCCATCAAGCACCAGCGCGAGGTCGGCACCGGCTGGTTCGACGCCGTCTCCACCGCGGTCAACCCGGAGTCGTCCACCACGGCGCTCGCCGGGTCGACCGAGTCCGAGCAGTTCCACGGCTGAGCGAGTTCCCGCGGTGGGTGGCCGGGTGCGTCCGCGCATCCGGCCACCCCTGCCGCACCCCGTCGTAGGAGGAGAACAGGTGAGCGGGATCGAGCGGGTCGGCGTCGTCGGCGCCGGACAGATGGGCGCGGGCATCGCCGAGGTGTGTGCCCGGGCGGGGAACGACGTCCACGTCGTCGAACAGCACCACGGAGCGCTGGACCGGGGCCGGGAACGCATCCTGGCCTCGATGGACCGGGCGGTGGACCGCGGGCGGCTCTCCGTGCCCGACCGGGACGCGGCAGCGAGCCGGCTGACGTTCTCGATCGACCTCGGCGACCTCGCCGACCGCCAGCTCGTCATCGAGGCGGTCGTCGAGAACGAGATCGTCAAGTGCGACCTCGCCGCGAGCCTGGACAAGGTGCTCGCCGACCCGGGCGCGGTCATCGCCTCCAACACCAGCTCGATCCCGATCATGAAGCTGGCGCACGGCACCGGGCGACCGGGACAGGTCGTGGGGCTGCACTTCTTCAACCCCGTGCCGGTGCTGCCCCTGGTCGAGGTCGTCGGTTCGCTCACGACCTCGGCGCAGACCCTCGCCCGGGTCGAGGAATGGGTGACCGGAGCGCTGGGCAAGCGGACGATCCGAGCCGCCGACCGGGCCGGGTTCGTCGTCAACGCGCTGCTGGTGCCCTACCTGCTCGGCGCCGTCCGCATGGTGGAGACCGGTCGGGCCACACCGGCCGACGTCGACGCCGGGATGAAGCTCGGGTGCGCCCACCCGATGGGGCCGCTGGAGCTCGCCGACCTGATCGGGCTCGACACCGTCGCCGCGATCGCCGAGACGATGTACGCCGAGGAGCACGAACCCCTCTACGCACCGCCGCCGCTGCTGCGTCGGATGGTCCAGGCGGGCCTGCTGGGACGCAAGACCGGCCGCGGTTTCCACTCCTACCCGGCCACGACGGCAGGGGCGCGCTGATGCTGCAGACCGACGTCCCACCCACCCGCCGACGCGTCGTGCTCCGGGCCGCGCTCGACCGGCCCCGTGCGGGACGCCGCCCGCTGCGCTTCCACACCGTCACCACCGCCGCGTCCGCGCGCCAGATCGCGGCCATGGGGCTCGACGGCGTGCACGTGGCGGCGGCCGACACGGGCGGGCAGGACGCCGCGGAGCTGGTCGCACGGATCGTCCGGGCCACCCCGCTGCCGGTCCTGGTCGACCTCGGCCCGACCGGCGACGCCGACACGGTGGCGCACATCGCTGCGGCGGGCGCGTCCGGCGTGCTCCTCGACGACATCTCGCCCGACGACGGGGCGGCCGGGGACGCCGAGACCCGTGTCCGCACCGCTGTCCGCGCCCGTCACGACCCCGCCCTGCTGATCGGGGTCCGCACGACCACCGACCGGGCCCGCGGCCTGGTCGACACCATCGACCGGGCCCGCGCCCGTCTCGCCGCGGGCGCGGACCTCGTCGTCGTCGAGGCGCCTGCGTCGCGGGGCACCTACCCGGTCCTGCGCGAGGCCTTCACCGCGCCGCTGTTCGTGACCGCCACCCCGGTCACCGGCGGCGACCCGACCTCCGTCCTGCTGCCCACCGTCACGCAGCTCGCCGCCTTCGGCGTGGACGCCGTGATCCACCCCGTCACCGGGCCGCGGTCCCCGGCAGCCACCGACCGTGGCAGCCGGATCCCGCGCGACACAGGAACACCACGAGGTCTCGCCGACGCGCTCCTGGCCGGAGCACGTCGCGACGCCGTCCGGTAGCGGGCCACCGGCCCGCCGCAGAAGGAGACACCCATGACCGACGACCAACTCGACACCCCCGTCCGGCGCGGCCTGGTGGGAGTCGTCGCCGACACGACGTCGATCTCCGACGTCGACCCCTGTCACAACGTCCTGCTCTACCGGGGCTACCCGGCGCCGGCACTCGCCGAGCGGCACGGCTTCCTCGACGTCGCCCACCTGCTCTGGACCGAGGAGCTCCCGGACCCGGCCGAGCTCGCGGCGCTGGAGCGGCGCGAGCGGTCCCTGCGCCGGCTGGACCCCGCGTGCGAGGCGATGCTGCTGTCCCTGCCGACCGACTGCCATCCGATGGACGTGCTCCGCACCGCGGTGAGCTGGATCGGCGCCCACGACCCGGCGACCACCGACCACTCGGCCGGGGCCAGCGCGGAGAAGGCGGTGCAGCTGCTCGCGGTGCTGCCCACGATCGTGGCGCTCGACCAGCGGCGCCGCCGCGGGCAGCGTCCGATCGCGCCGCGGGAGGACCTCGGGCACGCCGAGAACGTGTTCCACATGACCTTCGGTGAGATCCCCGAACCCGAGATCGTGCGGGCCTTCGAGGTCGCGATGATCCTCTACGCCGAGCACAGCTTCAGTGCGTCCACGTTCGCCGCGCGCACCGTCACCTCGACCCGCTCGGACCTCTACAGCGCCGTCGTCGCCGCCCTCGGGGCGCTGAAGGGCGAGCTGCACGGCGGTGCGAACGAGGCGGTGATGAACCAGTTCGACGAGATCGGCGACCCCGACCTGGTCGACGAGTGGCTGGAGGCCCGGTTCGCCGCCGGCAAGAAGGTCATGGGGTTCGGTCACCGGGTCTACAAGCGTGGCGACTCCCGGGTTCCCGCCCTGCACTCCCGGATGCGACAGGTCGCCGACCTGCGAGGCGGCCGTTCACTGATGGCGCACTACGAGGTGCTCGCCGGCGCGATGCTGCGGGAGAAGGGGTTGCGGCCCAACCTCGACTACGCCGCGGGCCCGCTGTTCCACCTCATGGGGTTCGACACCCCGATGTTCACCGCGCTCTTCGCGATGTCGCGGATCAGCGGCTGGACCGCGCACGTGATCGAACAGGCTTCCCATGACGTCCTGATCCGCCCCGTCGCGCGTTACGACGGAAAGGCGCGCCGGGAGGTGAGTGCCGTTCGATGACATCCTGAATCCGCGTCGGAGAACCGGACGGGTCCGATGCCCCGTCCGGTTCTCGGCATGTCCGGAACCGGTGGACCTCCCTGCCCGCGGTCATCGACCATCGGGTGTCCGGAAGATCGTCTGCAACGTCGTCAGCACGTGTCTCGCCGGCCCGTTCTGGTCGACGAAGTAGAAGCGGTGCCGGCCGGACCGCCGCTCGTGGACGAGTCCGGCCGTGCGCAGGATGCGCAGGTGTGTGGAGACCGTGTTGCGCGCGACGGTGGTGGTGCGCAGCGCGATCTCGCCGGCGGTGCACTCCTCGCCGTCGGCGATCAGGATCAGGATGCTGCGCCGGGTGGGGTCGGCGAGTGCCTCGAATGCGGACCCCACGAGCCCGTCCTCCCTGACCACGGTCATCTCCGCCTCCGTCAGAGTCCGGCGGGGAGCCGGCCACCTGCCGCCGCGGAGGCGACGTCGATCTGTCCGGTGCCGAGCGGGTCGGGGAGCGCGTCCCAGCCGTCGGGCCCGAGCCCGATCTCGGCGTCGGTGAGCAGGCACGCGTCCAGGTCGGCGAACAGGCGGTCGCGGTCGATTCCCTGCCCGATGAACACCAGCTCCTGCCTGCAGTCGCCGACGGCATCGTCCCAGTTGTCGGTGATCGCGTCGCGTCGGTAGTCCTGCGGCCAGATCTCCTGTGGGAGGAAGCGCCACCAGTGCCCGATGTAGCCGTGCCGGATGAGGTGTCCGGCCTGGGAGATGCTGCCGATCTCGGTGATCCTGGCGGCGTTCCAGAAGTAGCCCTTCGCCCGCAGGAGCCGGCCGTTGGTCCAGTCACGGGTGAGGAAGTGGTGCAGGCGCTCCGGGTGGAACGGTGCCCGCGCCCGGTACAGGCACGAGGCGACGCCGTACTCCTCGGTCTCCGGGATGTGCTCGCCGTTGATCTCCTGGAGCCAGCCGGGTGCCGTGGCGGCGCGTGCGAGGGAGAACAGGCCGGTGTCCAGGATGCGGTCGAGCGGTGCCCGTCCCTCGGACACGGGGAGGATCTCGGCGACGGCGTTGAGCCGGCGCAGGATCTCCGTGAGCTCGGCGACCTGGGTGTCGTGCATCAGGTCGGTCTTGCTGATGAGGATGACATCGGCGAACTCGACCTGGTCGACCAGCAGGTCGGAGAGGTCACGGCGGTCGTCGGGAGCATCGGCGTCCACCGGGCGCCCTGCCCGGAAGTCCCGGAGGAAGTTCACGCCGTCGACGACGGTGACCATGGTGTCGAGCCGGGCGATGTCGTCGAGCGCTCCACCTGCGGGGTCGACGAAGGTGAAGGTCTCGGCCACCGGGAGGGGCTCGGAGATGCCGGAGGACTCGATGAGCAGGTAGCCGAACCGGTCCTCGCGGGCGAGGCGGGTGATCTCGCCGAGCAGGTCGTCGCGCAGGGTGCAGCAGATGCAGCCGTTGGTCATCTCGACCAGGCGTTCCTCGGAGCGGCTGAGCTCGACCTCGCGGGCGATCTCCGAGCCGTCGATGTTGATCTCGCTCATGTCGTTGACGATGACCGCGACCCGGCGGCCGTCGCGGTTGTTCAGCACGTGGTTGAGCAGCGTGGTCTTGCCTGCTCCGAGGAAGCCCGACAGGACGGTGACGGGAAGGCGGGTGTCGGTCATCGTCGTTCCTCTCGTCGCCGGAGGCGACCGTGGTGGGAGGTCGTGCAGGCCGGGCGAGCCCGTCGGAACGGGCCCGCCCGGACGGTGCGGTGGGTCAGGCGGCGCGCTCGAGGTAGCCCTCGAACAGGTCGACGACGACGGCACCGGCGTCGGTGTCGTCGCCGAACAGCTCGGCGGCGTCGAACTCGACGTGGTAACTCGGCTCCGAGCCGCCGTCGCTGCGGCCGTGGCCCGCGGCGTCGGGGAAGGGCCAGGTCGTCCCGGTGCGATGCTGCACCGTGCCGACCTTGCCCCGGCAGAACGCGGGGTAGCGGACGTGCCCGGCGAAGTGGTCGTCGGTGACCCGGACCTTGTCGCCGACCTCGAACGTCTCGCGGTTCTCCCGCGCGGGACGCCCGGGGGAGGTGGCGGGGAGGGCCAGCGGGAAGGGTCCGCCGGCCGCGGCCTCCAGCTCGTCGTGGGTGAGCACGCCCTTCTCGACCATGAGCGTCGCGGCGCCGATGATGTAGCGCTCGTAGTACGGGGTGCTCAGGTAGTGCACCGGCTCGAGCCGTTCGACCGCGTGGCGCACCTCGTCGAGGGTGAAGTTGCCGTTGGTCACGCCGAGGAACAGCAGGCTGTAGCCCAGGTGCTCCCAGTCGTACTTGAAGGTGTCACCGATCGGGCCGTTGGCGGTGTGCGGGACCGGGCCGAAACCCTGCCGGCCCGCGAGGTCGTGAACGCCGTCCATGGGGTGTGCTCCGTTCGCTCAGGTGTTGGGGTGCTCGACGACGACGTCGGCCGAGGGCAGTGCGACGCCGATGAGACAGTCCTTGGTGACGATGGACGCGAGTCGTTCGGCGTCCCAGCCCTCGGTCCCCGCCGGGCGCATGGGGAGAACCATGTAGCGGGTCTCGGCGGTGGTGTCGTAGACCTTGATCTCGACGTCCTCGGGGATCGTGGTCCCCAGCTCCGCCAGGACCTTGCGGGGCTCACGCACCACGCGGGCGCGGTACTCGAAGCCCTTGTACCAGGTGGGCGGCAGACCCAGGATCGGCCAGGCGGTGCAGGAGCACAGCGAACAGACGATGACGTTCTTGACCGTCGGGGTGTCGGCGAGCGCTCGGATGTACTCGCCCTGGGCGCCGAGGTAGCCGTACTGGGCGACGGCTGCGGTCCCGTCGGAGAGCAGCAGCTCGCGGAACTCCGGGTCGGTCCAGGCCCGTGCGACGAGCTCGGCCCCGCGCCGCGGGCTGTACTCCTCCTCGAAGGTCGTCTTCCATCCTTCGTCGAAGCCGGTGGGGATAAGTCCCTTGGCGTCCAGGGTGTTCTTCAGCGCCCAGGCGCGGTCCTCGACGGGGGCCTGCTCGGGCAGGCCGGTGCGGTTCTGGTGGGCGGCGAGCGTCACGTGTGCTCCTTCGGGATGGTGGTGGTGCGTTCGGTTCGTGTGTGGCAGGTGCTGCGAGACCTGCGCGCGAGTGGCGGGGGCGGCGTCACCCCCGGACGCCGGAGACGAGCGGCGACGCTGCTCCGGCCGGGCCGGCGAGGGCCGGTGGGGCGGGGAAGCCGCCGACGGCCTGCTCGAAGGTGTGCGCGACCCGAAGGACGGTCGCGTCGTCGAAACGCCGGCCGACGATCATCAGACCGACCGGGAGCCCGTCGACCAGCCCGGCCGGCACCGAGACCGCGGGGTGACCGGACACGTCGAACGGGGCACAGTTGCCGACCATCCCCAACGCGGTAGGCAGGTAGGTGTCCAGCCCGGCGTCGAGCCCGATCAGCTCCGGCGCGGTGTAGGGCAGGGTCGGCATGACCAGCACGTCATAGCCACTCAGCGCCCGGTCGTAGGCCGCACGCAGCTCCAACGCGAGGTTGCGGGCCATGCCGTAGTAGGCACCGCCCCCGTGGCCGAAGGTGTAGCCACCCGAGAGCCCGACCAGCTTGACCGTCTTGGACAACTCCGACCCGCAACCCCGCCGCCGACTGCTCCAACGCGGCGAGGTAGTCGACCGGGTCCAGGACGGTGGGCTGACGGGCGTCGAACCCGTCGACACCCGCGAGGACCGTGAGCATCCGTGCGGCGTCGGACACCGTCCGGGTGATCGGACCCAGGTGGTCGATCGTGGCCTCGATCGGGAACGCCCCGGTGTAGGGGACCAGCCCGTGAGTGGGCTTGTGCCCCACCGTCCCGCAGAACGCACTCGGAATCCGGATTGCGGTTCCCCCGAGATCGTGGAGGGTTCTTATGCCGCGTCTCGGGTGAGGGCGGCGTTCTCGTAGTTGATCGGTGAGAGCCCGGCGGCGGCACTGTGTCGCCGCCGGTGGTTGTAGAAGCCGTAACACCAGTCGATGACCGCCGCCCGCGCCCTACTGATGGTGTCGAAGTCGTTGCGGGACAGCACTTCCCACTCCAGGCTGGAGAAGAACGCCTCCGCCGCGGCATTGTCGAAACACGACCCGACCCGGCCCATCGACTGACGGATGTCGAGCCGCCGACACAGAGCGGTGAACGCGCCCGCGGTGTAGGTCGACCCGCGGTCGGTGTGGAAGATCACCCCGGCGATTCGGTCCGCCCCGCCGCGGGCCGCCACCGCCATCCGGATCGCCGCACACGCCAGCTCGGCGTTCGGGTGCAGCCCCGTGGCCGCGCCGAGCAGCCGCCGCGAGTACAGGTCGATCACCGTGGCCAGATACAACTTCCCGGCCGCGGTGGGGATCTCGGTCATGTCCCCGACCCATCTGCGGTTCGGCTCGGCCGCAGTGAAACCCCGACGAAGCAGGTCCGGGAACTTCGGCGCCGTGCGGTCCTGGCGGGTCAGCCCGTTGTGCCGCTTGATCCGGCGGGCGACCAGGCCCTGGCGGCGCATCGAGTCCGCCACGGTCTTCTCCGACACCCGCCATCCGGCCTCACACAGGTCGGCGTGCAGACGGGGTGAGCCGTGTAGCCGCTGGGCGTCGTCGAACGCCACGGCCACGGCGGCGTCCAACGCGCAGCGGCGCTTCTCGGTCGCGGTGGCACCACCGTCGGAACGCGCGGCGCGGTCGAGCCACTTGTACAGCCAGGAGATCGACACCCCCAACAGGGCGCAGGCCAGCGTGTGCGGCACCCGGTGGAAGGTCCTCTGGTCGGCGATGAAACGGGCCACGCTCACTTCGTCGCCTCCTTGACCCACAGGACCACGGATCGCTTGAGGACATCACGCTCCATCCGCAGCTCGGCGTTCTCCGCGCGCAGCCGCTTGAGCTCCTCGACGCCGCCGCGAGACAGGCCCTCGGTGTCCTCGCGGGCCTCTCGTGCACGGGCCACCCAGTTGCCCAGCGTGCCCTCGTTGACCCCCAGGTCACGGGCGACCTGGGCGATCGGCTTGCCCGTCTCCTCCACGACCCGGACCGCTCCGTCACGGAACTCCCGGTCGTAGCGCTTCCGTACCTCTGGCATCGCTACCCCTTATAGCTGATGCCTCCCCGATCATGGGGGAACCGCAGATCGAACCACCCTGATCACCACCCACGGCCAGATCCACCCCACCCGAGGCCACCAGCGCCGCGCTCCCACTCGACGAGCCACCGGCATTACGGCCGGTGTCCCACGGGTTGCGCACCGGCCACGGACGCGAGGTGAAACTCGCACCCGAGAAACACAGGTCCTCACACACCGACTTCCCGGTGATCGTCGCCCCCGCCGCCAGCAGCCGGGGCACCACCGTGGCGTCCCGGGACGGGACGAAACCCTCGACCGTCGCCGACCCGTTGGTCATCGGCACCCCGGCGAGGCAGATGTTGTCCTTCAACGCCACCGTGCGCCCGGCCAGCGGCCCCTCGGCGGCACCCGGCACCGACGTCGTCACATACCAACCACCGAGCGGGTTGTCCGCAGGCTCCGACCAGGCCCGCTGGGGCGTCTGCGGCGCCGAGGCCCGGTAGAGCTCCTCGACCCGGTCGGAAGCAGCCAGCGTCGCCGTGACCGCCGGACCGAACTCCGCCAGCTCGGCCTCGGACAGACCGAACGCGTAGTGCTCGTTCAGCGCCGCCAGCCGGGCGGCATCGGGAGGGGGAATCGCCACGGGCACTCCTTCGATCCGGGTATCAAGGAGGTTGGCCCGTACACACTCACATGTCAACAGATTCTGACGCGTTGACATGATCGTAACGACGCCGAGTACGAGTCGGAGTCAGTCGTGGCGGGGCCGTTGCCAGGCCAGCAACCGTGCGGTGGTGGTCTGCCGCACCGCGTCGTGCTGGTTGAGCGTCCGCTGCTCGACGACGACCCACGCCTGGTCCGGTCGCGACCGGGACCGGCGGATCTCCCGGATCACGATCTCCACCTGCAGGACGTCCCCGGCCCGGGCTGCGCTGGGCCAGGGCACGTCGGCACCCCCGCCGACGATGCCCGTCGCGATGGGCGGCCCGCTGGTGACCACGAGCCGCATGGTGATCGCCGCGGTGTGCCAGCCGCTGGCCACGAGACCGTCGAAGAACGTTCCCGCGGCCGCGTCGGCGTCGGTGTGGAAGGGCTGCGGGTCGAAGTCGCGGGCGAAGGCGACGATCTCCTCGGCGGTCAGCTCGTGGGTGTCGGTGGTGAAGGTGGCGCCCTCGAGGAGGTCGTCGAGCCAGAGGTCGTCGCGGGTCGGGTTCGGCGTGGTCATGGTGAGCCTCCGCTCGGTCGTCGGACGGGGATGGTCGGGGTCAGGTCGCCGGTGCCGACGCCGGGCGGTCGGCCGGTGTGCCCCGCCGCCGCTCGACGACCGTGAGGGCCGTGGCGAAGACCGCCGCGACCAGGGCGGAGGCCACCAGCAGGACCCACCCGCCTCGGAGCGCACCCAGCTCCTCGGGCAGCCCGGTCGTGTGGGTCCCGACGACCGACACCAGCAGCGCGACCCCGAGCACGGAGCCGCCCTGGCGGGCGGTGTTGATGAGGGACGGGCCGGAGCCCCACTGGTGGGCGGGCAGCGCCGACCCCACGAGCGCGGACAGGGTGGGCAGGATGAGCCCGACGCCGAGCCCGGTGAACACCTGACCGGGCAGGACCCCGGCCCAGTAGCCCTGCTCGGTCCCCAGTCGGAGCAGCCACCAGGTCGGACCCGCGGCGAACGCGACGGTCCCGGCGAGCGCCACCGGGCCGGACCCGAACCGTGTGGCGAGCCGGCCGCTGAAGCGGGACACCACGACGACCACGAGCGGGCCGGGCGCCAGTCCGAAGCCGGCGAGCGCCGCGGACCAGCCCCAGGTGCCGGTCAGGAAGAGGACGTTGACGACCAGCATCCCGGCGAACGCAGTGGTGAACGCGGTCATCGTCAGCGCTGCGGTCGCCACGACCGGGACCCGGAGCACGTCGAGCTCGAGGGCCGGGACCGGGTGCCGCCGCGAGCGCAGGACCACCCAGGTGACGCCGGCGACGGCCAGGGCGGCCCCGGACAGGACCGGCACCGACACCCATCCGTCGTCCGGGGCGCGGACCAGCGCGTAGGCCAGCGCGCCGACGCCGACGACGAGTCCGGTCGCGCCGAGCAGGTCCGGGACCCCCACCCGTGCGGTACCGGGCTCGACCAGCACCCGCAGCCCCACGAGCAGCGCGACGACACCGACGGGGACGTTGACCAGGAACACCCAGTGCCAGGAGAGCTCGACCAGCAGGCCGCCCACCGGTGGTCCCAGTGCGGCCGCCACGGCGCCGATCGAGGCCCAGGCGCCGACCGCGTGCGACCGCCGTTCCGGCGGGTAGGCGGCGAGCAGCAGTGACAGCGAGGTCGGCATGACCATCGCCGCCCCGACGGCCTGGACGGCCCGTGCGGCGACCAGCGTCCACACCGTGGGGGCGACCGCGCACAGCGCCGAGGCCACGGTGAACACCGCCAGTCCCACCAGGAACAGCCTGCGGTGGCCGAGCCGGTCGGCCAGGCGCCCGGCGAGCGCCAGGAAGGCGGCGAAGACGACGGTGTAGCCGTTCAGCACCCACGACAGCTGCCCCAGGTCCGATCCGGGGAAGTCCGCCCGGATCGCCGGGAACGCGATGTTGACGATGAACAGGTCGAGGCTCGACAGGAACGCCGCCGCCGAGGTGACCAGCAGCACCGTGGTGGGAGCGGGGCTCGCCGAGGTCGCGGGCATGGGCCGGGAACCCGGACGGCGCTGCCGCCCTGGAGATCGTCTCCGGGCCGTCACCAGCCGTGCGGCGGTGTCGCCGTGCTCGCCGCGGGCTCCCATGACGTCCTCGCACCGGGTGCACGAGGTGACCGGACGGCTCGCTGCCGCTGGTTCGTGGCGGGGGCAGCCGGGCCACGTACGTGATCGGCTCGAGGGCGTTCGCCACGCCCAGGCGGGTCCTGCCTGGACGTGTGTCCGGTCGAGGCGATCGTGTCCGACGACGACCTCGAGGGCGACGACGACCCCTACCTGCTGCTGAACGCGGCCTGGTACGAGGGACGTCGGCCCGTGCCGGTCGCCGGCACCGAGCGCACGACCGTCGCTCCGCCGGCCGGCGGGGGGCCGCTCCGCGTCGCCGTCGTGGGGTCGGGCCCCGCCGCCTGCTACGCGGTGGAGAGCCTCTTCGCCCGCCGGGAGCTCGACGTCCGGGTGTCCATGTTCGAGCGGCTCCCGGTGCCCGGCGGTCTGCTCCGCTACGGCGTCGCCCCCGACCATCCCGGTACCCGTGTCTAACAGATTGAGGTGAATTCATGGAGACCGATCTCTTCGACGCCGACCACGAGGCGTACCGCGAGACCGCCCGAGCATTCGTGCAGCGCGAGGTGATGCCGAATCTCGACCGGTGGGACGAGGCCCGCGAGGTCGATCGGGACACCTGGAAGAAGGCCGGCGCCGCGGGGCTGGTGGGTCTCGCCGTACCCGGGGAGCTGGGCGGTGCCGGGGTGTCGGACTATCGGTTCCGCTACGTGCTCTCGGGGGAGATCGCGAAGGTGGGCGCTTCGGCACTGCAGTCGGCGTTCGGGACGAACGACGACATCGTGCTGGGATACCTGCTCGAGTCGGCGAACGACGCACAACGTGCACGGTGGCTCCCCGGGTTCGCGACCGGGGTGACCGTCGCCGCGATCGCGATGTCGGAGCCCGGCGCCGGCAGCGACCTGCGGGGGATCACCACCTCGGCCCGGCGGGACGGCGACAGCTGGGTGCTCGACGGGTCGAAGACCTTCATCAGCAACGGCGTCACCGCCGATCTGGTGATCGTCGTGGCGAGGACGGATCCGGGCGCGGGGTCGTCCGGCTTCTCACTGTTCGTCGTCGAGCGGGGGATGCCCGGCTTCCGACGCGGACGGAAGCTCGACAAGGTCGGTCTGACCGCGCAGGACACCGCCGAGCTGTTCTTCGACGGCGTCCGGGTCCCGGCCGACAACCTGCTCGGCGAGGAGGGGGGCGGGCTGCGTGCACTGATGCGCAATCTGCCGCGGGAGCGCCTCGGCATCGCCGTCGCCGCCCAGTACTCCGCCGAGGCCGCGTTCGGTTGGACTGTGGACCACGTGAAGCAGCGTGTCGCGTTCGGGCGTCCGCTCGCCCAGCAGCAGAGCGTCGGCTTCACCCTCGCCGACCTGCGGACCCGCGTCGAGGTGACCCGGGCCTACGTCGACCGGTGTGTGCGGGAGTTGAACGCGGGGACGCTGACCGCCGTGGACGCGACCATGGCCAAGCTGTGGGCGACCGAGATGCAGTGGCAGGTCATCGACTCCGGAGTGCAGGTGCACGGCGGATACGGCTACATGAACGAGTACCCCATCGCCCGCGCGTTCCGGGACGCCCGCGTCCAGCGGATCTACGGCGGTGCGAACGAGGTCATGAAGGAGATCATCGGTCGGGACCTGACCCGGCAGTGACGTCGCCCGGACCGTCCCGGCAGGTGTCGCTGCCGGAGGGTTCTCGGCCTCGGGGGCGGGACCGGAGGGCGTCCGGTGGGCCGGTTGGCCCCGGGTCCGGTAGCTGTCGGCAGATACCTGTCGTTCGACAGGTAGTGGTGGTGCGGTCGTTGCGTGGACGAGGACTAGGAGAACCGGCTGTTCGAGCTGGCCGACCGCATCCTGGCGGTCGGCCGGCTCATCCACGCGTCGAAGGAGCCCGCGTTCTCCGGGCAGAGCTGGACCCCGCTGGAGAGCGCGGTCATGCGGGTCGTCGACCGGGAGCCGGGGACCACCGCCGGTGCCGTCGCGCAGGCGACGCGGCTGATCTCCAGCAACACCAGCCGCGCACTGCGTGGCCTCGAGGCCAAAGGGGCTCGTGCGCCGCGAGCCCGATCCGGCCGACGCCCGCCGCGTCCGTCTGTACCCGACCGACCTGGCCGCGGAGAACCTGCGTGTGCTGCGCCGGATCTGGAGCGGACTGCTCGACGGGGTCGGCGACGACCCCGCCGCGATCGACATCCGTCGCGCTGCTGCGGCGGATCGAGACCGAGCTCGGCGGGAGCAGCCGGGCCACACCGCCGGAGGCGACATGACCGACCGCACCGCACTCGTCGTGGGGGCCTCGCGCTCCCTCGGGCTCGCCCTGGCGGGGGAGTTCGCCGATCGGGGGTGGGACGTCGTCGCCACGGTGCGCGGCGACACCTTCGAGGGCCTCGCCGAGCTCGCCGCCCGGACCGGGCGGGTGACCGTCGAGCGCCTGGACATCACCGACGCCGCCGGGATCGCCGCGCTGCGCGAGCGCCTCGGCGGCCGCCGGATCGACCTGCTGTTCGTCAACGCCGGCATCGCCGACGCCGACGTGCCGGCCGCACAGGTGCCGACCGAGGTGTTCGCCGAGGTCATGGTGACCAACGCGCTGAGCCCGATGCGGGTCGTCGCTGGCCTGTCCCCGCTGGTCCCGCCCACCGGCACGATCGGGGTCATGTCCTCGCGGCAGGGCAGCGTCGGGTTCAACACCCGGGGCGGGCACGAGGTGTACCGGGCGAGCAAGGCCGCGCTCAACCAGCTGATGCGCAGCTACGCCGCCCGGACGGTGCAGGACCCGCGCACCTGCTGCTCCTGCACCCGGGCTGGGTGCAGACCGACCTCGGCGGCCCCGGGGCCGGCTGACCGTCGCCGAGAGCGCGCACGGGGTGGCCGACGTGCTGGAGGGCCATGCCCACGACGGTGGCCTGCAGTTCCTCGACCACACCGGCGCGGTCGTGCCGTGGTGACCCGCGCGGGTCCCGCGGTCAGGACAGGTGTGCCACCTCCGGCCGGGACTTGTGGCCGTCGTCGTCGCCGACCTGGCCCTGCGCGCCCCGCGGGTTGCAGTCGGTGCCCCCGGCGACGCCGAGCCTGACCACGACCGACTTCGTCGCCGGCTGGTTGCTCCCGGCCGCCGTGGCGTCGAGCGGGACGAGCGGGTTCGTCTCCGGGTAGAACGCCGCCGCGGTGCCCCGCGGGACGTCGTGGGCGACCAGCCGGAAGTCCGACGCGCAGCGCACGTGCTCGTCGCCGTCCCAGCGCGTGATCAGGTCGACGTGGTCGCCCTCGGCGTAGCCGAGCGCGGCGGATGTCCTCGCGGTGGCAGAACACGACCCCGGCGCCCGCCCTCGATGCCGCGGTAGCGGTCCGAGAGGCCGTAGATCGTGGTGTTGAACTGGTCGTGGCTGCGCAGGGTCTGGAGCAGCAGGTGCCCGTCGGGCACCTCGAGCACCTCGACCCGCGACACCACGAACTCGCCGCGGCCGGACGGGGTCTCGAAGGTCCGCGAGTCCCGGGGCGGGTGCGGCAGAACGAACCCGCCGGGCCGGCGGACGTTCACCTCGTAGCTCTCGCAGCCGGTCACGACGCGCGAGATGTGGTCGCGGATGCGGCGGTAGTCCCCGCGCATCGCGGCCCAGCCGATGCCGTGCCGGTCGCCGAGGGTGGCCTCGGCGATGCCGGTGAGGATCGCGACCTCGGAGCGCAGGTGCGGGCTCGCCGGCGGCAGCGGGCCGCCGATGACCAAGGACGCGATCGCCGGACGGCTGCGTCGGCTGCCCGAGTACGCCGACCGCGCGCACCACGGCGGCTGAGGGCGGACCCGGTGACCGCGGCGCGCCGGGTCGCGGTGCCCGGCACGTTCCCCCGGCCGGTCAGGCGTGGACGGCGACCACCCCGGCCTCGGCCAGCGGTGCGGTCGCCTCGCCGACCGTCGCGAACCCCTCCCCGCGGGTGTCCCCGCGCAGGTGCCGAGCGTGGATGCCCTCGGCGATGACCGCGGCCTTGAGGTAGGCCAGCCCCCGGTGGAACTCCCAGTGGCGCACCGTCCGCCCGGAGGCGACGGCGTAGCGCTCCACCAGCTCCGCGGTCGACGGCATGCGGGAGCTGGTCGAGGCCGCGGACCCGGCCAGCACCGGTGCGAACGTCGGGTCGCCGTAGACGCTGTGCAGCGCCAGGTCCGCCAGGGGGTCGCCGAGCGTGGCCATCTCCCAGTCGACGAGCGCGCGGATCGTGGCCGGGTGCCCGGCGTCGAGGATGGCGTTGTCGATGCGGAAGTCCCCGTGCACGACGGCGTGGTCGCTCTCGGCCGGGCAGGTGTCGTCGAGCAGGCGGTACAGGGTGTCGACGTCGGGGATCTCGCGGGTGGCGACGCGCTGCCACTGGCCGTACCAGCGCTCGACCTGGCGGCGCAGGTACCCGGCGGGGCGGCCCAGCTCGGCGAGCGGACCGGTGGTGACGTCCACGGCGTGCAGTGCGGCGAGGGTCTCGACCAGGGAGAACGCCACCGCGTGCACGGTGGGGTCGTCGAGGGCGGCGAGGTCGTCCTCGCTGCGCACGACGATCCCGTCGACGAAGCCGGTGAGCGCGAACGGCACCCCGAGCACGCTGTCGTCGGCCAGCGCGACGGCCGGGGCGACCGGTACGCCGGTGCCCGCCAGGGCGGCGGTGACCCGGAACTCCCGGCCCATGTCGTGTGCCGACGGCGTCAGCGTGCCCAGCGGGGGGCGCCGCAGGATCCACACGTGGGTGCCGTCGGTGACCCGGTAGGTGAGGTTCGAGCGGCCGCCGGAGACCAGTTCGGCGGTGACCCCGCCGCGGTACCCGTCGACGTTCGCCGTCAGGAAGGTGTCCAGGGCGGCCAGGTCCAGGCCGTCGGGGCCGCATCGGGCCTGTTCCCTGCGGTAGCGGCCCACGGTGCGCTTGGCGATCGACCAGCGGTGGGTCTCCGACGGGCCGTCGTAGATCCGGAACGGGCGCACCTCGCGCAGGAAGCGGCCCAGCAGCACGTCGCCGGACACCCCGCGTCCGCCGTTGAGCTGCAGTGACCGGTCCACGACGCGCCAGACGGCCTCGGCGGTGAAGGTCTTGGCGATCGACACCTGGCTGCCCGCCGGGTTGCCGCGGTCGAGCTCCCAGCAGGCCTGCAGGATCAGCCCGCGCGAGGCGGCGATGTCGATCTCGTTGTCGGCGATCATGGCCTGGGCCATGCCGAGGTCGGCCAGCCGGGACCCGAACACCTCGCGCTCCGAGGCCCACGCCACCGCGATGTCCTGCGCGCGCCGGGCGATCCCCAGCCAGCGCATGCAGTGGGTGAGCCGCGCCGGGCCGAGCCGCACCTGGGCGTAGCGGTAGCCCTGGTCGACCTCGCCGAGCACCGCGTCGTCCGGGACGCGGCAGTCGGAGAACTCGACCTCCAGGTGTCCGCCGAACAGCGACTCGTCGAGCGTCGGGATGTGCCGGCCGACCTTCATCCCGGGGTTGTCGGCGTCGACCAGGAACATCGTCGCGCCGCCGCGGTCACCGGGCTCGCCGGTGGTGCGGGCCATGACGATGGCGAACGCGGCGCCGTCCGCGCCGGTGGTGAACCACTTGCGGCCGTCGATGCGCCAGCCGCCGTCGACCCGGGTGGCCGTGGTGGACAGGGCGTCGGGGTCCGAGCCCGCGCCGGGGGCGGGCTCGGTCATCGCGAAGCAGGACCGGACGTCACCGGCGGCCAGCGGGGCGAGGTAGCGCTCCTTCTGCTCCTCGCTCGCGATCCGCGCCAGCATGTGCACGTTGCCCTCGTCGGGGGCGGCGATGTTGAGCGCGATCGGTCCGAGCAGCGAGTACCCGGCCTCCTCGAACACCGCGGCGCGGGCGCGCATGTCCAGGCCGTGCCCGCCGAGCTCCGGTGACGCGTGCGGGGCGAACACCCCCGCGGCGCGGGCGGCGTCCTGCAGCTGCACCCGGGCCTCCTCGGAGGGCAGGACACCGCCGTGGGTCTCCTCGACCGGGATCACCACCTCCCGGATGAAGCGTGCGGTGCGCTCCGCGAGATCGCGGACGTCCGCGTCCTGGGCGAGGTCGACGGCCATGTCTCCTCCATCGGCTAATGAGTGTTAGCCACCTTCTAGCAGGTTCGAGGCAGGTGAGTACAGCGCAGGGAGCCTCATGTCACAGGTCGGCTATAGACTGCTAGCCGTGCGGGGCGACGAGATCCGGTCGGCGGCGCTGGCGGAGTTCGCCCGTCGCGGCTACGAGGCGACGACGATGGCCGACATCGGCGCGGCGGTCGGCATCCGCGGCCCGAGCCTCTACAAGCACGTCCGCTCCAAGCAGGAGCTGCTCGCCTCGGTCATCGACGCGACCATGCGCGCCCTGCTGGCCGAGCACGACGCCGCGGTCGCCGGGGTCGCCGACCCGGCCGAGCGGCTGCGCCGCGCGGTCGAGGCCCACGTGCGGTTCCACGCCCGCAACCGCCTGGAGGCCTTCGTCGGCAACCGGGAGCTGCGCAGCCTGACCGAGCCGCACCGGTCCGAGGTGCTCGGGCTGCGTGCCGACTACGAGCAGCGCTTCCGCCGTCTGATCACCGGCGGGGTCGAGGCCGGCGTGTTCTCGGTGGCCTCGCCGCAGCTGGCCTCGTACGCGATCCTGGACCAGGGGATGGGCGTCGCGGTGTGGTTCCGCGACGACGCGGGCCCGGCCGAGAACGAGGTCGCCTGGCAGCTCGCGGAGTTCGCGCTGCGCCTCGTCGGAGCCGGGCCCGGGCCGGTCAGGAGCCCGTGAAACGGGGGCGCCTGCGCTCGGCGAGGGCCCGCGTCCCCTCGACCAGGTCGTGGCTGCGCCCGGCTTCGACCACCGAGCGCTGCTCGTCGGCGAGGTGGGTGTGCAGGTCGGACTCGCTGCTGCGGCGCAGCAGCCGGCGCACCGCGCCGAACGCCTGTGTCGGGCCGTCCGCGATCGTCGTCGCGTACTCCCGCGCCACCGCGTCGACCTCGGCGGCGGGCACCATCCGGGTCACCAGGCCCCACTCCAGGGCCTCGGTCGCGGTGAGCCCGATGCCGCCGTAGGCGGTGGTGACTACGGCGTCCTCGGCGACGACGACGTCCGCGGCGCACACCAGTGCCAGGCCCATCCCGGCGGCGGCGCCGTGCACCGCCGCGACCACCGGGGCGTCCATCGTGGACAGGCGTTCGACGGTGGGGTGGAACAGGTCGGTGACCTCGCGCAGGACCCGGGGGAGCTCCTCGGGGGTGCAGCCGGTGAACAGCTCGACGTCGCCGCCGACGCAGAACACCCGGTCCCCGCCGGTGAGCACCACGGCCCGCACCCGGGGTCGGCGGCGACGGCGTCCACGGCCCGGGCGAACTCGGCTCCCAGTGTCCGGTCGACCGCGTTGTGCCGGTCCGGACGGTTCAGCCGCAGGGTGCCGACGCCGTCGGTGACCCGCACGTCGAGGGTGGTGTACGGCGGCGCGGCGGCGGCCCAGCGGGCGGTGTCGGTGAGCTGTTCGAGCCGGGTCAGTCGGCCGCCGGTGACGGTGACGACGTGGGTGAACGCCGCCTCCAGCTCGGCGCCGCCGCGCCGCCCGCGGCCCCGGTAGTGCCCGGAGACCAGGAGCCGGCCGTCGGCGAGCGCGTCGATCCGGTCGGGCTCGGCGCGGGCGGCGAATTGTCGTCCGATGCCGCCCCAGCCGTCGCGCCGCATCGCCTCGGCGCCGCGGTGCTCGCCGCCCACCCCGCCCGGCATCCCCGCGGCGAGCACGCCGACGAAATCGGGGTCGAGGATCGCGTCGAAGGTGTCCCGGTCGCCGTCGGCGAGCGCGGTGTAGGGGCGCCGGACCACGGCCTCGGCGTCGGTCCCGGTCCCGGCGTCGGGGCCGGCCCCGGTGGTGATGGTGGTGGTGTCCACGGTGTGCTCCTCGGTCATCGGCCGTCGAACTTCGAGGCGCGGCGCTCGGTGAACGCGATGACGCCCTCGCGGACGTCGGCCCGCCCCGCACCGGCCGTCATCAGCCGGTACTCGGCGAGCAGGCCGTCGGCGTGGGTGCGGTCGTCGCCGTCGCGCAGCAGCTGCTTGATCCCGCCGTAGGCCCAGGTCGGGCCGTCGGCGAACTCCTCGGCGATGGTCCGGGCGACGGTGTCGACCTCGTCGCCGGGCACGACCCGCGACACCAGCCCCCATTTCAGCGCCTGCTCGGCGCCGACCGGGGTGGAGCGCAGCATGAGCTGCTGGGCGCGGCGCATCCCGACGAGTCGCGGCAGGTACCAGGTGCTGCCGCCGTCGCCGGTCATGCCGAGCTTGGTGAACCCCGTGGCGAGCTTCACGTCGTCGGCGGCGACGACCACGTCGGCACCCCACACCAGTCCCAGCCCGACGCCGCCGACGCCGCCGCGCACGGCCGCGACGACCGGGACCGGCAGCGCGGAGAGCCTGCGCAGCGTCGAGCCGTGCCACGTGTCGATCATCGAGTCCAGCTGGGCGGGCAGGTCGTCCACCCGGCTGCGGAAGAAACCCAGGTCGCCGCCGACGCAGAAGGCCGGACCGGCGGCGGTGAGCAGCACGCTGCGCACGGTCTCGTCGGCCTCGACGGCGCGGACGGCGGCGTCGATCGCCTCCACCATCGCGGGGTCGATCGCGTTGCCCCGGTCCCGGGTCGGCCTGATCTCGGCGAGTCCTCCGGTGACCCGGTGGATGGCCCTGTCCTCGTGCATCGCGTCCTCCCGAACGGCGGCCCCGCGTTGACGTCGAATCTGGCATAAGTTTATTATCGATTCGAATCTGGTCGACGAAAGGGTGCCTGCGATGTCACGTCCGGCTGTCCCCGGACGGGGAGGTCGAGCTGTCCGCCGGCTTCCTGCAGCACCGCGCGAAGGCGAACTGGAAGCTCCTCGCGGAGAACGAGACCGACGGCTACCACCCGCAGTTCGTGCACGCCTCGATCTTCAGCGTCGCGGAGAGCGGGATCGGGGCGCTCTACGGTGAGAAGTCGACCGCGGTGACCCGCGACCTCGGTGGCGGGCACAGCGAGAACGACCTGCGCCCGGAGTTCCGGAGGCTCGGCGTCCCGCTGGGCTGGTTCGGCACGACCGAGGAGAAGGTGCCGCGCTACGCGGCCCGGATGCGGGAGACCTACGGGTCCGACGCCCACGACATCCTGGTCGAGGGCGGACCCCACGTGATGATCTTCCCGAACCTGTTCATCGCCGAGATCCAGCTGTTCACGATCCAGCCGCTGGCCGCGGACCTCACCGTGCAGCACGTCACCGCGGTGCAGCTCAAGGGCGCGCCGGAGATGAACAAGCGGATGCCGCAGCAGTGCATCGGGTCGGTCGGGCCGGCCGGGATGCTGCTGGCCGACGACACCGAGATGTACGAGCGCAACCAGGCAGGCGTCGCCGAGCTGCGCCCAGAGTGGCTCGACATCCGGCGCGGCGCGGAGCGCGAGTACACCGACGAGCGTGGCCTCACCGTCGGCGGGGCCACCGACGAGACCGGTATGCGCGGGTTCTGGACGCACTACCGGCGGTTGATGACGGAGGGCCGATGACCACCACCGAGCCGGCCACCGGGCTCGACCTGCGCACCGTCGAGCAGTTCCTCTACCGCGAGGCGCGCTACGCCGACGAGCACCGTTACTCCGACTGGGAGGCGCTCTGGACCCCGGACGCCCTCTACTGGGTGCCCGCGAACGACGACGACGCCGACCGCACGACCCAGATGTCGATCATCCACGACAACCGCAACCGGATCGCCACCCGGATCCGCCAGTACCGCACGGGGCGCCGGCACTCCCAGGTGCCTGCGTCGCGGCTGCGTCGGGTCGTGTCCAACGTGGAGATACTCGGTACCGTGCCCGAGACCGGGGACACCGAGGTCGGCGCCAACTTCGTGCTCGTCGAGTCCCGCGAGCGCGGCACCCAGCTGTGGGCCGGGCGCTACACCTACCGGCTGCGTGTGGTCGACGGGGAGCTCGCGATGTCCTACAAGAAGGTCGCGCTGGTGGACAACGCCCGCGCGATCGCGACGCTGGCGTTCCTGGTCTGATGGAGATCCGTCCCGATATCGTCGGCAACGAGTTCGCCGAGGTCGCCGTCCGCATCGACGACGAGGCGAACAGCCGGCGGCTGCGCATCGAGGACCTGCGCACCGGCCGGGTCCGCTACCTCCACGCGCTGGAGCTGGAGACGCTGGTGTGGCTGCCCGAGGGACACCTGCACAAGCTCCTCGATCCGTCGGCCGACCGGTGGCGGGAGGACACGTGAGCCCCGACCTCGGCACCGACCCCGGCACCGACCCCGGCACCGACCCCGGCACCGGCCCGGACACCGCACCGGTCCTGTCCCGGATCGAGGAGCGCGCCGACGGGCGCGTCGCCCACCTGACGCTGAACCGGCCGCAGGCCCGCAACGCGATCACCGTCGCGCTGGCCGGCGCCCTGCACGCGTCGCTGGTGGCGGCCGCGGCCGAGGTCGACGTCGTCGTGGTGCGTGGGGCGGGCGGGCACTTCTGCGCGGGCGGGGGCTTCCACGAGGTCTCCCGACTGCGCGAGGACGGCCCGGAGGCGCTGCGACCGCTGTTCGAGACCTTCGTCGGTGCGTGCCAGCTGATCGCGGACCTGCCGATCCCGGTCGTCGCCGCCGTGGAGGGCTACGCGATGGCCGGCGGCTTCGAGCTGGTCCAGTCCGTCGACATCGCGCTCGTCCGCGAGGACGCGGTGCTCGCCGACAACCACGCCAACTTCGGCATGATCCCCGGCGGTGGCGGGTCGCAGCGGCTGCCCCGCATCGTGGGGACCCCACGCGCACTCGGGCACATCCTGCTCGGCGACCGGCTCTCGGGCCGCGACGCCGTCGACTGGGGGATCGCCTACGCCTGCGCCCCGGCCGACGGGTTCGAGGCCCTCGTCGAGAACACCGTCGCCAACCTGCTCGGCGAGGACCCCGGCGCGCTGGCCCGGATCAAGCAGCTCGTGCGCGGCGGGCTGGACGACCCGCTGGGCGACGGCCTGTCCGCCGAGACCGCCGCCACCCTCGCCCACCTGGACGGGGAACGGGCCGGTGCGGGCATCGGCCGCTTCACCGGAAGGACACGCACGTGACCGTCACCGACCAGCTGGTCCTGTTCGACCTCGACGAGGACGGCGTCGGCCGGCTGCGCCTCAACCGCCCCGAGGCCGCCAACGGCATGAACGTGCCGTTCCTGCGCGCGCTCTACGACGCCGTCATGACCGCCACCGGGCAGGCCGGCCTGCGGGTGCTCCTGCTGACCGGCGAGGGCCCGCACTTCTGCGCCGGCGGTGACGTGAAGACCTTCGCCGCCAAGGGTGAGGCGCTCCCGGACTACCTGCGCGAGGCCACCGCCTGGCTGCAGAACGTCGCGCAGGCCCTGCTGGCGCTGCCCGTCCCGGTGGTCACGGCGGTGCACGGGTTCGCCGCGGGCGGCGGGGGACTGGGCCTGGTGTGTGCCTCCGACATCGTGCTCGCCGGGGAGTCGGCGAAGTTCATGTCGGGCGCCGCGCGGGTCGCCATGGCACCCGACGCGGGCTCGTCGGTGACGCTGCCCCAGCTCGTCGGGCTGCGCAAGGCGATGGAGATCCTGCTGCTCAACCCCACGCTGACCGCCGCCGAGGCCGTCGAGATCGGGCTGATCACCCGGGTGGTCGCCGACGACGCGCTGCACGACGAGGCGCTCGCCGTCGCCCGCACCCTGGCCGCCGGCGCGCCGCGTGCGCTCGGTGCCGTCAAGCGGCTGGTCTGGTCCGGGCTCGGCGCCCGGGTCGAGGCCCAGCTGCCGGAGGAGGCCCGCACGGTCTCCGAGCTGTCCGGCACCGCGGACGCCCGCGAGGGGCTCGCCGCCGTGCTCGAACGGCGCCGGCCCCGGTTCACCGGCCGCTGACGCGGCCGTCCACCCCCACTACGAAGGAGTTCGGCAGGCATGGCAGGAGTCGAGGGACGCGTCGTCGCGATCACCGGGGCGGGCAACGGCCTGGGCCGCGAGTACGCGCTGGTGCTGGCGCGGGCGGGCGCGAAGGTCGTCGTCAACGACCTCGGTGGGTCGCGGGACGGCCGCGGCAGCGGATCGAGCGCCGCGGAAGCCGTCGTCGCCGAGATCCGTGCCGAGGGTGGCGAGGCCACGGCGAACCACGACAGCGTGGCCACGTCCGAGGGCGGCGCCGCGGTCGTCACGACCGCGCTGGAGGCCTACGGCCGCATCGACGGCGTCGTGGCGAACGCCGGCATCCTGCGGGACAGGTCGTTCCACTCGATGACCGACGACGACTGGGACGCCGTGCAGCGCGTGCACCTCTACGGCGCCTACCACGTGACCCACGCGGCCTGGCCGCACCTGCGCGAGCAGGGCCACGGCCGGGTCGTCGTCGCCACCTCGACCTCGGGGATCTACGGCAACTTCGGGCAGGCCAACTACGGCGCCGCCAAGGGCGGGCTGATCGGGCTCATCAACACCCTGGCCATCGAGGGCCGCAAGCGCGGCATCACCGCGAACGCGATCGCGCCGATGGCGGCGACCCGGATGACCTCCGACATCGCGCCGCCGGAGGTGCTCGCGAAGCTCGACCCGGCGCACGTCGCCCCGGTCGTCGGCTACCTGCTGACCGACGAGTGCACCGAGACCGGCAGCGTCCTGGTCGTCGGTGGCGGCGAGGTTCACCGCGTCGCGCAGTTCCGCAGCAAGGGCGTGACCTTCGCGGAGGTCCCGACCATCGACCAGGTCGGTGACCGGTTCGCCGAGATCGTCGACCTCGACGGTGCCGTCGTCGGCACGACCCCGGTCGGGTGAGGCGGCCGTGACCGTCACCGACAGCACGTCCCCCGAGGCCACGGACGCCACGGACGCCACGGAGGCCTCGGACGCCGCGGCCACCGTCGCCTGCCTGCGCCGGACCTTCGAGTCCGGCCGGACCCGGCCGCTCGCCTGGCGGCGCCGCCAGCTGCACGGCATCGAGCGGCTGGTCGCCGAGCGCGAGCCGGACATCGCCGCCGCGCTCGCGCAGGACCTGGGCCGCCCCGCGCCCTACGCCTGGCTCGGCGACATCGCCTCCACCGCGGCCGAGGCCGCCTATGCCCGCAAGCACCTCAAGCGCTGGATGCGCCGGCGACGGACGTCGCTGCCGCTGTCCATGCTGCCCGGCCGCGGCTTCTACCAGTACGAGCCGCTGGGCACGGTGCTGGTCATCGGGCCGTGGAACTACCCGGTCTACCTGACGCTCGGCCTGCTGGTGGCCGCGGTCGCGGCCGGCAACACCGCGGTGGTCAAGCCGTCCGAGCACGCCCCGGCCACCTCCGCGCTGATGGCCCGGCTGATCCCGGAGTACCTGGACCCGGACGCGGTCGCCGTGCTGGAGGGCGACGCCGCGGTCACCCAGGCCCTGCTCGCGCAGGGCCTGGACCTGGCGTTCTTCACCGGCGGCCCGGGGATCGGCAAGAAGGTGATGGCCGCCGCGGCCGAGCACCTGACGCCGGTGGTGCTGGAGCTGGGCGGCAAGAGCCCGGTGATCGTGACCACCGATGCCGACATCGACGTCGCGGCCCGCCGGATCGCCTGGGTGAAGCTGCTGAACTCCGGCCAGACCTGCATCGCACCGGACTACGTGTTGGTCGAGGAGTCGGTGCGGGACCGCCTGGTCGCGGGGATCGTCGCGACCGTGCGGGAGTTCCGCGCGGGGGAGCCCGCCACCCAGCCGATCGTCGACGACCGGCAGTTCGCCCGGATCGCGGGCCTGCTCGACGACCACGGCGGGACCGTCGCGCTCGGCGGTGGCACCGACGCGGCCTCGCACGCGATCGAGCCGACCGTGCTGGTCGACCCGTCGCCGGACTCGGCGGTGATGGCCGACGAGATCTTCGGCCCGATCCTGCCGGTGCTCACCGTGCGCTCCGTCGACGAGGCGCTGCGCTTCGTCAACGACCGCCCGAAGCCGCTGGGCCTGTACCTGTTCACCGGGTCCAAGGCGGTCAAGGAGCGGGTGCTCACCGGGACGAGCTCGGGCGGCGTGGTGGTCAACCACCTGGCCATGCACTGCCTCGTCCCGCAGCTGCCCTTCGGCGGTGTGGGCAACAGCGGGATGGGCGCCTACCACGGCGAGTGGGGCTTCCACGCGTTCAGCCACCGCAAGGCGGTGCTGGACAAGCCGGCCAAGCCGGACCCGTCGCTGATGTACCCGCCCTACACCGACCGGAAGATGGCCCTGCTGCGGAGGTTCTTCTGACCCGGATCCCCGTCGAGCCCGTGCACGTCGGCGGGGTCGGTACGCCGATGGTCCTGCTGCACGGCGCGACGTCGTCGTGGCGGGCCTGGCGGCCGGTCCTGCCGGCGCTGAAGCGCCACCACCACGTCGTCGCGCCCACGCTGGCGGGGCACCACGGCGGCCCGGTGCTGTCGGTGGCCCCCGAGAATGTGGTGCCCGCGATCGTCGACGCCGTCGAGGTCGCGCTGGACGAGGCCGGCATCGACCGGGCCCACCTGGTGGGCAACTCGCTCGGCGGGTGGGTCGCGCTGGAGCTGGCCCGCCGCGGCCGGTCGCGGTCGGTCGTCGCGCTGTCCCCGGCCGGGGCGTGGGCGACACCGGCGGACCTCGACCGGCTGCTGCGGCTGTTCCGCATCGGCGGGCGGATCGGGCGGCTGCCGGGCACGGGTGCGGTGCTGCGGCCGCGTGCGGTGCGCCGCCTGCTGCTGCGGGCGGTCTCCGAGCACCCGGAGGTGCTGTCGCAGGCCGACGTCGGGGAGCTGGTCGAGGACCTGGCGGGCTGCGCGGTGCTGGCCGACCTGCTCGCCGGGGCCCCGGACTCGGGTGGGCTCGCCCCGTTCACGCCGGAGGGCCCGGTGATGATCGCCTGGGGGGAGCGGGACCGGATCCTGCCCTTCCCACGCTACGGCCGTCCGATGGTCGAGGCCGTCCGCGGCGCGCAGCTGGTCCGGGTGCCGGTGGTGGGACACGTGCCGATGGCCGACGCCCCGGCCCTGGTCTCGTCGCTGATCACCCGGTTCACGGCGCGGGTCGACCGCGACGCGGACCCGGCCGAGCACTGACGACCCTGAAGGACCCCCGACGACCCCGAGCGACGCCGGACGACACCGGCCGGTGGGCACCGCCACCGAGGCGCCCACCGGCCGGCCCGGGCTCAGATCTCGGGGTCCGGGACCAGCCCGGCGGCGACGGCGCCGGTGATGCCGCCGTCGGCGGTGATCGTCGAGCCGTTGAGCCAGCGCGAGCCGCGCGACGCCAGGAACACCACGGTGGTGCGATGTCGTCGACGACCTGCCCCGCACCGAGACCGGCAAGCTGGTCAAGGGCGAGCTGAAGAAGCGCTACGCCTGACCCCGTGCCCCCCGGTGCCGTGGCGTCCCGCGTCGTGGCACCGGGAGGGAGGTCACGGCCGCAGCGCGTGTAGCACCATCGACTGGGCGACCGTGATCGTCCGGTCGATGTCGCCCCGCTGCGGGTCCCACCACTCGACCGTCCAGTTCAGCGAGCCTATGACGAGCATGCGGCCGATGGACGGTTCCACGTCGTGCCGCAGCTGCCCGGTGGCGCGCAGGTCCTCGACCAGTCCGCGCCAGATGTCGTGGAACTCCCCGATGTGCACGCGGGCACGGGCCGACAGGTGCTCGGGCAGCTGGTTGGCGTTGCGGACGACCGCCCGGGCGTAGTCGGACAGCTGCAGCTCGTGCCGGAGCTGCGCCTCCACCGCCGCGGCGATCCGCTCGGCGGGTGGGGTGTCCGGCGGCAGTGCCTCGAGGACCTGGGACAGGTGGTCGCGCAGCGAGATCGCGCCCGTCGCGACGACGTCCTCGATCAGGTCCTCACGGGACGGGTAGTAGTAGTAGATCGCCGGCGCCTGGATCTGCGCGGCCTTCGCGATGTCGGACAGCCGGGTCCCCGCGAAGCCCTTCTCGCTCAGGACCCGCGCCGCGGCGTCCAGCAGGCGGGCACGGGTGCGAGCCGACTTGGTGTCGGTCGCGTCGGTGTCGTCGGTGGCGGCTGGGGCCACCGCGTTCGTCCTGCGGGCCACCGGACCAGGATAGGCGGACCGGGGGTCACCAGCCGGACACCTGCCCGGCCGTGTCGCTGGTACGCGGGGGTCCGGGTGCCGGCGACCTCTGCTCAGGAGCGGTACCGGGAGGCGATGTCCCGCCCGATGATCTCCTTCATGATCTCGGTCGTGCCGCCGTAGATCGTCTGGATGCGACGGTCGGCGTAGGCCCGCGCGACAGACGCAGGTCAACGATCCGGCGTCGTGCACCGAGGGCTTCGTCGTCGACCGGCGTCCGCCGAACGACAGCTCGCCGGCCCGGCCGCCGAGCGACGTGCGCTGCAAGGACGCCGACCCGCTCAAGGCGGCCCGTGGCGGCAAAGCCTACGCCTGCCCGCCCGGCGCGCCGGTCCCCGGCGGTCGGGGCCCGGGGCGCCCGGTCCTGCGGCCTGGACTTCCAGAGCCCCGAGGAGGCCGAGGCCGCGCGTCGGGCGGCGATCGACACCCAGATGGAGGCCGCCGGTACGCCAGACCACGAGCACCGCGGACAACCTGCTGCGTTCGGACAGGCTGCCCAGCAGCGGCCCGAACACCGACCCGGAGGAGAACCAGCCCTGTGCCCCGGGGGAGCAGGGCTACCTGCCCTCCGACGCCGTCGCGCTGGACGGGATCTTCCTGCCGCCGGGCAGCACTACCCCGGTCGTCGACGGGAACCAGGTCCCGTCGACGGACACCGGGTGGCAGGGCATCGTGCTGGACCCGCTCGGCGCCACCGCTCCGGCCGGAGCGGGCGGACGAGCGCCCCGGCCGAGGTCCCCGAGGTCGCCGCCGTCGACACGCTCGACACGGACTGCACTGCGCCCCGGCGGCGACGCCTGCCCGCGGGAGCGCTGCTGCCGGCCGGACTGGTCGTGGTCGTGGCGGTGCTGGTCACCGTGCTGGCCGTCCGGCGGGCACCGGCAGCGGGAGACGACGAGCCGGCCCTGGTGGCCGCCCGCCAGACGGTGACCGACCTGCTCACCATCGGCCCGGCGGCCGCGCAGGACACCCTCGCGCGACTCACCGCCGGATCGACGGGGGAGTTCGCGTGCCAGCTCGCGGGCCGGTCCGCCGGCTTCGTCGGCGCGATCCGGGACGCCGAGGTCACCTCGACCGGATCGGTCGTCGCGGCCGGTGTCGCCGAGCACGGGCCGGGGCGGGCGGTGGTGCTCGTGTCCGCGAACTCGACGGTGCGCAACACCCAGTCCCCCAGGGTGAACCCCGCCGGTACCGGACTCGACTGACCGTGCAGGAGGAGGACGGACGATGGCTGGTCTCCCGACTGGAGTTCGTGCCGTGAGGCCGGTCGGCGACGACGGCGGGTCCGTCCCACCGGATCGACGAGCGGACCGGCGTGGGCACCGGGGACACCGAGGACCGGGGCGCGACCGGCGGCGCCGCCCACCCGGCTCGATCCCGGCGGCGCATGCTGGTCATCGGGTTGACCGCCGTGGCGGCGGTGCTGGCCGTCGTCGCGGGGGTGCCCGGGGCGATGCTCGCCTCGGGTGGCGCCGAGGAGGGGACCCGGGCCGACGTGCTGGCCGCGACCACGACGCAGCTGCAGACCCTGCTGTCCTACGACGGCACCAAGCTCGACGCGGCCGCCAGGGTCGTCGACGAGGCGACGACCGGTAGCTTCCACGACGACTACGAGCGGCTCTTCGACGAGTCGGTCCGCCCGAACGCGGAGCGGTTGAAGGCACGCACGCTGGCCCGCGTGGTCGGGGCAGCGTGGATCGGTTCCGAGGGCGGCGACGCGAAGGTGCTCGCCTTCGTCAACCGGAGCACGACGACCGACCAGGGGGAGCGGGTGGACACCGTGGCGGCGACCCTGACGATGCGCGAGGTCGACGGCCGATGGCTGATCGCCGGTCTGGACCAGGCGTGACGGCGGGCGAGCGGACGGACCGCACCGAGGCGGCCACCGGGTCCACCACGGGGCCCGACACCACGGCGTCCCACACGGGGCGGCGGGGCCTCCTGCTCCCGGCGGCAGCCGTCCTGCTGCTCCTGCTGGCCCTCACTGGTGCGGTCCTCGTCGGACTGGGCTGGGTGTCCACCAGCCGCGCCGAGGCCGACCGGCGGGAGATCACCGACGTGTCGACCCGCGTCGTGAACGACTTCATCAGCATCGGTGGCGACAACGCCCGCCGGCGCAGCGAGGACCTGTTCGCCGTCGCCGCGGAGCCGTTCCGCACCGAGCTCGGCCGCTTCTCCGAGGTGTTCGGGAAGATCCTGGTGGAGGGGAAGGTGTCGACCGAGGGACGCATCGACGCCGTCGGGATCGAGCGGGCCGACGACGACACCGCCGTCGTGCTGGTCAGCGCGAGCACCACCGTCCGCAACTCCGAGATCCCCGACGGTGCGAAGCGGGACTTCCGGATGCTGCTGACGCTCGCCCACCAGGAGGGCTCGTGGAAGGTCTCGACCGTGGAGGTCGCACCGTGAGGGTCCCGCTCCCCGGCCTGCGCGCCGTGACGACGACGGCAGGCGTGCTCGCCGTGGCGGCCGTCGTGGTCCACCTGGTCGTCGTCCGTCCGGCCCAGCAGATCGAGCAGGCCAGGACCGACGGGCTCGCCGCCGCCCGGACCCTCACCGAGCAGGTCCTCAGCTACCGGCCCGCGTCCCGGGACGCCGACCTCGCACGGGCCCGCGGGCTCGTCACCGGCGACTTCGGCCGCCAGTTCGGCACCGTCCTCGACTCGGTCGTGGGCCCGGCGCTGGACCGCGGGGTCGGTACCCGCACGACGGTGACCGGGCCGGTGTCGTCGACGCCCAGCCCGACCGGGTCACCACCCTGCTCTACCTGACCCAGGACGCCAGCCGCGGGTCCGACGACAAGCGGACCACCGTCGGCCGTGCCGAGGTGATCGTCGAGTTCGTCGACGGGCGCTGGTTGGTGTCGGACCTGCGAAACTTCCAGTACGCGAACTGCGAGTCGAGAGGCCACGAGATGACGGGCGTCGAGGTGAAGGTCGAAGGGCTGACGAAGTCCTTCGGTCCGGCCAACATCTGGTCGGACGTGACACTGACCCTGCCCGCGGGCGAGGTGTCGGTGCTGCTGGGCCCGTCGGGTACCGGCAAGTCGGTGTTCCTGAAGTCGCTGATCGGGCTGCTGAAGCCCGAGCGGGGATCGATCGTCATCGAGGGTGTGGATCTGTGCAAGTGCTCGGAGTCCGAGCTGTACGAGATCCGGAAGCTGTTCGGGGTGCTGTTCCAGGACGGTGCGTTGTTCGGGTCGATGAACCTGTTCGACAACATCGCGTTCCCGTTGCGGGAGCACACGCGCAAGTCGGAGTCGGCGATCCGGGACATCGTCATGGAGAAGATCGACATGGTCGGTCTGGTGGGTGCGGAGGGGAAGCTGCCGGGGGAGATCTCGGGTGGTATGCGCAAGCGTGCGGGGTTGGCGCGGGCGTTGGTGCTGGATCCGAAGATCATTCTGTTCGATGAGCCGGACTCGGGTCTGGATCCGGTGCGGACGGCGTACCTGAACCAGTTGATCATCGATCTGAACGCGATGACGGACTCGACGTTCCTGATCGTGACCCATGACATCAACTCGGCGCAGACGGTGCCGGACAACATCGGTCTGCTGTATCGCAAGCATCTGGCGATGTTCGGTCCGCGGGAGGTGTTGTTGACCTCGGACGAGCCGGTGGTGGCGCAGTTCCTGAACGGTCGTCGTGAGGGTCCGATCGGGATGTCGGAGGAGAAGGACGCCGCGCAGGCCGCCCGGGAGATGGAGGAGGCGGGTGAGCTGGAGGGTCGTCCGCCGATGAAGCCGCAGCTGGTGGCCTCGACGGGGATGCCGGACCGGAAGGCGGTCCACCGTCGCCGGGAGCGCGTCGAGGCGATGCTGCACGAGCTGCCGCAGTCGGCGCAGGAGGCGATCCGCGAGCAGCACGCCGAGACCGACGCCACCGCGCAGCTCGCCGCGCCGTCGCGGGACGGCAGCACCCGGCAGGAGGCGCGGGCGGGAGCGGGCGGCGACGACTCGCCCACCGACGTGCAGCCGCAGGTGCGGGGCTGAGGCGGGTCGTTCCCGGCCCGACGTCGTGGCGCCCGCGCCGGGTGGGTCCCACCCGACGCGGGCGGACCGCGCTCAGGGGGACAGCACGATCAGCGGGCAGTCCGCCGACGGGTGCGCCAGCACCGTCGCGGTGACGCCGTAGACCGCGGCGATCCGCTCCGGGGTCAGTACCTGCGCGGGTGTCCCCGTGGCCACGGCCCGGCCGGCGTCGAGCAGGCACAGCCGGTCGCAGTAGCGCGCGGCCAGGTTCAGGTCGTGCAGGGCCACCAGCGTGGGCAGGCCCAGCTCGCGCACCAGCGTCAGCAGCTCCAGCTGGTGGCGGACGTCGAGGTGGTTGGTCGGCTCGTCCATCACCAGCAGCGCCGGGCGCCCGACCAGCGCCCGCGCGACCAGTGCGCGCTGCCGCTCGCCGCCGGACAACGTGGCGAAGCGTCGTCCGGCGAGGCGGGAGAGTTCCAGCAGCTCCAGGGCGGCGGCGACCAGGGCGTCGTCGACCGGGTCGTCGGCGGCGAGCGGGCGCTTGTGCGGCGAGCGCCCCATCGCGACGACCTCGCGCACGGTCAGCGGGAAGTCCGAGGGCATGTCCTGCAGGACCACGCCGACCCGCTGGGCCACCCACCGCGCCGGGGCCCGCCGCACGTCGGTCCCCTCGACCAGGACCGTCCCCGACGACGGCACCCCGACCCGGTAGACGGTGCGCAGCAGCGAGGACTTGCCGCTGCCGTTCGGGCCGAGCAGCCCGACCACCTCGCCCGGGCCGACGGTCAGCGAGACCCCGGCGACCAGCGTGGCCGTCCCGGCGACGACGTGCACGTCGTCGATCTCCAGGGGGGTCACCGCGCACCCTCCCGGCGCCCGTCGCGGCGCAGCAGCCACACGAAGAACGGGCCGCCGACCAGCGCCGTGACGATCCCGACCGGCAGCTCCTCGGGGATGACGACGGTCCGCGCGACCAGGTCGGCCAGCACCGTGAACAGTGCGCCGACCAGCACCGCGACCGGCAGGCCCCGCCGGTGACCGGACCCGACGAGGAACCGGACGACGTGCGGCAGCATCAGCCCCACGAAGCCGATCACCCCGCTCACCGCGACCGTCACCCCGACCAGCACGGCGACGACGACGAACATCGCCTGCCGGAACCGGTGCACGTCCAGCCCGAGGGCGCCCGCGCTCTCGTCGCCGGCCAGCAGCAGGTCCAGGTCACGCGCCCGCGACACGAGCACCACGACCCCGGCGCCGAGGACGACCGCCGGTACCACCAGCACGTCCCAGCGGGCGGCGCCGAACCCGCCGAGGGTCCAGAACAGCACCTGCGACGCCAGCGTGGGGCTGGGCGCGGTCAGCACCAGCAGGCTGGTCAGCGCCGACAGCACCGACCCGACCGCGACACCGCCGAGGATCAGCCGCAGGACGGTGATCCGCCCGCCGGAGCGGGCGATGACCAGCACCACGGCGAGGGTCAGCAGTGCCCCGGCGAACGCGGCCACGTTCAGCGTGAGCGCGCCCGCGCCGAGCAGCCCGAACCGCATCACGACCACCGCGCCCGTCGCCGCGCCGGCGGAGACGCCGATGACGCCCGGCCCGGCCAGCGGGTTGCGCACCACGGCCTGCAGCACCATCCCGGCCACCGTCAGCGCCGCGCCGACCAGCCCGGCGAGCAGCACCCGGGGCAACCGGGTGTCGGCGATGATCAGGTCGTCGGCCCGGGACCAGTCCGGGTCGGGCACCCAGGCGGTGCCGCCGACCCGGTGGGCGAGGATCCGCCAGGTCACCGACCAGGGAACGTGCACCGAGCCCGTGGTGAGCGCGAGGCCGGCGGCGAGCACCAGCAGCACCGCCAGGACGGCGACCGCCGTCGCCGTCGGCACCCGGCCGCGCCCGCCGTCGCGGCCCGCGCCGGGGCCGGCGCGGGATCGGGGAGCGGCCCGTCCGGGCGCAGCACCGCGAGGAGCCGCGCGCCCGGTCACCGGAACCGGTCGGGGTGCAGCTCGCGGGCCAGCCGCTCGACGGCGTCGACCGAGCGCGGCCCGGGCTGGGCCTCCGACAGCGGGACAGTCGGGAACGGGCCGGCCAGCGCGGGCAGCCCGGCGAGTGCCGGCGTCGCGCGCAGCGTCGCGATCTTCGACTCGACGCTCGGGTCGAGGTAGTCGTAGATCAGGACGACGGCAGGGGCGCGGCGGGCGACCTGCTCCCAGGACACCTCGCCCCAGCGCTGGTCGAGGTCGGCGAACACGTTGCGCCCCCCGGCACGCTCGACCATGTCGGTGAGCAGCGCCCGGCCGCCCGCGGTGCGGGGCGCGTCGGTGCCGCTGTTGTAGACGAACACCGGCACCGGATCGACGGTCCCGAGCCGCGCCGCGACGGCGTCGAGCCGGGCCCGCATGCCCTCGACGCTGCGCTCGGCCCGCTCCGGCACCCCGAAGATCGCGCCGATCCGGGTCGTCTCGCCGAACAGGTCCTCGAAGCCCGAACGCCCCTCCTGGCACGACTCGGGGTTGAGGTGGCTGTCGATGCCCAGCTCGGCGAGCCGCGCACGGGTGTGTCCGCTGGACTCGGAGAATCCGTCGGGGTAGCCGGAGTAGACGAAGTCCGGCTCGGCGGCGAGCAGCTGCTCCAGCGACGGCTGGCCCGGCGCGAGCACCGGCACCGTCGCGTACGCCGCGGCGTAGCGCTCGCCGATCGGCCGGTTCCTCAGGTACGCCGTCCCGACCATCGACCGCTCCACCCCGAGGTCCAGCAGCAGCTCGGTGGCGTTCGAGGTCAGGGTGACCGCCCGGGTGGGCGGCGCGGTGTAGGTCGTGGTCACGCCGCAGTTGTCGTCGACGACCGGGAACCCCGCGGCCAGCGCCCCACCGGCCGGGGCGTCGGTGACGGCGGCGCCGCACCCGGCGAGCAGCAGCAGGGACAGGGCGGCGCCGACGACGCGCAGACGGGGTGGGGGCACCGACCCAATGTATGAAAACCTCGTCAGACCCGAATCCGCGAGTAGGCTATGAGCTGATCTTGGTCGGCCAAAGTTGATGTTGCTTGGGTCGGGAGTTGGGTGGTGGGCAAGCGGGCGGCCCGAGTGTCGCCTCGGGTGGCGGGTTCCTGTGCTGGTCGGGGCCGGTGCGGCCGGGTCAGGACGGAGCGGGCAGGGCGCGGACGCGGGCGAGGACCTCGGCGAGTAGGTGCTCGCCGGGTGGTAGGCGCAGGGTGAGGCCGCGGGCGTGGCGCACGAGGCGGGCGGGGATGGTGATCAGCCGCCGGCGCAGGGTGGCGATCATGGCCTGGCCGCCGCGGACGCCGTGCCCGACCAGGCGCCCGTCGCGGGTGCGGGCGGTGAGGTGGTGCAGCCACCCGCTGGTGGTGGCGGCCAGGAGTGCGCCCCACATCCAGGCTCGGTTCACCGCGAGGTGTCCGGAGGGGAGGTGGCGCAGCGCGGCGCCGTGCTTGGTGTCGCGGAACAGGTTCTCCACCTTCGTGCGGTGGCGGTACCAGTACTCGGCCTGCGCGGCTGCGGCAGGTGTGGAGACGTCGAGGTTGGTCACGATGAACGAGTAGGCGAACACCCCGTCGACCTTGGCCACCGTAGCGAGGTCGTCGAGCGGGAGCGCCCGCTGGGCGGGGTGCAGGGTGCGTCGGCGCCGCGCTCGCGGGTCACCGGAGACCTGGCCGTGGTCCAGGTCGAGCCGGACCCGACGGATCAGCAGCTGGGTCGCTGCGGGCCACCAGTTCGGGCAATAGTCGGCCACCGCGACCTGCGCGCCGGTCATGTCGATCGCGTCGGTCCACCCGTCGGCCGCGACGCCGTCGAGGATGCGCCACAGCGGCGCGATGCGTCGGGCGCCGATGGCGAACTCCACGCCGACGAACAGGGCTGCGCGGGCGAGCTGCCCGGCGAAGTAGCCCGCGTCCGCACGCACGCGGACTCGCCCCGCCCGCGCCTGCGCGGGGAGCGCGGCCAGCGCCCGGTAGAACAGCTCGGCGCTGGTGGCGCGGGGGTCATCCCGGCCCGAACCGAGGTCAGCGGCCAGCACCACCGCGGTGTCGGCCCAGGTCGCGACGTGCGGGCGGGCGACCCGCTGGCCTTGGTGGTTGAACGCCACGCCCTGCTTGAGCCGGCCGTAAACCTCGACATCGGTGGTGTCCAGATCGATCGTCACGTCCGCCGTCAGCTGCTCGGCCCGGTCCGGGTCGACCTGGGCGAGCAGGTCCAGCGCGGTGGTGTGCACGTCACCGAGCCCGGTCTCCACCGCCGCCCACTGCCCCTCGATGAACTTGCGCGCGAGCCCGGCGGCGGTCGTGGACGCCAACCCCGGCACCGGCGTGAGTGCCTGCCCGGCGGTGTCGGCGCGGTGCCGGTCCAGCCCGACCAGGAAGTCCTCCCCGCACAGCTGCGCCGCCGACATGCCGACCAGCATCTGCCCGGCGCTGCACCCGCGGTCGCGGTCCTTGATGGGCCCGACCGCGGCGTCGAGCTTGTCGATGATCCCGAGCCGGTCGATCAGTTCGGTCACCGCGGCCAGCCCGGAGAACCTGGTCAGCGCCGCGTCCGGCGCGCCGAGACGCACCCGCGCACACCGCGGGCGTCGCTTGCGTACTGTTCGCACCTGATAGGTGTCCTCTCAACCCGCAATGTCGTGTCGTCGCAAACACGATCATCGCAGGTCAGCGGGCACCTATCGCCATCTCCCCAGTCCGGACACCAGCGCTACTCGCGGATTCGGGTCAGATGTCCATGGTGTCCGGTGTGAGATGGGGCGTGCTCACCCACGCGGCCGGCCCGCGCGACGCGGCGTCCGAGCTGGCCGACACCGTCGGCCTCGCGGTGCTCGCCGAGGAGCTGGGGTTCGCGTCGTTCTGGCTGGCCCAGCACCATCTCGGCGCCCAGCAGGGGCGCGCGTCCTCACCGCTGGTGGTCCTGGCCGCGGTCGCCGCAGCCACCTCGCGGATCCGGCTGGGCACCGCCGTCGTCGTGGCGTCGCTGGAGCACCCGCTGCGCCTCGCCGAGGACGCGGCCACCGTCGACGTGCTCAGCGGTGGCCGGCTCGAGCTGGGACTGGGCGCCGGGTCCGACCCGGGCGTCGCCGAGGCGTTCGGCGCGGACCCTGCGCAGCGTCACGCCCGTCTGGGCGCCGCCCTGGACGCGCTCACCGACACCGGCCCGGCCGTCACCCCGCGGGCACCGGGTCTGCGGGAGCGGCTGTGGCTGGCGACGTCGTCCCCCGAGGGCGTCGACACCGCCGCGCGCCACGGCCTGGGGCTGCTGTCGGGGCGTCGCTCCGGCCCGGCCGGCCCCGACGACCGACGCTCCGCCGGGCTGCTGGCCCGGTTCCGGGCCGCCGGGGGTGCCCGGGTCGGGCTGTCCCGGCCGGTGCTTCCCGGCTCCTCGCGCGCGGCCGTGCACGCGCTGCTCGCGCCGCACGTCGCCCGGCGCGGACACGATCCGGCGGCCTGGTTCGCCGCCGGGAACGTCCACGCCGGCACCGGCCCCGAGGTGCGCACCGCACTGGAGGCGGATCCCTGCCTGCCCTACGCCACCGACCTGCTCTGCCACGTCCAGCCCGCCCGGCTGACCCTGGCCGAGCTGCGTCCGGTCCTGCGCGGGCTGGCGGAGCTGGCCGGCACACCGCCGGTCGCGGCCGGACCGGGGACGACCGGGGCCACCCCGGCCGGCCGCGGGGGCGCCCGCTGCGGGCCGCTCAGCCCGGCGGCAGCGCCGGATCGGCCTTGAGCGCGACCCCGGACAGCTTCAGCCGCCGCGCCTCGCTCATCAGCAGCGCCAGGGTGGTCGCCGCGGCGGCGTAGCCGGTGCCGTGCGGCGGGCGGACGTTGGAGATGCAGTTGCGCTCGGAGTCGCGGCGCCCGCGGTGGGCGTCGTAGGTGAAGTACAGCCCCAGCGAGTCCACCGAGCTCATCCCCGGCCGCTCTCCGACGAGCACGACGACGTGCCGGGCGCCGAGGGCGGCCGCGATCTCGTCGCCGAGCGCGACCCGGGCCTGGGTGGCGATCACGACCGGGGCCACCCGCCAGCCGTCGAGCCGTTCCAGGATCTCGGCGATCATCCCCGGGGCGTGCTCGGCGACCGCCCGCGGCGAGAGCCCGTCGGCGACGACGAGCGCCACGTCGTGGTCGCCGCGGGGCAGCTCGGTGCCCGCGGCGAGGCGGCGGCCCAGGTCGGGTCGGGTCAGGTACTCGGTGCGGTCGGCGGGCGCGCCCGCGGCGTGCAGCGTGGACACCCCCAGCCCGGTGATCCGCTCGGCGAGCGCGTCGACGTCGAGCGGGGTGTGCACGGCGTCGCGGGCGGCGGCGTGCGCGGCGCGCAGCTCCAGCAGCCGCGCGGTCGGCAGGGCGTCCCCGGCGCGGCCGAGCGCCACCCGGGCCCGGGTGGAGGCGCGCAGCACGTCGAGCGGGTCGCTCACCGGACACCCGCGGTCAGGGTCCGGACGGCGCCCGCGGGCAGGTCCCGCAGCCGCCCGTCGCCGTCGAGCATGTCCATCGTGGTCAGCCACGCCTCGAACTCCGGCGCGGGACGCAGCCCGAGCACCTGGCGGGCGTAGAGCGCGTCGTGGAAGGACAGCGACTGGTAGTGCAGCATCACGTCGTCGCCGCCGGGCACGCAGATGACGAACGAGCAGCCCGCCGCGCCGAGCAGGGTGAGCAGCGCGTCGGTGTCGTCGGCGTCGGCCTCGGCGTGGTTGGTGTAGCAGACGTCGACACCCATCGGGACGCCGAGCAGCTTCCCGCACATGTGGTCCTCCAACCCGGCGCGGGTGATCTGCTTGCCGTCGAGCAGGTACTCCGGCCCGATGAACCCGACGACGGTGTTGACCAGCAGCGGGTCGAACGCCCGCGCCACGGCGTAGGCGCGGACCTCCAGGGTCTGCTGGTCGACGCCGTGGTGGGCGTCGGCGGACAGCGCGGACCCCTGGCCGGTCTCGAAGTACATGCACTGCGTCCCGACGGTGCCGCGGTCCAGCGACAGCGCGGCGGAGTGCGCCTCCCGCAGCATAGCCAGGGTCACCCCGAACCCTGTGTTCGCGGCCTCGGTCCCGGCGATCGACTGGAAGACCAGGTCGACCGGGGCGCCGCGTTCCATGATCTCGATCGAGGTCGTGACGTGGGCGAGCACGCAGGACTGGGTGGGGATGTCGTAGCGGGTGCGGACCTCGTCGATCAGGTGCAGCAGATCGGTGGTGCGCTGTGGCGAGTCCGTCGCCGGGTTGATGCCGATGACGGCGTCGCCGCAGCCGAGCAGCAGCCCGTCGACGATCGAGGCGGTCACCCCGGCGGGGTCGTCGGTGGGGTGGTTGGGCTGCAGCCGGGTCGCCATCGTGCCGGGCAGCCCGACCGTCGAGCGGAACGCCGTGACGACCGGGGTGCGCCGACCGACGGCGATCAGGTCCTGCAGCCGCATGAGCTTGGAGGTCGCCGCGACCATCTCCGGGGTCAGCCCGGGGGCGAGCGCGGTGGTGTCGGTGGCCGGGTCGAGCAGGTGCTCGCGGAACTCGCCGACGGTCATCGACGCGACCGGGGCGAACGCGTCGGCGTCGTGCGAGTCGACGATCAGGCGGGTCACCTCGTCGTCCTCGTAGGGGACGACCTGCTCGTCGAGGATGGTGGCGAGCGGCAGGTCGGCCAGCACCGTCTGGGCGGCAACCCGTTCCTGTTCCGAGCGGGCCGCGACCCCGGCGAGCACGTCCCCGGACCGTTGTGGCGTGGCCGCGGCCAGCAGTGCGCGCAGGTCGGCGAACTCGTGGGTGTGGCCCCCGAGCGTGGTCCGGCGGACCGTCACGTGAGCTCCTCCTCCGCGCGGGCCAGCGCGGCGAACTCCTCGTCGGGTGCCGCGGCGACCAGGTGGTGTCGTGAGTAGAGCGCGAAGTACAGCATGAACAGGGCGAAGGCGCCGAGGGTCGCGCCGGCGGCGACCGGGTCGACCAGGAAGGTCGCGACGACCGCCAGCACCGCGACGACCAGGGCGAACCCGGTCGTCGCGACCCCGCCCGGGGTGCGGTAGGGGCGGGGCATCTCCGGCGCGGTCCGGCGCAGCACGATGTGGCTGACCATCATCAGCACGTACGACAGTGCCGCCCCGAACACCGCCATGTTGAGCAGCACCGCGCCCTGCCCGGTCAGCGACAGCAGGAACCCGATCACGCCGGGCACGACGAGCGCGAGCGTGGGGGCCTTGCGACCGTTGGTCACCGACAGGGCCCGCGGCAGGTACCCGGCCCGCGACAGCGCGAAGGTCTGCCGGGAGTAGGCGTAGATGATCGAGAAGAAGCTGGCGACGAGCCCGGCGAGACCGACGTAGTTGACGACGACGCCCGCTGTGGACCCGCCGAGCGCCTCCACCAGCGGGTTGCCCGACTCCGAGAGCGCCTGCGCGCCGAGCGCCCCGGTCGCCAGCACCAGCACCAGCGCGCCGGTGACGAGCAGGACGAGCATCGCCGCGACGATCCCGCGGGGGACGTTGCGCTCCGGGTCGCGGGCCTCCTCCGCCGCGAGCGGTACGCCCTCCAGTGCGAGGAAGAACCAGATCGCGAACGGCACCGCCGACCAGATCCCCAGCCAGCCGAACGGCAGGAACGCCGAGGCGCCGGCGGCGTCGGTCGGCGGGATGTCGACGAGGTTGCCCGCGTCGAACAGCGGCACCGCGGCGACGGCGAAGATCAGCAGTCCGACCACGGCGATCGCGGTGATCACGAACATGACCTTGAGCGCCTCGCCCACGCCGGCGATGTGGATGCCGATGAACAGCACGTACGCGGCCAGGTAGACCCACCAGCCGTCGGTGATGCCGAACAGGCCGAGCGACTCGACGTAGGTGTGATGTCCAGGCAGGTTGGTCAGGCGACTGATCGGCGGTAGGCCGTTGGTTGCGCTGTGGGGCCGGTGGTGATTGTAGAAGTGCAGCCAGCCGGGGAGCGCGTCTCGCCGAGCCGTTTCGCAGGGGTGGAAGCGGGCGTATGCCCACCCGTCGGCGAGGGTGCGGTGGAAACGTTCGATCTTGCCGTTGGTCTGAGTCCGGTAGGGCCGGGTTCGCTTGTGGGTGATGCCCAGTTCGCTGCAGGTGTCACGCCAGGCGTGTGATCGGTAGCAGCTGCCGTTGTCGGACAGGACCCGTTCGACGGTCACGCCGCGGGCGTTCAACCAGTCCACGGCCCGGCGTAGCACACCGGTGGCGGTGTCGGCTTTCTCGTCGCTGTGGATCTCGGCGTAGGCGACGCGGGAGTGGTCGTCGATGACGGTGTGGACGAACGCTCTGCCGGTGCGCGGCTTGTAGTCGGTTCCCCTGGGCAGTCCGGGAGTGGACCGCTTGTTCAGGGCGCCTTGTCGGCGTCCGACGAAGCGGTGTCCGCCTCCGTCGGGGATGTTGCCGAACTTGGTGACGTCGACGTGGATCAACGAGCCGGGGTGTGGGTGTTCGTAGCGGCGTAGGGGCTCGCCGGTGACCCGGTCGATGTGGGAGAGCCGGTTGATCCGGCAGCGGCGCAGGACCGCGTGCACGGTCGAGGCGGCGAGAGAGAGCGAGTCGGCCGCCGATCTGTACTGGTCCGAGTCGGTGGTGCCACCGCAGTCGCACGATCTGCTTCACCAGCCTCGGCGGGGTCTTGGCCGGCATCGACCGTGGTCGGGAGCTGCGGTCGACCATCCCGGGCGGGCCCTCGGCGCGGTAGCGGTCAGCCCACTTTCGGGCGGTGCGAGGGGCGACCATGAACATTCTGGCCGCGGTGGAGCAGGTCCAGTCCTGGTCGACGATCAGACGGGCCAGCCGTAGCCGGGCACGCGGAGTCAGCGCAGCGTTAGCGTGGGTCACAAGGGCCTCCGGTTGGTGAAGCGGTTCCTAGACAGCTCCACTTCACAACCGGGGGTCCTCGCCTGTCTCAGCGACAGGCCGTCATCAGCTCAACCTGGAACAACGTCCATGGACATCACACCTAGGCTCACCGTCGTGGGGACCCTCGTCAGCTTCCATGCCCATCCCGACGACGAGTCGATCGGCACCGCGGGCACGCTCGCCAAGGCCGCCGCGCTCGGCCATCGCGTCGTCCTCGTCTTCGCCACCCGTGGCGAGCTGGGGGAGCCGGTGCCCGGCGTCCTGGTCGAGGGGGAGCAGCTGCCGGTGCGCCGCTCCGCGGAGTGCCACGAGTCGGCCCGCGTGCTGGGCGTGGCTCGCGTGGAGTTTCTCGGCTACGTCGACTCCGGGATGATGGGCGAGCCGTCCAACGACGCCCCGTACTGCTTCTGGCAGGCCTCGGTGGAGCACGCGGCCAAACGGCTCGCGCTGATCCTCGAGGAGGAGGAGGAGGAGGCCGACGTCCTCACCACCTACGACGACAACGGCGGCTACGGCCACCCCGACCACATCCAGGTGCACCGGGTGGGCGCCCGCGCGGGCGAGCTCGCCGGGGTGCCGGTCGTCGCGCAGAACACCACCAACCGGGACTGGCTGCTGCGCGGGATGAAGGGGCTGCGCGCCGACGGCGGCGCCGACTTCTTCCTCGACATCCCCGACGACCCGTCGTTCGGCAAGCCCGAGTCCGAGATCACCCACCGGGTCGAGGCCGTCGAGTACGCCGAGGCCAAGCGCGCCTCGATGCGCGCACACGCCAGCCAGATGGGGCCCGACCACTTTCTGCTGGCGATGCCGGACCCGGTGTTCGCGATGGGGCTGGGCACCGAGTTCTACATCGTCGACGCCCAGCCCAACCCGGCCAGCGCGCCGGAGCTCTGGACCGAGGTCTTCGAGCCGCTGCGGTGACGCCCCGCGCCGGTTCCGGGCAGTGTCGGGCGCGCCACGCCGCCACCGTCGCGGGCCCTCGCCCACCTGTCGGTCCGGGTGAAGGGCGCCCTGAGTGCGCGGTCGGGGACTGTCGGTTCTACTCTCCGTAGAGCACAATCGGCGCGCGCCGTGCGACGAGCCGGGACCCACGAAGTGGATCTCCCGGACCGGACGGGCGCCGCTCGCCGGTCGGGAAGTAGAGTCTGCCCGTCCGCGAGGACGTGCTCAGGTCAGGCAAGTGCATGGAGGCCCAGGTGACAGCCGTCGAGCCCAAGCCGATCTCGACGCGCCCGTATCCGGCGCGGCGTGAGGGCAAGGGATCCACGTTCCTCAAGATGTTGAGGACGACGGACCCGAAGGACATCGCGATCCTCTATCTGACGACGTCGTTCGGCTTCTTCGCCGTCGGCGGTGTCATGGCGCTGCTGATCCGCGCCGAGCTCGCACGGCCGGAGCTGCAGTTCCTGTCGACCGAGCAGTACAACCAGCTGTTCACCATGCACGGCACGATCATGCTGCTGCTGTTCGCGACGCCGATCGTCTTCGGTTTCGCCAACTACATCGTGCCGCTGCAGATCGGTGCCCCCGACGTCGCGTTCCCGCGGCTCAACTCGTTCTCGTACTGGCTGTACCTGTTCGGCGGCATCATCGTCGTCTCCGGTTTCCTGACCCCGGGCGGCGCCGCGGACTTCGGCTGGTTCGCCTACACCCCGCTGTCGGACGCGGTGCGGTCGCCGGGTCCGGGCGGTGACCTCTGGATCATGGGTCTGGTCGTCTCCGGTCTGGGCACGATCCTCGGTGGCGTCAACTTCGTGACGACGATCGTCTGCATGCGCGCCCCGGGCATGACGATGTTCCGGATGCCGATCTTCACCTGGAACATCTTCATCACCGCGCTGCTGGTCCTGATCGCGTTCCCGATCCTGACCGCCGCGCTGCTGGCACTGGCCGCGGACCGCCACCTCGGCGCCCAGATCTTCAACCCGGCCAACGGCGGTGTGGTGCTCTGGCAGCACCTGTTCTGGTTCTTCGGCCACCCCGAGGTCTACATCGTGGCGCTGCCGTTCTTCGGCATCGTCTCGGAGATCTTCCCGGTCTTCTCCCGCAAGCCGTTGTTCGGTTACAAGGGCCTGGTGTTCGCGACCATCGCCATCGCGGCGCTGTCGGTCGCGGTGTGGGCGCACCACATGTACGCCACCGGCGCGATCATGCTTGCGTTCTTCGCCTTCACCACCTTCCTCATCGCCATCCCGACGGGCGTCAAGTTCGTCAACTGGATCGGCACCCTGTGGAAGGGCAAGATCACCTACGAGACGCCGATGCTGTTCTCGGTCGGCTTCCTCGTCACGTTCCTCTTCGGCGGCCTGACCGGCATCCTGCTCGCGATGCCGCCGGTGGACTTCCACGTGTCGGACACCTACTTCGTGGTCGCGCACTTCCACTACGTGCTCTACGGCACGATCGTGTTCGCGACCTTCGGCGGGATCTACTTCTGGTTCCCGAAGATGACCGGCCGGTTCCTCGACGAGAAGCTCGGCAAGATCCACTTCTGGCTGACCTTCCTCGGGTTCCACCTGACGTTCCTGGTGCAGCACTGGCTGGGCAACGAGGGCTACCCGCGTCGCTACGCGGACTACCTGCCCTCCGACGGCTTCACGACGCTGAACACGATCTCCTCGATCGGCGCGTTCATCCTCGGTGCCTCGACGCTGCCGTTCTTCTACAACGTCTTCAAGAGCTACCGGTTCGGCCGGGTCTGCACCGTCGACGACCCGTGGGGCTTCGGCAACTCGCTGGAGTGGGCGACCTCGTCCCCGCCGCCGCGGCACAACTTCACCGAGCTGCCCCGGATCCGCTCCGAGCGCCCGGCGTTCGACCTGCACTACCCGCACCTGGTCGAGAAGGCGCGCGCCGAGGCGCACGTCGGCAACCGGGCGCACCCGAGCGAGGTGCTCGCGCAGGAGGTCGGCAAGGAGTCCATGCCGGACAGCGACCCCAAGTCGAAGTAGTGACCCCAGTACTTCCCGGTCCGGCCCGGCCCACCGTGCTCGTCACGGTGACCGGGCCGGACCGTCCTGGTGTCAGCTCCGTGCTGTTCACCGCGCTCACCGCGGCCGGTGTCGAGCTGCTCGACCTGGAACAGGTCGTGGTCAACGGCCGGCTCACCCTGGGCGCGCTGGTCGTGCCCGAGGGGGACCCGGAGGACCTGCAGGACACCGTCGGCGCGGCGATGGACTCCATCGCCATGAGCGTGCACATCGAGATCCAGCGCGACGGCCGCCGGGCCACCCGGACTCCGTCGACGCACGTCGTCACGGTACTCGGCCGGCCGATCACGGCCCGCGCGTTCGGCGCGATCGCCGCTGAGCTCGCGGCGGTCGGCGCCAACATCGACTCCATCCGCCGGGTCGCCGACTACCCGGTGACCGGGCTGGAGCTGCTCGTCTCCCCGGTCCCCCAGGGCGACGCCGACGCCTACCCGCCCGGCACGCTGCGCAAGCGGCTGGTGCGGGTGGCGCGGCAGGCGGGCGTCGACGTCGCGGTGTCCCGGGCCGGGCTGGCCCGGCGCAGCAAGCGGCTCATCGTGTTCGACGTGGACTCCACCCTGATCCAGGGCGAGGTCATCGAGATGCTCGCCGCCCGTGCCGGGGCCGACGTCGAGGCCGAGGTCCGCCGGGTCACCGAGGAAGCCATGGCCGGCCGCCTCGACTTCACCGAGTCGCTGACCCGGCGCGTCGCGGCCCTGGAGGGGCTGCCCGCCTCCGTCGTCGACGAGGTGGCCGCCGAGATCGAGCTGACGCCCGGTGCCCGCACCACGATCCGCACGCTGCGCCGCCTCGGCTACCGCTGCGGCGTCGTCTCGGGCGGGTTCACACAGGTCATCGCCGGGCTCGCGCGCGAGCTCAAGCTCGACTTCGTCGCCGCGAACGAGCTCGAGATCTCCGGGGGGAAGCTGACCGGACGGGTGGTCGGCGAGGTCGTCGACCGGGCCGGGAAGGCCGTCGCGCTGCGCCGGTTCGCCGCGGCCCACGACATCCCGCTGGAGCAGTCGGTCGCGGTCGGTGACGGCGCGAACGACATCGACATGCTCTCCACCGCCGGGCTCGGCGTCGCGTTCAACGCCAAGCCGGCGCTGCGCGAGGTCGCCGACACCTCGGTGTCGGTGCCCTACCTCGACGTCGTGCTGTTCGTCCTGGGCATCACCCGCACCGAGGTCGAGGTCGCCGACGCCGCCGAGGGCGTGCTGCGCCGGGTCCCGCTGGCGTGACCGCCCCCGCACCGGTTCTGGCGCTGCTCGCGGGCCGCTACGGAGCCGGGGCCCGCGGCCGGGACATCGCGCCGGAGGCCGACGGCGTCGTGCGGGCGATGCCGGTCGTGCTGCGCATCGAGCGCGACCCGCTGCCCGTGCGCACCGCGCTGCTGGAGGCGGCGGCCACCGCGGCGCTCGCCGTCTGCACCGACCCGCGGGCCCAGCCCGGTGGCGAGTGGCACGACGCCGTCGCCCCGTGGGTGGACGGACGCATCCGCAAGATCGCGCGGCGGGCCCGTGGCGCGCATTGGCGCGCCGTGGCTGAGCTCCCCGGCGTGACGGTGCGGGTCGGTGACGCCGAGGCCCGTGCCCTGCTGCTCGGCCCGGTCGACGGCGTGCCGAAGGTCGTCGCACGGCTGCAGATCGGCGGCACCGAGCTGCCCGCCGACGAGCCCGGCCCACCCGACCCGGACGCCCCGCTGGTGCTGCTGTCACCGCACGCCGAGATGACCGTCGGCAAGGCCGCCGCGCAGGTCGGGCACGCCACCATGCTGCTCGGCGCGGCCGCCGGGTGGCCGGTCGGCGCGGCACCGGTGTGCGCGGTGCGCGCCGCGGACCCGGCCACCTGGGCGCGCATGGCCCCGGCCGCCGACGACGGCACCGACGGCGTCGTCGGGGTGCGCGACGCGGGTTTCACCGAGGTCGACCCGGGCACCATGACTTGCCTGGCAGTGGCTCACGCCGCGTTTGCGGCCGGACCCCGGCGGTGATACACCGGGCGTGACCACACACCCGCCTGCCGGCGCCCGGGACTGGGGCGGCCGGCTGCCCCGCAACGAGACCCTCGACCTCGACGACGAGCAGTGCGCCGCCGTCGACCGGATCCGCTCCGGCACGGCCCGCTGGGCCGAGGAATCCGGCTTCGCCGCGACTGACGACGAGGGCGGCCTCATCGGCCCGTTCAACGCGTTCGTGCTGCGCCCGCGCCCGGGCACGGCGTTCAACCGGTGGGTCGCGACCGACCAGCAGGAGTCGTCCCTGCCGGCGACCGTGCGCGAGGTCGTCATCCTGACCGTCGGCGCGGCCTGGGGCGCCGCCTACGAGCTGTACGCGCACACCGCGGTCGCCCGCTCGGTCGGGCTGGACGAGAACGTGGTGCAGGCACTGCTCGACGGCACCGCGGCGAAGGTGCTGACCGGCGACGAGCGCGTCGTGCACCGGTTCGTCGACGAGCTGGTCCGCACCCACCGGGTCACCGACGACACCTACGCCGCGGCCGAGGCCGCGCTCGGCCGCGACGGGGTGCTCGACACCGTCCACCTGACGGGGATGTACCTGTCGGTGTCGGCGCTGCTCAACGCCTTCGAGATCCCGGCGCCGGACGGTCCCTGATCAGACCGTGGCGGTGAGGGTGACCTCGATGTTGCCGCGGGTCGCCTTCGAGTAGGGGCACACCTGGTGCGCCGCCTCGACCAGCTCGTCGGCGGCCGGCTGCTCCAGGCCCGGCAGGTGGGCGGTGATGTCTGCGGCGACGTGGAAACTCACGTCGTCGGGCTGCAGCTGGATGGTCGCGGTGACCTGTGCGTCGTCCGGGACGGCGACCTTCGCCTTCCGGGCCGCCAGCCGCAGCGCGCCGTGGAAGCAGGCCGCGTAGGCGGCGGCGAAGAGCTGCTCGGGGTTGGTGGCGCCGCCGGGGCCGCCCAGCTCCGGCGGCATCTTCAGGTCCTGGTCGATGAAGCCGTCCTCGCTGCGGATGTGGCCGTCGCGGCCGCCGCCGGTCGAGGTGGCCTCGGTCGTGTAGTTCGCCATGAGTGCTCCTCCGACTTGATTGATTGTGCACAACCTATCAAGGGAGGAGGGTCGTCCGCCGTATGGAGCCGGTCACGAGGACCCGCGCAGCCGGCGCAGCGCGCCGTGCACCTTCTCGCGGTCGCTGGTCTCCCAGAACGGGGGCAGGCTCGCCCGCAGGAACCCGCCGTAGCGCGCGGTCGCGATCCGCGGGTCCAGGATGGCGACGACGCCGCGGTCGTCGGTGGCGCGCAGCAGCCGCCCGGCGCCCTGGGCGAGCAGGAGCGCCGCGTGCGTCGCCGACACCGACAGGAAGCCGTTGCCGCCCCGGGCGTCGGTGGCCTTCTGCCGGGCCGCGACCAGCGGGTCGTCCGGGCGGGGGAACGGGATCCGGTCGATGATCACGCAGGACAGCGACGGGCCGGGCACGTCGACGCCCTGCCACAGCGACAGCGTGCCGAACAGCGAGGTCTCCGGGTCCTCGGCGAACCGCTTGACCAGCAGCATCGTGGAGTCGTCGCCCTGGCACAGCAGGGGCGTGTCGAGCTTGCCGCGCAGTGCCTCGGTGGCCTGCTTCGCCGCGCGGGTGGAGGAGAACAGACCCAGCGTGCGGCCCCCGGCGGCGCGCACGAGTCCCTCGATCTCCTCCAGGGTCTCCGGCGCCAGCCCGTCGCGGCCCGGGTTGGGCAGCCGGCGCGCCAGGTAGAGGATCCCGGACTTGGCGTGCGCGAACGGCGAGCCGACGTCGAGGCCCTGCCAGCGCGGCGCCTCCGGGTCCTGGACGGGGCCGTGCCCCTCGTCGACGCTCGACGGCGGGGTGGAGCCGGCCTCCTTGGGCTGCGCGGCGGGCAGGCCCCACTGCCGGGCCAGCGCGTCGAACGACCCGCCCAGGGCCAGCGTCGCGGAGGTCAGCACGGTGGTGCGGGTGTTGAACAGCCGCTCGCGCAGCAGCCCGCCCACCGACAGCGGTGCGACCCGCAGCACCTTGTGCCGGGACCCGTCCGGACCCTGTTCCCCCAGCCAGACGACGTCGCGGCGCTTGGCCGCGTCCGTCTCCTTGAACGTCTCCAGCAGCCGCGCGGCGGTGTCGACGACCTCGTCGAGCACGGCCTGGGCGAGCTTGCGGGCGGCCGCGCCCTCCGGGTCGGAGTCGTCACTGCGCTTGTTCGCGCCCATCGCCTGCCGGCAGCCCGCCCCGGCCGACAGGATGGCGTTCAGCGCGCCCGCGGCGGCGGTGGACAGCGACTCCCAGCGTCCGGGGGGCATGTCCTCCAGCACCGCCGCCAGGCCCTCACCGGCCTCCGCGAGCCGGTCCGCGGTGTCCTGGTCGACGAGCTTGCCGCAGCGCCGGGCCGCGGTCGCGACCGTGCCCGCGGTGAGCTCGGCGGTCGCCGCGCCGGTCACCCGGTCCACCAGCTCGTGCGCCTCGTCGACGATCACGACGTCGTGCTCGGGCAGCACCTGTGCCTCGCCCATCGCGTCGATCGCGAGCAGCGCGTGGTTGGTGACGACGATGTCCGCCCGACCCGCCTCGGCCTTCGCCTTCTCCGCGAAGCAGTCCTCACCGACCGGGCAGCGGCTCGCGCCCAGGCACTCCCGCGCCGTCACCGACACCTGCCGCCACGCGGAGTCCGGGACGCCGGGGACCAGCTCGTCGCGATCCCCGGTCTCGGTGTCCGACGACCACTCGTGCAGCCGCTTCACCTGCCGCCCGAGCGCCGAGATGGCGAACGCGTCGAACAGCTGGTCCGCCTCGTCGGCGGTGTCTCCCATGTCCCCGTGCAGCTTGTTCATGCACAGGTAGTTGCGCCGCCCCTTGAGGATGGCGAACGTGGGCTCGCGACCCAGCACCTGCTTCAGGCTCTTCGCGACGCGCGGCAGGTCCCGGTCCACGAGCTGGCGCTGGAGCGCGATCGTCGCCGTCGAGACCACGACCGTGGTGTCACGGGCGATCGCGTGCCGGATGGCGGGCACGAGGTAGGCCAGCGACTTCCCGGTGCCGGTGCCCGCCTGCACGGCCAGGTGCTCCCCGGACGACAGCGAGCGGCGCACCGCGTCGGCCATCCGGTCCTGGCCCTCGCGGCGCGCACCGCCGACCGAGGTGACGGCCACCTCGAGCAGCTCGTGCACACCGGGCAGGTCCTGGGTACGCACGGGGGCCGTCGAGGGGGGAGGCACGTCCGGCAGGTTACCGAGCACCCCCGACAGGCCCGGCCGTGACCGGGCCGCCCGGCACCCGGGACCGCGCACCCGGTGTATCCGGACAGCTCACCAGGTGTGATGTCCGACGGCCGGTTACCGGTGAGCGGCGACACAGCGTCACGATGGAGGGGTGACAGCAACCATCACCACGCCGACCGTGCCCGAGCCCGGGATGTTCCCGGTGCTGATCGAGCACGAGGCCCGGTACGCCGACCTCGACCCGAGCCGCCGGATCGGCCGCGACGCCCTGGTGCGCTGGTTCGAGGACGCCCGCGTCGCCGTCGAGCGCGACACTTTCGGCGCCGACCTCGTCGCTCGCCTGCAGTCCCGCGTACGACTGCTGCTCGCCGCCATCCGGGTCGACGTGCTGGCCCCGCTGCGGGTCGCCGGCTCCTACCGGATCGGCGTCGGCGTCAGCCACATCGGGACCACGTCGTTCTCCTACCGCTACGCGGTCTTCGCCGGCGACGAGTGCGTCGCCACCGGCGAGTCCACCTCGGTGCACACCGACGGCACCGCCCCGGCCCCGCTGACCGACGAGGTCCGCGGCGCCCTGACGACGCTGCGCATCGACGCCCCGGCCCCGAGCCGCCCCGACCGCGGCGAGGCCCGCGCGGTCCGTGAGAACTACCCGTTCCGGTGGGACGTGCGGACCCGCTTCACCGACCTGGACACCAACCGCCACGTCAACAACGTCGCGCTGGCGGCCTGGTACCTCGACGGCCTCGCCGAGCTGCACTCCGACGTGCTCGGCTACCCGGCGGGCGGCCCGCTCGACGGGCTGTCCCCGTCGTCGCTGTCGGTGCAGTACCTCGAGGAGGTCCACTACCCGGGCATCTACCAGCTCCGAGTCGCGGTCACCGACATCGGCGAGGACACCGTCCGCTACGTCTGCGGCCTGTTCGACGAGCGCAGGCTGATCGGTCTCGCCGAGGCCGAGGGCTTCCACCACGCCCCGGGCGAGGACGGCGACCCGGTCGAGCTGGCCGAGAAGCTCGCCCCGTTCCGCCTCCGCGGCTGAACCGCCGGGGGCCGTGCCCCGTCACGGCCCCCGCCCCTCGTTCCGCGCTGCCCCTCGCCCTCGGCCGCCCCTCGTTCCGCGCTGTCTGCTCGACCGCTCGTCGAGATGCAGCTCAGCGGGATCCGTGGCTCGCCAGAGCCCGCTGAGCTGCATCTCGACGCAGGGGTTCCCTGCGACGTGCGAACCCGGGGGCGTCCGCCCGCCCCGGCTGTGCCGGCCTGTCCCCGCTCTCCGGCCGCGTGCGCGCCCTCCGGCGGCACGTCCGGCCGTGAACCCCGGCCGTGAACCCCGGCCGTGAACCCCGGCCGTGAACCCCGGCCGTGAACCCCGGCCGCGGTCCTCGGCTGCGGTGCTCGGGTGCGCTGGGGCGGGTCCGTCGTCCGGAGTGGCGTCCACCAAGGTGGTGTGCGACCGGCCCGGTGACGAGCTGGTCGAGCTGTAGGGCGGCCACCGCGTGATCTTCTGAACGCCTCTCACAGCCCACAGAAGATGGATCACGCGATGACCGCACCCTCCAGTATCGACCCCACCGAGTTCCTGCACGAGCAGCTGTCCCAGGCGAGCCCGGATCTGCTGTGCCACATGTTGACCACGTTCATCAACACCCTGATGTCCGCCGACGCCGACTCGGTGTGCGGCGCGGCCTGGGGCGAGCGTTCCGAGGCTCGCACGAACACCCGCAACGGCTACCGCCACCGCGACTTCGACACCCGCGCTGGCACGATCGACGTGGCGATCCCCAAGCTGCGCAACGGCTCCTACTTCCCCGACTGGTTGCTGGAGCGTCGTCGCCGGGCGGAGCGGGCCCTGACCACGGTGGTCGCGACCTGCTACCTGCTCGGGGTCTCGACGCGGCGGATGGAGAAACTCGTCGACTCCCTGGGCATCACGAGGTTGTCGAAGTCGCAGGTCTCAGAGATGGTCCGGGACCTCGACGGCCAAGTCGAGCAGTTCCGGACGCGTCCGCTCGACCAGGGCCCCTACACCTTCGTCGCCGCCGACGCGCTCGTGCTCAAAGTCCGCGAGGGCGGCCGGGTCGTGGCAGTCCACGCCCTGCTCGCCACCGGGGTCAACGGCGACGGACACCGGGAGATCCTCGGCCTGCAGGTCAGCTCCGCCGAGGACGGCGCCGGCTGGCTGGGGTTCTTCCGCGACCTCACCGCCCGCGGTCTGACCGGCGTCGCGCTGGTCACCAGCGACGCCCACGCCGGCTTGGTGTCCGCGATCGGGGCGACCCTGCCCGGCGCCGCCTGGCAGAGGTGCAGGACGCACTACGCGGCGAACCTGATGGCTGCGACCCCGAAGCAGTCCTGGCCGTGGGTGCGGGCGTTGCTGCACTCGGTCTATGACCAGCCCGACGCCGCATCGGTGCACGCCCAGTTCGACCGGGTCCTCGACGCCTTGGCCGACAAGCTCCCGAAGGTCGCCGAGCACCTCGACGCCGCCCGAGCCGACGTCCTGGCCTTCACCGGCTTCCCGAAAGAACTGTGGCGCCAGATCTGGTCGAACAACCCCTCCGAGCGCCTGAACCGTGAGATCCGGCGCCGCACCGACGTCGTCGGGATCTTCCCCGACCGCGACTCCCTGATCCGCCTCGTCGGCGCGGTCCTGGCCGAGCAACACGACGAATGGGCCGAAGGACGCCGCTACCTCGGCCTCGACGTCCTCGCCCGCTCCCGCGTCACCAGGATCCCCGACACCGCCACCAGCGCTGAGGAGGCGACCTCGACCACCACCATCCCGGCGCTCAGCGCCTGACCGAACAAGAAGATCACGCGGTCGTCGTCACACACCACGCCAGCGGACTTGACCTGGGCGAGCAGGTCCAGCGCGGTGGTGTGCACGTCACCGAGCCCGGTCTCCACCGCCGCCCACTGCCCCTCGATGAACTTGCGCGCGAGCCCGGCGGCGGTCGTGGACGCCAACCCCGGCACCGGCGTGAGTGCCTGCCCGGCGGTGTCGGCGCGGTGCCGGTCCAGCCCGACCAGGAAGTCCTCCCCGCACAGCTGCGCCGCCGACATGCCGACCAGCATCTGCCCGGCGCTGCACCCGCGGTCGCGGTCCTTGATGGGCCCGACCGCGGCGTCGAGCTTGTCGATGATCCCGAGCCGGTCGATCAGTTCGGTCACCGCGGCCAGCCCGGAGAACCTGGTCAGCGCCGCGTCCGGCGCGCCGAGACGCACCCGCGCACACCGCGGGCGTCGCTTGCGTACTGTTCGCACCTGATAGGTGTCCTCTCAACCCGCAATGTCGTGTCGTCGCAAACACGATCATCGCAGGTCAGCGGGCACCTATCGCCATCTCCCCAGTCCGGACACCAGCGCTACTCGCGGATTCGGGTCTGATGGGGCCTGTCTCGTGATCGGTGTTTCGGCGTCGTTGCTCAGTAGGTCTCGGCTCCCGGCCAGCGGTCACCGAACGTGATGGCGAACGCGTTGATCACGGGCTTCCAACGCATCGTCCACCTCGTGCGGCCCGTCCCGGTCGGGTCCAGGCTGCGAGTCACAAGATACAAGCATTTCATCGCAGCCTGCTCAGTGGGGAAATGACCACGCGCCCGCACCGCGCGCCGGTAGCGGGCGTTAAGCGATTCGATCGCATTCGTAGAGCAGATCACCCTTCGAATCTCGACGTCGTAGTCCAAGAACGGCACGAACTCTTCCCACGCGTTGCGCCATAGCCGGATCATCGCCGCGTACTTACGGCCCCATTTCTCGTCGAGCTCATCCATAGCGATAAGTGCTGCATTCGGGTTGGGCGCGGCATAGATTGGTTTGATGTCGCGCTTCACCGCGTCCCAGTCCTGTCGACCCACCAGCCGGAAAGTGTTTCGGATCAGGTGCACGACGCAGGTTTGGACAATGGTTTGCGGCCACACGTTGGCCACGACCTCCGGGAGTCCTTTGAGGCCGTCGCAGACCAGGAACAGCACGTCACGCACGCCGCGGTTCTTCAGGTCGACCAGCACGCTCATCCAGAACTTCGCGCCCTCACTGCCGACGCCCATCCACAGCCCCAGCACGTCCTTGCAGCCGTCCACGGTGACGCCGATGGCTGCGTAGACCGGCCGGTTGGCGACCTGCCCGTCCCGGACCTTGACGTGGACAGCGTCGATGAACACCGCGGCGTACACCGAATCCAACGGCCGACCAACCCAGTCATTCATCTCGGCGACGACCTTGTCGGTGATCCGCGAGACCGTCTCCTTCGATACTGACGCCCCATAGATGTCAGCGAAATGTGCGGAAACCTCCCCGGTCGTCATCCCTTTCGCATACAGCGACAGTACGACCTCGTCGACATCTGTGAGGCGCCGCTGACGCTTCTTCACGATCTGCGGCTCGAAAGTGCTGGCCCTGTCTCTCGGAACGTCGATCTCCACGTCACCCGCGGCATCCGAGAGAACCGTCTTCGAGCGGGACCCGTTCCGCACGTTGGTGGATTCCCGGCCGGGGTCGGCCCGGTTCTTGTCGTGCCCGAGGTGCTCGGTCATCTCCTCGTTCAGCGCCGTTTCCAGAACATTCTTGGTAAAGAGCTTCAACAGGCCGTCCGGGCCGGTCAACGCCAGCCCGCGCGCCTTCGCCTCGGCCACCATCGCCGCCGCAGCGGCCCGCTCCGCCGACGCCTGCCGAGCAGGCTTCGGGTCACCCTCGCTTGGATCCACAAGGTCCGATGTCATCACTGTCCGTGCCCATCTCGCCGGACCTCAGCCCGGCGTGTCGGGCCGAAAACACCGATCTTGAAACAGTCCCGTTCCAGATGCTGGCCGCCTACCCGTGGGCGACGGTCACCGGCCTGCTCGTCATGGTCCTGGTCGCGATCTTCTTCGTCTCCGGCGCCGACGCCGCGTCGATCGTGATGGGCACCCTGTCCCAGCGCGGCACCGTCGAGCCCAGCAAGTGGGTGGTCGTCTTCTGGGGCGCCGCGATGGGCGCGGTCTCGGTGCTGATGCTGCTCACCGGGGGCGAGGACGCCCTGTCGGGCATCCAGAACCTCACGATCCTGGTCGCGGCACCGTTCGTGGTGATCATGGTGTTGCTGTGCGTGGCCCTGCACCGCGACGTCCGCCGTGACCGGGTCATCCTGCGCGCGGTCAAGAGCGCCGAGGTGATGGAGCAGGCCGTCGACTGGGCGACCGACAACCACGGCGACGACTTCTACGTGAAGGTCGGCTCCTTCGCCAAGGACGATGGGGTCACCGCCGCGTACCCCGGGGAGCGGCCGTCCCGGTCGCGGCGGTCGACCCCCTGAGCGTCCCGGCGGACCCGCAGCGCCCCGACGGCGACGCGGCTCCGGCGGACGGCGACGCCACCCCGGTGGACGGCGACGCCACCCCGGTGGACGGCGACCGGGCCGCCCAGGTCACGACCGTCGAGCGCCACTGAGACGTCGGCACTGAGACGTCGGCACCGGGACGTCGGCACCGGGACGTCGGCACCGGGACGTCGGCACCGGGACGTCGGCGCCGGGACCCCGGCGCCGGGACCCCGGCGCCGGGACCCCGGCGCCGGCCGGGACGCGTTCCCGGCCGGCGCCCGGCTCAGGCCGTGCGGAGCTCCACGCCGGCCTCGGCCAGCTCGGCCAGCGCCCGCTCCGTCGTCTCCGGGGAGACCCCCGCGCAGTGGTGCAGCAGCACCGTCGTCGCGAGCCCGAGCCGTGCGGCGTCGAGCGCGGTCGCCCGGACGCAGTGGTCGGTCGCCAGGCCGACGACGTCGACCTCGGTCACCCCGCGCTCGCCCAGCCAGTCGCCCAGCGGCTGGCCCGACTCGTTGGCGCTCGCGCCCTCGAAGCCCGAGTAGGCAGCGGTGTAGGCGCCCTTGTCGAAGACGCACTCGATCGGCGCGACGTCCAGCGCCGGGTGGAACGACGCGCCCGGCGTCCCCGCGCGGCAGTGCGGCGGCCAGGAGTCGACGAAGTCCGGGGTGTCGGAGAAGTGCGGGCCCGGGTCCACGTGCACGTCCCGGGTGGCGACGACGTGGTCGTAGGCCGTGCCGTCCCGGCCGCCGGTCGCGAGCGGCCCGATGCCGGCGGCGACGGCGGCCCCACCGGCCACCGCGAGGGCGCCGCCCTCGCAGAAGTCGTTCTGGACGTCGACGACGATCAACGCTCGGGCCATGGCTCAGCTCCCGGTGAGGAAGGTGGTCGGGATCGCGGGCTCGCCGCGGGACAGTTTCAGCCCCTCCCACGGTACGGCGACCAGCGCCGTCCGCAGCCGCTCCCGGGCGGATTCCAGGCCGGTGACGGAGCCGTCGGCGACGATCTCGCCGCCCCGTACCAGCGGCTCCGGCAGCACCCGGTCGTGCGGGCCGGGGACCGGATCGGTGCCGTAGGGGTACACGACCTCCTCGACCGCGGTGCCGGTCGGCTTGAACCGACGCAGCGCCGCCTTGCGCCCGCCGCGGGACTCCTTCGCGCTCGACCGCTTGGACACCGGGCGCCCGTCGACCTCGACGAGCTTGTAGACCATCCCGGCCGTCGGCGAGCCCGACCCGGTGACCAAGGAGGTCCCCACGCCGTAGGAGTCGACCGGCTCGGCGCGCAGCGAGGCGATCGCGTACTCGTCGAGGTCGCCGGACAGCACGATCCGGGTCCCGGTGGCACCGAGCGCGTCGAGCTGCTCGCGGGCCTGGCGGGCCAGTACGCCGAGGTCCCCGGAGTCGATGCGGACCGCACCCAGCCCGGGACCGGCGGCCGCGACGGCGTGTGAGATGCCGCGGCGGATGTCGTAGGTGTCGACGAGCAGCGTGGTGTCGGTGCCCAGGGCGGCGACCTGGCTGGCGAAGGCGGACGGCTCGTCGTCGTGCAGCAGGACCCAGGCGTGCGCGGCCGTGCCCGCTGTCGGGATGCCGTGCCGGGCACCGGCGGCGAGGTTCGACGTCGTCGCGAAGCCCGCCAGGTACGCGGCCCGTGCGGAGGCCACGGCGGCCTCCTCGTGGGTGCGCCGCGAACCCATCTCGATCAGCGGCCGCCCGGCCGCCGCGGTCACCATCCGCGCCGCGGCCGAGGCGATCGCGCTGTCGTGGTTGTAGATCGACAGCGCGAGGGTCTCGAGGATCACCGCGTCGGCGAAGGTGCCGGTCACGGTGAGGACGGGGGAGCCGGGGAAGTACAGCTCGCCCTCCGGGTAGCCGTCGACGTCGCCGGAGAAGCGGTAGTCGCGGAGCCGGTCCAGGGTCGCCGCGTCGACGACCGGGGTGAGGAACTCCAGGTCGGCGTCGGAGAAGCGGAAGCGCGACAGCGCCTCCAGCAGCCGCCCCGTCCCGGCGACGACGCCGTAGCGGCGCCCGTCGGGGAGGCGGCGCGCGAACAGCTCGAAGACGCAGTGCCGTTCGGCGGTGCCGTCGGCGAGGGCCGCCGCCACCATCGTCAGCTCGTAGCGGTCGGTCAGCAGGGCCGTGCCGGTCATGGTCGGGAGCCTACGGCCGCGCCCGCCGACGTGGTCGGGGCCGCGCTGGTCGGTGCCGGAGCGGTCGGGCCGGTGTCGGGGGCCGTGTCGGGGGCCGTGTCGGGGGCTGTGCGGTCGGGCCGGGACCGCCGTCCCGGCTGTGCCACCATGGGCGCATGTCCGCGCCGTCACCAGCGCCGTCCCCGGCGCCCACCGAGCAGGTCACGCCCGACCTGGACGAGTCCGCCGGCCCCGACACGCCGTGGCAGGCCATCGTCTGGAACGACCCGGTCAACCTCATGTCGTACGTGACCTACGTGCTGCAGAAGGTGTTCCACTACCCCGAGGCGAAGGCCACCGCGTTGATGCTCGACGTGCACCACAAGGGACGCGCCGCCGTGTCGGCCGGTGACAAGGACACCGTGGAGGGGCACGTCGCCCAGCTCCACGCGGCCGGCCTGTGGGCCACCATGCAGCGGGCCTGAGGGTGAACGGCTGGAAGCGCAGCGGCCGCGGTGACCGCGTCCGCTACACGTCCGGGTTCTCCGGCGAGGAGGCCGTCGTCCTGCGGGGGCTGTTCACCGAGATCCGCCAGATGCTCGCCGGTCGCGCCGAGTTCGCGTCCACCGACGAGCTCGCCGAGCTCACCGGTATCCGCACCGGCCCGACGTCGCGGCCGACCGACCGGGTGCTGGCCCGGCTGCTGCCGGACTTCACCACCGAGGACTCCGACCTCGCCGGCGGGATGCGCTCGCTGCACGAGCCGTCGCTGATCGAGGCCAAGGACGCCGCCGCGGCGACCGTGCTGGACACCCTGCCGGAGGCGGGTGGACGGCTGGAGCTCACCGAGGCCCAGGTCGACGCCTGGCTGGCCGCCCTCAACGACGTGCGGCTCGCGCTCGGCACCGCCCTCGACGTCAGCGAGGACATGCCCGAGCAGCTGCCCGACGACGACCCGCGGGCCCAGCACCTGGGCGTCTACCACTGGCTGACCTACGTGCAGGACTCCCTGGTCCGGGTTCGCGTCCGGGGGCTCTGACCCGACGGGTCGGGTCCCGTCACCGCCGCACGATCCGGTCGGTGGACGGCGGGGTCAGTCCCGGGTTCGCGCCGAGGTACGCGACGAACGCGTCGAGGTCCACCGGCCCCCCGACCAGCTCGGTCCCGGCGGTGAAGGTGTCGAAGCCGTCGCCGCCCGCGGACAGGAAGTTGTTCGTCGCGACCCGGTAGCGGCCGCCGTCGGTGACCGGGACACCGCCGATCGCGATGTCGCCCACCCGGTTCCCCGTCACCGTGTAGCGCAGGTTCGACGAGCTCTGCAGCACCGTCGGGCCGTCCTCGACGGTGAACTGCTGGTCGAGCACCGCCCGCAGCTGGGCACCGGTGAGCGTCATCGTCTGCAGGATGTTGCCGAACGGCTGCACGGTGTAGGCCTGCCCGTAGGTGACTCGGCCGCCCGCGCCGGGCACCAGGTCCGCGCGCACCCCGCCGGGGTTGGTCAGCGCGATCTGCGCGCCGTCGCCGCGGGAGGCGGCGAGCTGGGCGTCGGCGATCACCGTGCCGAGCGGGGACAGCCCGGTCGGCCCGGCCGCGCGCAGCAGCGGCCCGGCCACCGTCCCGACCGGACGCTCGGCCAGCGGCCGCGACTGCGCGACCGCACGGTCGACGACCTCGGCCACGCCCGGGTCGGGTGTGACGTCGCGGGTGACGACCTCGTTGCGGGCCGTCGTCGTGCCGCGGTCCACGTCGCCGTCGCCGGTCAGGGCGAGGTCGACCACCGACAGCAGCCTGCCGAACGACAGGCCCTGCACGAACGGTCGGGGGTTCCCGGCCGGGTCGGTCGCCGAGCACAGGTACTGCTGGTGGGTGTGCGCGGAGAACACCGCGTCGACGTCGGCGGACACCGCGGCCGCGATCCGCGACGCCGGCCCGCCGGGCTCGATCGCACAGGCGTCCGGGCCGCCGTCACCGGTCGTCTCGTCGCCCTGGTGCAGCAGCAGCACCTGCGCCCGCACCCCCTGCGCGGTCAGCCCGCGCGACGCCGCGTCGACCGCGGCGACCTCGTCGCCGACGGCCAGGCCGCGGATGCCGTCGGGGGAGACCAGGTCGGGCAGCTCGGACAGGGTGGCGCCGATGACACCGATCCGGGTCCCGCCCGCCTCCACCACCGTCGACGCGGCGAGCGCCGGCCGCCCGGAGCCGTCGGTCACGTTGGCGGACAGGATCGGGAAGGAGGCGCCGTCGTAGGACGGGGTGAAGCGGCAGCCGTCGGTCGGGTGGCAGCCGCCGTGCTGCAACCGGCGCAGCTCGGCGATGCCCTCGTCGAACTCGTGGTTGCCCGCGACGGACGCGGCGACACCCATCCGCTCCAGCACCTCGACGGTCGGCTCGTCGTGGAACAGCGCCGACGCCAGCGGGGACGCGCCGACGTTGTCGCCGGTGGACAGCACCACGCTCGCCGGAGCCTGTGCCCGCAGCGCCGCGACGTGCGCGGCGAGGAACGCGGCGCCGCCGGCTTCGACCTGCGCGCCGGCGTCGTCGGTCACCCGGCCCGAGGATCCCGAGGGCGGTTCCAGGTTGCCGTGCAGGTCGTTGAGCGCGATGAGCCGCACCGTGCCGGAGCCGGGGGCACCCGGGGCGGAACGGCCGGAGAGCGTCACCGCCTCGACGGTGACCCCCACCGCCAGGACGACGGCGAGCAGGGCGGCGAGGACGATTCCGACACGGCGACCGGGGGAGGACACGCAGGGCAGTATGGAGGCACCGCCGACCGCCGGGCCGTGGCCGGGATCACAGACCGTGGTGTCGAGTGCGTGAACGCCGGGTGCGGGCCCGGCGGGTGTTCGGTCCCGCCGCCGGGGCCGCGTATCCTCACGTCGTGCTCGTCCTCCGGTCCGACCTCGTCGATGCGATCGTCGCGCACGCCCGCCGGGACTTCCCGGTCGAGTCGTGCGGGCAGCTCGTCGGTCCCGAGACCGGTGAGCACCCCGAGCGCTACGTGCCGATGACCAACGCCGACGAGGTGGCGAGCGACTTCGCCTTCTCCCCGGCCGAGGACATCCGCCTGGAGCGCGAGCTGGACGCGTCCGGTGAGCGCCGCATGTTCGTCGTCCACTCCCACACGCGGCTGCCGCGGCGCCCGGTGGCGCACACCGGCCTGCCCGAGGCCTACCCGTCGCCCAAGGACGTCGCCCAGATGGAGTGGACCCCCGACCAGCACTGGCTGATCGTGGGCCTCGCCACCGCCGACGCCGAGCCCGAGGTGCGCTCCTACCACCTCGCCGACGGCGAGGTCGTGGAGGACGAGCTGGCGGTCGTGGAGTCCTACATGTTCTCCCACACCGGCTCCGACGACGTGCCCGACCGGGCCTGATCGACCCTCTCGCGCACCCGCGCCGGAGGTCGCGCGGGAATGTCGCCGTACTCCGGCCGCGTTGCCGCGTGCAGAAGTCCACGCCAGAGCGACCCCACCAGGAGTGATCACCGACATGGCCGTCTCCGTGTCCGTCCCCACCATCCTTCGCACCCACACCGGCGGCGAGAAGACCGTCGAGGCGAAGGGCGACACCGTCTCCGCGGTCATCGACGACCTGGAGTCGCGGCACAGCGGCATCAAGGACCGTCTGATCACCGACGGCAAGCTGCACCGCTTCGTCAACATCTACGTCGACGACGAGGACATCCGTTTCGCCGGCGGCCTGGAGGCCCCGGTCAAGGAGTCCTCGACGTTCACGATCCTCCCGGCCGTGGCCGGCGGTCGCTGAGCCCCACCGGAGATCGGTGCCGGGCGGCCCGCCCGCCCGGCACCGGTGCGTGAGGAGATCCCGTGCGTTACGACTCGCTGCTGCACGCCGTCGGCGACACCCCGCTCGTCGGGCTGCCGTCCCTGTCGCCGTCGGAGGACGTGCGGCTGTGGGCGAAGCTGGAGGACCGCAACCCCACCGGCTCGATCAAGGACCGGCCTGCGCTGGCCATGATCGAGGACGCCGAGAAGCAGGGGCTGCTCACGCCCGGCTGCACGATCCTGGAGCCCACCTCGGGCAACACCGGCATCTCGCTGGCGATGGCCGCGAAGCTCAAGGGCTACGAGATCATCTGCGTGATGCCGGAGAACACCTCCGAGGAGCGTCGCCAGCTGCTGGCGATGTACGGCGCGCAGATCATCTCCTCGCCGGCGGCCGGTGGGTCGAACCAGGCCGTCGCCCTCGCCAAGCAGCTGGCGTCCGAGCACTCGGACTGGGTGATGCTCTACCAGTACGGCAACCCGGCCAACACCGACGCGCACTACCGCGGCACCGGCCCGGAGATCCTGCGCGACCTGCCGTCGATCACCCACTTCGTCGCCGGGCTCGGCACCACCGGCACCCTCGTCGGGGCCGGGCGCTACCTGCGTGAGCAGAAGCCCGACGTGCAGGTCGTCGCGGCCGAGCCCCGCTACGGCGAGCTCGTCTACGGCCTGCGGAACCTGTCGGAGGGCTTCGTCCCGGAGCTCTACGACGAGACAGTGCTGACCGGTCGCTTCTCTGTCGGCTCCTACGACGCGCTGCGCCGCACCCGCCAGCTGGTGGAGCAGGAGGGCATCTTCGCCGGGATCTCCTCCGGCGCGATCCTGCACGCCGCCCTCGGCGTCGCGAACAAGGCGCTCGACGCCGGTCAGCGCGCCGACGTCGTGATGATCGTCTGCGACGGCGGATGGAAGTACCTGTCCACCGGCGCCTACTCCGGTGACCTGGGCACCGCCGCGCAGGGCATCGACGGGCACCTCTGGGCCTGAACCGGTCACAACGGGCATAGCGGGCGGGCGCGCCGGTACCGTGGACGGCATGACCGCACCCCCGGACGGCCGCCCCGCCCGTGTGCTGCCGCCCGCGCCGGTGCGCGCGGCGGTGATCATGCTGGTGTTCACCGCCGCGCTGTACGTCTTCGAGGCCGTCGACCAGGCGTCGGGCGAGATGGTCGACGCCGCCTCGGCGATCTACCCGCGCGACATCGACGGGCTGGCCGGGATCCTCACCGCGCCGCTGCTGCACGGCGACTGGGCGCATCTCGCCGCGAACAGCCTGCCGTTCCTGATCTTCGGGTTCCTCGCGATGTCCGGCGGCCCCGTCCAGTGGTTCGCGGTGACCGCGACGATCTGGCTGGTCAGCGGGCTGGGGGTGTGGCTGACCTCGCCGCTGCCGGTACTCGGCGCCTCCGGGATCGTGTTCGGCTGGTTCCTGTTCCTGCTGACCCGCGGCTTCTACGCCCGCAACGGCACGCAGATCCTGCTCGCCGTCGTCCTGTTCCTGTTCCTGTTCTACGGCTCCATCCTCTGGGGCGTGCTGCCCTCCGACCCGTCGGTGTCCTGGCAGGGCCACCTGTTCGGCGCGGTCGGCGGGGTGCTCGCCGCCTACTGGGTGTCCCGGGCCGACCGCCTACCCTCCTAGGGTGTGAGCGACGCACCCGGGCTCGACGCCCCGATCGGCATCTTCGACTCCGGGGTCGGCGGTCTGACCGTCGCCCGCTCGGTCATCGACCTGCTGCCCGCCGAGCAGATCGTCTACGTCGGTGACACCGCGCACAGCCCGTACGGGCCGCGCCGGCTCGCCGACATCCGGCGCCTCTCGCTCGGCATCGGCGACGAGCTCGTCGACTCCGGGGTCAAGGCGCTGGTCATCGCCTGCAACTCCGCCTCGGCGGCGTGCCTGGCCGACTTCCGCGAGCGCTACCCCGTGCCGGTGGTCGAGGTCGTCCGCCCGGCCGTGCGCCGCGCCGTCGCCACCACCCGCAACGGTCGGATCGGTGTCATCGGCACCGCCGCGACGATCGCCTCGGGCGCCTACTCCGACGCCTTCGACGCCGCTCCCGACACCGAGATCACCTCGGTCGCCTGCCCCCGGTTCGTCGACTTCGTCGAGCGCGGCACCACCAGCGGCCGCCAGGTCCTCGGCGTCGCCCAGGGCTACCTGGAGCCGCTCCAGCGCGCCGGGGTCGACACCGTCGTCCTCGGCTGCACCCACTACCCACTGCTGTCCGGGGTGCTGGAGATCGTCCTCGGCCCGGACGTGACGCTCGTGTCCTCGGCCGACGAGACCGCCCGCACCCTGGTCCGGACCCTGCACGCGCACGACCTGCTGCGCGACGACACCGCCCCGCCCGCACCGCACCGCTTCCTCGCCACCGGTGACCCGGAGCCCTTCGCCCGCCTGGGCCGCCGGTTCCTGGGCCCGGAGATCGGGTCGGTCGTGGGCCGCGCGGGTGCCGCGCTCCCGTCCGCCTGACGGCCGGGGGTGTGGATGCCCACCGGCCCACGACGGTGGGTCCGGCGCCGTGTCGGAGGGGCGCGGGGGTAGCGTTCCCGCCGTGATCGGAACGCTCGTCCTGGTGATCACCGTGGCGCTCTCGGCCACCGCGCTGTTCGGGCTGGTCACGACGGCGCTGAACCGGCCCCCGAGCCGGGTGCACGCCGTCGCCGTCGGCGTCTGTGTGGCGCTCGTCGTCGTGCAGGCCGCGATCGCGGCGTACCGGGTCCTGCTCGGCGGGGTCACCCTGCCCGAACAGTCGACCTTCCTCATCTACCTCGCCGTCGCGGTCTGCGTCCCGGTGATCGCGCTGCAGTTCGCCACCGCCGAACCGAGCCGCTGGGGCGGAGCCGTGATCGCGGTCGGCGCGATCGGGACGCTCGTCGCCGTGCTGCGCCTGCAGGGCCTGTGGATCCCGGGGGTGCCCGGTGCCTGAGCCCCACGCCCCCGGGCCCCGCGCCACCGCCACCGGCCCCGGCCGCATCCTCATCGCCGTCTACGGCATCTTCGCGCTCTCGGCCTCGGCGCGGGCCGGCGTGCAGATCGCCGAACGCTTCGGCGAGGCACCGCTGGCGTACTCGCTGTCCGCGCTCGCCGGGTTCGTCTACATCCTGGCCACCGTCGGCCTGGCGGGCACCGGGCCCGGCTTCCGCCGTCTCGCCTGGTCCGCCGTCGTGTTCGAGCTCGTCGGCGTGCTCGGGGTCGGCGCGTTCACCACGTTCGTCCCCGCCGACTTCCCCCGCGAGACGGTCTGGTCGCACTTCGGCGCCGGCTACGGCTTCGTCCCGCTCGTCCTGCCGTTCGTCGGACTCTGGTGGCTGCGGCGCACCTCACGAACGGGTTAGGGGCGCGCATGCAGCTGATCGTTCTCGGGTGCTCCGGCAGCGGCCCCGGACCCGAGTCCCCGGCATCGGGCTACCTCGTCGAGGCCGGGTCGACCCGCCTCACCCTCGACCTCGGCAACGGCACCCTCGGCGCCCTGCAGCGGCACGCCGACCCGTTCTCCCTCGACGCCGCGGTGTTCAGCCACCTGCATCCCGACCACTGCTCGGACTTCCCGTCGCTGGCGGTGCACCGTCGCTACCATCCCCGGCCCCCGTTCGACGCGACCGCGCGGAAGCTGCCCGTGCACGCCCCGGCCGGTGCGCACACCCGCTTCGCCCGCGCCGACGCCGTCACCGAGGCCGACTACGCCCGCACCGACCTCACCGACGTCTTCTCCTTCCACGACCTCGTGGCGGGGGAGCCGTTCACCGTCGGCGCCGGCGACGACGTCGTCACCGTCACCGCCCACGAGGTCGTGCACGTCTGCCCCGCCTGGGCGCTGCGCCTCGAGCACCGCGGCCGGGTGCTGACCTACTCCGGGGACACCGCCGCCTGCCCCGGACTCGTCGAGGCCGCCCGCGACGCCGACCTGCTGCTCTGCGAGGCCAGCTGGCCGCACGCCGAGGCCGGACCGCCCGGGGTGCACCTGTCCGGACGGGAGGCGGGCGAGCACGCCGCGGCTGCCGGCGCCCGGCGTCTGGTCGTCACCCACGTCCCGGCCTGGTTCGACCGCGAGTCCCTCGGCGCCGAGGCCAAGGCGGCCTTCGGCGGGACCGTCGAGCTCGCCCGGCCCGACGCGGTGTTCGAGGTCTGAACCGGCTTCCTACGATGGTCCGGTGACACGAACCGAGGGCAGGGCCGACGGCCGGACCGACGACGAGATGCGGCCGGTGACCATCACCCGGGGCTTCCAGAAGCACCCTGCGGGATCGGTGCTGGTGGAGTTCGGTGACACGAAGGTGCTGTGCGCCGCCAGCGTCACCGACGGGGTACCGCGCTGGCGCAAGGGATCCGGCCTCGGCTGGGTCACCGCCGAGTACGCGATGCTGCCCTCGGCCACCGACACCCGCTCGTCGCGGGAGTCGGTGAAGGGGCGGATCGGCGGCCGCACCCACGAGATCTCCCGGCTGATCGGCCGGTCCCTGCGTGCCTGCATCGACCTGCGCGCGCTCGGCGAGAACACGATCGCGATCGACTGCGACGTCCTGCAGGCCGACGGCGGCACCCGCACCGCGGCGATCACCGGCGCCTACGTGGCCCTGTGCGACGCCGTCACCTGGCTCGGGGAGCAGGGCAAGCTGTCCGACCCCAAGCCGATCTCCTGTCAGGTCGCCGCGGTGTCGGTCGGCGTCGTCGACGGACGCGTCCGGCTCGACCTGCCCTACGAGGAGGACTCGCGGGCCGAGGTCGACACGAACGTCGTCGCCACCGAGACCGGGACGCTGATCGAGGTCCAGGGGACCGGCGAGGGCGCCACGTTCTCCCGCTCGACCCTCGACGCGATGCTCGACTCCGCGCTCGCCGGGATCGCCGAGCTGTCCCGCCTCCAGGTCGATGTGCTCGCCGCGCCGCACCCGAAGATCGTCGCGCAGACCGCCCCCGCCGCCCCGGGCACCGCGGGGGAGGGCGACGCGTGAGGATCCTGCTCGCCACCCGCAACGCCAAGAAGCTCGTCGAGCTGCGCCGGATCACCGAGGCCGCGGGTCTCTCCGGGGTGGAGATCGTCGGGCTCGCCGACGTCCCCGAGTTCCCCGAGGCCCCTGAGACCGGCGCGACCTTCGCCGCGAACGCGCTCGCCAAGGCCCGCGACGCCGCCGCCGCGACCGGGCTGCCCGCGATCGCCGACGACTCGGGCATCACCGTCGACGCCCTCAACGGCATGCCGGGCATCTTCTCCGCCCGCTGGTCCGGCCGGCACGGCGACGACGCGGCCAACCTGGCGCTGCTGCTCGGACAGACCGCCGACGTCCCCGACGAGCGCCGCGGCGCCTCGTTCGTGTGCGCCGCCGCGCTCGTCACGCCCGAGGCGGCGGCCGGGCTCCATGACACCGACGACACCGACGGCTCCGATGCCACCGGCGGCCCCGACGCGGAGGACTCCGTGCCCGGGCGCACTGTGGTGCACGGGACGTGGCGCGGCACCCTGCTGCGTGCCCCGCGCGGGGAGAACGGGTTCGGCTACGACCCGATCTTCGCCCCGGAGGGCGACACCCGCTCCTCGGCCGAGCTCAGCGCCGAGGAGAAGGACGCCGCCTCCCACCGCGGGACCGCGCTGCGCGCACTCGTCCCGCACCTGCAGGCGCTGCTCGCCCGCGACTGAGGGCTACTCGGGGGCGGGCTCGGCCAGGACGCGCTGCGCGATCCGGAACGCCGAGTTCGCCGCCGGGACCCCGCAGTAGATCGCGGTCTGCAGGATGATCTCGACGATCTCGTCGGTGGTCAGGCCGTTGCGCCGGGCCGCCCGTACGTGCAGCTCGAACTCCTCCCAGTGCCCGTGCGCGACGAGTGCGGTCAGCGTCACCGCCGAGCGCATCCGGCGCTCCAGCCCGGGGCGGGTCCAGATCTCGTTCCACGCGTAGCGGGTGATCAGCTTCTGGAAGTCCGCGGTCGTGTCGTCGACGCGGCCCAGCGCCGCGTCGACGTAGTCCTGGCCGAGGACCTCGCGGCGCACGGCCAGCCCATCGGCGTCCAGTTCGGCGGGATCGATACCCGAGTCGCTCATGGTCGGCAGCCTCTCACGGCCCATCCCCATGGCACGCCGGCCGAGGTCGCCCGACGACCGGCGGCGGGGACCGGTCGGTGCGGCGACGCGGCCGACGGCACCGGCGCGGGGCTCGGTACCGTGACGTCCGTGCGGTGGTGGCGGTTTCTGCTGGGCTGCCTCGGGCTGGTGCTCGCGGCCGCACTCGTCGTACTCGTGGCCCGGTCGCTGGGGCTGTCTGCGTTCCCCCGGTTCGGAGAGCTGCGCCGGGCCGTCGAGTCGGCCGGGCTCTGGGGCCCGGTCGTGTTCGTCCTGCTCCAGGTCGCGCTCAACGTCCCGCCCTTCCCCCGGACGGTGTTCACCGTGTCCGCCGGGGTGCTGTTCGGTGCCGTCGGCGGGGCCGCGCTGACCCTGTTCGCGACCGCACTGTCCGCGGTCGTGGCGTTCGCGCTCGTCCGTGCCACCGGCGGAGGGCTCGTCGCCCGCTACGCGCGCCACCCGCGCGCGGTGTGGGTGCGCCGCAGGCTCGACCACCACGGCGTGCTGGCGGTGACGTCGCTGCGGCTGATCCCGATGGTGCCGTTCGCGGTGCTGAACTACCTGTCCGGTCTGTCCCAGGTGCGGTTCTGGCCCTACCTGGTCGGCACCGTGATCGGGTCGGCACCGAGCACCATCGCCGTCGTGGCCCTCGGCGACGCGGTGACCGGGCACGTGCCGCCCGCGCTGCTGCTGGTGTCGGGGATCTGCGCGGTGCTCGGGCTGGGAGGGGTGCTGCTCGCCGCCCGCCGGCCGCTGCCCGACGAGCCCGACGGCGTCACGCCCGGGGGTGCCGGGCCGACCGGGACCGCGCCGCCCGCCGGGTGAGGCGGGCGACGCGACGCGTGCCGGCGGCGGGATTCGAACCCGCACTTGCGGCCACCTAAAGACCGTGCCTCTGCCGTTGGGCTACGCCGGCCGGCTCTTGCGGACACACCACGTCGTCGTCTGGGCGTGGCAGTTCGGGCACAGGATACGGAGGTTCTCCAGCCGGTTGTCGGTGTGGTCACCGTTGACGTGGTCCAGCTGTAGTGGCAACGGCAGGTCCCGCCACCGGTCCAGTCCGCGCAGCTCGCACCGGGCCTCCTTCAGCCCGGCGGCGTCTACGGCCGTCCACCGGGCCCGGCAGGTGGCTCGCGTCGGCGCCCACCCGCGCGATGTGGGCACGCAGCCAGTCGTAACGGCCCGGGCGCAGCCCGAGGGCCCGGCACACCTCGGCCATCGTCTGCGACGCCGCCACCGCGGCGACCAGCTCCTCGTCGGTCCACCGGCGGGCGCGGGGCACGCCCGCTCACCCCGCGCCCGCCGGCCGGTCCGGCATCAGACCTTCCAGTCCCGGCGGAGCTTCGCCACGTGCCCGGTCGCCTTCACGTTGTACTGCGCGTCGACGATCGTGCCGTCCTCGCCGACCAGGAAGGTCGACCGGATCACACCGGTGACGGTCTTGCCGTAGAGCTTCTTCTCCCCGAAGGCACCCCAGGCGGTGAGGACCTCGCGGTCGGGGTCGGACAGCAGCGGGAAGGTCAGCTTCTCGTTGTCGCGGAAGGTCGCGAGCTTGGCGGGCTTGTCCGGGGAGATGCCCAGCACGTCGATGCCCGCCTCGTTCAGCTCGGCGAGGTTGTCGCGGAAGTCGCAGGCCTCCTTCGTGCAGCCCGGGGTGCTCGCCGCCGGGTAGAAGTAGACGACGACCTTGCGGCCGCGGTAGTCGGCCAGGGAGACGGGCGTGCCGTCGGCGTCGTCGAGGGTGAAGTCGGGGGCGGGGTCGCCCGCCTGCAGCCGTGTGCTCATGTCGATCAGCGTGCCACCCGCCGGCCGCGACGCCGCCACGAGTGTGGTGCCTGTGGACGTACCGGCCGGTTGTGGACGGATGCGACACCGACGACCGTCGGGCGCACCCGATCGGCGGCGCGCCGGTGGCCGGGCGCGCGGTCCGCCCCCGTCGGTGGCTACGGTGTGTCCCACGCCGCTCGCGGTGCCCGGACAGAGGTGTCGGGGCAGCGTCGGGCGCGAGCAGCAGGAGTCCCGTACGCGGACGCGTACCGGCCGAACCGGAGGTGGACGTGGTGGCCCGCGACCCCGAGAACATCCAGCGCGAGATCGAGAAGACCCGGGACGCGCTGGCCGAGAGTCTGGACGCGCTGGCGGACCGGGCGAACCCGAAGAACCTCATCGAGGGCGGCAAGGCGCAGCTCGCCGAGCGGCTCGCCGACCCGAAGATCAAGTACTCGCTCATCGCGGTCGGCGCGCTGGTCGGGCTGGCGATCGTCCGCTCGATCTTCCGCTAGACCGCCTGCACGTCACGCCCGGCCGGTGCACGCACCGGCCGGGCGTCGGTGTGTCAGGACAGCGAGTTGCGCAGTTCCAGCACCGCGGCGCGGTCGGCGCCCTCGGCCAGCGGACGGCGGTATCGGGCGACGAGCCGGGCCGCGCCGAACCCGGCGACGGCGACGAGGTCGTCGCCGCGCAGGTAGCCGAGGACCGTGCCCTTCACCGGGCCGTCGCCGAGACCCTCCCCGTGCAACGGCAGCAGCGAGTCCGCGCGGTCCGGCCACCCCACGAGCTGGATCTTCATGCCGAACTGGTCGGACCAGAAGAACGGCACCGCGGCAGGCGGCAGGTCGGTGCCGGTGATGTCCGCGGCGACCGCGGCGGCCTGGTCGCTCGCCGAGGTCCAGTGCTCCAGCCGGGCGCGCTCGCCGGTGTCCGGGCCGGTCCAGGCGGCGGCGTCGCCCGCCGCCCACACCCCGGGCAGCCCGTCGACCCGGCCCCGGTGGTCGCACGGGATCCCGGCGGAGACGTCGACGCCGGTGGCCTCCAGCCAGCCCAGGTCGAGCATCCCGCCGACGCCGACGACGATCTCGTCGGCCGTCACCGTCGACCCGTCGGAGAGGGTGGCGCCCGAGGACGTCAGCTCCGACACCGCCACCCCGGTGCGCAGGTCGACCCCGGCGTCGACCATCAGCCGGGCCACCACCGCACCGGCCTGTTCGCCCAGGAGCCGCGCCATCGGCACGGTGCCGGTCTCGACCACGGTGACCGCGACACCCCTGTCCCGGGCGGTGCTCGCGACCTCGGCCCCGATGAACCCGGCACCGACCACGAGCAGCGACGACGCCGAGGCGAGCGCGTCGCGCAGCCGTTCGGCCTCGTCGACGGCGCGCAGCAGGTGCGCGGAGTCCGGCTGGCCGTCGAGCACCCGGGAGGTGACCCCCACGGCGAGGACGACGGCGTCGGCGTGCAGCACGGTGCCGTCGTCGAGCTCGACCTCGGAGCCGTCGGCCGGGTCCTCACCGGGCCGCAGCGCGACCGCGGAACGGCCGAGATGGGTGCGCACGCCGAGCTCGGCGAGGTCCTCGGCGGTGCACAGGTCGATCTTGGTGCGTTCCCACGCGCCGGCGAGGAACTGCTTCGACAGCGGGGGGCGGTCGTAGGGGAGGTGCTCCTCGGCCCCCACCAGGCTGATCCGGCCCTCGTAGCCGTCCCGGCGCAGGTTCTCCACCGTCCGCAGCCCGGCCAGCCCTGCGCCGACCACCAGCACGTGTTCCGGCACGCTCATCTCCTACCTCCCCGCTCCGGGGCCGGACGGTGCGCCGGTCCCGTCCCGATCTTCGCGGACGGCGTGCGACGCGGCCGCGCGGCCCGGCCGTCAGAAGGTGCGGTCGTCCGGGTCGAGCCGGTTGCGCAGCCGCGACAGGGTCTGTGCGAGCAGCCGGGAGACGTGCATCTGGGAGATGCCGACCTCCTGGGCGATCTGGGTCTGGGTGCGGTTGCCGAAGAACCGGAGCATCACGATCGTCCGCTCCCGTGGCGCGAGCTCGGCGAGCAGCGGGCGCAGCGACTCGCGGTAGTCGACCCGGTCGAGCTCGGCGTCGGCGTCGCCGACCAGCTCGCCCACGGTCGCACTGCCGTTCTCCGACGACAGCATCTCGTCGAGCGAGGAGCTGCGGTAGGCCTCGGCGGCCTCCAGGCCCTCCAGTACCTCGCCGACGGGCAGGTCGAGGTACTCCGCGAGCTCCGAGGGCCGGGGCGCGCGACCGAGGGTCTGGGACAGCTCGGACACCGCGCCGTTGATCGACACGTGCATGTCCTTGAGCCGTCGCGGTACCCGCATCGACCAGCTCTGGTCCCTGAAGTGCCGGCGCACCTCACCGGAGATCGTGGGCACGGCGAAGGAGAAGAACTCGCCGCCCTTCTCCGGGTCGAACCGGTCGATGGCGTTGATCAGCCCGACCGTCGCGACCTGCACGAGGTCGTCGAGGGGCTCGCCCCGGTGGTTGAACCGGCGGGCGATGTGCTGGGCGACGGGCAGGTAGCCGGTGACGAGCTGCTCGCGCAGCCGCTCCCGGCGGGGATCGCCGTCGTCGAGGCCCGCGTACTGCTCGAGCAGCGGGGTGAGGTGGGCGTACTGGGGGTCCACCGTCACGTCACGGTCCGTGACCTGCGAGCTTGTGCAGCCGGATGGTGAGGGCGGGGCGGCCGCCGTCCTCACCACCGGTCTCGACGGCGACGTGGTCGGCCAGGGTCTGCAGGACCCGCCAGCCGAAGCTGTCGGTGGGCAGCTGCGCGCCGCTGCCGGTCTCGACCCGGGCGGTGACCTCGATGCGCTCGTCGGACACGGCGAAGGTGCACCGCAGCGGCGTGCCGGGAGTGGCCATCGCGACGAGCGTCGCACACGCCTCGTCGACGGCCATCCGCAGATCGGAGACCGCGTCCAGGTCGAAGTCCGCGCGCGCGGCGAGGTCGGAGGCCACCGCGCGGACCGTGGGGATCAACGCGGGCCGCGCGGCGACCCGGATCTCGACGGTGTTGTCGGTGCCGGCGGGGTGCGCCGTGCCTGCCACGTCCTCCTGGGCCACGCTGACGAGTCCTTTCGTACGACGGGGGTGTCGGGCCGGATCATGTCGCCTCCGGCGGGGATGTGCAGACCGGGTGTCCGCTCAGGCGCCGGGAATGCCTTCCTGATCGGGCAGGACGGTGAACAGCTGGGCGGAGCCCGTGACCTCGAGCGGCCGGAGCACGGCCCGGTTGGTGGCGACGACGAACAGTCGCCGTCCGTCCCGGGCGGCCCGACGGGCGGTGTGGATGAGCACGCCCAGGCCGCTGGAGGCGAGGAACGTGACGCCCTCCAGGTCGACGGCGAGGTCGCGGCCGTCGCCGTCGGGCGGGAGGTTCAGCAGCTCGTCGAGGGCCGTCTCGAGACGCGGCGCGGTCAGGGTGTCGACCTCGCCACGCACGGTGAGCACGGTCAGGCCACTGCGCGGTGAGGACAGGCGGACCCCGAGGTGGGTGGAGTCGGCGGGGTCCAGCTCGGCGTCGCCGTCCCCCCGGGACGGTTGCGCCGGCGCGGATCCGGGCAGGGTGATCACCTCCGTGTCGGGCGCCGGGCGGCGCGGAAGCGTGGTGGAGCGCCGCCGTGCTCTCGACGGGCAGATGCCTTCTCGCATCGCGACGACGCACCGGGGGTGCGGCGGAGCCTTCCTGGCCCGCGCCGGTCCGGTCCACCCACGACAGGAGACCGGGACCGACGATACCGGCCGGGCTCGGTGCGCCCGGCACGGCGCCTGCCCTTAGGCTCGCCCGGGTGACGCGGTATCCCGATCTCGGTTCCGACACCCCCGCCGGCCCGCCCGGCGACGCGGTGGACCGGGCAGTCGACCAGGCGGTCGCGACCTCGGTGGAGACCTTCGGTGAGCAGCCGAGCACCCCCGCGATGCCGTACGTGCGCGGCGGGACCCAGGTGGCCGTCCTGATGATCGACATCGCGGACCGCCGGATCGTCTATGCCAACACCACCGCGCTGGAGCTGGCCGGCGACCGCCCGGTGCGGCTGCCGATCGGGGTCCGCGAGTGGAGCGAGTCCGTGCGGCTGACCGACCTGGACGGCCGGCCCTACACCGACGAGGGGGCACCGCTGTCCCGCATCGCCTCCGGCGAGGCGGTGTCCGGCGAGCCGGTGGCGCTGCACGGGCCGGGTCTGATGCCCGACCGCGACGGCGTCCCGGTCCCGGGTGAGGGCGCGCCGGCCAGCAGCACGCTGGTCTGGGTGACCGGGTTCGCGCTGTCGGACCCGGCCGCCCAGGGGCGGGGCACGTTCGCCGAGGCCACCGGCCCCGGCCGGGCGCTGGCCGTGCTGCTGCCGCTGTCGGACTCCGAGGTCGGCCAGGGCGGGGACCGCGACCGGATGGGGTTCCTGCGCGACCGCGCCGTGCTGGCCACCGAGATGTCGTTCACGATATCCGACCCGCAGCGTGAGGACGACCCGCTGGCCTGGGTGAACCCGTCGTTCGAGCGGCTGACGGGGTATCCGCTCGACGAGGTCGTCGGGCGCAACTGCCGGTTCCTGCAGGGGCCCAACACCGACCGGTCCGCGGTCCGCCGGCTGCGCGAGGCGCTGCGGGAACAGCGGCCGATCACCGAGGTGCTGCTCAACTACCGCCGCGACGGCACCGCGTTCTGGAACCAGGTGTCCGTCTCGCCGGTGCACGACGGCGACGGCGAGCTGGTCAACTTCGTCGGGGTGCAGAGCGACGTCACCGAGCGGGTCGTCGTCGAGCAGGAGCGGCGTGCGGCGCTGGTCGACGCCGAGGCGGCGCGGGCCCAGCTGCGGCTGCTCGCCGAGGCGACCACCCAGATGACCTCGGCGCTCGACGTGGCCGACGCGTGCCGTCGGTTCTCCCGGATCGTGGTGCCGGAGCTGGCCGACCTGTGCACGGTGGACCTGCTCGACACTCCCAACGGGGCCAGCCGCGAGCGGATGGCCGTCTCGGCCCGCGACGCCGACGACGAGGCACTGCTGTCCCGGTCCGGTCCGCTGGGGACGGGCCGGATCGAGCAGGAGGCCAAGACCGCGGTGCGGACCGGCAAGCCCTACCTGGTGCAGGAGCTGCCCGACGACGGACGCGAGGTCCATCCGGACGACCCGGAGGCGGCCGACGCCTACGAGCGGCTGCGGCTGCGCTCGGCGATGGTCGTCCCGCTGCTCGGCCGCGGCCGGGTGCTCGGCCTGGTGACGTTGTCCACCCAGTTCCCCTACGGCCGTCGCTGGACCCAGCGCGACGTGCACCTGGCCTCGGACCTGGCGGGCCGCGCCGGGCTGGCCGTCGACAACGCCCGGCTCTACGAGGTGGAGCGGGCCGCGGCTGCGACCCTGCAGCACAGCCTGCTCCCGGCGTTGCCGCAGGTCCCGGGGATGCGGGTCGCGGCCCGCTACCTGGTGGGCGCGGACGGCAACCAGGTCGGCGGGGACTGGTACGACGTGCTGCCGATGCCGGACGGCTCTGTCGGTGCCGCGGTGGGCGACGTGGTGGGCCACGACCTGTCGGCGGCAGCCGCGATGGGGCAGCTGCGCGGTGTGCTGCGTTCCTACGCCTGGGGCGGCGACGCGCCAGGGCCGGTGCTCGACCGCTGTGACCAGCTGGTGCAGGGCCTGGACATCGCCGCGATGGCGACCGCGGTCTACGCCCGGTTCGGCCCGGCGGGCCCCGACGGCGCGCGCGAGCTGACCTACGCCAACGCCGGGCACCCGGCGCCGCTGCTGCGCGATCCGCAGGGTCGGCTGCACCGGCTCGACGCGCACCACTCGCCGATGCTCGGGGCGGTGCCGGAGTTCGGGCGGGCCACCGGGGCGCACCGCGACGGCGCCACCGTGCCGTGTGCGGCGGGGTCGCTGCTGGTCTTCTACACCGACGGCCTGACCGACATCGTCGGCGAGGACGCCGACGCCCGCACCGAGCTCATCGAACGCACGGTGGAGCAGCTGCCGTCCGACGCGGACCCGGAGCGGGTCGTCGACCGGGTGCTCGAGGTGTGCCTGCCGGACCGGCTCGACGACGACATCGCGCTGCTCGCGATCCGTCTGGACCGCCCCGCCTGACGGACCGCCCTGACCGGCCGCCCGGACCGGCCGGCGCCGTTCGACCGTCCGGCCCCTCCGTACTACCGGTGGGCGGGCCGAGGTCACGGCGGAGTTGCGGTCGGGGCCGTCCGGGGGTTCGGGACAGGGGGTCGTCTCCCGCTCGTGGAACGGGTGACCCCACTCGTCCGTCCGGGTGGGTAATCGGCGATCGATCGGGGGACCCGGGCGTTGTACTCGACGGACGAGGACGTGCGGGATCGACGGGGGCGAGCGTGGGGCAGGGGACGACGCGACCGCGGAGGCTGGTCGCCGTGGCGCTGACCGCTGCGGAGTCGGAGAGGGCGGGGGGACCGCTCGCGGCGCTCTCCGGCGCGGCGGGGGAGACCGACCTGCTGGTGGTGCGGGACGACCCGGCCCCCGTCCGGCGTCCGCTGACACCGGCGCAGGCGCGGGAGCTGCTGGCGGCCGATGACGACACCGATGACGACACCGAGGACGGCACTGGGGCCGCGCCGGTGGTGATGCTGCCGGTCGAGCGGGTGCGGGTGCACCGCCTCGGGCTGCGCTGGGCGGTGCAGGACGGCGACGAGGCGGACCTCGTCGCGGCGCTCTCGGAGCTGGTCGGGTTCGACCCCGACGACGACACCTGGTGCGTGGCCCCGGCCGCCGCCGGACCGGTGTCCGACCCCGAGATCGAGGTGGTCCGTCGCGCGGTGCGCCGGGTCGCGCGGGTCTACGGCCTTCCGGTGCTGCCCTACCGGCCCCTGGGGCCCGTCGCGGAGGAGCTCACCGAGGACATCACTCGGGACATCACCGAGCCGGAGGCCCTGCCCTCCGCGGTGTGACGCCCGGAGGTGTGGCAGAACGTCCGGGCAGCAAGACGGCCCGCCCGATGCCCGGACGGGCCGTGCCGGATCGGTGAGCCGTCGAGCGGTGCCGTCAGACGACGGCGGCGAGGCCCGGGCCCTGCTCGGCGACGATGCGCTCGGCGTCGCGGCGCTCGATGATGGCGCGACGCTCGGACTCGCCCAGCCCGCCCCACACGCCGAACGGCTCACGGCTGGCCAGCGCGAAGCGGCGGCACTCCTGCAGCACGGGACAGCCCCGGCAGACCTGCTTCGCGCGCTCGGTGCGACGCGAGCGGGAGGGGTTGCGCTCGCCGTCTGGGTGGAAGAACACGGCGCTGTCCATGCCGCGGCACGCGCCCAGTCGCTGCCACTGCCACACGTCGTCCATCGGGCCGGGAAGCCGGGAAACGTCGCTCACGTGCTCACCTCGTCGCTCGGGGCCCGGGCGGACCGGGTTGGCTCCCCAACCCGATTCCCGAGGGGGTCCGAGATCAAACCTGCGGGGTGGCGGGATCGGTGTCGGCGATCGGCCGCGTGCGGCCCCCGGGGGCGGGCGGTCGATCGGATCGACCGCCATCACCCCTGTTCACGACACCACCACGCACCTGCGAGCTGCGACCGGCGCGCCGGGAAAGGGTGGAATCGGCCCAGCAATGTGTGACTCAGGTCACCTATCAGGAGGCCAGTGCGGCCTGCACGTCGTCGTGGATGTCGAACAGATGGTGCAGCCCGGCGATGCCGATCGGGCGCAGGACACGCCGCTCGGTGCATGCCAGACGCAGCTCGACGCCGGCCCGGTGGGCCTGCTCGCGCAGCTCGATCAGGGCCGCCAGTCCGGATGTGCCGAGGAAACGGACCCCGTCGAGGTCCAGCACGACCAGCGAGGACACCGCGATCTGCTCGGCCACCGAGTGCCGCAGCTCCGGCGCGGTCAGCATGTCCAGCTCGCCGGTCACCGCGACGACGACTGTCCCGTCCGCGGGCCGGGTGGTCTCCAGTCGCAGCCCGTCGCAGCTGTCGGTGACGTCGGGTGACGCCGTGCCCGAGCCGTCGCTGGTGCCGGCGCCGGGTGGACGGGGGTCGGTCATTGGGTCGACGGTAGGCACCGCGGCACGGCGTCGCCACTTGGAGCCCGCTCGGTGCCCACTCGGTGCCGACGACGCGTCCCGTCGGGCGACCGCACCGTCCCGGCTCAGGACGTCTGCTGCACGCTGCCCTCGGAACCGGCGGCGGAGGAGGCGGGGGCTGCGGCCGGTGACGGCTCGGCGTCCCGCTGCTCCGGCAGCACCACCGCCGGGAGGGCGGCGGCCTCGTCCCGGTCCGCGACGGCGTCGGGGGCCTCGTCCGGCCCGGCGGTCTCCCCGGTGCGCAGCGCGTGCGCCGGGCCGCCCGCCGGGCGCCGGACCCGCTCGCCCTGGTCGGCGCCCCGGGGGGCGCGGGCGGGCGCGTCGAGCCTGCCCAGCTCGGCCCCCAGCATCGCGTGCAGCCGGGCGATCTCGTCGCGCACCGACGAGCGCAGGCCGGACACGTGCGCGTGCATCGACGCCGCGGTGTCCGCGACGAGCTCGCTGTCCCGCCGTGCGGCCGCCCCGGCCGCACGCAGCCGGTCGACCTCCGCGCGGGCCTCGTCGACCATCCGGGTGGCCTCGTCGCGGGCGGCGTCCACCAGCTGCGCGGCCTCGATCTCGGCGGTGCGCCGCCGCATCGCGGCCTCGTGCTCGGCCATCCGGAGCACCTTGTCCGCGCGCATGCCGAAGGTCTCCGCGGGCCGGGAGCGAGCCTCCTCCAGGGTGGCGGCGAGCGCGTCGGCCCGGCGCTCGGCGGTGTCCCTGGCGTGCTCGGCCGCGGCGAGACGGACCATCAGGTCCTCGACGATGTGCTCGACGGTGCGGGCACCGTCGCCGCCGCGCGGGCTGCGCTGCGGCAGTCCGGCGGCCGTGGTCCCCGGGGGCGTGGCCTCGGGAACGCGCCCGGTCGGGGGCGTCGCGTCCCCGGGCCGGGTCGCCTCGTCGTCGCGCACGTCCTCGGCCGTCACATCGGCACCGGTCTCTGTGACACCGTCGGTCACCTCGTCGCACTCCCCGGGCAGCTGTTTACGGTGCGTCAGTCTCCGGCTCCGTGACGCACCCCGACAGCCCCCGTTCGGCGGACGGCGCCGGTGCGGCGGTCGACGGTGTGTGACGTGCGCGATCACGGAGCGCCGATGCGGGCACGGGGGCACGGAGGGCGGCGCCGGGGCGGGCCGCGCGGGCACGACGTGGCCCGGATCGGCGCGGTGACCGAGGGACCGGGCCGGGCAGGCTCCGAGACCGATCTAGGGTCGGGGGCGTGCACCCCGTCGACCGTTCCTGTGCCCGTACCCGCGCCTGGGTCGACGAGGCGATGCGCCGCGTCCAGGCCGACGCGAACCGTTCCTCCGACACCCACCTCCACGTGCTGGACCTGCCCACCGAGTGGGGTGTGCAGGTCTACCTCAAGGACGAGTCGGTGCACCCCACCGGCAGCCTCAAGCACCGGCTGGCCCGGTCGTTGTTCCTCTACGCGCTCGCGTCGGGCTGGATCACCGACGGCACGACGGTCGTCGAGGCCAGCTCCGGGTCGACGGCGGTCTCCGAGGCTTACTTCGCGCGGCTGATCGGGGTGCCGTTCGTGGCGGTCATGCCGCGCTCGACCAGCCCGGAGAAGATCGCGCTGATCGAGCGGGAGGGCGGGCGCTGCCACTTCGTCGACCACGGCGGTGAGGTCTACACCGAGGCCGAGCGGCTCGCCGCGGCCACCGGCGGGCACTACCTCGACCAGTTCACCTACGCCGAGCGTGCCACCGACTGGCGCGGCAACAACAACATCGCCGAGTCGATCCTGGCCCAGCTCGCCGAGGAGCCGCACCCGGTGCCGGAGTGGATCGTCGTCGGCGCCGGGACCGGGGGCACGTCGGCGACGATCGGCCGCTACCTGCGTTACCGGCGGCTCGCGACCCGGCTGGCCGTCGTCGACCCGGAGGGCTCGGCGTTCCTGCCCGGCTGGACGGCGGGGGACCCGTCGTACGCGACGGGTGCGGCGTCGCGGATCGAGGGGATCGGGCGGCCCCGGATGGAGCCGAGCTTCGTCCCGTCGGTGATCGACCGGATGGTCCCGGTCCCCGACGCCGCCAGCGTCGCCGCGGCCCGCCACCTGCGCGACCGCACCGGCCGGTGGGCCGGCGGGTCGACCGGCACCAACCTGTGGGGCGTCTACCAGGTCGTCGCGGAGATGCTGCGTGCCGGACGGTCGGGCAGCGTCGTGACCCTGCTGTGCGACGGCGGCGAGCGCTACCGACACAGCTACTACGACGACGCCTGGGTCGCCGCCCAGGGGATGGACCTGGCGCCCTACACGGCGACCCTCGACCGGTTCGTCGCGACCGGGGTCTGGTCCCCGCCCGCGGACTGAGCGGGTCCGCCGGTCCGGGTCAGCCCTCGGCGAGCAGGGCGGCGGTCGCGAGCAGCCGTCGCTCCGACCCGGGCCGCCCCACGAGCTGCACGCAGCCGTGTTCCCCGGGCCGGTGCACCGGCGCGACCAGCGACGGCAGCCCGGCCAGGTTCCACGCGGCCACACCGGTGGATCCGGCACCGGACGCCCCCGGCGGGGCGGGCAGCAGGCCGGCCTCGGCGCCGGCGTCGTCGAGCCAGGCGACCATCCGCTGCCGCCACGACGCGGGCGTCGCGGGACGCAGGCCGCCCAGGCGCCGGACGCGGCGGCCGCGCCGGACGAGGCTGCGGGCGCTGCGCGGCAGCTCGGCCGGGTCGAGGCCGAGGTCCTCCACCCGGCGGGCGAGCCCGGCCTGCCGGCGGCGGGCCGAGTGGACGACCAGCACGGCCCGGTACGGCGGGTCGGCGGCGACGAGGCCCAGCCCGGCGTCCTGCAGCAGCGTGATCGCCGCGTGCACCGCGGACGCCGCGTCCGGCCCGGCGAGCCGGGTGCGGCCGGTGCGCAGCGACGCGGCCAGGGAGGAGACGGGCATCGCGCCGGACCCGGGGCCGGGACCGGCGGGGGTGGTGAGCCGCGGCACCGACGACGGCGCGGCCGGCCCCCCGGTGCCGCGGGAGAGGGCGTCGAGCACCACGGTGAGGTCCTCCGCGCACCCGGCGATCAGGGTCGGCTCGGCCAGCCCGCACCAGCGGCGCTCGGCGGCGTCGGGCAGCGGGAGCACCCGGCGGCCCGGCTTGAGCGCGGTGATCCCGTGGGCGGCGGCGGCGCAGCGCAGGGTCCCGTCGCCGTCCACGCCGATCCCGAGCGGGACGACACCGGAGGCGACCACGGTCGCGGTGGCCCGGCCGCCCGGGGTGCCGTCGAGGCCCACCTCGTGCTCGGCGGTCCGCGCCCGCCCGGCGACGAGCGCGCCCGCGGCCCGCAGCCTGCGCACGACCTCGTCCCCGCGACCGGCGACGGAGATGCCGTCCTCGACTACCACCGGGACCCCCGCCAGCGGCAGGGCGAACCGGTCGGTGCGCCGGTCGAGCGCCGCGGCGGCCGCGCGCAGCGGTCCGGCGTCCACCACGAGCCCGGCGCTCACGGGTACCGCGTCGTCGAGGGCGGCGAGGAGCCGCTCGGCGACGGTGACCGCGCTCAGCCGTCCCTCGCGCACCGCGGCCGCGAGCCCCGACACACCGGATGGGCCGTCTCCCGAGGTGGGGGACGGCTCGTCCAGGTGCAGAGTGCTCATCGCGGTGGGGCTCGTCGTCCCGGTCGTCGGAGGGAGTGGTGGGGGAGGAGGACGGGGATCGCACCCGCCCTGCCGAGATGCTCGGCCATGTCGGCGTCGAGGACCGCGGGCGCCACCGGGCACCCGTGGACCTCCGGGTCCTCAGGCCGTGCGGAGTGCCTCCGGCACACCGTCGGCCACGTCGAACAGGGACATCAGGTTGGTCGCCTCGAGCGCTCGGGTGACGGCGTGCGACCCGCAGACCAGCCGCAGCCGGCTGCCGGCGTTCTCCGCCTTCTCCTTGCCCTCGACGAGCGCCGCCAGCCCGGCCGACCCGAGGAACGTGACCCGGGTCAGGTCCACCACCAGCAGGCTCGCGGAGCCGATCCGCTCGGCGAGTCGTTCGCTCAGCACGGGCGCCGTCATCGTGTCGATCTCGCCGTGCACACCGACGACGACGGCGCCGTCACCGTGCTCGGTCACCTCGAAGCGGACGACCTCGCCGACGTCGGGGCCCTGGTCTCCCCCCACCCCGGTGGGCGTCTCACTGCTCATGTGTCGTGCTCCCTCGCGAGTCGTCGCCGTCGGCGCCGTCGACGTGCTCGTGGTCCGGTCCCGGACGCGCCGTCGACTTCACCGTGAGTGACAACCGGCCGCCGTTGCTTGACGTGCCGCTCGTGCTGCCTCCGCACCAGCCTAGTCAGCGCGGTCACCCACCCTACGACCGCGGTCGGCGGTGGCACAAACGTTCCGCGACGTGGTCCGGTGCGTCGGCGGGGGTGGTCCGGCCCGGCTGGCAGGGTGGCCACCATGAGCGTCGAGATGCCTCCGCCGTTCGGGGTCCGGATCGGTGTCCGCAGCTACGAGATGGACGTGAACGGGCACGTCAACCACGCCGTCTACCACCAGTACGGCGAGCACGCCCGGATGGAGCACTTCCGCGCGGCCGGGCTGTCCCAGCACGCGCTCGGGGCGCACGGCCTGACGATCGTGCTGCTGTCGACGACAGCGCACTTCCGGGCCGAGCTGCGCGCCGGCGACGAGCTGTGGATCGACTCGGCGATCGCGTTCACGACCCGCAAGCCGTTCACGATGCGTCACCGGATCGTCCGGGAGACCGCGGCCGACGGGGCCCGGACGGACGATCTCGCGGCCGAGGTGGAGTGCACCCTCGGTGTGCTCGACACGACGACGCGACGCCTGGTCGCCGACCCGCACGGCCGGCTCGTGGCCGCGGCGTCGGACCCGGCCCTGCTGGGGCCGGGCCCGGAGGCCACGACGCCGTCGTGACGGCGGGGGCGCGCCCTCGCGGCGGGGGCGTCGAGGTGCCGGAGGCTCCGTGGCGGGTGCCGCCGGTGCGGGCCCGCGACGGCTCAGCCGCGCCGGGCGGGGTCCGCGCCGTACGGGCCGCCGGTGCGGGCGGGGACGGGCCGGTACCCACCGCTGTCCTGCGGACGGGGTGCGGCGGCCGGACGGCCCCCGGTGCCCTCGGCCCCGGACGGAGCGACCGCGGGATACCCGCCGGTGCCGTGCGGCCGGGTGGGCGTGACGGCCCGGTGGCCGCCGGTCGCGAGGATCTTGTGCGGGGCGGTGGTCCCGGCCCGGGCCGGGCCGACGAGCGGCGGCACCGCTCCACCGGCCCGTCGCACCGCGCGGCGCGACCGGAGGTAGGCGCGCGGGCCGGTCAGCAGTCCCCGGTTGCGCGTCTGGTCGGCGTCGGCGGGCATCGCGTCGCCGGCGCCGGCCTCGCGGTCGGAGATGTGGCGCAGCCGGGCGACCGCGGCCGGGAGTCGGCGCAGTGCGACCGACCGGCCCTGCGGGGACAGCGCCACCTTGGCCAGGAAACTGCCCAGCCCGACGGCGTAGCCCTCCATCTGCTTGCGCAGGGCGGCCTGGTCGGGGCGGTGGTGGTGCCACAGGTAGGCGCCGGGTGCGTAGCCCAGGACGTGGCCGGCGAGGATCGTGCGGACGAGGAACTCGCAGTCCTCGCCGCCGTGGGTGGGGGTGCCGGGGCCCATGGCCTCGTCGAAGCCGCCGACGGCGCGGGCGGCGCTTGCGCGGACGGCGAGGTTGGCGCCGATGCCGAACAGGCCGGGGGCGAAGGGGAAGATCGGGGAGTCCGCGGGGGGTTCGGCGAGGGTGAACCGGCGGGGGGTGAAGCCCTTGTTCCAGGCCAGGGCGACGTCGGCGGCGCGTTCCTCGGGGCTGGCGAGGCGGGCGGCCAGGACGGGGCCGGAGACGCAGGCGAGTTCGGGGTCGGCGGCGAAGGCGCCGGCGATGCGGGAGGCCCAGGCGGGGTCGACCTCGGTGTCGTCGTCGGTGAAGGCGACGATCTCGGTGCGGGCCTCGGCGAGTCCGCGGTTGCGCCCGACCGAGGCACCGCGGCGCGGCTCGCGGACGTAGCGGACCCGTGGGGACCCGGCGGCGGCGACGGCGTCGCGGGTGAGCTCGTCCGCCGGGTCGTTGTCGACGACGACGACCGACAGCGCCGGGTGGTCGGAGGCTAGGACCGCGCGCAGGCAGCGGGCCAGCGACTCGGGGCGGTTGCGCGTCGCGATCACCACCGTCACCGGGTCGCTCGCCACCGGTGCCGGGGCCACGTCCTCGGGCGGACCCAGGGTGATCAGCGCGGACCGCAGCTCTGCGATCGTGGCGCGTCCGCCACGCAGCGGCACGGTCACCTGACCCTGTGGAGTGCCCCCGACGGTGACGAGCAGACGGGCGGCGTGGAAGCCCGGGGCGACCCGCAGATCGCGCAGCGGGCCGAGCCGGTCCAGTTCACCCACCCAGGTCGCGGCGTCGTTCGGCGCAGACATCGCTGACATGGGTCACAGTGTCGGGTACGCGAGCTGTGCTCACACTGAGAGTGCGCAGTTGCCGGATTTCGGACACTGTGCGTGTGCGCGGTCGCGGAGTTCACCGGATGCGGTGCGACGGACGGCGTCGGCGCAGGTCGGAGCCGTGGCGCCCGATCATGCGCCGTACGGGTGACGACGGCGGCCGCGCAGCGCGGTTGCCCGCGGCGCTCCCGGGGCACGACGAGCGGCATCGGTGCTGCGACGACACGCCGTAGAGGTCCGGTTTCGGGCGTGTCGCACCGCTCGCGTCACTCGAACGGGTGCGAAGTCCACACCGGACGATCCCTCGACGCCCCGGACCAGCACCGATGGTGACCTCGCGTGGGACGGGGTGCGGGTGTCCGGGCGCGGGTAGGTTCGGATCATGAGCGAGTCCCGCCCCCCGCCTCGGTCCTGGTCACCGGGAGCGAGCTGCTGACCGGCCACGTCGCCGACGCCAACGGCCCCTTCGTCGCCCGCTCCCTCAGCGAGCTCGGCTTCGCCGTCTCGCGGGTCCTGCTGGTGGGGGACCGCGCCGAGGACCTGCGCTCGGCCCTGGAGTTCGTCGCCTCCGACGATCTCGTCGTCACCTCGGGCGGGCTCGGACCGACCGCCGACGACCTGACGGCCGAGGTCGTCGCCGAGTTCGCCGGAGCGGAGATGGAGGTCGACACCGCGCTGCAGGGTCGGATCCACGACCGGGTCGCCGGGTGGGCGAGCCGCGCCGGCTGGGCCGGCCCCGCGCTCGACGCGGCGACGGCCAAGCAGGCCAGGGTCCCGCGCGGGGCGAGCGTCCTCGAACCGGTCGGGACCGCGCCGGGACTGGCCGTGACGCGGCCGGGTGGGCCGCTCGTCGTCGTGCTCCCGGGGCCGCCGCGGGAGCTGCAGGGCATGTGGCCCGCCGCGCTGGAGTCGGCGCCGGTCGCGGAGCTGCTGACCCGGGTGCCCCGCGCGGAGGCGACGTTGCTGCGCTTCGCGGGGCTGCCGGAGTCCGAGATCGCCGAGACGTTGCGCGTCCTGGAGGCCGAGCTCGACGTGTCCGGGGTGGAGGTGACCACCTGCCTGCGCCGCTCGGAGCTGGAGGTCGACCTGCACCCGCTGCCCGGGGCCGAGTCGGCGGCCCGCGAGCTGGCCGCGCGGATCGTCGACCGGCACCGCCGCGCGCTCATCAGCGACGACGGCAGCACCACCGACGAGCTGCTCGCCGCGGCGCTGGTCGCGAAGGGCTGGACGGTCGCGACCGGCGAGTCCTGCACCGGTGGGCTGCTCGCCGGGCGGCTCGTCGACCGGGCCGGGTCGTCGGCCTACGTCGCCGGGGGCGTGGTCGCCTACTCGAACGAGGCGAAGACCGCGCTGCTCGACGTCCCCGCCGCGCTCATCGAGGCGCACGGGGCCGTGTCGCCCGAGGTCGCGCGGGCACTGGCGGACGGTGCGCGGGCGCGGTTCGGGGCGGACGTCGGCGTCGGGATCACCGGCGTCGCGGGCCCCGGTGGGGGTACCGAGGCCAAGCCCGTCGGCTACGTCTGCTTCTGCGTGACCACCGCCGACGGCCAGGTCATCGCGCGCGACCCGCAGCTGCCCGGCGGGCGGGCCGACGTGCGGGAGCGCTCGGTCGACCTGGCCATGCACCTGCTGCTACGCGCCACCGGCGTCACGGGGCCGGGCGCGCACCGCTGAGTGCACCCTCTCCGCACGACGCCCCGCCCGGGGGGCCCGGACGGGGCGCTGCGCGGTGCGGGGGGAGGCTCAGCCCTTCGCGGCGGCGAAGCGCTGGGCGGCGTCGGCCCAGTTCACGACGTTCCACCAGGCCGTGACGTAGTCGGGCTTCACGTTCTTGTACTGCAGGTAGAAGGCGTGTTCCCACATGTCGAGCAGGACGATCGGGGTCTGTCCGGCGGGGAGCTGGGACTGCTGGTCGTAGAGCTGGTGGATCAGCAGGCGGCCGCCGAGCTGGTCGTAGCCGAGGATGGCCCAGCCGGAGCCCTGGATGGTGGTGGCGGCGGCGGTGAAGTGGGCCTGGAATCCGTCGAAGGAGCCGAAGTCCTCGTCGATGGCGGCGGCGAGGTCGCCGGTGGGCTTGTCGCCGCCGTCGGGGAGAGGTTGTTCCAGAAGGCGGAGTGGTTGACGTGGCCGCCGAGGTTGAACGCGAGGGTCTTCTCGAGTCCGACGATGGCGCCGAAGTCGTTGCGGTCCCGGGCCTCGGCGAGCTTGTCGAGGGTGGTGTTGAGGCCCTGGACGTAGGTGTTGTGGTGCTTGGAGTGGTGCAGCTCCATGATCTCGGGCGCGATGTGCGGGGCGAGCGCGGAGTAGTCGTAGGGCAGGTCCGGGAGCGTGTACTCGGCCATGGTCCTCTCCTGGGTCGGGAACGCGCGGCGGTGTGCCACGCGGATTCACTTGCCACTATGTAGCAACTGCCGACTACCCGCGACCGGCCACGCGCACGCGTGGACGGATCGATCCGCAACATGTAGTCTGCTGCAAGTCACTTGCAGGAATGCGGGTGACGCGGCGGAGATCGTTCTGGCAGCTCGACATCCGCCGTCGACGGCGCCGTGGCGTCGCGTCCGATTGGGCGCGGGCCACGGCTTCGTCGCGTCCCGTCCCGTCCCAGGAGCGTTCCGCCCAGGAGTTCTCAGCCCAGGAGGTCGGCGAGCTTCCGGGCGGTGGCGAGGTTGCGCATCGTGCCGCCCTGGTCCGGCGCGGTCGTGCGGGCCGAGATCCGGGTGGCGAGCTCGCTGCGGCCCAGCCCGTCGGGCAGGTGCAGCCACACCGTCCGGCCACGGGCGACGGCGTCGCCGCGGCCGCCCTTCGCCCGCTCGGCCGCCAGCGCGGCCGCGATCCGCTCGTGGTCGTCGGGCGGTGGACCTGCCCGGAACAGGACGTGCAGCTGCTTCAGGTCGGTGACCTGCGGGAACCGGTTCGCCGCCACCGCGGTGAGGTAGTCGGCACGGCCGAACACGACCACCGGGCGCTCGATGCCGAACTCCTCCAGCAGCGCCGCGGCGATCGTCGCGGCGACCTCGTCGTCGCCCGCGGGACTGGTCAGGGCGACGTTGCCGGACTGGATGTGGGTGACGACGTCGGCGCAGCCGCGTTCGCCGAGCACCCGGCGCAGGTCGGCCATCGGGACCTTCCCGTGGCCGCCGACGTTGATCCCGCGCAGCAGCGCGATGTGGGTACGCACGCCGGAATGGTGCCGCGGCTATGCGGCGGCCGGGAGGGTGAAGGCCGACGCGGCCTCGCGGATGCGGTCGCCGGTGGGGCCCACCGGCTCGCGCAGCGCCGCGTCGCGCCGTTCCAGGTCCTCGGCCGTGCGGGGCGCGACGAGCCCGCCGCCCCCGGTGGCGAGGGCCTGGTTGAGCTCGACGAACCCGCGCAGTCCGTCTTCGTAGGCGGCGAACGCGCCGGTGTGATCGGGGGCCGCGGCCAGCTCCGCGGCGAGCACGTAGGCCCCGACGAGCGCCATGCTCGACCCCTGCCCGCTCATGAACGACGGCGCGTAGCCCGCGTCGCCGACGAGTGCCACCCGGCCCGACGACCAGCGCGGCATCCGGATCTGGCTGACGACGTCGAAGAACAGGTCGTCGGCGGTGCGCATGGTCGCGATCATCCGCGGGATCTCCCAGCCGTCACCCGCGAACACCTCCGCGACGAGGTCGCACTGGGCCTGCGGATCCCGGCAGGCGTCGAACGGCGGGTCGGTGCGGGCGAAGTTCAGGAGGCCGTGCACCTCGGGGGCGTCGCCCGTCGCGTAGAGGATGCCCGCCCGGCCCGGCACGTTCCAGATGACGCCCTCGTGGGAGAGGCCGAGGTGGTTCGGCATGGTGAAACCCGCGAAGCAGTACCCGAGGTAGTGGTGGAACTGCTCCTCAGGACCGAAGATGAGCGCCCGGGTGGCCGAGTGCAGCCCGTCCGCGCCGACGACCATGTCGAACGTCCGCTCCCTCCCGCTGTGGAAGGTCACGTCGACGCCGTTGTCGTGGTCGGCCAGTCTCGCGATCGAGTCCCCGAAGACGAACTCGACGTCGTCACGGACCGCGTCGTACAGCGCGCCGACGAGGTCGCCACGCCGCAGTTCGACGTCGCGGCCGTGCGTCCCACCGGTCGCGGCCTCCGGGTCGACGGTCGCGATGGCCGTGCCGCCGGGGGTCAGGAAGGTGAGCCGCTGCGAGTCGACGTGCGCCGCCCGGACGCGGGGGAGTAGGCCCATCCGGTCGACCACCTCGATCGCGGTGCCCCGGACGTCGATCGGGTAGCCGCCGCCGCGGACCGCGCCGGCCCGCTCGACGACGGTGACGGTGAAGCCCCGGCGGTGCAGCCAGTAGGCGAGCGCGGGCCCCGCGATGCTCGCCCCGGACACGAGGATCGTCCCCTTCACGATGTACCTGCCTAACTTAGGTATCTTTTTCCGACATCGCCGAACATATACCTAACTTAGGTATCTATCAAGGGGGATCTGTGTCCGAGGACCCGATGCCGGCCGGGCTGCTGCCGCGGATCACCCAGCTCAGTGCCGTCCTGAACCGGGGACGCGTGGTCGAGCGAGCGGTCGCCGCCGCGGGCATCGACGTCGACCGTCCCGCGCTGTCGGTGCTGATCACGCTGCACACGGCCGGCGGCCCGCTGCGGGTGGGGGAGATCGCCACCCGGATGCAGGTGGTCGGGCCGCACGTCACCCGGCAGGTGAACGAGCTGGAGCGGCGCGGCCTGGTGCATCGCGTCGCCGACCCGGCAGACCAGCGAGCCCGGCTCGTCGAGATGACCCCCGGGGGTGCCGACGCGGTCGGGCGCTACCTGCGCGAGGTGCTCGGCTGGTTCTCCGGTGCGATGGCGGGCTGGTCGGAGCAGGACCGCGCCGACCTCACCCGGCTGCTCGGGCGGATGGTGGACGACCTCACCGCCCAGGTCGACGAGGAGCCGTCCTGACCCCGACGGTCACGACGGACGGTCGGCAGCGGCCAGGACGGCGTCGGCCAGCTCCGCCGGGGTAAGCCGGTCCGAGCGCAGGACCAGGGTCCCCGCCGGCTGCCGGTCGGCGGCGGTCGGGTCGAGCCGGCTGAGGGCCCAGTCGAGGGCCGACCCGTCCGGTCGGTGGCCACCGGGTGGCGGCGTACGGGCGCGGAGCCGGTCCCGCAGCACCTCGGGGGCGGCGTCCAGGAAGACGTGCAGGACCTCCTCGCCCGCGTCGGCCAGGCCGTCGAGGATCTCCGCCCGGTAGCTGTCGCGCAGGAGCGACATGGGCACCACCAGCGTCCGCGCGTGGTGCCTGCGCAGGGACAGGGCCGTCGCGACGACCAGCTCCCGCCAGCTCGGCAGGGCCTGGAAGTCCTCGTTCGGCGGGAGCCACTTCCAGAGCATCAGGCCGACGTCCTCGGGGTCGTACACGACCGCGTCCGGGAGGCGGCGATGCAGCTCGGCGGCCAGGGTCGTCTTGCCCACCCCGAACCCGCCGTTCAGCCACACGATCACCGGGGCACCGTAGCGCCGGGGTCCGGAGTCACCGAGCTGCCGGGGCTCCTGACCCGAGCACCGCACGGTAGTGCGCGATGAGGGCCTCGTCGGGACCCGGTGTGGTGTCGGGGTCGCTCCCGCCGAGGTGTGCGGCGAGTGCCTCGAAGCAGCGGTCCCACCCGGCGGCGGTGTTCGCCGACCAGCGGGGGTCGAGCACGGTGTTGCTGAGCCGCAGCACGCAGCCGTCGCCGTCGGGTTCGAGGGTCCAGTGCAGCTTCTCGTCGGCCCAGGTGAACCCGAACGCCGTCGGTGGCTCGAGCTCGGTGATCTCGGCGTGGTCCTGCTCGCCGCCCTCGAAGGTCAGCGTGATCATTCCCCCGACGCGCATCTCCGCCTGCACCTCGCAGGGGAACCAGCGGCTCATCTGGGCGGGTTCGGTCAGCGCGGCCCAGACCTTCTCGATCGGATGCGGATAGCGGCGCACGAAGCGCAGGACCGGGCCGTCGGGATCGACGGTGACCTGAGTGCTCATGATGGTTCCTCTCCGGGGGGACTGTCGGGTGAGTCGAGGTGTGCGCCCAGGGCGTCGAGTCGTTCCTGCCAGAAGGCGCGATGCGGCGCGAGCCAGGTCTCGATCTCGGCCAGCGCATCCGCCCGGAGTACGTAGCGACGGTGCTGGGACTCGACGACGACGTCGACCATGCCCATGTGGCGCAACACGCGCAGGTGCTTCGACACCGCGGTCTGGTTCAGCTCCAGCGCGGTCACGAGGTCTCCGACGACGCAGCCCTGCGGCGTCCGCAGCCGGTCCAGGATGGCTCGTCTCGTCGGGTCCGCCAGGACGTCGAAGGAATCACGCACTCGATGAACATGCCACAGTGGGCATGTGCCGGTCAAGGCATATGGATGTGGCTGTGCCTCGGACACGACAACGGCGCTGACCGACGGGAGATGGTTCCCGCTGGTCAGCGCCGTTTCAGGGCCTGTGATCAGGCAGCCTGCTTGGTCTCCCAGAAGATCTTGTCGATCTGGGCGATGTAGTCGAGCAGCTCCTGGCCGGTGGCCGGGTCGTTCGAGCCCTTGGTGCCCGACGCGCCGGCGGCCTTGGTGGCCTTGTTGAACAGCTCGTGCAGCTCCGGGTACTTCTCGAAGTGCGGCGGCTTGAAGTAGTCGGTCCAGAGCACCCAGAGGTGGTGCTTCACCAGGTCGGAGCGCTGCTCCTTGATCTCGATGGCGCGGGCCCGGAAGTCCGCGTCCTCGTTGCCCTGGTACTTCTCCTGGATCGCCTTGACCGACTCGGCCTCGATCCGGGCCTGGGCCGGGTCGTACACGCCGCAGGGGAGGTCGCAGTGCGCGGTGGCCTCCAGTCGCGGACGGAGAATGCGGGACAGCCGCATGAGTGTCCTTCCTGGTGGGGTGATCGTTCTGGCACCGGCGACCCTACCCTCGCGACGGTGGTCGGGCAGGACGACCACGTCAGGAGATCCACTCTGGAGGGAGTCCGCGATGCGCCTGCGGCGGGTGACGGTGCGGGGGCCCTCGATGTCCCCTGCCCTCTCCGACGGCGACGTCGTGCTGGTCCGGTTCGGTGCACCCGTCCGGCCCGGCGACGTCGTCCTCGTGACCTGGGAGTCCCGCCCCGGGCAGCTGTCGGTGAAGCGGGCCGTGCACCCCGACGGCGACGGCTGGCACGTCCGCGGCGACAACCCGTTCGGCTCCACGGACTCGACCACCCTGGGCCCCGCGAGCGTCCACGCCGTCGCCCGCTACCGCCTCTGCCCCCGCCCCGGCCGCATCCCCGCCCCCCGCTGCTGAGTCCCACACGGGATCCGGTCTCCCACACGGGATCGGGACCCGTGTGGGACGCCGGATCCAGTGTGGGAGCGGTGGGCTGACGTAGCGTCGGGGGCGTGGGTCGGGGCGAGGGTGCGCGGGTGGGGGACGGGTTGGGCGTGGGGCCGGATCTCGTCGGGGCCGCGGAGGTCGCGACGGGGCAGGCGCTGGCGGCGCTCGGTGCGGTCCCCGACCTCGTGGCGTTCTTCGTCTGTCCCGGTGCCGGGCCCGCCGCCCCGGTCGAGGAGGCCGAGGCCGCCGGACTGCGGGTGATGGAGCTCGCCGGACCCGGCGCGACGATCGGGACCACCGCGCACGGCGTGATGGCCGACGGCCGCGGCGTCGAGGGCGAGCCCGCCGTCGCCGTCTGGGCGGCGTCGCTGCCCGGCACCCGGGTCCGGACGTTCTTCCCGGTCGCGCGGCGCCGCCCCGGCGCAGGACCGGACGGACGCGACGCGATCGCGGTGCGCGGCCTGGTCCCGCCCGCCGAGGACGACCGCGTCGCCGTCCTGCTGGCCGACCCGTCCGTGTTCCCGGTCAGCGGGGTCCTGGACCGGCTCGCGTCGACCCATCCGGGGTTCCCGGTGATCGGGGGCCTGGCCCGCGGACCCGGCGGCCCCGGGGCCGACCGGCTGTTCGCCGGGGGCACCGTGCACCACGGCGGGGCGGTCGGGGTGCTGCTCGGCGGTGCGTCCGACGCGCGGGTCGTCGTCAGCCAGGGGTGCCGCCCGATCGGGCCGCCGATGGTCGTCACCAGCGCCCGGGACAACCGGATCGCCGAGCTCGCCGGGCGGCCCGCGGCCGAGCGGCTGCGCGAGATCGTCACCGCGCTGCCGCCCGAGGAGCAGGAGCAGGCGCTGACCGGGCTGCACCTGGGCGTCGCCGTCGACGAGTACGCCGAGTCCCACGACCGCGGCGACTTCCTGGTCCGGGCGGTGCTGGCCGTCGACGTCGGCGACGGCGCCGTCATCGCGGGCGACCTCGTCGAGGTCGGCACCACCGTGCGCTTCCAGGTCCACGACGCCGCGGGCGCCGCCCAGGACCTGCACGAGCTGCTCGCCCCGGTGCGCCGCGCAGCGCCGGCCGCGGGTGCGTTGCTGTTCTCCTGCAACGGCCGCGGCGCAGGCATGTTCGGCGACGCCGACCACGACGTGCACGCCGTGCGCGTCGGTCTCGACCCGCACGGGACCGCCACGGGTGCGACGGGCCCCCGGGTGGCCGGCTTCTTCGCCGCCGGCGAGATCGGCCCGGTCGGGCCGGGCAACCACCTGCACGCGTTCACCGCGTCCGTGCTGGTGGTCTGAGCTCTCAGCGCAGGGTCCGGAAGAACCCCCGCACCTCGTCGACGAAGGACTCGGGCTGCTCCAGCGACGGGAAGTGCCCGCCGACGTCGGGGCGGGAGAACCAGCGCAGGTCGGTGTAGCGGCGCTCCAGCCAGGACCGGGGGAGCTTCACCATCTCGTGCGGGAACTGGGCGACACCGGTCGGGACGTCGACGTCGTCGAGGCGGCGGCGGGCGAAGCTCTCCCAGTAGATCCGCGCCGACGACGCGCCGGCCGATCCCAGCCAGTACTGCATGACGTTGTCCAGCAGCCGGTCCCGGCTGATCACGTTCTCCGGGCGCCCCGCGCAGTCGGTCCAGTCCCAGAACTTCTCCACGATCCACGTGCACTGCGCCACGGGGGAGTCGGCGAGGCCGTAGCCGATGGTCTGCGGACGGGTGGACTGCTCCGCGGAGTAGCCGGAGCCGTAGCGCGAGAACTCCTTGGAGAAGCGGATGTCGGCCTTCTCCTGCCCCGACAGGGCCTCGGCGTCGTCGGGCTTGGGGGCCAGCGCCATCGTCAGGTGGATGCCGATCAGCATCTCCGGGGCGGCGGTCCCCAGCGCCGAGGTGATCCTCGAGCCCCAGCCGCCGCCCTGCGCGGCGAAGCGCTCGTAGCCGAGCCGGTCCATCAGCTGCGCCCAGGCGACGGCGATCCGCTCGACCCCCCACCCGGTCGTCGTGGGCTTGCCGGAGAACCCGAACCCGGGCAGCGTCGGCACGACGACGTGGAAGGCGTCGGCCGGGTCCTCGGGGTCGGTCAGCGCGGGCAGCACGCCGAGGAACTCGACGAGCGAGCCCGGCCAGCCGTGGGTGAGCAGCAGCGGCGTCGCGTCCGGGTGCTTCGACCGGGCGTGCAGCACGTGGATCTCGACCGCGTCGTCGCCGCCGCCGTCGAGACCGGTGCGGAACTGCGGCCACGCGTTGATCTCGGCCTCGACGCGGCGCCAGTCGTAGCGGGTGCGCCAGTAGTCGCAGAGCTCGCGGGCGTAGTCCAGCGGCACGCCCTGGGACCAGCCGTCGACCGTTGCCGGGTCCGGCCAGCGGGTGCGGGCGAGCCGCTCGCGCAGGTCGTCCAGCTCGGCGTCGGGGATCTCGATCCGGAAGTCGCGCACCTGGCCACGGTGACACGGAACGTGACGACGGGCGCCGTGGCCACGGCATCGGAACGATCACGATGCGGCGAGGGCCCGGCTGATCCCGCGGGCCGCCGCGCGCACCGCGGGCACCAGGGTGTGCGGGTTCGTCGCGGCCGGCACGACGATCGACAGCCCGGCGACGACCGGCCCGTCCCCGGCGCGCACCGGCGCGGCCACCGACATCGACACCTCCTCGATCTGCCGGTCGGACACCACGAACCCGCCGGTCCGGGCCTGGGCGAGCAGCGCACGGACGCCGTCGGGGCGGCACACCGTCCACGGGGTGAACCGGCGGATCGGGCGGGCCAGCACCGTCTCCACCGCTGCCGGGTCGGCGTGCGCGAGCAGCACGAGCCCGACCCCGGTCGCCGTCGACGGCAGCCGGGACCCGGTCCGCGAGACGATCGAGACGGCGCCGCGGCTGGACAGGCGCTCGACGTAGACGACCTCGCCGGGGTCGTCCGGGTCGAGCACGGCGAGCGCCACGTTGTGCCGGGTGACCTCGTGCAGATCCTCCAGGAACGGCATCGCCGCCTCCCGCAGCCCGTGGCTGGCCGGGGCCAGGTGCGCGATCTCCCAGAGCCGCAGCCCGATCCGGTAGCGGCCGTCGTCGCCGCGGTCCAGTGCCCCGCCCGCGGCGAGCTCACCGGCGATCCGGTGCACCGTCGTCAGCGGGAGCCCGGTGCGCCGGGCGATGTCGGTCAACCCGAGCACCGGGGCCCGCGCGCTGAAGGCGCCCAGCACGTCCAGCACCCGCGCGGTGACCCCCGACCGGACCGGACGTGTCGCCATGACCGGGCATTCTTCCGCAGAGCGGAAGCGGGGTCGAATGCTCCGGTGCCGGGGCGGGAAGGTGACGCCCATGACGCAGCGACGCGAGACCCGGACCCAGGTCGGCATCGTCGGAGCGGGCCCCGCCGGGCTCGTCCTGGCGAAGCTGCTGGCGCTGTCCGGGATCGGGTCGGTGGTCCTGGAGTCCCGCGACCGTGCCTACGTCGAGGCGCGGGTCCGCGCCGGTGTGCTGGAGGCGCCGACCGTCGAGCTGCTCCGGGAGATGGGCGTCGCCGGCCGGCTCGACCGCGAGGGCATGCCGCACACCGGCATCGCGCTGCGATTCGCCGAGGCCCCCGGCGCACCCGCCGCCGACCACCGCATCGACTTCGCCGACCTCGTCGGCACCGGCATCACCGTCTACGGCCAGCAGGAGGTCGTGAAGGACCTGCTCGCCGACCGCGTCGACGCCGCCGGGCTGCCGGTGGAGTTCGGCGTCACCGGCGTCGCCCTGCACGACGTCGACACCGACACCCCGTCGATCACCTACGCTGCGGCCGACGGCACCGAGCACGTCCTGCGCTGCGACGTCATCGCCGGCTGCGACGGCTTCCACGGCGTCTCCCGCCCGCTCGTCGCCCCGGAGATCGCCGAGCGCGTCTACCCGTTCTCCTGGCTCGGCGTGCTCGCGAAGGCCGCCCCCACCACCGACGAACTCGTCTACGCCCACCACGACGACGGCTTCGCGCTCTACTCGATGCGCAGCCCCGAGGTGACCCGGCTCTACGTCCAGGTCCCGAACGACACCGACCCGTCCGACTGGTCCGACGCCCGCATCTGGGACGCCCTGCACACCCGCCTGGCCTGCGACGGCTTCACGATCAACGAGGGCGAGTTCATCGAGAAGCCCTCGGTCACCCCGATGCGCAGCATGGTCGCCTCCCCGATGCGCCGCGGACGGCTGTTCCTCGCCGGCGACGCCGCGCACATCGTGCCGCCCACCGGCGCCAAGGGTATGAACCTCGCCATCGCCGACGTCCGGGTGCTCGCCGACGCGGTCGTCCGCGCACTGCGCGACGGCGACGACGCGGGTCTCGACGGCTACTCCGAGACCTGCCTGCGCCGCGTCTGGCGGGCCGAGCACTTCTCCTGGTTCATGACCTCGATGCTGCACCGCTTCGACCCCGCCACCGAGGGCGGCGACGCGTTCGGCGTCGGGCTGCAACGCTCCCAGCTGCGCTACACCGTGACCTCCCGCGCCGCCGCGACGAGCCTCGCCGAGAACTACGTCGGCCTCCCGCACGGCGCCGTCTAGACCCACCCACCACGAGGAAGGACCGCCGATGCAGGGCTACGCCCCCGTCCCGGCCGGGACCCACGCACCGCTGCTCTCACCGGACTACCGCAGCACCGCGTTGCGGGCGCCGTCCGAGCAGCCGGTGATCCTGCCCCAGCGGCTCACCGAGATCACCGGGCCGCTGCTCACCGGGCCCGTCCGCCCCGGCGACGACGACCTCACCGTCGGTGCGCACGGTGAGGCCCAGGGACAGCGGATCGTCGTGTTCGGCCGGGTCCTCGACTCCGACGGCCGCCCCGTCCCGGACACTCTGGTCGAGGTCTGGCAGGCCAACGCCGCGGGCCGTTACGCCCACCGCTGGGACAACTGGCCCGCCCCGCTCGACCCGAACTTCACCGGTGGCGGCCGGGTCCTCACCGACGCCCACGGCGGCTACTCGTTCACCACGATCAAGCCCGGCGCCTACCCCTGGGGCAACCACCACAACGCCTGGCGCCCCGCGCACATCCACTTCTCGCTGTTCGGGCGCGCGTTCACCCAGCGGTTGGTGACCCAGATGTACTTCCCGGACGACCCGCTGTTCGCCCAGGACCCGATCTACAACGCGACGCCCGAGCAGGCGCGGACGCGGCTGGTGTCCACCTTCGACCTGGAGGCCACCCGCCCGGAGTGGGCGCTGGCGTTCCGGTTCGACATCGTGCTGCGCGGCCGCGGCGCCACCCCGTTCGAGGAGCCCCACGCATGAGCCTGCCGCCGACCCCGACCCAGACCGTCGGCCCCTACCTCGCGCTGGGCCTGCCCTGGCCGGACGGCCCGGACGTCGTGCCCGACGGCACCCCGGGCGCCGTCCTGATCGGCGGGACCGTGTTCGACGGCGCCGGGGCACTCGTCCCCGACGCGCTGGTCGAGACCTGGCAGGCCGACCCGGACGGCCGCTTCGACCACCCCGACGACCCCCGCGGCGCGGCGAAGCCGTCCGTCGAGGGCTTCCGCGGCTTCGGCCGCTGCCCCACCGACGACGAGGGCCGGTGGTGGATCCGCACCGTGCTGCCGGGTGTGCTGCCCGCCGAGGCTCCGCAGGGTGCCGACGCGCGCTCCGCCGAGGCTCCGCACGTGAACGTCTCGGTGTTCGCCCGCGGCCTGCTCGACCGCGTCGTCACCCGCGTCTACTTCCCCGAGCACGCCGCGGCGCACGCCACCGAGCCGCTGCTCACCGCCGTCCCGGCCGACCGTCGGCACACGCTCGTCGCCGTCGCGGACGGGCCGGGCCGGTACCGGTTCGACATCCGGCTGCGCGGTGAGGGGGAGACGGTGTTCCTCGCGTTGTGACGGCGCCCGGCCGCGCCGGCACCCGCCCGGGACCTCACCGGTGTGGCGGGTGTGACGCGTCCGGTTGATTCGGGTGATCCTTCGGGGGTACTCCTGCGAAGATCTACCCAGCAGGGGCGGGAGGACCGGTGGACGCAGCGCAGTCGGCACACGTGCCGTTCGGTGATCCGGCGCAGTCCGCCGCCCGGGTACGCGGGCGCGTGACGGGCGCCGTCGCCGCGGTGTCGCGGCGGTACCCCCTCGCCGTGCAGCTCGCCCGCTACGCCGTCGTCGGCGGCGGGGCGACCGCGCTGAACGCCGCGCTGTTCCTGCTGTTGCGCCCGGTGCTCCCGGCGGTCCCGGCGAACCTGGTCGCGCTGGTCCTCACCACCGCGGTCAGCACCGAGGCCAGCCGCCGCTTCGCCTTCGACGGCGCCCCCGCGCACCGGCTGCGCGAGTGGGTGCACGACGCGGGCACCGTCGCGTTCTACGCGACCTACACCTCCGCGGTGCTGCTCGCGCTGCACCAGGTGGCCGGGGACACCACACCGGGGGAGGAGGCGGCGGTCGTCGCCGCCGCCAGCCTCGTCGGCGGGCTGCTGCGGTTCGCGGTGCTGCGGTTCTGGGTGTTCGATGTGGCACGCCCGGCCGCCGCCGGTGCGCGAGGCGACCAAGAAGGACGGCACCCGTGCCCGGAACAGCCGAGTTCGACGCCTTCGACCTGACCGTCGGGCCGCCCGAGGAGCGGGTCGTCGTCCACGGGGTGCGCGGCGGACAGGGCCCGCCGGTGCTGCTGCTGCACGGCTTCCCGCAGACCCACGCCATGTGGGGGCCGCTCGCGGCGGACCTGGCGCGCGACCACACCGTCGTCGCCACGGACCTGCGCGGCTACGGAGAGTCCGGCCGCCCCGCCGACGGCGAGAACCACGCCGGCTACTCGTTCCGGGCGATGGCCGCCGACCAGGTCGACGTGATGGCCCGCCTCGGCTTCGACACCTTCGCCGTCGTCGCCCACGACCGCGGCGCCCGCGTCACCCACCGGATGCTGCTCGACCATCCCGAGCGCATCACACGGTCGGCGTTGCTGGACATCCTCCCCACCGCCTACGTCTACGCCCACACCGATCGCGCGCTGGCGACGGCGTACTTCCACTGGTTCCTGTTCATCCAGCCCGCCGATCTGCCCGAACGGCTCATCGCCGGCGACCCGATCGGCTTCCTGCACTCGTTGCTCGGCGGCTGGGGCTCCGGGCTCGACGCGCACCCGCCCGAGGCGCTGGCCTCCTACGAGCGCGCGTTCGCCGACCCGGCCGCCCGGCACGCGATGCTGGAGGACTACCGGGCGGGCGCCTCGATCGACCTCGACCACGACGCCGCCTCGGAGCGGGCGGGGGAGCGGATCGCCGCGCCCACCCTGGTGCTGTGGGGCGAGCGCGGCGTCGTCGGTGCCAACGCCGAGAGCCCGCTGGAGGTGTGGCGCCGCGCCGCCGCCGACCCGGACCTGGTCACCGGTGAGGCACTCGCCGGCGCCGGGCACTTCCTCATCGACGAGCAGCCCGCCGCGACCACCGCCGCGGTCCGCGCGTTCCTGGGCGGCTGACCGCCGGCGGTCCTCAGGACCGGACGGCGTGCACGATGCCCCAGGTGAGCTTCCCGGCCCGCCCGCCGTCCACCCAGTGCTGCAGGCCGGCCTTCATCGCGGTGAGGTAGGGCCGCGAGATCGACGACGACAGCTCCTCCTCGTGCGCGACGAGCTCCTCGCGCACCCGGCGGTAGTGCGTCGGCAGCTGCCCGGCGTGGTCGTGGAACCGCACACCGGTGAAGCCGCGTCGTTCCAGCCCGTCGGTGTAGAAGCCGGGTGTGCCCATCGTGGACAGCGCGATCCGGTCCAGGATCGGTTGGATCGAGGACTGGTCCAGCCCGTCGACGGCCATCGGGTCGGTGAACACCACCTGCCCGCCCGGGCGCAGCACCCTGGCGACCTCGTCGAGCACCCGGTCCCGGTCGCCGGAGTGCAGGAACGCGTCCTGGGACCACACCAGGTCCACCGAGGAGTCCTCGACCGGCACGGCCTCGTAGCTGCCGGTGGTGACGGTGACCTGCTGGTCCAGCCCCTGCTCGCGGGTCATCCGCTCGTTGCGGGCGTTCTCGACGGGGGAGAGGTTGAGGCAGTGCACCGCGGCCCCGTGCCCGGCCGCCAGCCGGCGGGCCGCGCCGCCGTAACCGGCTCCCAGGTCCAGCACCCGGGTGCCCGGGCCGACCCCGGCGACCTCGGCCATCCGGGTCACCGTGCGGGAGCTCGCGACCGAGATCAGCTCGTCCGGGTCCTTGTACACGCCGACGTGGATGTCCTCACCGCCCCAGACCCGCGCGTAGAAGGTGTCGGCGTCGTCGGAGTCGTAGTACGACCGGGCGGTGTGTTCGGCAGTGTGCTCGGGCGTCCGCGTCACGCGACGACCTCCTGGTCGAGGTAGGCCTTCTCGGCGATGTGCACGAAGAAGTCGGGCTCGTCGTCGGCGTAGGTCGACTGGAAGTCGCCGTAGGTGTCGATCCGCTGAAACCCGACCTCCTGCATGAGCCGCCGGGTGTAGTCCTTGCGCAGCGGGAACATGTTGAGGTGGTACCGGGAGCCGTCCGGGAAGCTGTAGCGGAATCGGGCCAGACCGTCGTCGACGTACTCCGGCTCGGCCACCACGTCGTCGCCGCAGTAGTAGTACTGGTGCTTGGAGCTGAAGCCGTTGTCCAGGATCGCGTCGTAGTTGCGCTGGTCGAGGATCAGCACACCGTCGTGGGAGAGCATGGCGTAGAACTCCGCGAGCGCCTTGCGGCGGTCACGCTCGGAGAACAGGTGCGTGAACGAGTTCCCGAGACAGATGATCGCGTCGTACTCGCCGTGCACGTCCCGGTTGAGCCACCGCCAGTCGGCCTGCACGACGCGCAGGACGTGCCCGCCGAACTTCATCCCGTTCGAGAAGGCCTTCGACAGCATCTCGGCGCTGCCGTCGGCGGAGACGACGGTCTCGAAGCCCTCCTCCAGCAGCCGGACGGAGTGGAAACCGGTGCCGGTCGCCACGTCGAGGACGCTGGTGACCCCACGCCTGCGGAGCTGCTCGACGAAGAACCTCCCCTCGCTGGCGTAGCGGGCCCTCCAGTCGATCAGCTCGTCCCACTTGTCGACGAACGTCTGCACGTACTCCTGCCGGTAGTGGGTGGACTCGCGGACCTCGGTCGGCGCGTCGCCGAACTCCTGGTCTGCCGTCATGTGGCGCGCCTCCTCGGCGCTCGGGGGCTGGACGGCCCGACCGTAGGTGCCCCCGCGGCCCCTGTCCGCTCACCGAGGGTGAGCCTGGAACTCATCGCCCGCGTTGTGCTATGCGCAACCCGGCCGGTCATTCGGGGTGCTCCCGGACGGCGGCGGCCGGGCCGAGTCGGTCCCGGGCGGCGCGCGGGCCCACCAGTGACGTCATACGACCGTCACACGCCGTCGGTCCGGTAGGGACGCGGAGTCACCGAGGCCCGGCCACGACGGGCCGCGCCCGGGACGGCGGCCATCCACTCACCCCGGGTGATCGGTGACTCCGGTCACACCATGGATTCGAGTTCATCCGTCCGGCGCAACGGCGCCGCCCCACAGGGAGCTCAGCGCGCGCCGCCGTTCGCCGCGGCCGAGCCCCCGCAGATCCGCCGTGCCCCGGTCGGTGACGACCACCTCGACGTCGTGCGACGGCGTCGTGACCGGCCCGCCGAGCCGCTCCACCAGCGTCGGGCGGCCGCGGTGCGCCGACGGCACCGCGATCACCGACAGGCCCGGCCCGCGTGCCGCGGCGGCCGCGAAGTCCGGGTGCCCGCCGATCATCCCGGCCGCCGACCCCGCGACCCCCTCGACGTTGACCTGGCCGTCGAGGTCGATCTCCAGGGCGGTGTTCAGCGCGACCAGCGGCCCCGGGGCCGAGGTCAGCCGGGACACGTCGTGGGTGTACTCGATCGGGCGCACGGTCGCCCGGCCGGCCCGGCCGAGCCGGTCGGCCCAGTCGTGCAGCCGGGGGCTGCCGTAGAGGGCCGTCGAGGTCGGGGTGCCGCGCAGCAGCCCGCGCTCGTCGAGGTCGACGACCGGGTCGGCGAGCAGCCCGGAGTCCACCGCGACCGGCACGTCCAGGGCCGCGACCAGCGCCGCGGCCAGCCGGCCCGGCCCGAACTGGATCCGTGCCCCGGCCGGGACCAGCGCGGCGACCGCGGCCGCGACGGCCCGGTCGGCATCGGTCGGGGCCGGGGTGCCGACGGTGTGTGGCGCCCCGATCGGTCCGTCGACCTCGCCGAGCACGGCCACCCCGCGCAGCGGCGGTCCGGTGTCGGCGTGCGGGGCCGAGGCCGACACCAGTGCGGCGACCGGGACACCGGCCTCGGCCAGACCACGCATCCAGGACACCTCGGCGCCGAACCGCAGGCCACCGGCATCGTCGCGGACGACGGTGGCGAGCAGCAGGTCCGGCCGCAGCGGCCCGGCGAGCAGCGCCGGCACCGCGGAGAGCCGGGCGGGCACCCGGTGGGCGTGCCCGGCCTCGATCAACACCCGCGCCCCCGGCCCGCCGACGACGGTGCGGATGTCGGCGAACGCGTCCGGGTCGAGATCCGGGGCCGGGCCGGGAACCCAGCCCAGCACGAGCCGCACACCCCCGGCCCGGGCCGCCACTCGCGACAGCGGACGGGCGAGCGCGTAGGGGAGCCCACAGCCGTCGGCCAGTGCCACCCGGGAGCCCGGCGCGACCAGCTCGGACAGACCGCGTTCGAGGTCACCGTCGACGCTCATGGGCCCATCCGACCACAGGGCTAGCGTTGGCGGGCATGGGGACCGACCAGGACAGCGGTGAGTTCGTACGGGAGGCGCTCGGGGTGGCCGAGCGGATCACGGCCGACGGGTCGTCGCCGTGGCCGGTCGAGGCGGGCCGCTACCGCCTCGTCGGTGCGCGCGCCTGTCCGTGGGCGAACCGGGTGATCATCACCCGGCGGCTGCTCGGGCTGGAGGGCGCGATCTCGCTGGGCATCGCGGGCCCGCTGCACGACGAGCGCAGCTGGCGCTTCCACCTCGACCCCGGGAACGTCGACCCGGTGCTCGGGATCGAGTACCTGCGCGAGGCCTACGAGAAGGCCGTCCCCGGCTACGCCGAGGGCGTCACCGTCCCCGCGATGGTCGAGGTCGCCTCGGGGAAGGTCGTCACCAACGAGTACGCGCTGCTGGAGCGGGACCTGTCCACCGAGTGGCGGGAGTTCCACCGCGACGGCGCACCGGACCTGTGGACCGACCCGGAGGCGATCGAGCAGATCGGGAAGGGGATCTTCCACGACGTCAACAACGGCGTCTACACGTGCGGGTTCGCCTCGTCCCAGCGTCCCTACGACCGCGCCTACGACGCCCTCTGGTCGCGGATGGACGAGCTGTCCGATCACCTGTCGACGCGCCGCTACCTGGTCGGGGACTCGATCACCCAGGCCGACATCCGGCTGTGGGTGACCCTGGTCCGCTTCGACGCCGCCTACCACGGCCACTTCAAGGCCAACCGGCACAAGCTGACCGAGCTGCCGGTGCTGTGGGCCTACGCCCGGGACCTGTTCCAGACCCCCGGCTTCGGCGACACCATCGACTTCGAGCAGGTCAAGCGGCACTACTACGGCGTGCACGCGTCGGTGAACCCGACCGGGATCGTCCCGAAGGGGCCCGACCTCGCCGGCTGGACGACCCCACACGGCCGCGAGGAACTGGGCGGGCGCCCGTTCGGCGACGGCACCCCGCCCGGCCCGCCGCCGGAGTCCGAGCGGGTCCCCGCGATCGGCTGACCGCGGCGTCGGAGTCCCGCCGTGGCGACGGCGGGGCGTCCGGGCACGGGCGGGAGGGCCCGGCCGAGCGCGGTCCGGGCGAACCGGTGGCGGCGCGGCGGGGGCGCCGGACCGGCGAGGGCCTGTCACGATGGTCGCGATGCGAGTGCCTGGACGACCCCACCCCGTGCTCCGGCAGCGACGTCGTCGCAGCACCGGACTGCTCACCGCCGCCGTCGTGGGCGCGCTGACGGCGGGGCTCGTCGCCGTCGCCGGGCCGCAGCTCACCGCGAACAGCACCGGCGTCCCACAGCCGGACGCCGGTCCGGATGCGGTGCAGGCACAGCCGGCGCCGGACCCGGACACCTGCGCCCCGATGGTGGCGGCGCTGTCCCCCCGCGACCGGCTCGCCCAGCGTCTGATGGTCGGGGTGGACGCGGCCGACCCGGCCGGCGCCACCGCGATCGTGCGGGACTCGCAGGTCGGCGGGGTGTTCCTCGGCGGCAACGCGACCGCGCTGCTGCAGGACGGCCGGCTCGCGGCGCTGCAGAAGGCGTCCCGCACGCCGCTGGCCGTCGCCGTCGACGAGGAGGGCGGCCGGGTCCAGCGCATCGACGAGCTCGACGGCGACGTCCCCAGCGCCCGGCAGATGGCCGCGTCCGACAGCCCCGAGCAGGTCACCGAGATCGCCCGCAAGCGCGCCGAACAGCTGAAGGCCCGCGGCGTGACCTGGAACCTCGCGCCGTCGGTGGACGTCTCCGACCAGCCGCGCACCGCCGTCATCGGGGACCGGTCGTTCTCCGACGCCCCGGCCACCGTCACCCGCTACGCCGCGGCCTGGGTGCAGGGGCAGGAGGCCGGCGGGGTGTTCGGCGTCCTGAAGCACTTCCCCGGCCACGGGCACAGCTCCGGTGACTCGCACAAGGGGTCGGTGAGCACCCCGCCGCTGGAGGAGCTGCGCGCCGGTGACCTGCAGCCCTACGCCGACCTCGTCGGACCGGGGAAGCCGCTCGACGGGCGGGTCGGGGTCATGCTCGGCCACCTCGACGTCCCCGGCCTGACCACCGACGTGCCCACCAGCATCGCCCCGGCCGCCTACCGGCTGCTGCGCGAGGACTACCGGTTCGACGGTCTCGCCATGACCGACGACCTCGGTGCGATGAAGGCGATCACCGACCGTTTCGGGCTGGCCGAGGCCACCACCCGGGCCCTGACCGCGGGCGCGGACATGGCGCTGTTCTCCAACGTCACCCCGGTCGCACCGCTGCTCGACGCCGCGGAGAAGGCGCTGGCCGACGGGCGGATCACGGCGCAGGACAACGACACCGCCGTCGCGCGGGTGCTGGCGGCCAAGGGCCTCTGCCGCCGCGGCTGAGCCCGGTTGCGCACGAGGGCCCCGCACAGCACTGTGCGAGGCCCTCGGCCGGGGAGAACGACGGTCAGGACGCCATGTCCAGCCCGCCGTTCACACTGATCACCGAGCCGGTCACGTACCCGGCGCGGTCGTCGACGAGGAACTGCACGGCCCGGGCGATCTCGTCGGCCTGGCCGAGACGGCCGACCGGGATCTTCGAGACGATCTTCTCGAGCGCCTTCTCCGGCACCGCGGCGACCATCTCGGTCTCGATGAAGCCGGGTGCGACGCAGTTGACCGTGACGCCCTTCTTCGCGACCTCCTGGGCGAGGGACTTGGAGAAGCCGATCAGGCCCGCCTTGGAGGAGGCGTAGTTCGCCTGCCCGATCGAACCGATCTGGCCGATCACCGAGGAGATGTTCACGATCCGGCCGAACTCGTTGCCGGTCATGTGCTCCAGCACGGCCTTGGTCATGTAGAACGCGCCGGACAGGTTGATCCGCAGCACGGCGTGCCAGTCGTCGACGGTCAGCTTGCGGACGGTCTTGTCGACGGTGATGCCGGCGTTGTTGATCAGGTAGTCGACGCGGCCCTTCTGCTCCAGCACCTCGGACACGACCCGCTGGCAGTCCTCGGGCGAGCCGACGTTGCCCTGGTGCACCGAGATCGACGCGCCCTCGGCGTCCAGCTTGCCCTTCAGCTCGTCGGCGGCCTCGGAGTTGGACGAGTACCCGGCGGCCACGTGCACGCCGGTGCGGGCCAGCGCGGTGGTGATCGCCGCACCGATCCCGCGCGCACCCCCGGTCACGATGGCGACGCGCTGCTCCGGGTTGGTGTCGGTGATCGCGGTCATGCGGTTCCTCCAAGGGTGTCGAGTGTGCGCTTCATGCCCCGCTGGACCGCATCGGCCAGGTAGGGCCGGAGCTGGTCGGGGCTGACGATCCGGTGCACCGAGCCGACGGACCGCGCCCGCTCGATGGAGTGCTTGGTGTCGAACTCCTCCGCGACCTGGCCGAGCTTCTCGGAGCGGACGTCCGGGCGGAGCGTGGCGAGGTCTCCGCGCAGCCGGGCCGCCGTCGCCTCGTCCCCGTCGGTGACGGCCCGGGTGATCCGGGCCTCCAGGTCGGTGATCCGCTCGTCCTTGGCGGTGCGGTCGTTGACCTCGCCGGCGAACACGACGGCCGCCGCGGGCGCCCCGCCGAGCACGGAGGCGTAGGAGCCGGTGATTGCGGCGACCTCCATGTTGTCGTTCAGCGTTCCGGAGAACACCACGAACGCGCCGCCGTGGTAGCGGGAGACCACGCAGAACACGATCGGGCCGTCGAAGTTGACGATGGCCCGGCCGATCTCGGCGCCGTTCTCCAGCTGCAGGCCGCGCAGCGACTCCGGCGAGCCGTCGAACCCGGACAGGTTCGCCAGCACGACCAGCGGCCGGTTGCCCGACGCGGCGTTGATGGCCCGCGCGCACTTGCGCGAGGAGCGCGGGAACAGCGTCCCGGCGGTGAACTGGGACGGCCCGTCGACCGGGCGCGGCCCGCGCCGCGGCAGCGGCCGCGACTCGATGCCGATCATCGCGATCGGCTGGCCGCCGAGGTGGGCGTCGAGCGCGACGACCGACTCGGCGTCGTGCATGTCGGCCCAGCGCTCCGACGTCGGGTGGTCGGCGTCGGCGACGCCGCGCAGCACCGAGCGGATGTCGAACGGCTTCTTGCGCTCCCGGTTGGTCTCCGGTGCCCAGATCTCGCCGAGCGTGGTGAACTCGCAGTTCGGCCCGGAGTGCGGGGCAGTCGTGACGTCGCGCGAGACCGGGTCGGTGGTCGGGGCGGGCCGCGGGAACCGCTCGCCCGGTTGGGTCCAGGTGTGGGCGTAGTGCGCAAGCAGCACGCCGACGGCGCCGCTCAGGTCCGGCGCCCAGTACTGCGCCTGCCCGTTCGGGCCCATGATCCGGTCGTAGCCGCCGATGCCGAAGTTGTCCTCGGCCGACACCCCGCCGGAGAAGTCCAGCGAGTGCTTGCCGGTCAGCACCATGGCCGAGTCCGGCGTCATCACCAGGATTCCCTTGGTGTGCATGAGCATCGTGGCCTCGGCGTTCCAGTAGGGCTGGGCGCCGACGTTGATGCCGGTGACGACGACGTTGAGCTCCCCGCCGTCCTGGGTGAACTCGATGATCCCGCGCAGCACCCGGGAGATCCAGTCCATGTTCTCGGTGCCGGAGTCCATCGCGATCTTCGCGCCGGCCGACACGGCGAACCACTCGATCGGCACGTCGAGCTCGCGGGCCAGGTGGATCGCGGCCAGCACCCGGCGGCACTCCGGCTCGGCGATCGCGCCGAGGGCCCGGGTCGGGTCGCCGAGCAGCACGACCCGCTTCATGCCGTCCGGGTAGCGCCGGGTCGGCACCGAGACGACGCCGAGCACGAGGTTGGCCGTGTTGCCGCCGGGCGCGCGGTCGACCGGCACCGGCAGGGCCGGATCGTCCGGGTCGACGAGGTCGTACTCCTGCCAGGTGCCCGGGCCGGCGTCGATCGGGGCGGTGAGCAGCGGGACGATCTCGTACGGGTAGACGGCGCCGCGGCGACGGGCCTTGAGCACCTTCTGGTCGTAGGCGTCGAGCTCGCGCATCGGCTCGGTCGGGGGCTGGTCGAGCTTGACCTGCAGCCCCGCGCCGGGCGGGCGCGACATGCGCAGCAGCATCGAGCGCGGGCCGCCCTGACCCCCGGTGACCTGCGGATCGGCCGTGCGGAACTCGACGAGGACCTGCTCCAGGCCGAGGTTGGCCGTGCGCGGCGCGAGCCGCCGGACCACCGAGTCCAGCTCGGCGAGCGGGACGTCGACCTCCGGCCACACGTAGAGCGCGATCCGGTTCCACGACATCCGGGCCAGCGTGCGGTCCCCGGCGCGGGCGGCACGCAGCGAGTTGATGCAGGCGTCGAGCGCCCGCTCGAACTGCGGGAGCGAGCGGACCTTGCCGGTCTCCTCGTCGCGCAGCACGGTCAGCTCGCGGACGTTGGCCATCGCGACGAGCCGGTCGTCGGCGGTGACCTCGCGGCCGGTGGCGCGGAACAGGTGCACGTCGGTGGCGGCGGGCAGGCGGTGCAGCTCGAAGTCGCGGAAGCGCCACAGCCGCAGCCGGTCCGCGACGAGCGGGTGCATGCCACGCAGCGTGCGGTCCTCGACGAGCTCGCCGGTCTCGTCGGGCCGGAAGGTGAACCAGGTCGGCGGCTCGGCCTCCTCGCTCGCCGTGCCCGCGGCGCGCGGGTTCGGGCGGACGGCGACGGCGACCCGGTGCAGGTTCGCGGGCACCTTCCCCAGGGCGGCGCGGACGCGCTCGGCGCGGGCGTCGGGGTCACCGCCGTCGTCGGCCTTGGTCGAGGTGACGTAGAGGTCGACGAGTGCGGTGCGGTCCCCGTCGAGCTCGCCGACGCGGCGGCGCAGCTCGTCGGCCACGGCCTGCGCGGCGGCCGGGTCGTTGTTGTCGATCACCGAGGCGAAGAGCGTGCGGTCCCGGCCCAGGTGCTGGTAGCGGGCGGTCAGCAGCGGCTTGCCCGCGTGCTCGACGAGCTCCAGGTCGCGCAGCACCCGCACCCGGTAGTAGCGCCGGGTCATGACCTCCAGCAGGACGGCGTCGTGCCGCTCGCCGAACACGCCGAGGATCGGCTCCGAGGAGCCGACGAGCGCGGCGATCCGGCGGGCCCGGTCGTCGGCGTCGGGGTTCTCGGCCAGCACGTCGAGGCTCTCCCGGACCTCGGCCAGCGCCCGGTCCCGCTCGGCCGCGACGACTGGCGCGTCGAACGCGCGGTAGCGCACCAGCCGGGCGGTGTCGCCGACGACCGGGTGCCGCAGCTGGGTGGCGACGACGACCTCGTCGAGCGTGCGCAGGTAGTCCTCGCGCGCCGCGGGGGACAGGTGCGCGACCGACTCCGGGTGGCGCAGCCGCCAGTTCAGCAGGTCCAGCACCACCGGCACCTGCTGCGGCGCGCGGCGGTGGGCCAGGAACATCCGGTACAGCGCCGGGCCGAGATCGTCGGCGCGGGCCGCGCCACCGTCGATCTCGGCGACGCCGTAGTGGGCCAGCGCCCGGCGCAGCTTGGCCTGGAAGGACTCGGGCAGGCCCTCGTCCTCGGCGTCGCGGGAGCGCAGGTAGGCGTAGAGGTACTCTTGCGGGTTGCGCTCGGTCTCGCCGGTCTCGTCGTCGGTCTCGGACCGGTTGCGCGAGAGCTGGCACAGGTCGGCGAAGATCTGCAGGACGGCGGTCTCCCCGGCCAGCACGGCCGGGTCGTCGGCCGCCAGCTGCTCGCGGGCGCCGGCGAGGCGGCGCAGCTGCGGGCGGGCCTGGCGCTCGTCGACGTCGAAGCCCAGCACCTGGAAGCGCAGCGCGGACAGCGCGTCGGCCGCGGTCGCGGCGGGGTCGGTGTCGGCGCCGGTCGCGGCGAACGCGGACAGGTCGGCGCGCTCCCCGCTGGGCGCCGCTGCGTCCGCGTCGGCCGACGGCTCCAGCCGCACCAGCTTCGTGCCGCCGTCGACCTGGGTGTTGGCCGGGACGAGGATCTCGGCGACGGTGCCGTCGAACGGCGCCCGCAGCGAGGTCTCCAGCTTCATCGACTCGACGATCGCGAGGGTGTCGCCCTCGGCCACGGTCTGGCCCGCGGTGACCGGCAGCGCGACGACCATCGCCGGGGCGGGGGCGCGGACGATGCCGGCCTCGCCGCCGGAGATGCGGTGCACGGCGCCGTCGACCTCGACGAGGTAGTCCGCCTCCTGTGCGACCGACAGCACGGTCCAGGACCGGTCGCCGACGGTGAGCCGGCGCTCGTAGGCGCCATTGCGCTCGACGTCGACGTCGACCGAGGTCCCGTCCAGCTCGACGGTGTAGCGCCCGGCGCGGGTCCGGGCGACCTTCAGCTTGTAGGACTGCCCGGCGACGGTGACGTCGGTCTGGTGCCAGGTCTCGTAGCCCACCTCGGGCCGGCCGGCCTCGGCGGAGCGGAACAGCCGCTCCTGCTGGCGGGCGACGTGGCCGTCGTGGCTGAGCACGGCGGTGGCGAGCAGCGCGACGTCGAGCCGGCGGGGCGGTGCGTAGCCCTCGGCCATCATGCCGTCGAGCCAGGTGGTCTGCAGCTCGCCCGAGCGGAACTCGTCGCGGTCGAGCAGGTCCAGCAGGAACGCCTTGTTCGTGGAGCCGCCGTCGATCACCGCGGCGGTCTGGCGCAGTGCCCGGGACAGCCGCGCGCGGGCCTCGTCGCGGTCGCGGCCCCAGGCGATCACCTTGGCGATCATGGAGTCGAACTGCGGCGGGATGACGTCGCCCGCGGCCACGCCGGTGTCGACCCGGATGCCGGGGCCGGACGGCAGTGCCAGGTGCTCGATCCGGCCCGGGGCGGGGGCGAACTCGCGCTCCGGGTCCTCGGCGGTCAGCCGGGCCTCGATCGCCCAGCCCTGCGCCGCCGGGACCTCACGCGCGACCTCGGCGAGCGTGCCGCCCGCGGCGACGTGCAGCTGCAGCTTGACGATGTCGACGCCGGTGCACGCCTCGGTGACCGGGTGCTCGACCTGCAGCCGGGTGTTGACCTCGAGGAAGGAGAGCAGCTTCTCCTCGGGCTGGTAGAGGAACTCGACGGTGCCGGCGTTGACGTAGCCCGCGGCGCGGGCCAGCTCGGCGGCCGAGCTGCGCAGCAGCTCCTCCTGCGTGGGGTCGAGCGCGGTGGAGGCCGACTCCTCGATCACCTTCTGGTTGCGCCGCTGCACCGAGCAGTCGCGCACCCCGAGGGTCCAGACGTCGCCGGTGGCGTCGGCGACGACCTGCACCTCGACGTGCCGGCCGCCGGACACCGCGCGCTCCAGGAACACGGTCGCGTCGCCCGCGGTCCTCGACGCCTCCGACGCGGCCCGCTCGAAGGCCTCGTCGAGCTGCTCGGGGCCCGCCACGTAGCGGATGCCCCGCCCCCCGCCGCCCGCGGTGGCCTTCACCATGAGCGGGTAGCCGACTGTCTCGGCGGTCTTGCGGGCCGCCTCGACGTCGGCCACCGGGCCGCCCGACCACGGCGCCATCGGCACCCCGACCGACTCGGCCAGCTGCTTGGACGCGATCTTGTCCCCGAGCCGGCGCATGACCTCCGCCGACGGCCCGACGAAGGTGATCCCCAGCCGCTCGCACAGCTCCGCGAACTCGGCCTTCTCCGACACGAAGCCCCAGCCGGGCCAGACCGCGTCGGCGCGGGTGACACGCAGCGCGCGCTCCAGCTCGGCGTGGTCGAGGTAGGGGCTCGCGCCCATGTGGTCCGGGTCGTCCGGACCGATCAGGACGGCCTCGTCGGCCTCGCGGACGTACATCGCGCGGCGGTCGACGGCGGTGTGCAGCGCGATCGTGCGCAGGCGGCGGTCGGGCCCGTTCTGGGCGTTCCACTCACGGACGGCGTTGATGAGCCGCATGGCGGGCTCGCCGCGATTGACGATGGCGATGCGCGAGAACATGGCTGGGGTTCACTGCTCCTACGAGTGCGACGACGAGGTGGCGGCGGGGTGCCGCACTGACATCGTCGTCGTGCGGTCGGCGGGTCGGTACGGACGGTCGCCCGGGCTGTGCCGGAATGCGGGCGGGCTCACCTCTCGGACGGGGATCTTCCCGCCCACTGTGGCCCGTGTCACCCGGTCGTGCTACTCGCCGAAGGCGATGCGGACGTCGTCGGAGGTCGGGGCGACGGCCGGCTCGGCCACCGCGGCGGCCGTCGGGTCCAGGTGGACCTCCGGCGCCATCACGGCCGGGTCGATCTCCAGCACCGCATAGCCGCCCACCGCGCCGGCCCCGAAGCCGGGCGCGAAGACCCGGGTCCGGCCAGCCACCACGCCGTCGGCCACGGAGTCGAACAGCGCGATCGGGATGGATGCCGCGGACACGTTGCCCATCGACTCGATGTTGAAGTACAGCTGGTCGGCCGAGAGCCCTGCCTTGCCCGCGAGCTGCAGGATCATCGTCTTGTTCGCCTGGTGCGGGACGATCAGGTCGACCGCCTCGAGCATCGTGCCCTCGCCGTCGGGCCCGGCCTGCTCGGTGAGCTCGTCGATCATCTGCGCCAGGTAGCGGGCGACCAGCGCCTTGACCTCGGGGCCGTAGACGGTGATGTCGTTGTCGAACTCCGGGTTCGGCCAGATGATCGAGTTCACCTGGGTGTCCGGGCCCGACGCGTAGGTCTGCAGCAGGTCGACGTCGCCGCGCTCGCCCTCGGCGGCCGGGGCGATGACCATCGCGGCCGCGCCGTCGCCGAAGATCATCCGCGAGGTGCGGACGTTGCCGATCTTGTCGGAGAACTTCTCGACGCAGACCAGCAGGACCGGCCGGTTCACCTCCTGCAGCTGGCGCACGGCCTCGGACAGGCCGTAGGGCAGCCCGGCGCAGGCGGCGATGATGTCGGCCGAGCAGTGCGTCTGCAGCAGGCCCAGGCGACCGGACAGCCACGTCGACAGCGACGGGATGAGCCGCTCGCTGGTGCAGGTGGCGACGAGCACGGCGCCGATCTCGGATCGGTCGCGGCCGGAGTGCTCCAGCGCGCGGACCGCGGCGGCCCAGGCCAGGTCCTCGATGTCGAGCTCGGTGTAGCGGCGCTGGTCGATGCCGGTCTTGGCGGCGATCTCGTCGGCGCTCATCGGTGACCAGGAGAACGCGGAGTTGCGGACGACGTCGTCGTTGGAGCAGACGTGCTCACCCCGGACGACGGCGAGCGCCTCCACCTTCGGCTGCACCGCGAACGCCTCGCGCACCCGGATCGGGGGCAGCGGGGCGACGGGCTCGACCGGGTCGGATTGGGTGGAGAGCCGGCCGCGCCGCGCCGGACGGGCGCCGGTGGCGCGGTCCAGGAACTGCTCGACGTCGCGGTTGCGCGGGTGGAAGGCGATGACGTACTCGTCGTCGCCGATCTCCTCGGCGGTGCGCAGCTCGGTGGCGGCACGGTCCCAGGGGTACTGGTTGTGCAGCACCATCGCCCACCGGGTCAGGGCCTCGAGCTCGGGACGCTCGGCGTGCGCGTCGAGGATCTCGGTGAAGGAGAAGACCGGGTAGTCCGGGTCGTGGTGGGGCACGACGAAGGTCTGCGCGCCGGGCGTGGTGAGGAACTGCTCCACGGTCGGCTTGACCGCGGGCAGCTCGGTCGCGTGGTGACGGCGGTTGCCGTAGACGTCGAAGAGGAGGTCGAAGATGCGGCGCTCGGTCTCCTCGTCCCAGGTGGTGGGGAGCGTGGCGAAGGCGTCGGCGACGGCCCGGATCTTCTTGTCGCCGTCGCGCCAGGGGGTGAGCAGCGGGAGGAAGACGTCGGCGCGGTGGCGGGGGAGGTCGCGCCAGCGGGTCGGGCGCTTCTCGAACATGGTGAGCGTGTACCGGTTGACCCAGAACAGGTTCTGGCTCATGTCGCGCAGCAGCGCGAAGCGACTCTCGTAGGCACCGTTGGTGACCCGCTCCAGGATGTCGGTGCCGGTGGGCGCCTTTGCCTCGAAATCGCGACCGACGATGGCCGTGAACTGTTCCAGGTCGTCGATGACGGAAAAATCGAGTTCACCGAGAAAATTTGCGGGAAAGACCAGTCGGTCGTGGTTGTTGACCACGAACGGTTTCATGTGACGACCTCCAGCAGCGGCGACGACCGGCGAGATCGCCAGGCGGGACGCGGTGCGGCCTGGTCGATCGGATCGGTTGCGGTGCCTGCAACGCTATCGATGAACAGTCACGATCGGAATGTGATCCAGCCGCCGAGTGTGCGCTCTCACGGATGGTCGGTCAACTCCGACTGTTACCGGCGAGAATGTTACCGGTCGGTCTACTCGCCGGTTCTCGGAAAGAGCTCCGCAGACCCGCAGGTTGACGGGCGGGCTGGTCCACAGTGGAACGATCACCGGGCGTGGCCGGTCGGCCCCGGCACGTGCACACGCCGACGGGGGCATGGTCGTCGGCGTCACAGTCCGCGCGGTGATCGTCACCCGCGCTCCGGGTGCACGCCATCGTCCGAACGGAGGAGGACAGGGCTCGTCCTCCGATGTGGACGGTCGTACGCGGGCGCCGCGGCGGCCGCCCGGCGGCGCACGGTGGGAATGCGACTGCGGAATGCGATCCCGAATCCCCGGACACCGTTCCGGGGCGCTCCGGTGTTCAGCCGTGGGCGGTGGCCGGGGCCGGGGCCGCTACGGTCTCCGCCTTCGGCGCGGGTGTGAGCAGCACCAGGACCGTGGCGAGCAGCCCGGCGGCACCCGCCGCGACGAAGGAGATCGTGTACGCCGTGGCCGAGGGCGGTCCGCCGTCGCCGAGCACGTAGGTCGCCGTCACCGCGGCGACGACCGCGGTGCACGAGCTCGTGCCGAGCTGCCGGGCCAGGGTGTTGAGGCTGTTCGCCGCGGCGGTCTCCGACTCCGGCACCGCCCGCATGATCGTCAGTGGGATCGCCGAGTAGGCGAGCGCGGCGCCGACCGCGGCCACGGTCGAGGCGGCCACCAGGAGCGGCACCGTCGAGGGCATCGCGGCGAAGGCGAAGTTGCCCGCCCCGAGGAGCAGCGTGCCGACCACCAGGGTGGTGCGCGGGCCCCGCAGCCGCGACAGCCGGGCCGAGGCCGAGGAGAACACCACCATCGACCCGCCCATCGGCAGCAGCACCAGTCCGGCGACGACCAGCGAGAGCCCGAACCCGTAGCCGGTCGTGACCGGGGCCTGCAGGATCTGGGTGGCGAGCACGAAGCCCGCGAACATCGAGAAGCCCACCAGCACCGAGGCGAGGTTGGTCAGCAGCACGGCGGGCCGTGCCGAGACCCGCAGGTCCACCAGCGGCGCGGGGACGCGCAGCTCGTACCAGGCGGTCGCGGCCACCAGCACCACGGTGCCGGCGAACAGGCCGAGCACGGTCGCCGACGTCCAGCCCCAGTCGTCGCCCTTGGAGATCGCCAGCATCAGGCACACCAGTGCGCCGCCGACGCCGAACGCCCCCGGCACGTCGAACCGGCCGCCGGTGCGCAGCCGTGACTCGGCCACCAGCCGCCGGACCAGCAGGATCTGCAGCACACCGAGCACCGCGGCCCCGGCGAACAGCCAGCGCCAGCTCGCGAACTGGGCGACGACGCCGGTGATCGGCAGCCCGATGGCCCCGCCGAAGCCGAGCGAGGACGACATCAGCCCGACCCCGGACCCGACCCGGTCGGCGGGCAGGACGTCGCGCATCAGGCTCATCCCGAGCGCGATCACGCCGAACGCGGCGCCCTGCAGCACCCGGGCGACGAGCAGCAGCTCGATCCCGGGCGCCAGCGCGCCGAGCAGCGACCCCACCCCGACCAGGCCGAGCGCCACGAGCAGCATCCGGCGCTTGCCGAACATGTCGCCGAGCCGCCCCAGCACCGGCGCCGACACCGCGCCGGCGACGAGGTTGGCGGTGATCAGCCACGACGCCGTCGACCCGCTGACGTCGAGCAGCTCCGGGAATCGCGGCAGCAGCGGCACGACCATGGTCTGGACCAGTGAGACGAGCAGTCCGCAGGAGGCCAGGACGGCGATCGCGACGCCGGGGCGCGGCGGCGCCGGTGCGGTTCCCCCGGGGTGGGTGCTCTCGGGCTGCTGGTGCGGACGGCGTGCCCGGAACACTCGACCTCCGTGGTGGGGTGACGGATCGTGCTGACGGTGGACCCCCGCCGAAGCGGGAGCCACCCATCAGATGAGCACGCCGGTCACCCGTCCGGCAAGCCGGGTCACTCCGCGCGCGGGGGGACCGGCTCGGGCGGCGGCGGGCCGTCGTAGACCGCGGAGGGGCGGATCAGCCGGCGCTGCGCGGCCTGCTCCAGCACGTGTGCACACCAGCCGACGACCCGGCTGACCGCGAACGTCGGCGTGAACATGCTGCGGGGGATCCCGCAGCTCTCCATCACCACGCCCGCGTGGAACTCCACGTTCGCGAACAGCGGGTGGTCCGGACGCAGCTCGGCGAGGGTGGCGGCGACCCGCCGTTCGGTGTCGGCGGCCCGCGCGGGCAGCGGCCCGCCCAGCTCCGCGGCCACCTCGCGCAGCAGCGCCGAGCGCGGGTCCGGCCCGCGGTAGACGGCGTGGCCGAACCCCATGATCCGCATCCCCGCGGCGAGCCGGTCGGCCACCCAGCGCTCCGGTGAGCCGCCGGCGTCACGGTCGATCGCGTCGAGGCTCTCCAGCGCGCGGTCGGGGGCGCCCCCGTGCAGCGGCCCGGCGAACGCGCCGAGCGCGGCGACCACGCAGGACGCGACGTCGGCGCCGGTGGAGGCGACCACCCTGGCGGTGAAGGTGGAGGCGTTGAAGCCGTGGTCCACCGTCGCCACGAGGTAGGCGTCGAGCGCGCGGACGTGCGCCGGCGCGGGCTCGGCACCGGCCAGCATCCACAGCCAGTTCGCGGCGGACGACAGGTCGGTGCGCGGGGCGACCGGGTCGAGGCCGTGACGCAGCCGGTGCAGCGCGGCGAGGACGGTCGGTGTCGCGGCACAGACGGTCGCGGCGTCGCGGGGGCCCGCCGTCGGGTCGTCCCAGAGCGGGCGCATCCCGTGCTGCGGGCCGAGCAGCGACAGCGCGGTGCGCAGCCCGGCGAGCAGGTCGGGTCCGCAGGCCTCGGCGATCGCGGGCAGCTGCGCGGCGACGGCGTCGGGCAGGGCCCGGCGCTGCGCGGTGGTGGCGGCGAACTCCGCGAGCTCGGCGGCGCCCGGGAGGCGGCCGTGGACGAACAGGAACCACACGTCGTCGAAGGTGCGGGTGCGCGCGAGGTCGACCGCGGAGTACGGGCCGTAGTGGTAGAAGCCCTCGTCCCCGCGGACGTCCCCGATCCGGGTACTGGTGACGGCGACGCCGCGCAGGCCCGGTGGGACCTGCGGGGCGGCGGTGCCGGTGCTGTCGGTGCTGGTCATGACCGGACCGTCCGCCCGTCGGGAATCGTTGTCAATATTGATCGGATCAATGTTGATACGGCCCATCTCGTGGAGTACCTGACCGTCGCCGAGACCGCGGAACGCCTCGGCGTGAAGCGGGAGACCGTCTACGCCTACGCCAGCCGCGGGCTGCTGACCAGCGTGCGCGGCGCGCAGCGGCGGGGCAGCCGGTTCGCCCAGGACGAGGTGGAGGCACTCGCCGCGCGCGGCCGGGAGGCGGGGGAACCGTCCGGGACGGTCGAGCGCATCAGGACGCGGATCACACTCGTCGCCGACGGGGGGCCGTGGTTCCGCGGGGTGGCGGCGCCGGCGCTCGCGGGATCGGCGGACCTCGAGCACGTCGCGGCGCTGCTGTGGGAGGTCCCGGGCCGGGTGTCGTTCGACGCCGCCCCGGACCTGCTCGCCCCGGCGCGCGCCGTGCTAGCCGCCGCCCCCGCCGGGGCACGGGCGACCGACCGGTTCCGGCTCGTCGTCGCCGCGGTGGCCGCCGCCGACCCGCTGCGTGCCGCCGCCCGGCCGGGCGCGGTGGTGGCGACGGCGTCGGCGCTGCTGGGGACGGTCGTGACCACACTCGCCGGGGACTCGGGGCCCGGACCGGCCGACCTGGCCGAGCGGCTGCTGCCGGCGCTCCTGCGTGACCCGGGCCGGGCACCCGCGCCGGCGACGGCCGGGCACGTCCGCGCCGCGCTGGTCCTGCTCGCCGACCACGGCCTGGCGTCGTCGACGGTCGCGGCCCGGGTCGCCGCGAGCACCCTGGCCGACGTGCACGCCGTCGTCTCGGCCGGGCTCGGAGCCCTGGACGGGCCCCGCCACGGACTGGTCAGCGGGCTCGCCCACCGCTTCCTCGCCGAGGCCCAGGACGACCCGTCCGGCGCGCTCGCCCAGCGGCTGCGGGCCGGCGAGCGGGTCCCGGGCTTCGGGCACTCGGTGTACCGGGGCACCGACCCGCGCGCGACGGTGCTGCTCGACCGGCTCCGCGCGGACCCGGCCGCGGACCGCGTCGTGGCCTGCGTCGACGCCGTCGTCGCGGGGATGGACCGGGGTGGGGACGGCCCCGCCCCGAACGTCGACCTCGCACTCGCCGCGCTGATGCACGCCCACGACCTGCGCCCCGACGCCGGCGAGCTGCTGTTCGCGTGCGCCCGAACCGTCGGCTGGGTGGCGCACGCCCTGGAGGAGTACGCCGATCCCGGCCTGCGGTTCCGGCCGACCGGCGTCTACACCGGGCCGCGGCCCGGGTCGACCAGCGACGCGAGCACCACCACGTTGTCGGTGTAGCTGCGCACGCCCCGGTCGAACGTCCCGCCGCAGGTGATCATCCGCAGGCCCGCGCCGGGCAGGTCGCCGTAGACGGCCGCGGTGGGGAAGCGGTCCTTGGCGTAGCGACGGACGGCCTGGACCTCGAAGGTCGCGGTGGTGCCGTCGGCGCGGTCGACCGACACCAGGTCACCGGGGGAGAGCGCGTGCAGCCGGAAGAACGGGCCCGGCTCGTGGTCCCAGTCGACGTGCGCCGCGAGCACCGCAGGCCCCCGGGAGCCCGGTGCGGGGGCGCCGGTGTACCAGCCGGTGGCGGCACCGTCGGGTGGCACCTCCAGCGTCCCCCGCCCGGTCAGGCCGAGCGGGACGAGCCCGCTGTCGAGCCCGATCGAGGGCGCCCGCGCCCGCACCGGGTCCGACGGCGACAGCGGGGCCGCCGCCGGGCGGAGCGTGGCCGTGGGCAGCGGCGGCACCGTTCCGCCGATCGCCACCGGCGGTGCCCCGAGCGGCACGGCCAGCGCCAGCACGACGAGCACCCCCCACCACACCCGTCGCACCCCGCGCGGCCCGCGGCGGCCGTGGGGCCCGGGCGGCTCCCGTCGACCGGCCCCGCACGCGGGGCCGCAGCGCCCGCGCCCGACCGGCCTCGTGCCCGGCGGACCGGTGCGTGCGGGGGTGCGGGTCACGAGTGGCGGGTGGTCAGGGGGAGCGACGCGCGGCCGGTGCGACGCCCGCTCCACACGACGACGCCCGCCCCGGCGGCGAGGACCGCACCGGTCCCGAACAGCAGGAACACCGTCGGGTCGACCCCGGCGCCGCCGGAGCCGTCACCGGCCTCGACACCGCCGCCGGGGACCGCGCGCACCTGCCCGGTGCCGGCGGCCGCGACGAGGTCCGGGCCCTCGCAGGCCCGGCCGTCGCCGTCGCGATCCAGGTTGTTCGGGTCCGAGGGGTCGGCGGCGAGCACCGCCTGGGCCTGGGCGCGGGAGAGGTCGACGCAGTCCAGGTCGCTGTCGCGGCCGGTGGCGGGAGCACCGGCCGCGGGAGTGGTCGTCTCCGGAGCGGTGGTCGTCTCCTCGGGGCCGGTCTCGTCCGGGTCGGTGGCGTCCGGGTCGTCGTCGGCCGGCGTCGCGTCGTCGGTGGGTTCCTCGGCCGGCGGCTCCTCGGTGTCCTCCTGGGCCGGGGCCGTGACGACGCTCGTCACCGGGGTGGCGGCCGGTTCCGCGGCCGACGCCGCCCCGGCCAGCGGGAGCCCGGCGAGCGCGGCGAGGGTGACGGTGGCGGCGACGGCGCCGGTGCGGCGGACGAGCGAACGTGCGGTCATGATCCACTCCCTGTGACGAACGTGATCCTCGTGACCGGTGGGGCGAACGGGACGCCCTGTCCGATGGCGGAGAGTGAAGCGACACCCGATCGGCGGGGCCAGGCGAGTCGCCCGTACGGGGATCACTGGGGCGAGTGGTGTCGCCAGGAGTGACCGGCTCCTCGGCGTGCCGGGCGCGCCCTGGCCGGTGCGACGTCCAGGATGGCGACGTGACCACCACCCCCGTCCCGCCCCGTCGCCGGTCGCTCGACGACGGCGTCTCCGACGCGTTCGTCGAGCTCTGGTCCCAGCGCCGGCCGTGCGTCCTGGTGACCCTGCGCCGCGACGGCACCCCGCACGCGGCGCCGGTGGGGGTGACCGTCGACGTGGCCGAGCGCACCGCCCGGGTGATCTGCAGCGGCGGGTCGCAGAAGGCGCGCAACGTCGCCGCGGCCGGACCGGACGGGGCCCGGGTCAGCGTCACCGTCGTCGACGGGCGCACCTGGTCCACCCTGGAGGGCCGCGCCGTCGTGCGGGACGAGCCCGACGTGGTCGCCGACGCCGAGCGCCGCTACGCCGCCGAGTACAAGCAGCCCCGGCCGAACCCCCGGCGGGTGGTGCTGCAGATCGCGGTCGACCGGGTCCTCGGCAACGCCTGAGGGGATACTCGCCGGTGTGGACCTGCCGGAGACGACCTTCCTCGGCCACAGCACCCTGCGACTGCGGATCGGTGGCCGCACCGTTCTCACCGACCCGGTGCTGGGGAACTCGGTCGGTCCGTTGCGCCGTACCGCGCCGGCCGTCGACCCGGCGGGGCCCGCGGGGGTCGACCTGGTCCTGATCTCCCACCTGCACGCCGACCACCTGCACCTGGCCTCGCTGCGCCGGCTGCCGCGGTCGGTGGAGGTCGTGGTGCCCACGGGGGCGGGCGACTGGCTCCGCCGCCGCGGCGTCGCCCGGGTCTCCGAGCTCGCCGTCGGGCAGACCCGCGTCGTCGACGGACTGCGCGTCACCGGCACCCCGGCCGACCACTCCGGGCACCGGTGGGGGCCGCGGTTCACCCGCGGACCGCAGGCCGACGCGATGGGACACCTGCTGGAGGGCGACGGTCTGCGCGTCTACGTCGCCGGGGACACCGGGCTGTTCCCCGGGCTCGACGACGTCGCCGCCCAGGGTCCGATCGACCTCGCCGCGCTGCCGGTGTGGGGCTGGGGCCCCAACCTGGGGCCGGGGCACCTCGACCCGGCCGGCGCCGCCGAGGCCGTCCGGCGGCTCGCACCGGCCGTCGCGGTGCCGGTGCACTGGGGGACCCTCGCCGTCGCCGGGCTGTGCTCGGTCCCGGGGCGGACCGGATCCCGGATGCGGGAGCTGCTCGTGCGCCCGCCGCACGACTTCGCCGACGCCGTCGCCGCGGCCGGGCTGCCCACCCGCACCCTGGTGCTCCCGCCCGGTGCCGCCGTCGGGACGCCGGCGTGAGCGCGCTGCAGCTGCTGGCCGCACCGGCGCAGGACTGGCTCGAGGCCGAACTCAGCCCGGACGCCGGGCGGATCGCCTACCTCGTCGTCGCTGGGGGAGTGCTGCTCGGATCGGTGCTGCCGGTGGTGCCGACCGGCGCGATCGTCGGTGCCGCCGCCGCGACGGCGATGACGAGTTCCGCGCTGTCGCTGCCGGTGGTGCTGCTGCTGGCCTTCGCCGCGGCCCTGCTGGGTGACCTCGTCACCTTCGCCGTCGCCCGGCTGGCCGGTGACCCGGTCCGTGCCGCGGTCGCGGGCGGGCGGCTCGGTGGTGCGCGCACCGCGGCCCGGATCGAACGCATGCGCGGCGCGTTCGCCGACCGCGGCTGGCTGGTCGTGCTGGTCGGACGGGTCGCCCCGGCGGGGCGGGTGCCGACCCTGATCGCGGCCGCGGTGTCGGGGATGACCTGGGCGAAGCTGGTGCCCGCCGTCGCGGCCGGTGCGGTGCTGTGGACGCTGCTCTACGGCGTGCTCGGGGTGCTGACCGGCAACCTCACCGACTCCCCGGTGGTGGCGGCGCTGCTCGCGGTCGGGCTGGTGGCCGTCGTCGCCGGGGTCACGGCGCTGGCCGGACGGGTGCGGTCCCGGTTGCGGGCCCGTCACCCCGTCGGCTGAGACCGGACGGCCCACCAGCGCACACGGAACCGGCCGGGCGCGACGGGAGGGGGGTGTCGCGCCCGGCCGGAGTGGGTGCCCGGGGCGTGGCGTCGCCCCGGGGAGATCGCATCAGTCGCCGTCGCCGAAGGGGTTGATGCCGAACGGCAGCTCGCCGGAGGAGCCGTCCTGCGGCACGGTCCGCGCCCCGTTCTGGGCGGTCGCGGCGGCGGTGTCCTCCACGCTGCCCAGGGTCACCGGCACCTCGCGGGCACCGGAGCCGCTGCCGACGTTCAGCGTGACCTGCTGGCCGGGGGCGAAGTTGCCGACCCGGGCGATCAGGTCCGCGAAGCTCGACACCGGGTACTCGTTGACCCGGGTCACGACGTCGCCCGCCGCGACGCCCGCGGCCGCCGCCGGCGAGTCCGGCTCCACCGAGGCGATCTGGGCGCCACCGGCCTCGCTCGTGGCGCCACCGGAGGACGCCACCGAGCCCTGCACGCCGAGCTGCGGCTTGGTCGCGACGCCGGAGTCCATCAGCTCCTGGGCGACCCGCCTGGCGGTGTCGACCGGGATCGCGAAGCCCAGCCCGATCGAGCCGGAACCCTGCCCGGCGGTGGCGATCGCCGAGTTGATGCCGACGACCTGCCCGGCCAGGTTGACCAGCGGACCGCCGGAGTTGCCCTGATTGATCGGTGCGTCGGTCTGCAGCCCGTTGTAGACGACCGGGGACTGGCCGTCGCCGCCCGCGGTGACGGTCCGGTTCAGCGCGGAGACGATGCCGGCGGTGACGGTGCCGGACAGCCCCTGCGGCGAGCCGTTCGCGACGACCTGCTCGCCGACCTGCACGCCCGAGGACTCCCCGAGGGTGGCCGGCTTGAGGTCCGAGGCGCCCTGCAGCCGGATGACGGCGAGGTCGTAGCCGGGGGAGGTGCCGACCACCGTCGCGGTGTACTGCCGGCCGTCGGCGGTGGACACCGTCATCCGCCCGCCGTCGCCGGCGCCGGAGACGACGTGGTTGTTGGTGAGGATCTGCCCGTCGGAGGTCAGGACGACCCCGGACCCCTCGGCGACGCCCTGCGCGGTGCGGACCTGGATGTCGACGGTGCTCGGGGTGATCGCGGCCGCGGCGCCGGCGATCGAGCCGTCGGCGGGGGTGGCCGGGGTGCCGGAGGCCGCCGCGCTGGTCAGCGTGGCGGGGGACGAGGAGCCGTCGAGCATCAGGTAAGCGCCACCGGCTCCGGCCGCGCCGCCGACGAGGGCGGCGGTCAGCGCGACGGCTGCGAGGCCCGCGCCGAACCGGCGCGGGGGCCCGGGCGCCGGACCCGGCTGCGGGAACGGCGGGTACACCGAGGTGGGCGGGCTGCCCGCCCCGTAGGCCGGGATCGTCGGGTTGCTGGCGGTCGCCCACGGCGGCGGAGTCGTCCGGTCGCCAGGGCCGGCGCCCTGCTGCCGGCGGTGGTCGGTGTCGGTCACGGTGGCCGCCTCCTGTGCCTGGACGTCGTCGGCGTGCGCGGTGGTGGCGGGGACCGCCCCGTCGTGCCGCTCGGGCCGGAAGGGGTCGGTGGCGTCGTCTCCGGTGGAGGTCCGTCCGTCGGACGGCTCGCCCGTTCCCGGCCCGTTCTCGGTCATGGTGCAACTGTGCGCCGCGACCCTGAGACGACCCTGTGACCGCGCTGGGAATCGCTCGGGCATCGGGTGAGAGTGCCCGTCGCGGCCGTGTCGGTCGGTCGGGACGCCCTGGTCAGGAGAGGGCGCCGACCACGGTGAGGACCCGGCCCCGGCACGGCGAGCGCGGCCCCGCCGCGGGCCCACCCACAGCACGGGGCGGAACCTTGAAGGTCAGGCGACCAGCTCCACGATCGTCGCGTTGGCGGTACCGCCGCCCTCGCACATGGTCTGCAGCCCGTAGCGGATCCCGCGGTCGCGCATGTGGTGCACCAGGCGGGTGAGCAGCACCGTGCCCGAGGCGCCCAGCGGGTGCCCGACGGCGATCGCCCCGCCGAGCGGGTTGAGCACGGCGTCGTCGGCGCCCAGCTCGGCCTGCCAGGCCAGCGGGACCGGCGCGAACGCCTCGTTGACCTCGCACGCGCCGATGTCACCGATCGACAGCCCGGAGCGCTTCAGCACCTTCTGCGTCGCCGGGATGGGGCCGGTCAGCATCCGCAGCGGGTCGGCGCCGGACACAGCCCCGGAGTGGTAGCGGACGATCGGGGTCAGGCCGAGCTCGCGGGCCTTCTCCGGGGTGGTGACCAGCACCGCCGACGCGCCGTCGGAGATCTGCGAGCTGTTCCCGGCGTGGATCACCCCGTCCGCGGAGAACGACGGCTTCAGCGCGGCCAGGGTGTCGGTGGTGGTCCCGCGGCGCAGGCCCTCGTCGGCGGTGAACCCGGGCGCCCCGGGTACCTCGACGAGCTGGTCGTCGAACGCGCCGGCGTCGATCGCGGCGGCGGCGAGCTCGTGGGACCGGGCGGCGTAGGTGTCGAGCCGGGTCCGCGACAGCGTCCAGTCCCGGGCGATCCGCTCGGCGCCGACACCCTGGTTGAAGTCGCCGTTCGGGAACTCCCCGGACTCCAGGTCGGCGCGGTAGCGCTCGCGCACCAGCGGTCCGTAGGGACGCCCCAGGTCGCGGCCCGCGCCCAGCGGCACCCGGGTCATCGACTCCACCCCACCGGCGACGACGACGTCGTACTGCCCGGCCAGCACCATCCCGGCCGCGAAGTCGAACGAGGACTGGCTCGACCCGCACGCCCGGTTCACCGTCACCCCGGGCACCGACTCCGGCCAGCCCGCGGCGAGCAGGGCGTAGCGGCCGATCTGCGCGGCCTGGTCGCCTACCTGGTTCACACAGCCCCACACGACGTCGTCGACGACGGCGGGATCGATCCCGGTCCGCTCGGCCAGGGCGGTGAGCACGGCGGCGGACAGGTCGACCGGGTGGACCTCGGCCAGCGAACCCTTCCGCTTCCCGATCGGTGTCCGGACGGCGGCACAGACGACGGCCTCGGGCATGACGGGTCCTCCTCGGTCACCGGTGACACGACTCGTTCGCGACGCTAAGCCATCGCAGGGGGTCGGCGCTGAGAGGGCGGTCACACCTTCGGATGCGCATCAGGTGTCGAGCCGCTCTGGATCGATGAGGTACCGTCTCCTCGTACGCGAAGGGGAGTAGCTCCCAACGCTGCGCTCGACATACTGGTCCGCCTCGTCCTGCGACGGCCGACCCGGGCGCAGCGGCCTGACCACCACCAGGCGAGCGAGACCTTCGATCCGGATACACCGGATCGAGGGCACCCATCCTCGGTCCGGTCGAGATCGAGGGATGGACATGGATGGATTCCTGATCGCGTTCGCGGTCAGCTTCGGCGTCATCTTCGTGGCCGAGCTGGGCGACAAGTCGCAGCTCATGGCCCTCACGTTCGCGACGCGCTTCAACGCGATCCCGGTCCTGATCGGGATCACGATCGCCACCTCGGTGACCCACCTCGTGTCGGTCGCCGTCGGCTACGGCCTGGGTGCGTCGATCCCGACCGGCTGGATCGCGCTGGTCGCCGCGGTCGCCTTCCTGGCGTTCGGCGCCTGGACGCTGCGCGGTGACAGCCTCTCCGAGGACGAGGAGGCCAAGGCCAGGCGGGCCGGCGGGTCCGCCGTCGTCGCCGCGTCGGTCGCGTTCTTCCTCGCCGAGCTCGGTGACAAGACGATGCTCGCGACGATCACCCTGGCCACTCAGCACGGCACCCTCGCCGGGTCGATCGGTATCTGGGCCGGGTCCACGGCCGGCATGGTCGCCGCGGACGCGCTGGCCATCGTCGTCGGGCGCCAGCTCGGCAAGCGGCTCCCGGAGCGGGCCATCTCGATCGGCGCCGCGGTGATGTTCTTCGTCTTCGGCGCCTGGCTGCTGTACGAGGCCGTCCCGCAGGTGTGGGGCGAGAACGCCTGGGCCCGCGTGTTCGACGTCGCCGGGCACCACGGGCTCGGGTGGGCCGCGCTGGTGCTGGGGGCACTCGCCGTGGGCGTCGGGCTGTGGTTCCGCGGTCGCGCGCACCGTGCCCGCGGGGAGCGCAGGCTCGACGTCGCCCGGACCCCGGGCAGCCCGGCCTGGTGGGCCCGCACGCTGTTCGTGCTGGCCGCGGTCCTCGGCTTCGGGGCGCCGCTGCTGGTGGCCCTCGACGTGCTGCAGCCGATCTCGGTGCTGGCCCGGCCGGCGGTCGCCGTAGTCGGGGCGGGGCTGCTGCTGCTCGGGTTCGCCGTCGTCGCGGTCGCGATGCTGCAGCTCGGCACGGTGTGGCGCCGCTCGGCCGCCGAGGCCGGTGCGGCCGCGGCCGGGGACCCGGACGCCGCACGACGCCCGGTGCTCGCCACCGGCGGGATCTACCGTCGTGTCCGCAACCCCGCGTTGACCGGCCTGATCGTCGGGTGCGCCGGGATGCTGTTCATGGCCCCGACCCTGCTCGGTGTGCTCGCCGGGGTGCTGATCCTGGTCGCGGTGCAGATCCAGGCCCGCGCGGTCTACGAGCCCGGCCTGGGCAGTGCTCTGGGCCCCGAGTACGCCGAGTACCGCGCCCGGACCGGCCGGTTCCTCCCGCGGGTCCGCACCGACCGCACGCCCGCGGGCGAGGGCGACCGCACGACCGTCGGCTGAGCGCCGCGCCGAGCCGACGGCCCCGCCGACTCCACGGCCCCGCCGGCGCTCCGACACCGAGGACTCCGCGGCACCGCCGCGCGACGACACCGCCCGCCCCAGTGCGACCGGGGCGGGCGGTGTCGTGTCCGGGTGATCCCGGGATCAGGTGTACCAGGTCGGCTCGGGCAGCTCGTCGCGCAGCACCCACGCCCCGACCTCGCGCCGCTTGTAGGCGACCGGGTCGTGCAGGGTGTGGGTGCGCACGTCGCGCCAGAAGCGGTCGAAGCCGAGCTCGGTCCGGGTCGCCCGCGCGCCGAGTCCCTCGAAGATCCCGCCGGTGATCTCCAGCGCGACCTCGGTGGCCCGCGCCTTCACCGCGGCGACGCGCACCTCGTGCTCGCCGCGCTGCTCGGCGGTCACGGCGTCGGCGTCGTCGTGCAGCCGCTGCTGCTCGGCCGCGACGGCGTCGGCCAGCGCCTCCACCGCCCAGAGCTTGGCGGTGTAGTCGCCGTAGAGATCGAGCTGGTAGGGCTCGTCGACGGCCCGCTCGTGGCCGCCGTAGAGCCACGGCCGGGTCCGTGTGCGGGTGTACTCCGCGCCCGCCTCCAGGGCCCCGCGCGCGATCCCGAGGTAGAACGCGACGAACACCAGCTGGATCACCGGCACGTTGAAGGTGTTGTAGACGCGCGGGGCGAACACCTTGTCGGTGAACCCGGCGGCCGACGCCCACGGCACCCGCACGCCCGAGACCGTGACGCTTCCCGACTCCGACAGGCGCAGGCCGATGTTGTCCCAGTCGTCGCCGTAGACGATGCCCTCCTGGGCGCTCGGCACGATGGCGAACACGTGGGTGTCGGTGTTCTCGATGACGCCCTCCAGCACGGTCACGTCGGAGACCCGGCTGCCGGTGGAGAAGCTCTTCCGCCCGTCGTAGACGAGCTCGTCGCCCTCGTCGCGGATGGTCAGGTCGTCGTCGCGGGGGTTGACCGCGCCGCCGAAGAACCAGCGTTCGCGGGTCGCCTGCTCCTCGACCGCCGCGATCTGCTCGGGCGTGCCGACCAGGCGCGCGGCCCAGAACCACAGCAGGTGGTAGCCGAGCAGTTGCCCGATCGAGCCGTCGCCGGCCGCGACCTCGCGGATCACCCGGTAGGCGACGGTCCAGTCCTGGCACCCGCCCCCGTGCTCGACCGGACCGAGCAGGGTGACCAGGCCGGAGGCCTTCAGCAGGGCGACCTCGGCGTGCGGGGTGGCGCCGGCGCGCTCGCGTGCGGCGGCGTCGCGGGCCAGGACGGCGCGGACCTCGCCGGCGCGGGCGATCCAGCCCGCGGCGTCGGTGGGTACGGGGTCCCAGGACTCGGTCACGGTCTCGGGACGGATCTCGGTGGTGGTCATGGGTGACTCCTCGTCGTGCAGGGAGCCGGGCACCTCGACGGCACGCCACGCGGGGCGCCCGGGTGCGGGCGCGCCACGACGGTGCGCGGGGGAGGGGGCCCGGCTGCGGGAACGGTGCCGGGCGATCACCGGCGGGACGGACGCCCGCCGGCCGTCACACGCGGAGAGGTGCGACGGGGATGCCGGTCAGCGACAGAGCGAGGAGTTCACACGCGAGAGGTCGACGTGGCGTCGACGGGTGAACTCGATGAACAGCACGGTCCCAGTGTTCGGGTAGGTCACCGCGGAAGTCAACGAGACGTTCCCGGAAATGGGACGAGGGGCGGGATGTCCGGTCAGGACGGTCCCCGGGGACACGCACGGGCCCGGCGACGACGGTCGCCGGGCCCGTGCGGGCAGGTGTCGGTCGGACGCCGCCGGTCAGACGGCGGTCAGCTGCGGCTCGCGGGCGGCGAGCTCGGCCTCCTTCTCCCGGATGATCGGGAGCACCTTCGCGCCGAAGTACTCGACCTCCTCCTGGAAGTGCAGGAAGCCGAGCAGCAGCAGGTTCGCGCCGCGCCGCTTGTACTCGATCGCGCGGTCGGCGATCTGCTCCGGGCTGCCGATGAGCTGGGTCCGGAAACCGTCGTTGTACTGGACGAGGTCCTCGAAGGAGGAGTCGGCCCACATCCCGCGCTTGTCGCCGGTGGAGTTACCGGCCTGCTGGACGGCGTCGCGGAAACCCTCGACGGCCGGCCGGTTCGCCTTCTCGATGATCTCGCGCAGGGTGTCCCTGGCCTCCTTCTCGTCATCGCGGGCGATCATGAAGCCGTTGAGGCCGAACCGGACCGGCTGCAGGCGCTCGGCGGTCTTCGCGTGGCCGAGGACCTCCTCGACCTGCTCGGAGAAGCCGTCGTAGTCCTTGCCGTTGGAGAAGTACCAGTCCGACACGGTGCCGCCGTTGTAGCGGGCCGCGGTGGAGTTGCCGCCCTGGAAGATCTCCGGGTGCGGACGGCCGGGGACGTCGAGCGGGCGCGGCTTGAGGTCGAAGTCGCGGATCCGGTAGAAGTCGCCCGCGAACTCGGCGCCGCCGTCGGAGGTCCAGATCTCGCGCAGCACACGGATGAACTCGTTGCTGCGGCGGTAGCGCTCGTCGTGCTCGAGCCACGGCTGGCCCATCGCGGTGAACTCGGCCTTCAGCCAGCCGGAGACGACGTTGACCGCGAGCCTGCCGTTCGTCAGGTGGTCGGCGGTGGCGACCCACTTGGCCAGCACCGAGGGCTCCCACAGGCCGGGGTGGACGGCGGCGATCACCGTGAGCCGCTCGGTGGCCAGCCCCAGCGCGAGGGAGAACGCGGTGGCCTCGTGCTGGTGGTCGGCGCCGTAGCTGGCCATGTAGCGGATCTGGGACAGCGCGTACTCGAAGCCGTTGTTCTCGGCGGTCTGCGCCAGCTTCTTGTTGTACTCGAAGCCCCAGTCGGTGCGCTGTTCGATGGTGCTGGTGACCAGCCCACCGGAGACGTTCGGGACCCAGTACGCGAACTTCAGCGGCTCCTGGATCCGGGTGTTGGGCGTGGTGTCGAGAGCATCGGACACGGGAGACTCCTCGGGGGTGTGCCGGGCACGGCAGACGGGCGCACGACGGCGCCGGAAAGAGAGGAAAGAGGGAGGAAACGGACCTGCGGTGACGCGATCAGTGACAGGCCTGGCTCACGACGACGAGGTTGTCGACGTGACGGCGTCGGGTCAGCAGGAAGCCGGTCACGGTCCCACCGAACCCGCAGAGCCGGTGGGTGTCAACCGGATGCCGGGGAGATCACCGTGGGGCCACCGAGATCCGCGGGGACGTCGTCCGCGGGACCCACGCCGGCCACCACGGGCCGCCCTAACCGACGTGCACCACGGGGCGCCGGGCCACGTCGGGCTCGGCCTTCCGCAGGATCTCCGGGTGATCGGCGCGACCTCGCCGACGCCGGTGAACAGGTACCGGCCGAAGTGGCGCACCGGGTTGCCCTCGGTCCAGTCGAAGTAGGCGTGCGGGGCGGTGCCGGTGACGTCGCGCAGGTGCGGCAGCAGCGCGGCGATCGCGTTCGGGACCGAGGCGCCGACGTCGTCAGCACCCGGTAGGGGCCGCGCCGCTCGCCGCGCACGGTGACGCCCGACTCGAGCTCCGACGGGTCTGTGACGCTGTCCCGCTCGCCGGGGCGGGGCTCGTGCGCGACCAGGCGCAGCGGCCGGCCGGCGCCGGAGCACTCGTCGAGGAACCCGCGGGCGGTGTCGTCCGGGGTGACGTCGGTGACGCGCAGCTCGAACGCGCGCAGGGTGCGCGACAGCAGCGACACCACCAGGATCCCCCCCGCGATGAAGCAGGCGGCGATCTTCACCCCCTCCGGCCGTTCGACGACGTTCGCCACCGTCGTGTAGACGAACACGAGCGCGATCAGCACGAACGCGACGACGGCCGGGCGGCTCCCGGTGCGCCGCACCGACAAGGCGACGGCGACCGCCGCGGAGGTCATCGGCACCAGCACGACCAGGACCAGCGGCCGCGCGGCCCTGGCCCAGGACGGCGCCATGCCGTACCGGGGCAGGAACCGGGGCATCACGTTGAGCAGGCCCGCCATGGCCGATGCCCCGGCGAACCACAGGATCGCGATCGTGGACAGGTCGTAGACGGTGCCGACGACGTTCCCCAGGCCGCGGTGGGCCAGGAACGCCAGCGCCCGGCCGTTCGCCTGCCCGCCGGGGGCGAAGTCCGCCTCGGGGATCAGCAGTACGGTCACGATGCTGGAGGTCACCAGGAAGGTGCTCATGATCAGCGCGGCGACGGTGAGCAGCCGCCGGGTGCCCGCGATCCGGCCCTCCGGGCGGTCCTCGGTGTCACCGTCGCGGCCGCGGACCAGCGGCATCACCGACACCCCGGTCTCGAACCCGGACAGGCCCAGCGCGCGCTTGGGGAACACGATCAGCGCGATCCCCACCATCAGCAGCGGGTCCGGGTAGCGGGACACGAGCAGCGCCGACCGGTCCGCGACGACGTGCGGCGCCGTGACGATCCGGACCAGCCGGTCGACCACGACGACGGCGTTGAGCACCAGGTAGACCGCGACCGGCGCGACCGCGATCCGGATGGCCTCGGAGAACCCGGCGAGGAACACCCCGCCGAGCAGCGCGAGCAGCAGCAGCGTGATCAGCACGTTCTGCCCCTGCAGCGCGGCGGGCGCCAGCGGGTTCTGCACCAGGTGCGCGGTGGCGTCGGCCGCGGACAGCGTCATCGTGATGAGGAAGTCGGTGGCCGCGAACCCGAGCATGACCAGGACGAACACCTTGCCGCGCCACCCGGGCAGCAGCCGCTCCAGCATCGCGATGGAGCCCTCGCCGTGCGGGCTCTCCCGGGCGACGCGGCGGTAGACCGGCAGCGCGCCGAGCAGCGTCACCGCGACCAGGACCAGAGTGGCGACGGGGAGAGCACGCGGGCGGCGAGCGCCGCGATCCCCGGCTGGTAGCCCAGCGTCGAGAAGTAGTCGACGCCGGTCAGGCACATGACCTTCCACCAGGGATGGCGCGGGTGCTCCGGCTCGAGCCGGGTGTGCGGCCCGTGCCGTTCGGGCCGGTGCGCGTCCTGCAGGAGCCAGGAGCCCACCCGGTCGCGGACCCGTCGCGGGGTCTTGGTGATCGCCACCGGCCCAGGATTGCGCTACGACACGGTCGTCGCCAGCCATGACGTGACGCGCACCGTGGGCAGCGTTGTCGTGCCGACGACGCCCCGGCCGGTGCGGCCGCGGGGCGCCGTCGGGGTCGCCGGCCGGGTCAGACCGTCTCGGACTCCCGGTCGCCGCGCTGGGCGCGGACCGCGCGGAGCACGACCGGTACGACCAGCAGGATCGCGATCAGCGAGTACACCACGACCGCCAGCGGGGTGGAGACGAGCGTCGTGACGTCGCCGTCGGCGATCTGCAGGGCGCGGCGCAGCTGCAGCTCCGCATCCGGGCCGAGGATGACCCCGATGATCGCCGGCAGCACCGGCAGCCCGAACCGGCGCATCAGGAACCCGATGGCGCCGATCGCGAGCAGCACCAGCAGGTCGACCGGCTGACCGGACACCGCGTAGGCGCCGATGCAGGCGAAGAACAGGATGCCCGCGTAGAGGTACGGCCGCGGGATCCGCAGCAGCTTCGCCCACGCCGGGGCCAGCGGCAGGTTGAGCGCCAGCAGCATGACCAGGCCGATGAACAGGCTCGCGATGAGCGTCCAGACCAGGTCCGGCTCCTTCTGGAACAGCAGCGGGCCGGGCTGGATGCCGAACTGCTGGAAGGCCGCCAGCATGACCGCGGCGATCGCCGTCGTCGGCAGGCCGAGTGTGAGCATCGTGGCGAGTGTCCCCGCCGACGACGCGCTCGCCGCGGACTCCGGCCCGGCGACCCCCTCGATGGCGCCCTTCCCGAACTGTTCCGGGTGCTTCGACAGCTTCCGCTCGGTCACGTAGGCCATGAACGTCGACATCTCGGCGCCGCCGGCCGGGATCGAGCCGAACCCGAACCCGATGAACGGCCCGCGCAGCCAGGGCTTCCACGTGCGCCGCAGGTCCTCGCGACCCAGCCACGGACGGCCGACCGGGATGACCTCCTGCTGGCGTCGCCGCAGGTGCGCGGCGACCCAGAGCGCCTCGCCGATCGCGAACAGGCCGACCGCGACGATGATGACGTCGATGCCGTCGGCCAGCTGCGGCACCCCGAAGGTGAGGCGCGGCTGCCCGGAGATCGGGTCGAGCCCGACCAGGCCGATCGTCAGGCCCAGCGCCAGCGCGGCGAACCCGCGGACCCGGGAGGCTGCGAGCACCCCGCTGACGGCGACGAAGGCCAGCACCATGATCGCGAAGTAGTCCGGGGCGCCGATGTCGACGGCGACCGAGGCGATCAGCGGCGCGATCAGCACCAGGCCGGTCACGCCGACGATGCCGCCGATGAAGTGCCCGATCGCGGCGGTGGCGAGTGCCTGCGCGCCGCGCCCGGACTTCGCCATCGGGTTGCCCTCGATGGCCGCCATCACCGAGGCGGACTCGCCGGGGGTGTTGAGCAGGATCGACGTCGTCGAGCCGCCGAACATCGCCCCGAAGTAGATGCCGGCGAACATGATGAACGCGCCGGTCGGATCGAACGCGTAGGTCACCGGCAGCAGCAGCGCCACCGCCATCGCCGGGCCGATGCCCGGCAGCACGCCGATCGCGGTGCCGAGCAGCACCCCGAACGCGGCGAACAGCAGGTTCTGCGGGGTCAGCGCGTTCGCGAACCCGTTCATGAGCAGGTCGAACGTGCCCATCAGCCGAACACCCCCATCAGCGGGCCGCCCGGGAGGTCGACGCCGAGCACGGCGTCGAACAGCACCCAGGTCAGCAGGGAGACCCCGGCGGCGATGCCGAGGTCGCGGAGCAGCGCGCGCGACCCGAGCGCGTAGGTGGCGCCGGCGAACAGGACGGTTCCGGCGATCGGCCAGCCGGCCAGCGGGATCAGCGCCGCGGTCGCGACGATCACCCCGGCCAGCATCCCGACCGTGCGCAGGTCCATCCTCGTGTCGAGGTCGACGTCCTCGCCGCCCTCGGCCTCGCCGCGGCCGCCGCGGAGCACGTCGACGGTGAGCAGCGCCGCCAGCACCAGCAGCGCCGCACCGAGCACGAACGCCACCGTGCGTGGCCCGAGCGGGTCGGCGGCGGAGCCGCCGCCGCCCTCGGCGAGGGTGTCACCGAGCACCAGCAGGCCGGTGAGGGCCAGCAGCACCGACACCCCCAGCTCGGAGTGCTCCTTCCACCAGGAGCGCGCGGTCCCGGTGGTCCCGGTGTCCCCGGTGGTCGTCACGTCAGCCCCAGCCCGGTCAGCACCCGCTCGACGCGGGCGTCCTCCTCGGCCAGGAACCGGCCGAACTCCGGTCCCGGCAGGTACGCGTCCTGCCAGCCGTTGCGCTCCAGCACCGCGCGCCACTCCGGTGTCGCGCGCAGGTCGGCGAAGGCCCTCTCCAGCTCGGCCACGCCCTCCGGGTCGAGCCCCGGCGGGGCGACGACTCCGCGCCAGTTCGTGAACTCGACGTCGATGCCGGACTCGCGCAGCGTCGGCGCGTCCACCCCCGCGACCCGCTCGCCCGCGGTCACCGCGAGCACCCGCAGGTCGCCGGAGGCGATCTGGTCGGCGAACTCGCCGAGCCCGGACACCCCGAACGCGACCTTGCCGCCGAGCACCGCGGCGAGCAGCTCGCCGCCGCCGTCGTAGGAGACGAAGTTGACCGTGCGCGGGTCGAGCCCGGCGCCCTCGGCCATCAGCATCGGGGCCAGGTGGTCCGGGCCGCCGGGGGACGAGCCGCCGCCGACCGGGGTCCTGCCCGGGTCCGCCCGCCAGGCGGCCAGCAGGTCGTCCAGGTCGCGGTAGGGGGAGTCGCCCGGCACGACCACGATCTCGGTCTCCTGGGTGAGCCGGGCGACCGGGGTGGTCTCGGCGAGCGTGGCGGGCGAGTCGTTGGAGTACACGCTCCCGACCACGCCCAGGCCCATGCTCATCACGAGCCGGTCGTCGCCGGCCTCGTTGACGGTCCGCCCCAGACCGACCGTGCCGCCCGCGCCGGGCAGGTTGAAGACCTCGACCGAGCCGGTCAGCCCGGCGTCCTCCATGGCCTTGGCCGCGCTGCGGGCGGTGACGTCGTACCCGCCGCCGGGGGCGTTGGGGACCAGCATCCGCAGCCCGCGGAGCTGGGTGCCGTCGCCGCCGCCGCCGCCGAGCGCGCCCACCGCGGGCGGAACGAGCAGCAGGGCGGCCAGGACGGCCAGGACCGTGCCGAGGAGGGGGCCGACCCGGGGCCGCGGCACGGGCGGCGTGGGGTCGTCCGGCGTAGGCCGGTCCTGCGTCTGCGGAGGAGCCGTCGACTGTGTCATCTGCGTCCGATCTCACCGTTGCGAAGCGAACGCCGAGAAGTGTGCGGAACCACCGCCCCGGTGTCTCCGTAACGGCCACAACGGTCGTTGTGGTCGTTTCGGTCGTGCCGTGCGGGTCATCGGGACCGCAGGCCCAGCTCGCCCAGGACGTGCTCCACGCGCCGGTTCTCGGCGGCGGTGAACCGTGCGAAGTCCGGCCCGGGCAGCCACGCGTCGTTCCAGCCGTTGTCGGCCAGCACGCGCTGCCACTCCGGCGTCGCGCGCATCGCGGCGACGGCGCCGGACAGCGCGGCGCGGTCGGCCCCGGAGAGCCCGGGCGGGGCGACGAGCCCGCGCCAGTTGGTGAACTCCACGTCGATCCCGGACTCGCGCAGCGTCGGCACGTCGAGCCCGGGCACCCGCTCGCCCGCGGTCACGGCGAGCACCCGGAGGTCCCCGGACCCGATCTGGTCGGCGAACTCGCCGACCCCGGACACCGCGAACCCGACCTCGCCGCGCAGCACCGCGGCGAGCAGCGGGCCCCCGCCCTCGTAGGCGACGTAGCGGACCCGGTCCGGGGAGATGCCGGCGCCCTCGGCGAGCAGCATCGTGGCGAGGTGGTCGGGTCCGCCGACGCTGGAGCCGCCGCCGGCGACGAGCCGGCGCGGGTCGGCGCCCCACGAGCCGACGAGCGAGCGGACGTCGCGGTGGGGCGACTGCGCCGGCACGACGACGATCTCGGACTCCTCGGTCAGCCGGTCGATCGGCGTGGTGTCGGTGAGCGAGAGCGGAGTGTCGCGGGACGCGGTCGCACCGACCACCCCGAGCCCCATGCTCAGCAGCAGCCGCCCGTTGCCGGACTCGTTGACCACCCGCCCGAGCCCGGCGACACCGCCGGCGCCGGATAGGTTGAACACCTCCACCGGCCCGGTGATCCCGTTGTCGGACAGCACCTTCGCCGCGCTGCGGGCGGTGGCGTCGTAGCCGCCGCCCGGCGGGTTGGGCACCAGGATCCGCAGCTCCGGCAGGGGGCGCGCCGCCCCGGCGAGCACCACCGGCACGACGACGGCGGCGAGGGCCAGCACGAGCACCACGGCCAGCGGGGCGACCGGGCCGCGCCGGGCCCGGGCAGCGACCGTCGCTGCGCCGGGCCGCGTCGCCGTCCCTGCCATGCCATGCCCGCCCGTCGCCCGTCGCCCGTCGCCCGTCGCTCGACCGCGAGTCTGCGCGCCCGCGACCGGGCCGGTCCACCTCGGGTGAGCCGCGCGACGCCGACCGCCCGGGAGGGCCGCGCCGGCCGCGCTGATCACGCGGGTCCCCCGCGGACCCTAGGCTGCGCGCATGCGACGGCGCGCGGGGCGGACGGGCGGGCCGCTGGCCCGCCAGTTCCTCGTCTGGCAGCTGGTGGTCGTGCTCGTGCTGCTCGGAGCCGTCGCGGCGCTGGCCGCCGTCCAGTCCTCGGAGTCCTTCCGCGAGACCCAGGGCCGCCGGATGCTGTCGGTCGCCGAGGACGTCGCATCGGTCCCGACCGTCCGCGAGGCGCTGCAGACCGGCCGCTACGACCTGCTGCCGTCGTTCGCCCGCAGTGCGGAGAACCTGTCCGGCGCCGACGGGATCGAGATCGTCGACGCCGGCCTGGTCGTCCGCACCTCGCCCGACCCGGCCCGGGTCCGGCAGCGGTTCGACCCCGGGAGCAGCACGGCGCCACGGGGCCGGGCCTGGGTCGGCAACACCGACGGTCGCACCGTCGTCGCGCAGGTCCCGGTGATCGACGACCGCGGCGCCGTCGCCGGGCTGGTCTCGGCCGGGATCCGCGCGCCCTCGCCGTGGGAGTCGCTCGCGGGGGCGCGGGCGGAGACCGGCGCGCTGCTGGGGCTGGCGCTGGGCGTCGGCGTCCTCGGGTCGCTGCTGCTGGCCCGCCGCGTCCGCCGCCAGACCCTCGGCCTGGAGCCCGACGAGATCGTCGAGCTCGTGCAGCGTCGTGAGGCGATGCTGCTCGGGGTCAAGGAGGGCGTCGTCGGGCTGGACACCGCGCACCGGATCATGCTGCTGAACCCGGTCGCCCGGGAGCTGCTGGAGCTGCCCGGCGCGCGGGAGGGCGACGCCGTCGCCGACCTGGGCCTCGACGACCGGCTCCGCGAGGTCCTCACCGGCGCCGCCGACGGTGAGGACCAGCTCGTGCTGCGCGACACCCGGGCCCTGGTGCTCAACCGCCGCCCGGTCCGCGTCGACGGGCGCGACGTGGGCGCCGTCGTCACGCTGCGGGACCGCACCGAACTCACCACGCTGCAGCACCGGCTGGACGCCTCGCACACCGTCACCGACACCCTGCGCGCGCAGGCCCACGAGTTCTCCAACCGGCTGCACACCATCGCCGGGCTCACCGAGCTGGGCGAGCACGACGAGGTCCGCCGGTTCGTCGCCGGGATCGTCGCCGCCTCGGAGGGCTGGCGCCGCCAGGTCACCGCACGCGTCGGCGACCCGGCGACCGCCGCCCTGCTCGTCGCCAAGAACAGCCAGGCCGCCGAGCGCGGCGTCGAGCTCGCCCTCGACCCGGACTCCCGGCTCGACCCCACCGACCCGGCGCACGACCCGGACCTGTCCGCGGACATCGTGACGGTGCTGGGCAACCTCGTCGACAACGCGATCGACGCGACCGCCGGGCGGGAGGGCCCGCGGCGCGTCGAGATCGGGCTCGCCGGCGGCGGCGACGCGCCCGGCGACGAGGTGTGGGTCGAGGTCCGCGACTCCGGCCCCGGGATCGCCTCCGAGCTCGCCGAGGAGGTGTTCCGGGCAGGCTACTCCACCAAGGCCGCCGAGATCGGCGGCCGCGGCCTCGGCCTGGCCCTGGCCCGGCAGGCATGCCTGCGCCGGGGTGGCACCATCGCGGTGCGGCCCGCACCGGCCGGCCGGGCCGGTGCGGTCTTCGAGGCGGTGCTGCCGGTGGCACCGACGGGGGTGCGGGTGTGAGGGTCCTGGTCGTCGACGACGACTTCATGGTCGCGAAGGTCCACTCCGGCTACGTGGAGCGGATCGAGGGCTGCACCGTGGTCGGCGTCGCCCACAGCGGCGCGGCGGCCCTCGCCGCCGCCGCCCGGCTCCGCCCGGAGCTGGTGCTGCTCGACGTGTACCTGCCCGATATGTCCGGTCTGGAGGTGCTGACGCGGCTGCGCACCGGCGCCGCCGACGACCCGTTCGTCCTGGTGGTGACCGCCGCCGACGACTCCGACACGGTCGCCGCCGCGCTGCACGGGGGAGCGCTGCACTACCTGGTAAAGCCGTTCGACTCGGCTGCGCTCGCCGCCCAGGTGCACCGCGCCTCCCGCACCCGGCGCGACCTGGACCGGGTCCGCGACCAGTCCGACATCGACCGGATCTTCGGCGGGACCGGCGCCGCGCCGGCCCGCATGCCCGGTGGCCCCGAGCGGATGCCGAAGGGGCTGACGACCCCGACCGCCGAGCTGGTCGCGAGCACCCTGCGCGAGCACTCGGGGTCCGGGCCCGAGACGGACCTGTCGGCGACCGAGTGCGCGGAGGCGACCCGGCTGTCGCGGGTCAGCGCGCGCCGCTACCTGGAGCACTTCGTCTCGACCGGGCAGGTCACCGTGCGGCTGCGCTACGGCGGCACCGGCCGTCCGGAGCGCCGCTACCGCTGGGTCGGCTGACCGTCCCGGTGTGCCGTGGGCGCCGCCGCCTCGGCCTCCTCGGCCTCGGCCGCGTGCTCCAGCAGCACGGCCGCGATCGGTTCGCACAGCAGGTCGGGCAGCGCGTGACCCATCCCGTCGACCGTGACGAGCTGGGCGGCCGCCCCGATCCGCGCCGCCAGGTGCTCGGCGTGCGGCGGCGGGTGCACCGGGTCCTCCGGCGCCTCGACGACGAGCGTCGGCACCGTGACCGAGCCCAGCTCGTCGCCCCGGTCCAGGCCGTCGACGTCGGCCTGGGTGTGTGCGGTGCACGGTTCGATCCGTCCACCGTGCTCCATCACCCGTCGCTCCCGGGCGGCGAACTCCGCGGTGTCGAACGGCAGCACGCCGCCGGACACCCGGCGCCAGTACTCGACCCGCCACGCCAGCTCGCCGGCCTCGTCGCGCGGGTCGCCCAGCTCCTGCCACATCCGCAGCACGTCCCGGGTCGGTCCGGGCAGGCCCGCCGCGCCGCCGTCCAGCGCCGCGGTGCACAGCAGGGTCGCGCTGACCAGCCGCTGCGGCACCTCGAGGGCCAGCAGCTGCACCAGCACCCCGCCCAGCGAGATCCCGACCAGGTGCGCCCGGCCGATCCCGCAGCCGTCGAGCACGGCGAGCGCGTCGGTCGCCAGGTCGGTGACGGCATAGGGCCGGTCGTCGAACGCGTGGGTCGACCGGCCGGTGTCCCGGTGGTCGTACCGGACCACCCGGTGCCGCTCGCGCAGCACCTCGACCAGCGCGTGCGGCCAGGCGAGCCCGGCCTGCCCGGCCCCCTGCACGAGCAGAACCGGCGCCGCCGGGGACGGCCGGTGCGCGGGCAGGTCCTGCACCCACAGGACCACGCCCGGCTCGATCTCGACCTCGCGCACGGTGCCGGGCATCTCCACACGGGCAGGCTGCCAGACCGGCGCGCCCCCACCTCGGCCGGCCGCCGTCCGGTGTGCGTGCAGAATGCCGTTCATGGGTTTCTGGGAGTATCTCGCCACCAACTGGGGGGAGCTGCTGGGGTACACCCTCGAGCACGCCGCCCTCGTCGTGGTGGGGCTGGCACTCGCGGTGGCGGTCGGCGTGCCGCTCGCCGTCGCCACGTACCGCACCGACCTCGGCCGCGCCGCCGCCGTCAACGGGTCGTCGCTGATCATGACGGTGCCGTCCTACGCGCTGTTCGGCCTGCTGATCCCGCTGCTCGGGCTCGGGTGGGGACCCGCGGTCGTCGCGCTCATGCTCTACGGCCTGCTCCCGGTGGTCCGCAACGCCATCGTCGGGCTCCGCGGGGTCGACCCGTCGGTCATCGAGTCCGCGCGCGGCGTCGGGATGGACCGCACCCGGCTGCTGCTGGGCGTCGAGCTTCCGCTGGCGTGGCCGGTGGTGCTCGCCGGGGTCCGGGTGGCCGCGCAGCTGCTGCTCGGCATCGCCGCGATCTCCGCGGCCGTCAACGGGCCCGGGCTGGGCAACCTGATCCTGTCCGGCCTGTCCAGCGCGGGCACCCCGTTCGCGATCTACCTGACCGTCCAGGGCATCGCCGGGATCGTCGTGCTGGCGGTCCTGTTCGACGCCACGATCGCCCTGCTCACCCGCCTGACCACCTCGAGGGGGATCCGTGCCTGAGCCGATGATCCGGCTGGAACAGCTCACCAAGCGCTACCCGGGGCAGGAGCGGCCCGCCGTCGACCGCCTCGACCTGGAGGTGCCACGGGGCGAGTTCGTCGTGTTCCTCGGCCCGTCGGGCTGCGGCAAGACGACCACGATGAAGCTGATCAACCGGCTGATCGAGCCGACGTCGGGCCGGATCCTGCTCGACGGCGAGGACGTCACCTCCGCGGACCCGGACCAGCTGCGTCGCCGGATCGGCTACGCCATCCAGCAGACCGGTCTGTTCCCGCACCGCACCGTCGCCGAGAACGTCGCGACCGTGCCGACGCTGCTCGGCTGGGACCGCCGCCGCACGGCCGACCGTGTCGACGAGCTGCTCACCCTGGTCGGACTCGCCCCGGAGGAGTTCCGCGGCCGGTTCCCCAAGCAGCTCTCCGGCGGGCAGCAGCAGCGCGTGGGCGTGGCCCGCGCGCTCGGCGCGGGCCCCGAGGTGATGCTGATGGACGAGCCGTTCGGCGCGATCGACCCACTCACCCGCGAGACCCTGCAGAACGAACTGCTGCGGATCCAGGCCGAGCTGGGCACGACGATCGTGTTCGTCACCCACGACATCGACGAGGCCGTCAAGATGGGCGACCGGATCGCGGTGTTCAACGCCGGCTCCGGGGTGGAACAGTTCGACACCCCGGAACGGCTGCTCACCGAGCCCGCCAGCGACTTCGTCGCCGACTTCGTCGGGGCCGGGGCCACCATCAAGCGGCTCACCCTCACCCGGGTCGCCGACGTCGACCTCGCCGACTGGCCCACGATCGGGCACGACGCCACCCGCGACGAGCGCGTCGCCGCGCTGGGGGCGAGGGAGCGGGAGTTCGTGCTGCTGCTCGACGACGACCACCGCCCCCGGGGCTGGCTGCCGCGTGACGCCGCGGGCGACGTGCTCGACCACGGCCTGCCCGTCGTCACCCGGATCGGGACGCAGGACACCCTGCACACCGCGCTCGACGCGATGCTCGCGGGGAACGCGAACGCCGTCGCCGTCGTCGACGGGGACGGAGTGCACCGCGGCGTGCTCGACCTCGACACGATCCTGGCGACCGTGCACCGGCCCACCGCTGCGGCCCCGGCCGGCGAGGACACCCGGAGCGCCGCCCGATGACCGTCGCGGCCACCGGTCCGGGCGCGGCCGCCGGGGCGCCGGCGGACGGGACGACCCGCCCGGCCCGGCGGTGGGCGACGCTGCTCGCCCGGCCGCTGCTGGTCGTCGCCGCGCTGACGATCCTGTACCTGGTGGTGTCCTCCCGCGAGCTCGACTCGATCGAGGCCCGCAGCCTCGACGCCGCCTACATCGCGAGCCGCACCTGGCAGCACATCTGGCTGACCGCCGTCGTGTCGGTGCTGGTGCTCGTCATCGCCGTGCCGCTGGGGGTGCTGCTGACCCGGGAGGCGACCCGCCGCTTCGCCGGGCCGGTGCTGACCGTGGCCAACATCAGCCAGGCGATCCCGTCGATCGGCCTCATCGTGCTGTTCGCGGTGGCGTTCCTGGCCCTGCCGGTCACGGTGATCGCGGTGCTCGCGTTCGTGCTGCACGGGATCCTGCCGATCGTCCGGAACACCATCGCCGGGCTCGACCAGGTGGACCGCTCGGTGATCGAGGCCGCCCGCGGGATGGGGATGACCCGCCGCGGTGTGCTGTTCTCGGTCGAGCTGCCGCTGGCGGTGCCGGTCGTCCTGGCCGGGGTGCGGACGACGCTCACGATCACCACCGGCACCGTCGCGCTCGCGACGTTCGTCGGCGCCGGTGGGCTGGGCGACATCATCTCCAACGGCCTGGCCTCCAACCGCACCCTCGTCCTGGTCACCGGCAGCGTGCTGGTCGCGGCGCTCGCTCTGCTGATCGACTGGCTGGCGGGCCTCGCCGAGGACGTCCTGCACCCGAAGGGGCTCTGAGATGACCACCCGTTTCCCCCGCCGGGCGCTGCCCGGCCTGCTCGCAGGCGTGGCGGCGCTCGTCTCGGGCTGCGGCGCCGCCGGCGCGGTCGCCGGTCCGTCGCCGCAGCAGCTGCGCGGCGGGACCCTGGCCCGCGACGTCGACCTGTCCGGCGCCGAGCTCGCGGTCGGGTCGAAGGAGTTCACCGAGCAGCGGGTGCTGGGCGCGATCACCCTGCTCGCGCTCCAGGCCTGCGGTGCCCGCACCGTCGACCGGACCGGTCTGTCCGGCTCCACGATCGTCCGTGCCGCCCTGGAGCAGGGCGACGTCGACGTCTACTGGGAGTACGCCGGCACCGGCTGGACACTGTTCCTGGGCAACGACACGACCGTCCCCGGCGAGCGGGCGCTGTTCGACGCCGTCGCCGGGCAGGACCGGGAGCGCAACGACGTCGCCTGGCTCGGCCCCGCCCGCTTCGGCAACCAGTACGCCGTCGCCCGCCGCAGCGACGTCGACGGCCCGCTCGCGCAGGTGCGGACGCTGTCGGACCTGGGCCCCTACTTCGCCGCCGACGAGTCCCGGGCGACGTTCTGCGGGGCCGCGGAGTTCCTCGACCGCGAGTTCGCCGACATGCAGGCCGCCTACGGCATCACGTTCCCGCCGTCGCAGACCTACCAGAACGACTTCGCGCTGAACTTCGTCAACGTCGCCCGGTCCAGCCCGTGCGAGCTCGCCGAGGTGTTCACCACCGACGCGCGGGTCCGGTCGCTCGACCTCACCGTGCTCGTCGACGACCGGAACTTCTTCACCACCCAGCTGGCCGCGCTGACCTGTCGGGCGGAGACCGTGCAGCGCCACCCGCAGCTGCGGATCCTGGCCGCGACCCTGGGGGAGCTCCTGACCGTCGACACGATGATCGAGCTGAACGGGTTGGTGGACCTGGAGGGCCGCAGCGCCACCGCGGTCGCGCAGCTGTTCCTGGCCCGCAACGGCCTCATCGGCGCCTGACCGGCGACGCACGACGGCCCGGTCCGCACGGGGTGCGGACCGGGCCGTCACGGGGCGCCGGGGAAGGTCAGCCGACCTTCTCGATCAGCGCGGCGCGCTGACGGTCGCCGAGGCCGGCGGCCCGACGCGACACGTCGATGCCGGCCTCCTCCATCACCTTGGAGACCTTCGCCGGGCCCCAGCCCGGGACGCTCTTCAGCAGATCGGCGACCTTGGTCTTGCCGACGATCTGGTCGGTCTTCGCGCGACCCAGCACAGCGGGGATGGTCTCCTCGCCGCTGGCGATCTTGTCGCGGAGCTCCTTGCGGGCGGTACGGGCCGCAGCCGCCTTCTTGAGCGCCTCGGCGCGCTGCTCCGGGGTCAGGGTGGGCAGAGCCATCGCTGACAACTCCTCTCGGTTCACGCACCCCGCTCACCGGGGTGGACTGCTATCTCCGATCGCGGTACAGACTGGCAGAGACATCGCCACGACCTGCGGGAACCCCCTCTTCAGGGCGTGTCGGGCCTGGTGGCGCCCTTCCGTGGCGCTGTTCACCGCACCCGGGCGACCGCCCGTCGCACATTCGACGAGTGGGGCTGTTGCCGCAGGTCAGCGGGATGAAGCAGCGGAAGCGGTGACGGCGGGCTCACCCCTCGAGCACGGAGCGCAGTCCCGCGAGATCCCAGAGGGTCCGGACCTCGTCGATCCGGCCCTGCCGGACCCGCACCAGCTGCACCGCCAGCACCTCCGCCGCGCGCCCGGTGGCGGCGAGCCCGGGCAGCAGCCACGGCAGCTCCCGGTCGTGGGTGAAGCCGACGCGGACCTCGTCGACGACCCGGCGGACGTCGACGGTGCGGGACAACCGGGTCCGGGTCAGCCCGGACGGCCGGGCACCGGCGACGGCGGCCAGGTGCGCGGCGACCGCGTCCCGGCCGTGACCCCCGGCGCCGGTGGGCAGCTCGGTCCAGCTCACGTCGGTGGCGAGCGCGGCCGTCGCCGGGCCGGGGTCGCCGGTGTCGTAGAGCGCGTCGGCCGCAGTGTCCCAGAGCCGTGCGATGTCGCGCATCAGGACCTGCATCGCCGGGGTCACCCGGTCACGGTGCCACGCCGTGACCCGCCCGTGCACGCGACGACGCCCGGGGGAGTGCCCCGGGCGTCGGTCGTGGTGCGTGGCCGCGATCAGGCCGTGGCGGCCGGGTGCTCCCCGGGCACGGGCGGTGTGCCGGGCGAGACGCGCGGGTCCAGCTCGGCGCGCTCATCGGCCTTCCCGCCCAGCGGCTTCTCCGGGTCGACCGCCTTGTCGTACGAGGCGGTGACACTGATCAGCCGGTGTCCGCGGAAGCGGGCGTAACGCAGCGACCGCAGCCAGTTGTAGAGGGTGCCGAAGCGGTTGCCCCAGCCGATCAGGAACATCACGTGCACGTAGCACCAGATGAAGTACCCGAGCCAGCCGGTGAGCTTGATGCCTCGGACGTCCGCGACGGCCTCGCGGGCGCCGATGGTGGCCAACGAGCCCTTGTCGAAGTACTTGAACGGGGCCGGCGTGGTGTCGTCGCCCTTCGCCCGCGCCTTGATCAGCTTGCCGACGTAGGTGCCCTGCTGTATCGCGACCTGCGCGACGCCGGGCAGCCGGTCGATGGTGGAGACCATGTCGCCGATCGCGAACACGTCGCGGCGGTCCGGCAGGCTGCAGTCCGGGTCGACGGTGAGCCGGCCCGCGCGGTCGACCTCACCGCCGGAGGCCTTCGCCAGCAGCTCACCCAGCGGCGACGCCTGGACGCCCGCGGCCCACACCTTGGTGCGGGCGGTGATGCGCTCCTCGCCGTTCGGGCCCTTCACCGTGATCGACTCGGCGTCCATCCCGGTCGCCATGGTGTTCAGGCGGACCTCGACGCCCTTCTTCTCCAGCGTCTTGCGCGTGTAGTCCTGCAGCTTCTTCGCGAACGGCGGGAGCACCGCCGGCGCCGCGTCGAGCAGGATGATCCGCGCGGAACGGGTGTCGATCGACCGGTACTCGCGGGGCAGCACGTACTGCGCCAGCTCGGCCAGCTGACCGGCGAGCTCGACGCCGGTGGGGCCCGCGCCGACGACCACGAAGGTCATCCACGCCTGCTTCTCCTCCTCGGTCGTCGCGACCTCGGCGAGCTCGTAGGCACCCAGGATGCGCGAGCGCAGCAGCCGGGCGTCCTCGATCGACTTCATGCCGGGGGCGTGCTCGGCCCACTCCGGGTGCCCGAAGTAGGCGTGCGTGGCGCCCGCGGCGACGACGAGGGTGTCGTAGGGCAGCGTGATCCGCTGTCCGTCCGGCGCGGCCGCGTGCACGACCTTGGCGTCGAGATCGATGTCGCCGACCTCGGCGAGCAGGGTGCGCACGTTGCTCTGCTTCTTCAGCACCCGGCGCAGCGCCGGGGCGATCAGGCCGGGGGACAGGATGCCCGTCGCCACCTGGTAGAGCAGCGGCTGGAACAGGTGGTGGTTCGTGCGGTCGACGATGGTCACGTCGACATCGGCGCCCTTGAGCGCCTTGGCGGCCTGCACACCGCCGAACCCTCCGCCGACGATCACGACCTTGTGCCGGCCCTGCCGCTCGTCGTGCTCTGCCGTGCTCACCTGAGTCCGCCCCTTGTCGGTCGGTCCTGGCGCGGCGTCACCGCGCACCTGCTCGATGGCCGGTGTCGGTCCCCGCCTCCGGACCCGGAGTCCTGGTGTCGGCGGTGGACGGCGGCCGTCCTGGCCGGTCTCCGACCGTACGAACCCTCGGCCGCCGGGGCAATTCGGATCGCTCCGGAAACGCCTTTCAGAGTCCGAACTCACACGGTGGGGGAACGGAAGCCGGATGCGGGCTCGCCGACCGTGCGACGATGGAGCCATGTGCGGGATCGTGGCTGCGTTCGGTGGACCCACGGCATGGCCGGGCGGTGAGCCCGCCGACCCCGAGAAGTACGAGCGGATGCTCGCCAGGGTGGCGCACCGCGGACCCGACGACACCGGCGTGCAGGTCGTCGGGAACACCTGGCTCGGCCACCAGCGCCTGTCGATCATGGACGTGAGCGGCGGGCACCAGCCGATGTCCGACGCCGCGGGGACCGCGTGGATCGTGGGCAACGGCGAGATCTACAACCACGAGCGCATCGCCAAGGCGTTCCCGGACGGCACGGTGCGCACCAAGTCCGACACAGAGGCCGCGCTGCACGCGGTGATGTGGGACGGGCAGGCCGCGGTCGCCTCGCTGAACGGAATGTTCGCCGTCGCGATGGGCCGCACCGACGGCCCCGGGCTCGTCGCCCGGGACCCGTTCGGGGTCAAGCCGCTGTACTGGGTGCCCCCGGCGGAGACCGGCGGCGGAGACGTCCCGTACACCGCGCCGGACCCGTCGGCGACGGTGCTGTTCGCCAGCGAGCTCCGTGCGTTCGACTCCGAGGACCGCCCGTACGTGCGCTCGTTCCCGCCCGGCTGCCTGTGGAGCCCGTCGTCGGGGCTGGTGCGGTTCGCCGACGCCGTGCCGGTCGAGGTCCGCCCGGCCCGCCGCGCGATCCGCCCCGGCTGGGACGACGCCGACCTGTCCCGGGTGCGCGAGGCCGTGGTGTCCGCGGTGCGCCGCCGGATGATGTCCGACGTCGGCGTCGGGGTGTTCCTGTCCGGTGGCCTCGACTCGGCGCTGGTCGCGGCCATCGCCGCGCAGGAGGCACGGGCCCGTGGCGAGCAGCTGCCCACCTTCGCCGTCGGGACCGCGGAGTCCGGAGACCTGATCGCGGCCCGCAAGGTCGCCGCGCACATCGGCTCGGACCACCACGAGATCCTGGTGACGCCCGAGGACATCGCCGAGGCCCTCGACCACGCCGTCGAGGTCATCGAGCACTTCGACCCGGCCCTGGTCCGCAGCGCCGTGCCCAACCTGATCCTCGCCCGCGAGGCGGCGAAGAAGGTCAAGGTCGTGCTGACCGGGGAGGGCGCCGACGAGCTGTTCGCCGGCTACTCCTACGTCCACGGTCCCGAGTACGCCGACCCGGACACCCTGCAGGCCGAGCTGGTCCGCTCGCTGGAGCAGCTGCACCACCTGAACCTGCAGCGCTGCGACCGGACCACCATGTACTTCGGGCTGGAGGCCCGCGAGCCGTTCCTCGACTCCGGCCTGGTCCGCGCCGCGCTGGCGCTGCCGCCGGAGTGGAAGCAGCGCCCCGGCGGCCGGCCGGAGAAGGCGATCCTGCGCGAGGCGTTCGAGGGCTGGCTGCCCGAGGACCTGCTGTGGCGCGGCAAGGAGCAGTTCGGCGACGGCTCCGGCGCCGGCACCGTGCTGGCCGAGCTGGCCGCCGGCAAGGCCGCCGCCGCGGCGGCCGCCGGGCTGACCGACGAGGTGCCCGAGCACCCGTCCGACTCCTGGCCGCTGCGCAGCGAGGAGGAGATCCTCTACCACGGGATCTGGCGGTCCCACTTCGACGGGATCCGGCCGGACCACGTGCTCGGGGCCTTCGCGACGGCCTGAGCCCCGCTCACACCCGCGCAGCCGGTCCGACGGTGTCGGGATCCTCGGCGCGGCTCGCACGGTCGGCCCGGGCGGCGTCGGCCAGCTCCTTCAACCCGGGGACGTCGTCGCCGTCCCAGCTGTCGGGGTCCCACAGCCCGGCGGCGGCGAGCGCCCGACCGCAGTGCACGTAGGCGTCGTGCACGTCGACCAGCAGCGCGAGCGGCGGCGGCCGGTGCCCGGCCGGGCCCTGGCCCTCGGCGTCGGCCGGGCCCCACAGCGCCAGCACCGCGGGGTCGCGGGTCACCCGGGCGCGGCCGTGCACCCGTAGCACGTGCGTGGCGCGCGGCACGCAGAAGGTGAGTCCGATGCCGTCGTGCGCGAGCAGGTTGCGCATGCTGTCGACGCGCCGGTTGCCCGGCCGCTCCGGGACCGCGAGGCGCCGGCCGCCGTCGAGCACCCGGACCGAGCCGGGGGCGTCGCCGCGCGGGGTCACCGTGACCGTGCCGTCCGGCGCGGTGGTGCCCAGGAACACCAGCGGGGAGGCGGCGACGAACCGGGCGGCGACCTCGTCGACCCGGTCGGTGGACTTGCCCGCGACCATCGGGTGCGGCGCGGCGACGACCGCGCGCAGCTCGTCCTCGCTCCGCACCGCGTCCGGTTCGGGGGCCGGGGCGGCCGGCGTGGGAACCGGGTGGTGCCGTCCGGCGGGCACGATCATCGGGGTGCCCGCGACCGGGTCGGGCACCACCCGCGACTCCATCCCGAAGACCCGGCGCACCAGATCGGCGGTCATCGTCGTCGCGGGCGGGCCCTGCGCGACGATCGCACCGTCGGCCATCGCGATCAGGTGGTCGGCGTAGCGGCAGGCCAGGTTCAGGTCGTGCAGGACGACGACGACCGTGCTGCCCCGCTCCCGGTTCCGGTCGACGAGCAGGTCCAGCACCTCCACCGCGTGCGGCAGGTCCAGGAAGGTGGTCGGCTCGTCGAGCAGCAAAGCCCCGGTGTCCTGGGCCAGCACCATCGCGATCCACACACGCTGGCGCTGACCGCCGGACAGCTCGTCGACCGGGCGGTCGGCCAGCTCCAGCACCCCGGTCGCGCGCATCGCCTCGGCGACGGCGGCGTCGTCGGTGTCGCCGCGGCCGCCGAACCAGCCCTGGTGCGGGGACCGGCCGCGTTCCACCAGGTCGGCGACGGTGATGCCGTCCGGGGCGGTCGGGGACTGCGGGAGCAGCCCGAGCCTGCGGGCCAGCTCGCGGCCGGACAGCGACCGCACGTCGGTGCCGTCGAGGCGCACGGTCCCGGCGGCCGGGGCGACGATCCGGCCCAGCCCGCGCAGCAGGGTGGACTTGCCGCAGGCGTTCGGGCCGACGATCACGGTGATCCGGCGCGGCGGGACGTGCACGGTCAGGCCGTCGACGACGACGCGCTCGTCGTAGCGCAGGACCAGGCCGTCGGCGTCCAGCGCGGGCCCGGCGGGCACGGTGGCGGGGGTGGTCACGGGGTTCCTCCGGTCCGGGAGCGGGCGAGCAGCCACAGCAGGTAGGGGGCGCCGATCGCACCGGTGACGACACCCGCGGGCAGGGCGACCTCGGCGATCAGCGTGCGGGCGACGACGTCGGCGAACAGCACCAGCGCGGCCCCGACACCGGCGGCGTGCGGCAGCGACGCCCGCCCGTGGCCGGCGAGCCGGGCGGCGAGCGGCCCGCTGACGAGCGCGACGAACGACACCGGCCCGGCCGCGGCGACCGCGGCGGCGACGAGCAGGACGGCCACCGCCAGCAGCGCGCCCCGGGCCCGGCCGACGGGCAGCCCGAGCGCGGTCGCGGTGTCGTCACCGAGTTCCAGACGGGGCAGCGCGCGGGCCAGCAGCAGCGCCGCGGGCACGAGCACGGCGCAGGCCGTCGCGAGCGGGACCGCGGTCGACCAGCCGGTCTCGGTGACGCTGCCGGTCAGCCAGACCAGCGTCTGCTGCGCCGTGGTCAGCGACGCGGTGATCATCAGATAGGAGACGACGGCCATCGCGGCCGACCCGATCCCGACCCCGACCAGCACGAAGCGGGTACCGCCGAGGCCGTCGCGGCGGGCCAGGACGGCGACGAGCAGCGCCGCCGCGACGGCGCCCAGCACGGCACCGGCCGAGGTCCCGGTGGCGGACAGGCCGAGCACGATCGAGGCGGTCACCGCACCGACGGCCGCGCCGGCACCCACACCGATCACGTCCGGGCTGGCCAGGGTGTTGCGCAGCACCCGCTGGAACAGCGCCCCGGCCAGGCCGAGGGCCGCGCCGACCAGGAGCGCGGTCAACGCCCGCGGCATCCGCAGCCGCAGCACCACCAGCTCGGTGCGCGGCGTGCCGAGCCCGGTCAGCGCGGCCAGCACGTCGCCGGGCCCGAGGCCTTGTGCACCCACCGAGAGGGAGGTGACGAACGCGGCGAGCACGGCGACGGCGACGGCGAGCCCGGCCGTCGTACGACGGCGCCGGGCCCGGGCCCGGATCCGGCGCAGCACCGCGGTGGGATCCCCGCCGGTGACGGTCCCGGCGCTCACCGCAGGAACCTCCGCCGCCGGACCAGCGCGACGAACAGCGGGGCGCCGACGACGGCCGTCACCACCCCGGCCTGGACCTCGCCCGGCGGGGCGACGACCCGGCCGAGCACGTCCGCGGCCAGCAGCAGGACGGGTCCGGCGAGCGCCGCCAGCGGCAGCACCACCCGGTGGTCGGTCCCGGCGAGGCGCCGCACCAGGTGCGGCACGGCGAGCCCGAGGAACGAGATCGGCCCCGCGGCGGCGGTCGCGGCCCCGGCCAGCACGACCAGAGCCACCCCGCACACCCCGCGGTCGGTCCCGACCGGGCGGCCGAAGGACCGGGCGACGTCGTCGCCGAGCGCAAGCGCGTTCAGCCGCGGACCGCAGGTCAGGGCCAGTGCGAGCCCGGCGACGACGAACGGGGCCGCCTGCGCGGCGATCCCGAGGTCCCGGCCGGCGACAGAGCCGACCTGCCAGAACCGGTAGTCGTCGAAGGCCTGGGGGTCGGTGAGCAGGAACAGGGTGGTGATCGACTGCAGGCCCGCGGCGAGCGCGGCGCCCGCCAGGGCGAGCGTCGCGGGGGAGACGCTGCCGCGGCGGCCGATGCCGGCCACTCCGGCGACGACGACGGCCGCCACCGCCGCCCCGGCGAAGCCGAACCAGACGTAGCCGCTGAGGGTGTCGACGCCGAGCAGCGCGATCCCGAGCACGACGGCGAGGGCGGCGCCGGTGTTGAGCCCGAGGATGCCGGGCTCGGCGATCGGGTTGCGCGTGATGCCCTGGGCGAGCACCCCGGCCACGCCGAGCGCTGCCCCGGCCAGGATCGCCAGCACCGTGCGCGGCAGCCGCACCTCGGTGACCACGAGCGCGTCCGGGGACGTCCGCTCGACGGCCCCGGTCAGCACGTCGAGCACGAACCCCGGAGCGAGCGGCCGGGCACCGACCAGCAGGCCGAGCGCGGCCACGGCCAGCAGGGCGACGGTCAGGCCGGCCACGGCGGGCCACCGCCGCCGCCGCCGGACCGTCGCCGGCGCATCCGGAGGGGACGGGACGGTGGGCGTGGCCGTCGGGGCGGTCACCGCGCCTTCGCCGCCGCGTCCGCGAGCTGGCCCACGGTGCGGTCGAGGGCGTAGCGCCAGCCGTCGACCGAGGCGCTGGAGAAGGCCTGGGACACGTCGCGGTCCGACAGCAGCACACCGCGCCCCGCGGCGACCGACGGCACGGCCTTCCACAGCGGGTCGTTCGCGATGGCCGAGGTGTCCTCCGAGATCGCCTGCATGACGGTGACGTCGGCGTCGAGGAGGTTCATCCGCTCCCGCGAGATCGGGACGGAGAAGCCGTCGGTGCGCTGCGACTCGATCTGCGGGGCGTTGACCATGCCCAGCTCCTTCAGGAACGCCAGGCGCCCGGAGTCGCCGGTGTAGGCGGCGTACTCGCCGAGGGTGTTGCGGGCCCCGGACACGACGGTGGCGCCCTGCAGCTGCGGGTGCTGCGCGCGGGCGTCGGCGAAGCGCTGCTCCAGGTCGGCCTGCGCGCGCGCCGCCTCCTGCGGCTTGCCGACCGCGGCCCCGACCATGCGGAGCTGGTCGCGCCAGGTCGTCTTGTAGTTCTCGCCGCCGGCCGGGATCCCGATCACCGGCACGCCCAGCTGGGTCAGCCGGTCGTGGCGCTCCCGGTCGCCGGAGGAGCGGGTGTCGAGGATCAGGTCCGGGTCCAGGGCCGCGACGGCCTCCAGGTCGACCTCGAGGGTGCCGAGGATCTGTGGCGGTGTGGTGTAGCGGGCCTGCACCCACGGCCCGAGGCCGTCACCGCCGACGGCCAGCCAGTCCGCGGCCCCGACCGGCTCGACGCCCAGGGCCAGTGCGGTCTCGGCGTCGCTCCACCCGAGGGCGACGACCCGGCGGGGCTGCTCGGGGACGGTGACGTCGCCGAACGCGGTCGGGACCGTCACCGGGAACGCACCGTCCCCGGACGGGGTGGCCCCCGACGGTGTGGTCCCGGGCTCCGGTGAGCCGCATCCGGCCAGCAGCATCAGCACGATGAGCAGACCGGCGAACAGGGGGAGCGTTCGTCGCACGGAAGGGCCGCCTCTCCATTTTATAGGTGACCCTCACTTCATCATCCCAGTACGGCGGACGGAAGAGCGGACCGCAGCCGTGTGCGCCACAGATGGCGCCGGGCATCCGCAGCGGGCTCCGATGGCCTCGACCGTGACGGCTCGGCTGCGGCGGGCTCAGTTCTGGTCGGGGCGGAGGCCGTCGAACTGCTCGGAGCCGGTCGCGGACGGCTCCTGCGAGTTCCCGGGCTCGGCCCCGGCGGGGACGTCGGCCGCGCCGGTCGCCGCGCAGGACTCCTCGACCGACTGCGGCCGGGCCGCGGCCGGGTCGGGGGTCGGCGACGCGCTCGACGAGGACGACCGGGACGACTCCGGGCTCGTCGACGGCTGCGTCGTCGGGGCGGCGAGTGACGGTGCGGTCCCGGGCGCCGGCTCCGGAGGCGGGTCGGCGATGGCGTTGCGGACGACCTCGCGCATGTAGGGGACGTCCGGGTCGGCGGTGACGAAGTAGCCCGTCGGGGAGTTCGGGTCCGGCAGCGACGGGTCGAACGCGACGCTCTCCAGCCGGAACCCCTCGTCGGCCAGGACGGCCAGCGCGGGCAGCACCTGCTGGGGCATGTCGGTGGCCACGTTGTCCCGGGTCACCGCGGCGATGCTCTGGAACCGGGAGATCAGCTCGGTCGCGGTCGTCTGCGAGATGACGGCCTGGATCAGGCAGCGCTGGCGGCCCATCCGCTGGTAGTCGGTGCCGTCACGGCGGGAGCGGGCGAACCAGAGCGCGTCCTCGCCGCCCAGTGTCTGCACCCCGGGGCTGATGTAGCGGTCCGGGGTGACGTGTCGGCCGAACGCGGTGACGCCACCGACCGGGATCGGCTCGGGCCCGACGTTCACGGTGACCCCGCCGACGGCGTCGATCATGGAGGAGAACCCGGCCATGTTGACCTCGAGGTAGTAGTCCAGCGGCAGGCCGGTCATGTACGCGATCGAGGACTGGAGCAGGTTGATACCGGGCGAGGAGGTCGGTCCCGACGGGGCGATCTCCGGGTGCTGCTCGGCGTAGGCGTGGATGGCGTTGAGCAGGTAGTCGCCCGACAACGGCTGCGACGGGTCGTGGAAGCCGTTCGGGAACTTCTCCGCGGCCGGGCTGCCCGGCGGGAACTCGGCCCGCTGGATGTTGCGAGGCAGGCTGAACAGCGTCGTCCGGCCTGAGCGGGTGTCGATGCTCGCGACCATCATGGTGTCGGTACGGGTGCCGGTCCGGTCGTCGCCGGCGTCGCTGCCCAGCAGCAGCACGTTGAGCCGGGGCTTGCCCAACGCCTCGGCCGCCGAGGTCCCGCCGTCCTGGAACAGCGAGTTCAGCAGCCCGCGCTGGGAGTTGACCAGCTCGACGCCGTAGCCGAACGGGACGGCGACGGCGAGGCACAGCAGGGCCGCGGTCCCGGTGCCGACGATCTTCTGGCCGAGCGGCATCCCGCGCGGCCGGGCCAGCGCGTAGGTCCGCGCGACCTGGGCGATCCAGGCGATGCCGGCGACCACCAGCGCGCCCGCGATGACGGTCAGCGTGGTCGTCGACAACAGGTTCTGCAGCAGCGTCGACCGCCGGGCCAGCAGCGCCACCGCCGCAAGCCCGACGACGATCGCGACCAGCGTGCCGAGGATCAGACCGCCGGTACGACGACGGCGCAGCGCGAGATGGCCGCTGCCGGGCACCACGGTGGACGCCGCGGTGAGGCCGAGTGCGGCGGCGAGGGTGCGCCGCGCGGGGTCGGGCGCGGCCGACGGGCCGGCGGGCGGCGCCAGCGCGGTCTCGCCGTCGCCGTCGCCGTCGCCGTCGCCGTCGCCGTAGTCGTCGTCGCCGCGGCCGTCCCGGGCGGGCCGGTTCCAGGATGCCGCGGCGCCGGCCGCTGCGGCGCCGGCCGCTGCCGTGCCTGCCGCGGCACCGGCGGCCAGGCCGGGGTGCGGCGGCCGCGGCGGGGCGGGACGTGCGGCGTCGCGCGCGGGTTCCGGTGTGGCGCCACCCGGGCCTGCCGGGCGCGCGTCGGTGGGTCGCCCCTGCGGGCCGTCCGGCCTGCCGCTGTCGGGCCTGCCGCTGTCGGGCCTGCCGGCGTCGGGCCGGCCGGGGACGGTGTCCGGGCGGACCGCGCCGGAGGACCGCGCACCGGATCCGGCGGGGACCCCGGGGGCACCGCCGGGCCGGCCGCCGGAACGCGGGTCGGGGCCGCCGGGGCCGCCGGGACGGGCGTCACCGGGGCGCCGGGGCCCACCCGGCGGCACCGGCCCGGGGCCGGACCGCCCCGGGCCGCTCGGGGCCGAGGGTGCGCCGGGGCGCGACGGTGCGTCCGGGCGCGAACCACCGGACACGGCGCCACCGGACACGGCGCCACCGGGACGGTCGCCGGGCCGGCGCGGGACGATCGGTAGCTCGCCGCTCAGCCGGGCCGCGCGGTCGCGCTCCTGCGGCGGGGCGTCGGGCTCGGACGCGCGGTGCCGCCGGTGCTCGGCGGCGGTGTCCGGCCGGCCGGGGACCTTCACGGTCTCTCCGATGCCGCGACGGGTCGCGCGGATGGACCGGATGTCGGTGGGCCTGCTGTCGCTGTGCCCACCACGGCCCGGGGTCTCCGACCGCGTCGAGCGGGACGTCCATGCGGCGGCCCGCCGGGCGGCGGCCCGGGCCTCGCGCTCGCGCCGGGGGAGCCAGGACTCGTCCTCGGCGGGAAGCCCGGCTCCGTCCGGCCGGCTGGGACGCCCGCGGTCGGGACGCGCCGCGGGACCGGTTCCCGGGCGCTGGTCACCGGCGGGCGGACGCGGTGCACCGGTGGCGGGCGGCCCGGGACGTCGCGGGCCGCCCGACGGCTCCTGGGGCGGCCTGCCGGACCGGGGTGGTCTGCGGTCGCCGGGCCTACCGGACTGCGGGGCCGGGGCCCCGGCTGAGCCGGGTGGGGGAGCGGCGCCGCCACGGGGGTGCGGCGGCGGGGTGTCGCGACGGTCGTGCGGCGGGACCTCGGCGCGGTCCCGGGGCGGCGGGCCGCCGTGCCGTGCCTCGTCCCGCAGGTGGGGACGGTCGTCGCGGCGGGCGTGCTCGGGAGGGCCGGGTCGTCGTGGCCGGTCCGGACCGGTCGGGCGGGAGCCCTCCGTCGGTCGTTCGTCCACCCGGAGCACCCCCTTCACTGGTCGGCACGGGCAGGACGGCCGTGCCGCGCGGAGGAGCGGCACGTGCCTGCGCACCCGGCGGCGACGACGGCGCTCGGGTTCCGGTGAGAGTACTTGCCGTGATCACGATCTCGATGGGCGGCCACCCACCCGGGAGGGGCTTCCGGACAGGGGGACACACCCGTCACTGGTAGGACACGAAGACCGGCGACTCCGGCCGGACGGCGTAGGTCTCCCGCGGGGTGAAGGTCGGCCGGTCCTCGTCGATGAAGTTCTTCCAGCCCCACAACAGACCCTGCGGGCGGGGCGCGGCGTGCAGCGCGTTCCAGGTCTCGGTCTTCTCCTGGCGGGTGCCGTAGCCGTCGGCGTGCAGCACGGTCGCGAGCTCGCGGTGGGAGGTGACCACGGTCTGCCGGTCGGAGATCATGGAGACCCGGAACTGGTGGATCAGGAACACCTTCTGCGGCAGCCTCTTCTCCCGGACGAGCGCGGCCAGCCACTCCGAGGTCCGGTTGATCTCCGCTGCGGTCACGGACCCGATCTGCGCGCCGTGACGCTGGCCCGGCTTCAGCCGCCACTCGGGGTCGAGAGCGAGCCCGACGTGCGGCTGCGAGAGCAGCTCGGTGTAACGCTTCGCCTGGGTCGTGAAGTCGGTGGTGCCGGGCTGCAGGTCCAGCACCACGTAGACGCCGGCCTTCCCGGCCTGTTCGACCCACGGCCGCAGCTCGTCGACGCTCATCTCCGCGGAGTAGTCGCCGTCCGGGCCGGGGACGCGGTCGGCGACCGTCGTGATGATCTCGAACGCCGGCACGACGGGCTCGCGCACGAGCGGCTGGAAGTCGGCGGCGAGGTCCTTCGCGCGGGCGATCGAGCGCGGCAGGTCCTGCTCGCCGAGGACCCCCATCGACGGGGTGCCAGGGTGGCCGTAGAGCGCGGCCAGCCGGCGGCCCGGGAAGACCTCGGTGCCACCGCCGGGCAGCTCCGGCACCGCGGGCGCGGCGGAGGTCGGCGCCGGCTGCGCGGGGGCCGGCCGGGGCGGCGCGGCCGGGGCCGGGACCGGGGCAGTGGCGGAGGAACAGCCCGCGACCACCGCGCAGGCCGTCAGCAGCGCCAGGACCAGCACCGGCGGACGTGCGCGCCACCCGGGGGGACGACGGTTCGTGACGGACAGGACGTGCGAGGACTCACCCGAGATGGACACCGGTCACCAGGCTAGGCGACAGGATCACGCACGGCAGTGCGGACGGTCACCGGGCGTGTCGGTGATGCGACGGGCCGTGGCCCGCCGCGGTCATCCGCCCCCGGGTCAGCGCGGGACGACGGGCCCGTCCGGGCCGTCCTCGGGGCCGCGCTGCGGCCGCGGCGGTCGGCCCCGCAGGATCCGCTTGAGGCCCGCGGTGTGCCGGCGGCTGACGGGCAGCTCGACCGCGCTCGGCCCGTTGCCGAGGCGGACGACGTACCCCGACCCGGACATGCGCAGCTCGGTGATCAGCGGCAGCGAAACCAGGTAGGCGCGGTGGATCCGGACGAACCCGGCCTCGCCCCAGCGCTCCTCCAGTACCGAGACCGGGATGCGGACCAGGTGGCTGCCCTCGTTGGTGTGCAGCCGGGCGTAGTCGCCCTGGGCCTCGACGAACCGGATCGAGGAGCGGGGGACCAGCTTCGTGGTGCCGGCCAGCTCCACCGGCACGACCTCGTCGTCGGTGGTCGCGGCCGGGGCGCCCCGGCGGGCGACCGGTGGCGCGGTCGCGCCACCCGGTTCGGCGCCGTGGCGGGCGGGCGCCGCGGGCGGGCCGTTCTCGGCCCGCCGGACCGCGCGCAGTGCCAGGGTGCGGTCCAGCGAGCCGGACAGCCGCTCGGTGCGCAGGGGTTTGAGCAGGTAGTCGACGGCACCGACCTCGTAGGCGTCGACGGCGCGGTCGTCGTGGGCGGTCACGAACACCACCGGCGGCGGGTCGGCCATCGCGTTCAGCACCCGGGCGAGCTCCAGGCCGTCGAGGCCGGGCATCCGGATGTCGAGGAACACGACGTCGACGGTCGGGGTGGTCGCGTCGGCCTGCGATCCGTGCAGGATGCGTAGCGCCTCCGTCGCGTTCGGCGCGGTCAGCACGGTCTCCACCCGCTGGTCCTCGCCGAGCAGGTGCGCCAGCTCGAGCAGGGCCGGTTCCTCGTCGTCGACGGCGAGGACGGTGAGCCGGGTCCCCGCCGGGGCGGCGGGGGACGGCTGCGGCGGCTCCGGGGCGCGGAGCTGACCCGGGACCCCGATGGGCCGGTGGTTGCTCGCGGTGCCGTACCCGGGCTGCAGCACATGGCCGACCGGGCCGGGCGTCGCGCCCGAAGCGTGCCCACCCCGCGCGTGGCTGTACACGGCTCCTCCTTGCCGCGGGCACACCGCCCGCTGACCGGTGACTGCGGGCACACCGTAGCGAGACCGCGGAGCGTCACCGACGGCCGGTCCCGCCTCGCGCCCCACACGATCCGGGGTGGGCCGTCGGAGGGGGCGCGACAGCGGAGCGTCACGAGTCGTGGCTGCCGGTCGTGTCAGCGGCGCCGTCCGGCTGGGGGAGCGGACCGGGACCGGCGTCGTGGCTGGTCGGGCGGAGGGTCGCACCCTCGCCGATCGGACGGGCTGTGTGTGGGTGTCATTGTGGCACTCGGTGCCGAAACGCTACCGTGCGTGAGAACCGCCACGTGGGACCGTTTCGTATCCGGTCGGCGTGTCGGACCGGCCGTGACCGACGACGGCCGGGCGCACACCTCCGACTGCGAAGGGGCAGCCATGGCGAGCACGAAGGACTGGTTCGAGACGGTCGCGGAGGCACAGCGACGGGCGCGCAGGCGCCTGCCGAAGTCGGTCTACTACGCGCTGGTCGCCGGCGCGGAGCAGGGGATCACGCTGGCGGACAACGTCGCCGCATTCGACGAGCTCGGCTTCCGCCCGCACATCGCGGGGCTCCCGCCGCAGCGGGACCAGAAGACGACCGTGATGGGCCAGGAGATCGACCTCCCGGTCGTGATCTCGCCGACCGGAGTCCAGGCCGTCGACCCGGAGGGCGAGGTCGCCGTCGCGCGGGCCGCGCACAGCTCCAACATCCAGAACCCGCTGAACCCCGAGCAGACCGTGTCGACGGCCATGGGGCTGTCGTCGTTCGCGTCCCGCTCGGTCGAGGACGTCTGCGCCGTCCACGACAAGGTCTTCTTCCAGGTCTACTGGGCCGGGTCCAAGGAGGACATCCTCGAGCGCGCCCTGCGTGCGAAGCGGGCGGGCGCCAAGGGCCTCATCGTGACCCTCGACTGGACCTTCGCCACCCGCCGTGACTGGGGCAGCCCGCCCATCCCGGAGAAGGTCGACGTCACGGCCGCGCTGCAGTTCGCGCCCGAGATGATCACCAAGCCGCGTTACCTGCTGGACTGGGCGAAGTCCGGGAGGATCCCGGACCTGAAGGCCCCGAACATGGCGCCCCCCGGCGGCGGTGAGGCCCCCACCTTCTTCGGCGCCTACGGCGTCTGGTGGACCACCCCGTTGCCGACCTGGGACGACATCGCCTGGCTCCGCGAGAAGTGGGGCGGCCCGTTCATGGTCAAGGGCATCATGCACCCCGACGACGCGCGCCGCGCCGTCGACGCGGGCGCCACCGCGATCTCGGTGTCCAACCACGGCGGCAACAACCTCGACGGCACCCCGGCCGCGATCCGGGCGCTGCCCGCGATCGTCGACGCCGTCGGGGACCAGGTCGAGGTCGTGATGGACGGCGGCGTCCGCCGCGGCGGCGACGTCGTCAAGGCGCTCGCGCTCGGGGCCCGCGCGGTCCTGATCGGCCGCGCCTACCTGTGGGGCATGGCCGCGCAGGGCGAGCGCGGGGTCACCAACGTCCTGTCGATCCTCTACAAGGGCATCGACGAGGCGCTGCTGGGCCTGGGGAAGAAGTCGATCCACGAGCTCTCCCGCGACGACCTGATCGTCCCGGAGAACTTCACCCGCGTCTCGAAGTCCTGAGCGGCCGGGTGGTGCGGGGCCCGGCGCGACCGGGCCCCGCACCACCGCCGGTTCAGAGCGGGAACGTGACCCGGGTCAGCTCCTCGGCGCGCTCCCAGAGCGCCCGCTGCATCCGCCGGTCGTGCGAGGCCGCGCTGGACCCGACCGGGCGTGGGTTGCCGCGCGTCTCGCCGATGCCGTCCGGTCCGATGTAGGCGCCGCCGGGCAGGTCCGGGACGGTCGCGGCGAACAGCGTCGGCAGCGCCCCGGCCGCCGCGGACTGGGCGACCACCTTGTTGAGCACGCCCAGCAGCGCGTCCTGGACGGACTCGGTGCGCGACTGCAGGTTGGTCGCCGCGTACCCGGGGTGCGCGGCCATCGAGCGCAGCCGCGACCCGGCCGCCACGAAGCGGTGCTCCAGCTCGTAGGCGAACATCAGGCAGGCGAGCTTCGACTGGCCGTAGGCGGTCCAGCGCTCGTAGCGGCGGCGCTCGAAGTTCAGGTCGTCGATGCCGATCCGGCCCATCCGGTGGACCACGCTGGACAGCGTCACGACGCGGTCGGTGATCCGGTCGGCCAGCAGACCGGTCAGCGCGAAGTGGCCGAGGAAGTTGACCCCGAGCTGGGTCTCGAAGCCGTCCGCGGTGCGGGAGAACGGCACCGCCATCAGCCCGGCGTTGTTGACGAGCACGTCGGCGGTGCCCTCGAACCCGGCGGCGAACTCGCGGACCGAGGTGAGGTCGCCCAGGTCGAGCCGGCGCACCGACACCGCACCACCGAGCTCGGAGGCGATCTCCTCGCCGCGCGTGGTGTTCCGCACGGCCAGCACGACGCGTGCACCGGCGTGCACCAGGGCCCGGGTGGTCTCCAGTCCGAGGCCGCTGGTGGCGCCGGTGACGATCACGGTCCTGCCCTGCTGGGGCGGGATGTCCGCCGTCGTCCAGGGGGCGGGTGAGGTCCGGAACACGGGAGGACTCCTTCGCGGGGGACGGGACCCCAGGTCTACCCGGTCGGCCCGGGTCCCGCCCGCCCACACCCCGGACGGGTCAGCCCGCCACCTCGGCGGCCCTCCGGTCGCGCCGGGCCGAGACCAGGGCGTCGACGAGCAGGAACACGATCAGCGAGACCCCCAGCACCGGCAGGACCAGCCCGGCCGCCACCGCGGCGAACCCGACCAGCGCCACCGCGGCGGGGGAGGGCCGCTCCCGCGACCCGGGTGGCCCGGCGAGGCCACGCGAACCGTCCGGCCGGGTCGGTCTGCGCAGCCACCACATCCGGTAGCCCCACACGACCAGCACGACCACGGCGCAGGCGAGCGCGGCGAGCGCCACCAGATTGACCGTGCCGAACAGCAGGCCCATGTGCGCGTCGATGCCCCAGCGGGCGAGCTTCGCCGCGACCGGCCAGTCCGCGAAGGCGAGCCGGTCGGTGACCGTCCCGGTCGCCGGGTCCACGGCCACGGAGTCCTGCTGCGACGGCCAGCTGCGCACCGTCTGCTGGATCTTCCAGGCCTCCCCGGGGTCGCCCGGGGTGAGCTCCACCGGCCCGGCGAGGCCGTCGGCGCGGGCGGCGTCGAGGACCCGCTGGGCGACGGCGGGGACCGCCTGCGGGGCGACCGGGGCCGTCGTGGAACCCGCCACGGGCGCGGCCGCGTCGCCACCGGCGGCGGACAGCGTGCTGCTGACCGACGGCGTCGTCCAGTCCAGGGCGGTGCGCAGCGCGCTCACGTTGGCCCCCGCGAACTGCGACCAGGTCAGGCCGGTCGCGGCGAGGAACAGGAGCCCGACCGAGGCCCAGACGCCCACCGCGCCGTGCCAGGACCGCAGCCGCGACCGCGACGAGCCGCCGGTCCGCGGCAGCAGCCGCTCACGGCGTCGTCGTACCCGGAGGGTCACCTGCACCACGAGGCCGGACAGCGTGAGCACGGCCAGCCACGACGCCGCGAGCTCGGTGTAGACCTGCCCGGGCGGGCCCAGCAGCAGCGAGCGGTGCAGGTTGTCGATCACCCCGCGGGCGGGGAGCCACTCGGCGTAGGTGTCGAGGGTGGCCCGCACCTGCGCGGTGTACGGGTCGACGAACACGGTGCGGCTGTAGCTCTCGGGCAGGTCGGCGTCGAACGACACCCGGGTCGTCGCACCGGGCTCGCGCGCGGGCCGGATCTCGGTGACGGGCAGGCCCGGCTGGGTCGCGACGGCCGCCTCGACCTGCCGCGACAGCGGGAGCTCCGGGCCGCTGACCGGGGCGGTCAGCGCGTCGGCGTAGAGCCAGCGCTCGATCGGCGGCGACAGCGTGTAGAGCAGCCCGGTCAGGGCCGCGACGAGCAGGAACGGGCCGACGAACAGCCCGGCGTAGAAGTGGATCCGGGTGACGAGGCCCTTCAGGCCCCGGAACAGCGGCGGGCGCCCGGACGGCGGGACGGGAGTCCCGGGCCGGGTGTCGAGGCCGGCGCTCACCAGCCCGCCACCATCGCCGCGAGCATGACGACCATGCCGAGGCTCATCGCCGCGTGGCAGGCGGCATCGGAGCGCGCGCCCAGCCGGCGCACCGGTGCCGCCGGGGCCTCGACCCGCGCGGCGACCGCGGTGGTCGTGCCCCCCGTGCCCGCTGTGCCCGTCGTCTCTGCCGTCCCGCCGACCCCGGCCGGCGCCGTCCGCGGGGCACCGGCCGCCGTGCCCCCGGCGGGGTCGGCGCAGTCGCAGGCGGCGGGGTCGGTCGCGTCGCCGGTCGCGCGGGCGTCGTCGGGGGTCAGCGGGTCCCCGGCGACGCGGTCGTGGCTCAGCGTGCGGGCACCCCAGTACCCGGCGGCGGCCAGCAGTACGGCGCACAGCGCCACGGTCACCGCGACCGCCCACCCGGCCGGGCCCGCCGCGTGGGCGCCCCCGGACATGTCCATGGCGTCGCCGCCGCCGTGGTGGGCGTGGGCACCGCCGCCGCCCGCGGCCTCCGCCGGCGAGGCCATGATCAGCGGCATCGCGACCAGCATCCAGACCATCGCCGCGGCCATCAGCGCGTGCGCCGCGCCCGCGAGCCGCCCGGACGGGCCGCAGGAAATCCCGCGGGAGGTGGTGACCAGGAAGAACACGCCCAGGACACCGAACAGGACGATCTGGGTCCACAGCCCGGCGCTGCCGTACCAGGTCCAGGTCATGACGATCATCGCCGCGCTCATCAGAAGGTGGGCGAGCTCCGCGGTGCGGTGCGCGGCGGAGCGGCGCTCCGAGACCGCGGTGGCCCAGCGGGCCAGGGCGTAGAACCCGGTGGCGGCGAACAACGCCGTCAGGGCCCAGGCCAGCGGCAACGACGAGATCACAGGTCCTCCTCGGGGGCGGGGGAGGTGCGGGGGCGCACGACGGGAGTGGTCGTCGGCGCGGCCCGTCCGGTTCCCGCCGGTCCCCCTCCGGTGGGTGCGACGCCGGTCACCCCGTCGTGGGGGACGGCACGCGGCGGCGGGCCGGGTGAAGCGGTCGGGTGAAGCGGGCCGGGGCGCGGCGCGGGTTCAGGTGCGGGCGGCGCGCCGGACACCGGAGGCGGGCGCCCCGGCGGTCCCGGTGCCGTCCTCGCCGAGGGCGCGCAGCAGGTCCTCGCGGGCCCGGGCGACCCGGGACCGGATCGTGCCGACCGGGCAGCCGCAGACCTGGGCGGCCTCGACGTAACCCAGGTCCAGGACCTGGGTCAGGACGAACGCCTCGCGGCGCTCGTCGGGCAGCGCGTCGATCAGCGTCCGCAGCAGGACGGCCTCCTGCGCGCCCGTGCGGGGCACGGCGCGCTCCAGAACGTCCTGGGTGTCCTCGCCGAGGTCGCGCACGCGGGGCCGCCGGACCGCGGTGCGCACCGCGTCGACGGCGACCCGGCGGGCGACCGACAGCAGCCAGGTGCGGGCGGTGGAGCGGCCCGCGAACGAGGGCAGCGCCCGCAGCGCCCGCAGGAACGTCTCCTGCGCGAGGTCCTCGGCGTCGTCGCGGCCGGCGAGGTGGACGAGGAAGCGGTGGACGTCGACCTGGGTCGCCCGCACGAACTCCGCGAGCGCGGCGGTGTCACCGGCCCCGGCGGCCAACGCCCACGCCGTCACGGTGGCGTCGTCGTGGCGTTCGGGCACGCTGGTCACGGTAGCTGTCGCCCGTTCGGGGACGAAGCCCGACCCGGTCACCGTCCGCTCCATGGGAACACGGTGCGTGACCGGGCGGATGCTGTCCGGACGCGACCGTCGCGGGGTGTCCGACATGTGGATCAGCGGTTCCGCGGCGTCGCCGGAGGCGGCCCGCCGCGGAGGAGGATCCCGCCGGCAGGGCGGTGGGCGGCTCAGCCCGCGGTGCGGGAGGCGAGCAGTCGGAACGCCGGCGTCGGCAGCTCGGGAGCGAGGTCGACCACGCAGGTCCGGGCCAGGATCTCCAGCGTGCGCGGGCAGGCGCCGGGGCCGTGGTCGATCTCGGTGCCGTTCGCCGCGTACGGGTCGAACCCGGGGTGCAGCGGGTTGCGGGCCTGCAGCGAGCGCCAGTTCGTGTAGACGTGCCGCCCGGTGTCGATCAGCCGGTGCACGCCGCGGCGGGCACCGAACTCCGCGGCCGCCTCGGGGGTCGCGAAGGCCAGCGCCAGCCCGGCGGCGTTCGCCGGGTCGTGGTGCGGCACCGGCTGCAGGTCACGCCCGATCCGGTCCGACAGCGCCGAGAGCATGATGTCGCGGTGCCGCCTGCGCCGGGCGATCTGCGCACGCAGCCCGGCCAGCTGCGGCCGCAGCACCGCCGCGGACAGCTCGGGCATCCGCAGGTTGACCCCGACGATCAGGTCCGCGGCGGCCCCGGCGAATCCGGCGCGCTCGTAGCTGCCGACATCGTGGTACATCGACGCCCGCTCGAACAGCTTCGGGTCCCGGGTGACCAGGGCGCCGCCCTCGCCGGAGCGGATGTTCTTGTGCTGGTTGAAGCTGAAGGCCCCGGCGTGGCCGATCGACCCGGCCGGGCGCCCCCGGTACGTGACGCCGATGGCCTGGCAGGCGTCCTCGATCACGACGAGGTCGTGGGCGGCCGCGACGTCCATGATCGCGTCCATGTCGGCGACGTGGTTGAGCATGTGCACCGGCAGCACCGCCCGGCTGCGCGGCGTGATCCGGTCCTTGAGGTCGGCCGGGTCCATCGTGAGCGAGGCGTCGACCTCGACCAGGACCGGCACGGCGCCGACGGCGAGCGCCGCGGCGGCCGTCGACACCCAGGTGTACGCGGGGACGAGCACCTCGTCGCCGGGGCCGATCCCGGCGCCGACCAGCGCCGCGACCAGGGCGCTGGTGCCGCTGTTGACGGCCAGTGCGTGCGGGGTCCCGAGGAACCCGGCGAGCTCGGACTCGAACCGTGCGACCTCCGAGCGGTCGCCGCCGGTGAAGCGGCCCAGCTCCCCGCGCCCGAGGACCCGGACCGTCGCGGCCATCCCCCGTGCGGTCGTCGCCATGGCGGCGAGTCCCATACCGTGCTCCTCCGGATACGAACCGTGTGAACCGGGCAACACAGTACCGGGCGGGGTCGGCACGACCGGGGGACGGGAGGGTAGGGGCGGCCACAGCGTCCTCACAGCGGAGCCGGGGCACCATCAACGGCGGTACCGCACCACGTTCGGAAGGAACCGCCCTCCATGCTCATCGACACCCGGCGCGCGCTCCCCGGCTCCATCTTCGAGGCCGAGGTCTGCGTGATCGGCAGCGGTCCGGCCGGGGCCGCGGCCGCGACCGAGCTGGCCGACCGCGGCCTGCGCGTCGTCGTCCTGGAGGGGGGCGGCCCGGGCCTGAGCCGCACGGCCCGCGACACCTACCGGGGGATCAGCGGGCGGGGCAAGCACGACCCGGTCGACGCCGTCCGGCAGAAGCGCCTCGGCGGCACCTCGCTGGTCTGGGGCGGCCGCTGCGCCCCGCTCGACGACATCGACTTCGCCGACCGCGAGTGGATGCCCGGCGCCGCGTGGCCGATCCCGCACGACGAGCTGCGCGCCTGGTACCCGGTCGCCCAGCGGCACCTCGACGCCGGTGCCTGCGAGTACTCGGCCGCGGAGTCGGGCTTCCCGGCGCCCCCGCCCGGGCTCCACAGCGACACCCTGCGCTGGGACGACCTGTGGCGCTGGAGTCCGCCGACCTCGTTCGCGCCGACGGTGGAGAACATGGCGAAGGCCGGCCGGATCCGGCTGTTCCTGCACGCGACCGTCGCCCGCCTGGAGCGCGACCCGGTGTCGGGCACCGCGACCGAGGCCGTCGTCGTCCCGCGGCCGGGGTGCGACATCCGGATCCGGGCGCAGCACTTCGTCGTCGCGGCGGGTGGTCTGGAGTCGGTCCGGATCCTGCTCGCCTCCGACGGCTACGGCGGCACCGGTACCGGAGCCGGGATCGGCGACGAGTACGGCCAGGTCGGGCGGCACTACATGACCCACCCGGTGGGCGAGGTCGGACGGCTGCAGCTGACCACGGCCGGGCGCGCGCTGGGCCTGGGCTACCTGCCCACCGACGACGGCGTCTACGCCCGCCGGATGCTCTCGCTGTCCCCGCAGGCCCAGGCCGACCACCGGTTGGGCAACCTGAAGGCGGCGCTGTGGTTCGCCGACCCGAAGGACGCCGAGCACGGCGACGCGCTGCTGTCGACGTTCGCCCTGACCTACTGGGGACTGGGCAAGCTCCGTGCCGGGTTCAAGGCCGCCGGGACGCACGCCCAGTACAGCCACACCACCGACATCGGCCACCACATGCGCAACGTCGCCGCCGACCCGCTGCGGGTGGCGCGGTTCGCCCGCGGCTGGGCGCGGCCGCGGATCACCGGGGAACGGCGGCTGCCGTCGTTCATGCCGCTGGACTCCGCGCACTGCCGGCTGCGGTTCGACGCCGAGCAGACCCCCGACCCGGCGAACCGGGTGACGCTCGACCGCGAGCGCGACGCGCTGGGCCAGCACCGGCTGCGGGTCGACTACCGGGTCTCCGCCGGCGACCGGGAGGCGATCGCGACCTCGCTGTCGCTGATCGGCAAGGAGCTGGAGCGGACCGGGATCGCCCACGTCGACCTGTCCGATGTGGAGCGCGTGCACGACATGGACATGACCGACGGCACCCACCAGATGGGGCTCCTGCGCATGTCGGACTCGCCGCGCAGCGGGGTCGTGGACCCGGCGTGCCGGGTGCACGGCACGCCGAACGTGCACATCGCCTCCAGCGCGGTGTTCCCGTCGGCCGGGGCGGTCGGGCCGACGCTGGCACTGGTCGCGCTGGCCTGCCGGACCGCGGAGCTGATCGCGGTCGACGTCCGGGGCTCAGCCCCGCGGTCGGCGTGACCGGGTGGTCGCCGCGGGTACCTCGCGGCCACTAGGCGGGCGGAGCTGCGACCGGAGACGCGGGGCGACCACGCAACAGGGCGGCGGCGAGTGCCGCGCCGACCGCGAGGAGCCCGGCCCCGATCGTCATGGCGACGGTGAACCCCGGCCCGAACGACGCCGGGTCGGCCGGGGCGTCCCCGCGGATCCCCGCGATGGCGGGCACGGCCGCCACCGCGAGCAGGCCGGCCGCCCGCGCGATCGCGTTGTTGACCCCCGACGCGACGCCGGCGTGCCGGTCCGCCGCCGCGTCGAGCACTGCGGTGGTCAGCGGCGCGACGGCCGCGGACAGCCCCAGCCCGACCAGCGCCGTCGCCGGGAGCACGTCGGTGAACCAGCCCGCTCCCGGCCCGATCCGTGACGCCAGCAGCATCCCGGCCGCGGCCAGCAGCAGCCCGGCGGTGACCAGCGGTGCCGGGCCGGTGCGCGTCGCGAGCCGCCCGGCGCGGGCCGACAGCAGCAGCATGAGCACGGTGACCGGCAGCGTAGCGGTCCCGGCCAGCAACGGGGAGAACCCGGCCACGATCTGCAGCTGCACGGCGAGCAGCACGAACAGCAGGCCCAGCGCCGCGTAGACGGCCACCGTCACCACGTTCGCGCCGGTGAACCGGCGCCCGTCCCCGGCGTCGCCGGTGCCGGTGAACAGCTCCGGCGGGACCAGCGGGGACCGGCTGCGCCGCTCGACCAGCGCGAACGCCACCAGCGCCGCCACCCCGGCGGCGCCCGCGCCCCACACCTGCAGCCCGGGCGACGCACCGGAGCCGGCCGCCGTCCCGGCCCAGGTCAGCAACGCCAGCCCGGCGACGGCGAGCACGCTGCCCGGGACGTCGAGCCGGTGCGCGGCGTCGGGGTCACGCGACTCGGGCACGTGCCGCACCGCCACCGCGACGACGACCGCCGCGAGCGGCAGGTTGATCAGGAACACCGCCCGCCAGGACCACTCCACGAGCGTCCCGCCGACGAACGGGCCCAGCGCCCCCGCGATCCCGCCGAGCCCGGACCAGGCCCCGATCGCCGCCGCCCGGTCGGCACCGTGGAACGACGCCGAGATCAGCGCCAGGCTGCCCGGGGTCAGCAGCGCACCGCCGACCCCCTGCAACGCCCGGGCCGCGGCGAGCACCTCGACGATCGGCGCCAGCCCGCACAGCAGCGAGGCCACCGCGAACCACACCGCCCCGGTCACGAAGATCCGCCGCCTGCCGAACCGGTCACCCAGCGAGCCGCCGAGCAGGATCAGCCCGGCCAGGGTCAGGGTGTAGCCGTTGACCGTCCACTGCAGCCCGGCGAAACCGGCGCCGAGGTCCTCGGCGATGCGGGGCAGAGCGATCGTGACGACGGTGTTGTCGAGCATCGCCATGCCCGAGCCCAGCACGCAGGCCGTGATGACCCAGCGGCCGGCCGCGGTGCCGGTACGCAGTCCGGTGTCCATGGTCGGCCGAACACCACGACGCCCGGGTCTCTTCCGTGCCACCCACGCCGATCGTCGAGTGCCCCGGCCGGGTCAGCCTGCGGCCACCCCCGCCCGCCGCCCGGCCTCGGTGAGCCGCTCGGCCAGCAGCGCCGCGGACGCCTCGTCCACCCGCCCCACCGACAGCCGCAGCATCTGCCGGTCGTCGGGCAGGAACGCGGTGCCCGGGATGGTCAGGGTGTCGTGGTCGAGCAGCAGGGTCCGGACGATGTCGAGGGTCGGGCGGTCCGGGAACGGGTGGCGGACCCAGGCGAAGAACCCGCCGAGCGCGGCGATCTCGAACCCGCCCGGTCGGTCGGCGAGTGCGGACCCGACCCACTCCCGTCGCCGGGCGATCTCCACGACCCGGTCGGCCCGCCACGCCCCGGCCCGGGTGAGCCCGGCCACCGCGGCCTCCTGTCCGGCCCGCGGTGCGCAGATGGCGACGCAGTCGAGCAGCTTGAGCACCTGGCGTCGCAGCTCGGGACCCGCGATCACCGACCCGACCCGGTAGGCCGGGATGGCCAGGTCCTTGGAGTAGGAGTGCAGGCTGACCACGGTCGAGCGCCACGACGGGTCGGCGAACAGCGGGTGCGCGGGGGCGTGCGCATCGGGCCGGAACGAGCGGTAGGTCTCGTCGACGACCAGCGCGAGATCGTGGCGCCGCGCCAGCTCGGCGAATGCGACGATCTCCTCCGGCGGCACCGTCACCCCGCTCGGGTTGCCGGGGCTGACCAGCACGATGGCCCGGGTGCGGGGCGTGACGAGTGCCTCGGCGTCGGCGGCCCGGGGCACCAGGTCGGCGTCGGGCTCCAGGTACACCGGGGTGACGCCGCGCATGCGCAGCCACATGTCGTGGTTGAAGTAGTAGGGCAGCGGCGAGATCACCTCGTCGCCCGGCCCGGCGAGGGCGTCGGCGACCACGGCGAACGCCTGGTTGCAGCCCGCCGTCACGACGACGTCGTCCGGCGTCACGTCCCCGGCGTAGTCGCGCGCCAGCTCCTCGGCGACCGCGCGGCGCAGCGGGGCGATGCCGGGCACCGGCGCGTAGCCGGACAGGGCCGGGTCCCGGGCCACCTCCACCACCCGTTCGACGACCTCCGGTGCCGGCGGGTACGGCGGCGCGGCCTGCGACAGGTCCAGCAGCGGGTGCGTCGCGTTCCGGGCCGGGTCCCGCTCACCGGCGAGCGCGAGGGCCGCGCCGATGGGGGAGTCGCTGCCGGCCGCCGTCGTGGGGTCGAGTCGCACCGTCGGGTGCCGCCTTCCGGGTCGTCGTCGGATCCTGTGGGAACCGATCGTCGCCGACGCCGTACCGGGCGGTCCAGTGGCCCTCCCGCGACCGTGATCCGAGCCCTCAGCCACCACCGAGAACGTCGGCGGCGCCGTCGGCACGCACGTCGCTCGCGGCATCGAGCACCCCGGCCCGCAGCGTGCGACCTGTACGTGTCCCGCGTCGTCGTGCAGCTCGGACACGGTGTCCACGTCGAGTGACAGCGCACGGGCCGCGGCGGACAGTCCTTCGGCGTCGGGGACGCCCGGCTCCAGGACGACTGACGGCCGCTCCCGGCCGACGTCGCGTGATCCGATCACCCAGCGCGGGCGTGCTAGGTGTACTGCCCAGGGACGTTGGTCAATCTGCTGATCGGCGGGCGACGTCCGATGGCGGTGGGGCCTGTGATGGTTGTACTCGTGGAGCCGGCCCGGTAGGGCGTCGCGGCGTTCGAATTCGCTGGTGTAGTGGCGGGCGAAGGCCCAGCGGTCGGCCAGGGTGCGGTGGAACCGTTCGATCTTGCCGTTGGTCTGCGGGCGGTAGGGCCGGGTCCGTTTCGGGGTGATGCCCAGATCACCGCAGGTGTCGCGCCAGGCGTGGGAGCGGTAGGCCGACCCGTTGTCCGACAACACCCGGGACACGGTGACCCCGCGAGCGGTGAACCAGGCCGTCGCCCGGAGCTTCACGCAGTCATAGGCAACGGGTCCGATGGGTCGGTGGATGGTGCGGGTGCGCGCGAGGATGGGTTGGAAGCGCACCGGTCCACCCGCCCGTTACCGGTGGGGCGTGCTCGCGCGAGTGCTCATGATTCGGTCGCTTCTGTCGCGGGTGGCTCGGTGTGGCCGCGGAGCCCCAGGAGCAAGAGCGCAATGAGTGCGACGGTCAGTGCGGCGGCGATGAGGAGCGCGGATTGAAGCCCGAGGCTCATGGAGTCACCGATCGAGGTGAGGAAGCCGGCGCGGTCGGCCGTGTCGAGCTGGTCGGCGATGCTGGCGGCGGCGCCGGGGCTGTCGCTGGCTGCTTGGGTCTCGGTGTCGCTGAGGTCTTCGGGCAGGGTGAGGGTGGTGCGGTAGGCGATGGCGCCGATGGTGCCGAGCAGGGCGATGCCGCTGGCGGCGCCCAGGCCGCTGCTGACGTCTTGGAGGGCGCTCATGCTGCCGGTGCGCTGGATGGGTGCGGTGGTGATGAGCAGTTCGCTGAGCAGAGTCATCGCGGCTCCGGCGAGGGCGACCAGGCACAGCCCGATGGTGAGCACGACGAGGGTGGTGGTGCTCCGTCCGGTGAGTAGCGATGCGGCTGCGGTACAGAATCCTGTGACGGCCAGGGCTAAGGACAGGGCGGTGGCGCCGCGGATGCCGAAGTGCGGTTCCCCCGAGATCGTGGAGGGTTCTTATGCCGCGTCTCGGGTGAGGGCGGCGTTCTCGTAGTTGATCGGTGAGAGCCCGGCGGCGGCACTGTGTCGCCGCCGGTGGTTGTAGAAGCCGTAACACCAGTCGATGACCGCCGCCCGCGCCCTACTGATGGTGTCGAAGTCGTTGCGGGACAGCACTTCCCACTCCAGGCTGGAGAAGAACGCCTCCGCCGCGGCATTGTCGAAACACGACCCGACCCGGCCCATCGACTGACGGATGTCGAGCCGCCGACACAGAGCGGTGAACGCGCCCGCGGTGTAGGTCGACCCGCGGTCGGTGTGGAAGATCACCCCGGCGATTCGGTCCGCCCCGCCGCGGGCCGCCACCGCCATCCGGATCGCCGCACACGCCAGCTCGGCGTTCGGGTGCAGCCCCGTGGCCGCGCCGAGCAGCCGCCGCGAGTACAGGTCGATCACCGTGGCCAGATACAACTTCCCGGCCGCGGTGGGGATCTCGGTCATGTCCCCGACCCATCTGCGGTTCGGCTCGGCCGCAGTGAAACCCCGACGAAGCAGGTCCGGGAACTTCGGCGCCGTGCGGTCCTGGCGGGTCAGCCCGTTGTGCCGCTTGATCCGGCGGGCGACCAGGCCCTGGCGGCGCATCGAGTCCGCCACGGTCTTCTCCGACACCCGCCATCCGGCCTCACACAGGTCGGCGTGCAGACGGGGTGAGCCGTGTAGCCGCTGGGCGTCGTCGAACGCCACGGCCACGGCGGCGTCCAACGCGCAGCGGCGCTTCTCGGTCGCGGTGGCACCACCGTCGGAACGCGCGGCGCGGTCGAGCCACTTGTACAGCCAGGAGATCGACACCCCCAACAGGGCGCAGGCCAGCGTGTGCGGCACCCGGTGGAAGGTCCTCTGGTCGGCGATGAAACGGGCCACGCTCACTTCGTCGCCTCCTTGACCCACAGGACCACGGATCGCTTGAGGACATCACGCTCCATCCGCAGCTCGGCGTTCTCCGCGCGCAGCCGCTTGAGCTCCTCGACGCCGCCGCGAGACAGGCCCTCGGTGTCCTCGCGGGCCTCTCGTGCACGGGCCACCCAGTTGCCCAGCGTGCCCTCGTTGACCCCCAGGTCACGGGCGACCTGGGCGATCGGCTTGCCCGTCTCCTCCACGACCCGGACCGCTCCGTCACGGAACTCCCGGTCGTAGCGCTTCCGTACCTCTGGCATCGCTACCCCTTATAGCTGATGCCTCCCCGATCATGGGGGAACCGCAAACCGACTACAAGCCGCGCACCGGCAGAGCGTTCGTCCACACCGTCATCGACGACCACTCCCGCGTCGCCTACGCCGAGATCCACAGCGACGAGAAAGCCGACACCGCCACCGGTGTGCTACGCCGGGCCGTGGACTGGTTGAACGCCCGCGGCGTGACCGTCGAACGGGTCCTGTCCGACAACGGCAGCTGCTACCGCTCACACGCCTGGCGTGACACCTGCAGCGAACTGGGCATCACCCACAAGCGAACCCGGCCCTACCGGCCTCAGACCAACGGCAAGATCGAACGTTTCCACCGCACCCTCGCCGACGGGTGGGCATACGCCCGCTTCCACCCCTGCGAAACGGCTCGGCGAGACGCGCTCCCCGGCTGGCTGCACTTCTACAATCACCACCGGCCCCACAGCGCAACCAACGGCCTACCGCCGATCAGTCGCCTGACCAACCTGCCTGGACATCACACCTAGCTCCCGACCCCGTCAGCGGTCCGGTGGTGCAGCGCATCTTCACCGAGTACGTCAGGGGAGCCGGGATATTCGCGATCGCTGACGGACTCACGCGAGATGGGATCGCCTGCCCCTCGGCGCACGACAAGGTCCGTAATCCACACCGAAGTGGGATAGCGTGGGCGAAAAGCGCGGTACGAGTCATTCTCTCCAATCCTCGTTATACCGGTTATCAGGTATGGAACAAGCAGCGCAAAGACGAAGTGCTGATCGACGTGCACGACGTCGCTCTGGGACATCAGGCAAAACAGCGCTGGAACGAAGAAAGCGCCTGGGTGTGGTCGGAGGAAATTGTTCACCCGCCCCTTGTTTCGCTAGACGAGTTCACTGAGACGCAGGCAATCCTTGCTGGTCGCGGTCGAACCAGAACGACGAAGAGTCGCCAGCGGATCCGGCGACCATACGTGCTCCGCGGAATCATTCACTGCGGAATCTGCGACCGCCGAATGCAGGGCCAGTGGACCAAGAACCGGGCATACTACCGTTGCCGCCTCGGGCAGGAATATGCCTTGGGTGACAAGGCCACCCATCCCACGAATGTGTACCTGCCGGAAGCATCGATCCTGCCCGTCCTGGATGAATGGCTCGCGGGCTTGTTCCATCCGCATGAGATCGACCGGACAGTTTCTGTCCTCTACCGCGGTCAGCCGCGGGACGACGTCGACCGCGTGCAGATCGGGAAAGCCCACCTTGCGGAGTGTGATGCCAAGCTCGCCCGCTACCGGGCGGCCCTGGAAGCAGGGGCTGATCCGGCGCTGGTGACCGGCTGGATCACGGAGGTCACAGCCCGGCGCGCCGAGTTGGACGCGCAGCACCAGCTGCGAGGTGCGTCGGGCAGGATGAGTGAGGCTCAGATACGCGACCTGGTCGGGGACATGACCTCAGCCCGCAAAATCTTGCTCGCTGCTGACGAGGAGGCCAAGGGCCCGGTTTACCAGCGACTGGGACTGCGGTTGATCTACCGCCCGAAGATCCGGACGGTGAGCGTCCAGGTCAATCCGGACCCCAACCGGGACGGTTGGGGTTATGGTCGGTGTCCGAGGGGGGACTTGAACCCCCACCCCCTTATACGGGGACTAGCACCTCAAGCTAGCGCGTCTGCCATTCCGCCACTCGGACGTCGTGATCTCTCGATCGCGTCGTGAGGGAAGCATAGCCGAGGGCGGGGACCGGGTTGCGGCGGGGTCGGCACGGGCCGCCGGTGGTAGAACGACGCCCATGACCGCTCCAGCGAACGACCACCCGACCAGCGCCGAGGACGAGGTCGTGCAGCTGTGTTCGGAGCTGATCCGGATCGACACGACCAACACCGGCGACCCCGAGACCCTCGCCGGTGAGGCCGAGGCCGCCGACTACGTGGCGGACAAGCTGCGCGAGGTCGGCTACGACGTCGAGCTCGTCGAGTCCGGCATGCCGAAGCGGATGAACGTGATCGCCCGGCTGGAGGGCGCCGACCGCACCCGCGGCGCGCTGCTGATGCACGGCCACCTCGACGTCGTGCCCGCGGACGCCAGCGAGTGGTCGGTGCACCCGTTCTCCGGCGCGGTCCAGGACGGCTACGTCTGGGGCCGCGGCGCCGTCGACATGAAGGACATGGACGCGATGATGCTGGCGGTCGCCCGCCGCTTCAAGCGTGAGGGCGTCGTCCCGCCGCGGGACATCGTGTGGGCCTTCGTCGCCGACGAGGAGGCCGGAGGGAAGTGGGGCGCGCAGTGGCTGGTGGAGAACCGGCCGGAGCTGTTCGAAGGCTGCACCGAGGCCGTCGGTGAGGTCGGCGGGTTCTCCCTGACCCTCGGTGAGGACCGGCGGGCGTACCTGATCGAGGCCGCGGAGAAGGGCATCGCCTGGATGCGGCTGCGGGCCAAGGGCAAGCCCGGCCACGGCTCGTTCCTGCACGACGACAACGCCGTCACCATCCTCGCCGAGGCCGTCGCCCGGCTGGGGAACCACACGTTCCCGCTGACGATCACCGACACGGTGCGGGCGTTCCTGGACCGGATGACCGAGTTGACCGGCGTCGAGTACCCGGAGGACGACCTCGAGGGTGCCCTGGCCAAGCTCGGGCCGATCTCGCGGATCATCGGCGCGACCGTCCGGGACACCGCGAACCCGACGATGCTGAACGCCGGGTACAAGGCCAACGTCATCCCGTCGACGGCGGAGGCGGTCGTCGACTGCCGGGTGCTGCCGGGCCGCGAGGAGGCGTTCCTGCGCGAGGTCGATGAGCTGCTCGGCCCGGACGTCGAGCGGGAGTGGGTCACCGACCTGCCCGCCGTCGAGACGCCGTTCGCGGGCGCGCTCACCGACGCCATGCAGGCCGCGCTGCGCACCGAGGACCCGACCGCGGAGATCGTGCCTTACATGCTCTCCGGCGGCACCGACGCGAAGGCGTTCTCGACGCTGGGCATGAGGTGCTACGGCTTCGCGCCGCTGCGGCTGCCCCCGGAGCTGGACTTCGCGTCGTTGTTCCACGGCATCGACGAGCGGGTCCCGGTGGATGCGCTGACCTTCGGCACGCGGGTGCTCGACCGCTTCCTGCGTACGGCGTGACGCGGACGCCGGCCGGGCCCGGCGCCCCGCCCGGCTACGCTCCGTGACGGCACCGGCCACCGGGTGGCAGGGTGGAGGCATGGATCTCTCGGGCAAGGTGGCCCTGGTCACCGGAGGAGCATCGGGCATCGGCGCGGCGGCGGTCGACCGGCTGGTTGCGGCGGGTGCGCAGGTCGTGGTCGTCGATCGCGACGCCGACGGCGCCGCGGCCGTCGCGGCGAAGGCCGGTGGGCTCGCCCACCCCGCCGACGTCACCGATCCGGCGGCGATGCCGGCGGCGGTCGCCGCGGCGGAGGGGCGCTTCGGCCGGCTCGACGTCGTGCTGCTCAACGCCGGGGTCACCGCCGGTCAGTCCGGCGTCGAGGACCTCGACCTCGACGGCTACCGGCGCATCGTCGGGGTCAACCTCGACCACGTGGTGTTCGGCCTGAACGCCGCGGTCCCCGCGCTGCGCCGCGCCGGCGGCGGTCACGTCGTGGCGACGGCGTCGCTCGCCGGGCTGATCGGCCTGCCCGGCGACGCGCTCTACACCGCCACCAAGCACGCCGTCGTCGGCTACGTCCGGGCCGCGGGTCCGGCACTGGCGGGCGAGGGCATCCGGGTCACCGCCGTGTGCCCGGGGTTCGCCGACACCCCGCTGATCGGGCACGTCCGCGCCAGGTTCGGCGACTTCCCGTTGCTGACCGCCGACGACGTCGCCGCCGGGATCGAGCGGATGCTCGACGGCGGCGAGCCCGGCGAGTGCTGGTACGTCCAGCCCGGCCGCGAGCCCGCGCCCTACGGGTTCCGGGGTGTGCCCAGCCCCCGCGGGGCGGGCACGCCGCCGGAGTTCGGCCGGCACGACACCCGAGGGCGGACCGCGCCTTGACCTGAACGGCGGTGCAGGTCTCATCATGGGGGCATGGCCGAGCTGAACCACACCATCGTCCACTCCCGCGACAAGGACGCCGGGGCGGCGTTCCTGTGCGAGATCCTGGGGCTGCCCGGGCCCACGTCGTTCGGGCCGTTCCGGGTCGTCCGGGTCGCCAACGGCGTCGACCTCGACTACCTGAACGCCGACCCCGACACGATCGTCACGCAGCACTACGCGTTCCTCGTCTCCGACGACGAGTTCGACGCCGCGTTCGACCGGATCACCGCACGCGGCGGGCAGTACTGGGCCGACCCGGGCGGCACCCGCCCCGGGGAGATCAACACCCACGACGGCGGGCGCGGTCTCTACTTCGACGACCCGTCCGGGCACCGGATGGAGCTCATCACGGTGCCCTACGGCGGCGCGCGCTGACCGGTCCGTCCGTGCGGGGTCAGAAGGTCGGTTCCGGCAGCAGCTCCTGCCGGGCGCCCAGCCGCCGGCGCAGCACGATCTTGCGCACCCCTCCGGGGTAGAGGCGCAGCCGGGACAGTTCCCAGCCGGAGAACTCGGCCTGGATCGCCAGCCGCACCGACGCCGTGAGCCGGGAGACGTCCCCCTCGATGCGCACCGGGCGGTACTCGTACCGGTCGTCGGCCCAGCCGTCGCCGTCCCGAGTCCCGGCCACCCGATTCCCGGCGGCGGAGTCCTCCGACCCGTTCCCAGCGCCCTCGGTCATGGTTGCCTCCCGGTCGTGCCGTGCTCGTCGGTGCCCACCGGGTGAACGGTGGGTGTCGCGTCGGGCATCCCCACTGTAAGGGGCACCCCGCCCGGAGGGGAGGCTCAGACGGGGTCGCTCACGTCGTCCAGCGCGGTGCGGATCTCGGCCGGCAGCACGAGGTCCTCGGTCGCCAGCGACGCACGCAGCTGTGCGGCGTCCCGCGCCCCGACGACGGCGGAGGCGACCCCGGGCCGGTCCCGCACCCAGGTCAGCGCCACCGACAGCGGCGAGGTGCCGAGCCCGTCGGCGGCGGTGAGCACCGACTGCACGATCCGCGCCGAGTGCTCGGTGCGGCGGGTCTCCACGTACGACGCCAGCAGTGGACTCGCGCCCCGCGAGTCCGCCGGCGTGCCGTCGGTGTACTTGCCCGTCAGCACGCCCCGGCCGAGCGGGGCCCAGGCCAGCAGCCCGAGGCCGTGGTGCCGGGCGGCGGGCAGGAGCTCGGCCTCCGGCTCCCGGGCGAGCAGCGAGTACTCCACCTGCGCCGACACCGGGCGGCAGACGGCCGGGTCGGGCCCGGCCGTGGCGCTGCCCGCGACCGTGGCCAGCTGCCAGCCCGCCGGGGCGACCAGCCCGGCGTAGCGGACCCGTCCGGAGTAGACGGCGACCTGCACGGCGGACAGCGTCTCGTCCAGCGGCACCCGGGGATCCCAGCCGGGGAACTGCCACAGGTCCAGGTACTCGGTGCCCAGCCGGCGCAGCGTGCGGTCCAGTGAGCGCAGCAGCGCGGTCCGCGAGGCCCGCTCACCGGTGTCGGGGGTCGCCGTGCCGCGCCCGGCGAGGACGATGTCGTCGCGACGCACGGTGCCCCGCAGCAGCCCGCCGAGCACCTGCTGGGCGGCGCCGTCGCCGTAGTCCTCGGCGGTCTCGACGAATGTCCCGCCGGCGTCGATGAACGCCCGTAGCTGGTCCGCCGCGTCGGCGGGGCAGGTGTCGTCTCCCCAGGTCATCGTGCCCAGGCCGACCCGCGACACCTCGAGGCCGCTGCTGCCCACCGGTCTGCGTTGCACGGTCGCCGAGCCTAGGCGCGCAGGCCCGTCGGACCGGTGAGGGCGCGCAGAGTGACGCCCGTCTCGGCGAGTACGGTGACGGCCCGTGATCACCCAGGAGCCGAGCCACCAGGGCCGGGACACCCCCGACCGGGACACCCCCGCCCGCGGCCGCGACGGGAGCCGGTCGTGAGCTGGATCGAGGTCGTCGTTCTCGGGATCGTCCAGGGGCTCACCGAGTTCCTCCCGGTGTCCTCCTCGGCCCACCTGCGGATCGTCTCCGCGGTCGGATTCGGCCGGGACCCGGGCGCGGCGTTCACCGCCGTCACCCAGATCGGCACCGAGGCAGCGGTGATCGTCTACTTCGCCAAGGACATCTGGCACCTGTTCATCACCTGGGTGCGCGGGTTCGGCAACGCGGAGGTCCGCGCCACCGACGACTACCGGCTGGCCTGGCTGGTCATCATCGGCTCGGTCCCGATCGCGGTGCTGGGGGTGCTGTTCAAGGACCAGATCGAGGGCGTCGCCCGGAACCTGTGGCTGGTCGCGGTCATGCTGATCGTGTTCGGTGCCCTGCTCGGGCTGGCCGAGCGCTTCGGCTCACAGGTCAAGCCGATGGAGAAGATCACCTGGCGGGACGGTGTCCTGCTCGGTCTCGCCCAGGCCATGGCGCTGATCCCGGGTGTCTCGCGGTCCGGCGGCACGATCACCGCCGGCCTGTTCCTGGGCCTGACCCGGCCCGCGATCGCGCGGTACTCGTTCCTGCTGGCGATCCCGTCGGTGTTCGGGGCCGGCCTGTTCACCCTGCCGGACGTGTTCGCCGGTGACGGCCCGTCCGGACCGCAGATGCTGGTGGCGGTGGTGGTCGCGTTCGTCGTCGGCTACGCGGTGATCGCCTGGCTGCTCCGGTTCGTGCAGAACAACACCGTCTACGTGTTCGTCGCGTACCGGATCGCGCTGGGTGTCGCCCTGCTCGCCGCCCTGTCGCTCGGCGCGGTCAGCGCGTACTGACCGGCGCCGCGCCGCGTAGCCTCGGTCGGCGTGACGACCTTGATCCTCCTGCGGCACGGCCGGTCCACCGCGAACACCGCGGGCGTGCTGGCCGGGCGTACCCCGGGCGTGGAGCTCGACGACCGCGGACGGGAGCAGGCCGCGGCCGTCGTCGACCGCCTCGCGGCCCTCCCGATCGCCTCGGTCGTGACCTCCCCGATGGAGCGGTGCCGCCAGACCGTCGCGCGGCTCGCGGCGGCCCGCGGGCTGGAACCGGTCGTCGAGGACGACCTGGCCGAGGTCGACTACGGCACGTGGACCGGGCAGAAGATCACCGACCTGCTGAAGGAGGACCTGTGGAAGGTCGTCCAGGCGCACCCGTCGGCCGCGACCTTCCCGGGCGGCGAGTCCCTGGCCGGGATGCAGGCCCGCTCGGTCGCGGCGATCCGCCGGCACGTCGCCCGGGTCCGCGCCGAGCACGGGGAGGACGCGATCCTGCTGGCCTGCAGCCACGGCGACGTGATCAAGGCCGTCCTCGCCGACGCGCTGGCCACCCACCTCGACAACTTCCAGCGGATCGTCGTCGACACCTGCTCGGTGAGTGTCGTCACCTACACCGAGCTGCGGCCGTTCGTCGCGCGGATGAACGAGCAGTCCGGCGACGTCGCGAGCCTGATCCCCAAGCCGAAGCCGAAGCCGGCCGACGGCGAGGAGCAGCCGGTGAGCGCCTCCGACGCCGTGGTCGGGGGATCCACCAACGCCTGAGGTGGAGTGATCCACCTCGCATCGTCGCGATGACGGCACCCGCGGGTGACCGCGGGGATGCCCCCGGAGCCGGATACGCCTACCCTGGGAAGGGTCATGGCACGTGTCATCCACGTCTTCCGCCGACCCGACCGCTTCGTGGCCGGGACCGTCGGCGAGCCCGGCGATCGCGCCTTCTACCTGCAGGCGATCGAGAGCAGCCGGACGATCAGCGTCCTGCTGGAGAAACAGCAGGTCTCGGTGCTGGCCGAACGCATCACGGCGCTGCTCGGCGAGGTGTCCAAGCGCTTCGGCGAGGACAACCTCCTCGGCACGACGGTGGCCACCGGCTCGTCGGACAACGACCCGCTCGCGGTCCCGCTGGAGGAGGAGTTCCGGGTCGGGACCATGGGTCTGGGCTGGGACGCGGACTCGAGCTCGATCGTCGTCGAGCTGCTCGCGGTGACCGAGGAGGAGATCGACGAGTCGGTCGTCCTCGACGACACCGAGGAGGGCCCGGACGCGCTGCGCGTGTTCCTGTCCCCGACCGCGGCGAAGTCCTTCGCCGAGCGCGCCGAGAAGGTCGTCGACGCCGGCCGAGCGCCGTGCCCGCTGTGCGCCGAGCCGCTCGACCCGGAGGGCCACGTCTGCGTGCGCCTCAACGGCTACCACGACCGCAACCCCGTGGCCGGGACGGAGTGACGCTCGACCTGCGCGATCCGGCCGTCCCGGAGATCCTCCTGCGTGGCCGCATGGAGATCACCGGCCGGATGGTCGACGCCTCCAACGCGACCCTGTTCGGCACCGTCTCGCTCGACGGGGTCGACCTGCGCTGCGTGTACAAGCCGGTGCGCGGCGAGCGTCCGCTGTGGGACTTCCCCGACGGCACGCTCGCCGGTCGCGAGGTCGGCGCGTACCTCGTCTCGCAGGTCTCCGGGCTCGACGTCGTGCCGCCCACGGTGCTGCGCGAGCAGGCCCCGTTCGGCACCGGCATGGTGCAGGCCTGGGTCTCCTCCGGCGACGAGAGCGCCCTGTCCGAGCACCCCGGCGACGGCACGGACGGCGACACGGACGGCGACACGGACGGCGACACGGACGGCGAGCAGGCCGGTGACATCACCGAGGAGACCATCCAGCTCGCCACCGAGTCGCTGGTCGAGCTGTGCGAGCCGCACGAGATCCCGAGCGGCTGGCTGCCCGTGCTCCGTGCCCGCGACGGCGCCGGGGACCCGGTCGTGCTCGTCCACGCCGACCACCCGCAGCTGCGGGCGATGGCGCTGTTCGACGTCGTCGTCAACAACGCCGACCGCAAGGGCGGGCACGTGATCCTCGCCGGTGACGGCGGGGTCTACGGCGTGGACCACGGCCTCACCCTGCACAGCGAGCCGAAGCTGCGCACCGTCCTGTGGGGCTGGGTCGGCGACGAGCTCGGCGAGGAGCACCTGGCCGCCCTCAAGGAGCTGCGCGCCCGGCTGGCGGACTCGTTCGCCGACGTCCTCGGCGAGCACGTCACCCGCCGCGAGGTCGCGGCGCTGCGCTCCCGGATCGACCACCTGCTCGCCGAATCGCGCTTCCCCGGCCCGGACGGCTACGGCCCGGCCATCCCCTGGCCCGCCTTCTAGCCCGCCATCTCCAGGACGCCGAGCCGCTGCGTCGCGCGGGTCATCGCGACGTAGAGGTCCGCCGGGTCGGCCGCCCGGATCCGCTCCGGGTCGACGATCACCACGGCGTCGAACTCCAGGCCCTTCGACGCCGCCGGGGTGAGCACCGGCACGTCCTGCGCACCGACGTCGGTCCCGGCCGGGACGATCACCGCGACCGTGCCGCGTCCGACACGGGCCCGCTCGTCGGCGACGGCGACGAGCACCGCGTCGGCCAGCCCGGCGGCGGTGGCGGTGCGGGTCCACGGCTGCTCGCCGGTGCTGCGCACCGACTCCGGTGGGCGACGGTCCGGGGCGTAGGTCGCCAGCACCTCCGCGGCGGCGTCCATGATCTCCGACGGCGTCCGGTAGTTCACCGTCAGCGTGCGGTGCGTCCAGCGCCCGGCCAGGTGCGGGGCGAGCACGTCGTCCCAGGCCCGGGCACCGGCCGGGGCACTGCGCTGGGCGAGGTCACCGACCGCGGTGATCGACCGCGACGGGCAGCGGCGCAGCAGCACGTGCCAGTCCATCGGGGACAGCTCCTGCGCCTCGTCGACGACGAGGTGCCCGTAGCGCCAGTCCCGGTCGCCCGCCGCGCGCTCGGCCACCGTCATCGGCACCCCGGCGACGTGCCGGCTCGCCAGCATGTCCGCGGTCACGAAGTCGGTGGGCCGCAGCTCGTCGGGGTCCTCCCCGGCGAGGGTCCGGTCCGCGGAGTCCAGCACGGTCAGGACCTCGGCGGCGTAGGCGGCGTCCGGCTCGGGGGCTGCGGCGGGGGAGTCCTCGGGTACCGGGCCGAGCAGCTCGGCGAGCTCGTCGAGCAGTGGGGCGTCGGCCACCGTCCACGGTGTCCCCGGCGGGCGGCGCAGCGCGGACAGGTCCCGTCCGTCGCCCGCGGTGGCCAGCCGGTCCGGGTCGGCGTAGAGCTCGGCCAGCGCCCGCTGCGGGGTCAGCACCGGCCACAGCGACTCGACGGCGGCGTGGAACCGCGGGTCGGTCCGCACACCGTCACGCAGCTCGGCGCGCATCTCGGCCGAGACCTCGGCCGCCCCGGCGGGCTCGATCTCCGGGATGTTCAGCCCCGCCAGCAGCTCCGCGAGTTCCGGCGGGTCCTCCAGCCCGACCTCCAGCCGCTCCAGGCCCTGGTCGACGAGCAGCCGCCCCAGGGTGTCACGGAAGGTCGTGCGGGCCTCGTTGTGCGGACGGCCGGTGGCGCGGGCGCGGCCGCGCGCCTCGGCGGCCAGGGCCGGGTCGATCTCGACGGTGACGTCGTCCATCTCGATCGTGATCGGCCGCCCGGGCAGCTCCTGCCGGTCGTCGACGGCCCGGCGCAGCACGTCGATCATCGCCAGGTCGCCCTTGAGCCGGGCCGTCTCCGGCGGGTCGGTCGCCTCCGCGACGACGCCGTGCGCGAGGCGCCCCGGGGTGGTGAACACGACCGCGGACTCGCCGAGTGCGGGGAGTACGCCGCCGACGTAGTGCACGAACCCCGCACTCGGCCCGACGACGAGCACGCCGCTGCGGGCGAGCCGGTCGCGGTGGGTGTAGAGCAGGTAGGCGATCCGGTGCAGCGCGACGGCCGTCTTGCCCGTCCCGGGGCCGCCCTCGATCACGACGGTGCCCGACAGCGGCAGCCGGATGATCTCGTCCTGTTCGGACTGGATGGTGGTGACGATGTCGCGCATCCGGTCCCCGCGCGGCGCGGTGAGCGCGGCGAGCAGTGCCGGGTCCGACGCCGACGCGGGGTCGGCGTCGACCGGGACCGCATCGGTGAGCAGGTCGTCGTGGTACGCGGTGACCCGCTCGTGCGGTGCGGTGCCCGTGACCTCGTAGTGCCGGCGCCGGGTCACCCCCAGGGGCGAGACCGGGGTGGCGCAGTAGAACGGCCGCGCGGCGGGTGCCCGCCAGTCGACCAGGGCGCTCTCGCCGTCGGCGGGGTCGGTCAGCCCGATCCGGCCGACCCGGGTCGGGTCGGCGCCGTCGGCGTGGTCGAGCCGCCCGAAGCACAGGCCGGAGCGGGCGGCGGTGAGCGCACGCACCCGCTCCTGCCAGCGGTGCACCGAGACGTCGCGTTCCCAACGGGCGCTGAGCTCCTCGCCGGCCCGGGTGGCCTGGGCGCCGCGGGAGCGTTCGGTGGCCGCGGTGAGCTCGTCGTCGAGCAGGGCGTGCAGCCGGCGGAGCCGATCGGTCTCGGCGGCGAGTTCGGCCTCGTACGGGGAGCGGGGACTTGACGGGCGGGGGGCTGGTGTGTCCTTGCCCCTCGTGTTATGCTGAACCTGCATGGATTTTTTCTCAGATTCGAAGCGCACCCCTTAGGTTAGCGCGTCTCCGCCGTCCTGTGCACCTTTCTCGCGCGACGATCGTGTACCAGTGATGCGGTCTCGCGCGCTGCGGTCGCCGTCAGCCTCGCGGGCGCGGGCGCGGTCGGGGGAGGCCGACCCCCTCAGCGGGACGGGTTACGGTCGGGCCCATGACGCCGCCCGAGCCCCGGCGGATCACCGTCCCCGGCACGACGCTGCCCGAGATCACACTGTCCGTGCACGACACCGGCGGCGTCGGCAGCCCCGTCCTGCTGCTGCACGGCTGGCCGGACCGGGCCGCCCTGTGGTCCCACCAGGCCGCGGCGCTCGCCGGGGCCGGGTACCGCGTCGTCGCCCCGGACCTGCGCGGCTTCGGCGACTCCGACCGGCCCGCCGAGGTCGAGCACTACCCGATGCGGGCACTGGTCGCCGACGTCCTCGGCGTCGCCGACGCGCTCGGGATCGACCGCTTCGCCCTCGCCGGGCACGACTGGGGCGCCTCGCTCGGCTGGGCCGTCACCCTCGCCTCGCCGCGGGTGACCCGCTACACCGCGTTCTCCGTCGGGCATCCCGCCGCGTTCGCCACCGCGGGGTTCCGGCAGAAGGCGATGTCCTGGTACATGCTCTGGTTCCAGTTCCCCGGCGTCGCTGAGCAGGTGATGCCGGCCGAGGACTGGCAGTTCCTGCGCGGCTGGCTGCACGCGACACTGCCCGACGGGCACCCGATGGCCGCGCGGCACGTCGCCGACCTGTCCCGGCCGGGTGCGCTCACCGCGTCGCTGAACTGGTACCGCGCCAACGTCGACCCGGCGAGGTTCGTGCCCACCACCATGCCGGAGCCCCCGCGGATCACGGTGCCGACGATGGGGGTGTGGAGCGACGGCGACCTCGCGCTCACCGAGGGGCAGATGCGGGGGTCATCGGCCTACGTCGACGACTTCCGCTTCGAGCGCGTCGAGGGCTGCGGGCACTGGATCCCGGAGGAGGCGCCGGAGGCCGCGAGCGCGCTGCTCCTGGACTTCCTCGCCGGCGGCCGGGAAGGGTGACCGAGGGGACAGCCGTCCCTCGCTGCGCGGCCGGTGGCCGCGTGCGGTTCCCCCATGATCGGGGAGGCATCAGCTATAAGGGGTAGCGATGCCAGAGGTACGGAAGCGCTACGACCGGGAGTTCCGTGACGGAGCGGTCCGGGTCGTGGAGGAGACGGGCAAGCCGATCGCCCAGGTCGCCCGTGACCTGGGGGTCAACGAGGGCACGCTGGGCAACTGGGTGGCCCGTGCACGAGAGGCCCGCGAGGACACCGAGGGCCTGTCTCGCGGCGGCGTCGAGGAGCTCAAGCGGCTGCGCGCGGAGAACGCCGAGCTGCGGATGGAGCGTGATGTCCTCAAGCGATCCGTGGTCCTGTGGGTCAAGGAGGCGACGAAGTGAGCGTGGCCCGTTTCATCGCCGACCAGAGGACCTTCCACCGGGTGCCGCACACGCTGGCCTGCGCCCTGTTGGGGGTGTCGATCTCCTGGCTGTACAAGTGGCTCGACCGCGCCGCGCGTTCCGACGGTGGTGCCACCGCGACCGAGAAGCGCCGCTGCGCGTTGGACGCCGCCGTGGCCGTGGCGTTCGACGACGCCCAGCGGCTACACGGCTCACCCCGTCTGCACGCCGACCTGTGTGAGGCCGGATGGCGGGTGTCGGAGAAGACCGTGGCGGACTCGATGCGCCGCCAGGGCCTGGTCGCCCGCCGGATCAAGCGGCACAACGGGCTGACCCGCCAGGACCGCACGGCGCCGAAGTTCCCGGACCTGCTTCGTCGGGGTTTCACTGCGGCCGAGCCGAACCGCAGATGGGTCGGGGACATGACCGAGATCCCCACCGCGGCCGGGAAGTTGTATCTGGCCACGGTGATCGACCTGTACTCGCGGCGGCTGCTCGGCGCGGCCACGGGGCTGCACCCGAACGCCGAGCTGGCGTGTGCGGCGATCCGGATGGCGGTGGCGGCCCGCGGCGGGGCGGACCGAATCGCCGGGGTGATCTTCCACACCGACCGCGGGTCGACCTACACCGCGGGCGCGTTCACCGCTCTGTGTCGGCGGCTCGACATCCGTCAGTCGATGGGCCGGGTCGGGTCGTGTTTCGACAATGCCGCGGCGGAGGCGTTCTTCTCCAGCCTGGAGTGGGAAGTGCTGTCCCGCAACGACTTCGACACCATCAGTAGGGCGCGGGCGGCGGTCATCGACTGGTGTTACGGCTTCTACAACCACCGGCGGCGACACAGTGCCGCCGCCGGGCTCTCACCGATCAACTACGAGAACGCCGCCCTCACCCGAGACGCGGCATAAGAACCCTCCACGATCTCGGGGGAACCGCAGCGGGCCAGGATGGGTCGGGTACAGCGGCGTCGCAACGACACGGAGGAAGCACTGATGGCGGAGAAGAGCCGGATCGGGGTCACCGGGCTGGCGGTGATGGGAGCCAACCTCGCCCGCAACATGGCCCGCCGTGGCTTCCCGGTGGCGGTGCACAACCGCACCACCTCGAAGACGACCGAGTTCATGAAGGACTACGGCGACGAGGGCGCCTTCACCGGTGCCGAGTCGCTGAAGGAGTTCGTCGACGCCCTGGAGACCCCTCGCAAGATCGTCGTCATGGTGAAGGCCGGCAAGCCGGTCGACGCCGTCATCGACGAGCTCGCCCCGCTGCTCGACCAGGGCGACATCATCATCGACGCCGGCAACTCGCACTTCCCCGACACCGACCGCCGCGCCGCGTACTGCGCCGAGCGCGGGCTGCGCTTCATGGGCATCGGTGTGTCCGGCGGCGAGGAGGGCGCCCTCAACGGGCCGAGCATCATGCCCGGCGGCCCGCAGGAGGCCTACGCCGAGGTCGAGGAGATCCTCACCGCGATCGCCGCGAACGTCGACGGCACCCCGTGCTGCACCCATGTCGGCCCCGGCGGCGCCGGGCACTACGTCAAGATGGTGCACAACGGCATCGAGTACGCCGACATCCAGCTCATCGCCGAGGCCTACGACCTGCTCACGCACGTCGCCGGGCTGTCCGCGCCGGAGATCGGGAAGATCTTCGAGGAGTGGAACACCGGCGACCTCGAGTCGTTCCTGATCGAGATCACCGGCATCGTGCTCGCCAAGACCGACGAGAAGACCGGGAAGCCGCTCGTCGACGTCATCGTCGACCAGGCCGAGCAGAAGGGCACCGGTCGCTGGACGGCCATCGACGCCCTCGACCTCGGAGTGCCGCTGACCGGCATCACCGAGGCGGTGTTCGCGCGGACGCTGTCCAATCTGCGCGACGAGCGCAAGGAGGCGTCGACCACGCTCGGCGGCCCGACCCCGGGCTCGGGCGCGAACCGCGAGGAGCTCGTCGAGGACATCCGCCAGGCGCTCTACGCGTCCAAGATCGTCGCCTACGCCCAGGGCTTCGCGCAGATGCGTGCCGCCTCCCGGGCCAACGACTGGGACCTCGACCTCGGTGCGATGGCCCGGATCTGGCGCGGCGGCTGCATCATCCGGGCCCAGTTCCTGAACCGGATCACCGAGGCCTACGAGTCGCACCCGGACCTGGACAACCTGCTGATGGTCCCGTACTTCACCGAGGCCGTGGCGAACGCGCAGGACGCCTGGCGGCGGGTCGTGGTGACCGCGACCGAGCAGGGCGTGGCGATCCCCGCGTTCTCCTCCAGCCTGTCCTACTACGACGGCTACCGGCGCGAGCGCGGTCCGGCCAACCTCATCCAGGGGCTGCGCGACTACTTCGGTGCCCACACCTACGCGCGCACCGACGCCGACGGCACGTTCCACACCCGCTGGAGCCAGGACGGCAGCGAGGTCGCCACGAGCTGACCCCGCGGTCCCCGCCCGGGCTCAGCTCCGGGCGGGGACCGGGACCGCCACGTCGGCCTCGTCGTCGACGTGGTGGTACTTCCCGCCGCGCAGCGCGCTCGCCACCGCGGCGACCAGGCAGGCGACGGCGGCGAACCCGAGGGCGAGGGTCAGCCCGTCGGCGAACGGGCCGGAGATCAGCTGCGGGAAGAACTGCCGTCCGGTCAGGTACGCCGACTGCGTGGGCGTCAGCGCCCCGAGGACCTGCGGACCGAGCAGCGTCGCGATCGGGTTGTAGCCCAGCAACGCCGCGAACAGGATCCCGACCGGCGGCAGCGCCGAGACCCGGTCCGCCGCGAGCTCCGGCACGCCCTGGGCCATGAGCCCGTCGTGCAGGGACGTGGGCAGCGTCGTCGACAGGCCCGCGATCAGCAGGGAGAAGAACACCCCGATCGACAGCACCGTCGCGGCGTTCTGGAACGTCGAGGTCATCCCGGCCCCGGCGCCGCGCTGGTGAGCCGGCAGCGAGTTCATGATCGCCGCCCGGTTCGGGGAGCTGAACAGGCCCATCGCCAGGCCGTTGAGCGCCAGCAGCACCGCGAAGGCCCGGTAGTCGAAGTCCACCGGCAGCGCCAGCAGCGCGAGGAACGTCGCGGCCGCGCCCACCATCCCGACGGTGGCGAAGGCGCGGGCGCCGTAGCGGTCGGACAGGACACCCGACACCGGCCCGGCGACGAGGAACCCGATCGTCAGCGGGACCATGTAGATGCCCGCCCACAGCGGCGTCGTCTCGAACGGGAAGCCGTGCTCGGGTAGCCAGATGCCCTGGAGCCAGATGATCAGGATGAACTGCAGCCCACCGCGGCCGAGCGCGGCCAGCAGGCTCGCGAGGTTGCCCGCGGTGAACGCGCGGATCGAGAACAGCGAGACGTGGAACATCGGCTCGGCCACGCGACGCTCGATCCAGGTGAACAGCGCCAGCACCGCGATCCCGCCGCCGATCAGGCCGAGGACGAGCGGGCTGGTCCAGCCCATGACGTCGCCGCCGTAGGGCTGGATGCCGTAGGTGATGCCCATCAGGACGGCGACGAGCCCGACCGCGAACGTCAGGTTGCCCCACCAGTCGATCCGCGCCGCGCGACGGGCGCCGGTGTCGCGGAGCCGGGCGTAGGCCCATACCGTCCCGAACACCCCGACCGGTACCGACACCAGGAACACCAGGTGCCAGTTCACCGGGGCGAGCACCCTGCCGACGACGAGCCCGAGGAACGAGCCGGCGATGGCCGCGACCGAGTTGATCCCGAGCGCGAGCCCGCGCTGGTGGACCGGGAAGGCGTCGGTGAGGATCGCGGTCGAGTTGGCGAGCAGCAGCGCACCGCCGACGCCCTGCAGCACGGAGAACACCGTGAAGACGGCGAAGCCCAGGTTGTACATGCGGGTACGGCCGTACATGTCGCCGAGCCGGCCGAAGCTGACCACCAGCACCGCCGTGACGACCAGGTACCCCATGATCAGCCACAGCAGGTAGTCGATGTCGTCCGGCGCCAGCGGATCGATCCCGATGCCGCGGAAGATGTCCGGCAGTGCGATCAGCAGGATCGACATGTTGATCGTCACGATCAGCACGCCCATCGTGGTGTTCGACAGTGCGACCCACTTGTACCGGTCGACCGGTCCCGTGTTGTTGAGCATCGCTAATTAAAGTACTCTCCGGTGCGGGTTCGCGCTACGGTCTCGCCCGGCTCGTCCGGTCCGTCCCGATCCTCTCTCGGGTAAAGGAACTCCCAGGTCGGGCGGGGTCTACAGTCCCCGCATGGCTAACGTCCGGTCCGACGGTCCGACGGTCCGACGGCCACGACGCCCGCGGCCCGCCGTACCGAGCAGCTGTTCCGCGTCGCCCTGGTCGTGAAGGGCATCGACGGGGCCGCGGAGCTGCTGGGCGCCGTCGCGCTGGTGCTGGTGTCGGGGGACTGGCTGCACCGGGTCGTCGCGCAGATCCTCGCCCGTGACCTGATCGGCCCGCCCGACGGCACCCTGGCCCGGCACCTGACCGAGGGCGTCGACCGCTTCGCCGGTGGGGACCGCACCTTCGTCGTCGTCTACCTCGGGTTGCACGGGGTGCTCAAGCTCGGCCTGGTCGCGGCGCTGCTGACCCGCTGGCGCCCCGCCTACCCGCCCGCGATGGCGATCCTGGCGGTGTTCGTCGTCTACGAGCTGGTCCACGCCTGGCACACGCACTCCATCGTGCTGCCGTTCCTCGCCGCGCTCGACATCGCGATCATCGTGATGGTCGTCCGGGAGTACCGGCTGCTCGGCCGGGAGGCCGACGGGTCAGGCGCCGGTCGCGACGGGTAGCCGCGCCAGGACGTCGCGGGCCGCCGCGCGACCGGCCCGGTCCGCGCCGATCGTGCTCGCCGAGGGGCCGTAGCCGACCAGGTGCACCCGGGGGTCGGCGACGACGCCGGTGTCGAGCGGCTCGACCATGACGATCCCGCCGCCCGGCCCGCGCAGCCGCAGCGGCGCGAGGTGACCCAGCGCGGGACGCCAGCCGGTCGCCCACACCAGCACGTCCGCGGGCACGCGAGCGCCGTCGGACCACTCCACGCCGTCCGGCACGACCCGGGCGAACATCGGCCTGCGGACCAGCACACCGCTCGCGATCCCGGCCCGCACCTCCGGCGTGCGCGCCAGCCCGGTCACCCCGACGACACTGCGCGGGGGCAGCCCGGCCCGGACCCGCTCTTCGACCCGGGCGACCGCGGCGCGACCCTGCTCGGGCCCGAACGGCGTGTCGATCCACTCGGGCTCCCGGCGGGTGACCCAGGTCGTCGCGGCCGTGTACGGGGCGATCTCCAGGAGCAGCTGCACCGCGGTGATCCCGCCGCCGACCACGACGACCCGCTTCCCGGTCATCGTCTCCGGGCCCGGGTAGGTGCGGGCGTGCAGGCTCGTGCCGCGGAACGTCGCCAGGCCCGGGTAGGCGGGGACGAACGGGCGGGTCCAGGTGCCGGTGGCGTTGACCAGGTGGTCGGTGACCCAGGTGCCGCGGTCGGTCTCGACGGCCAGCGGCCCGGCGGTGTCGACGGCAGGCGGCCCGCCGGTGTCGACGGCCGGCGGCCCGCCGGTGCTGATGGCCGGCGGCCCGCCGGTGTCGGACACCCGGTGGACGTGCACCGGGCGCACGACCCGCAGGTCGAGCTCGCGTTCGATGCGCGCGAAGTAGGCCGGCACGGCGTCCCGCGCGGGCAGGTCGGGGTCGGCGCCGGGGTCGTCGAAGCCGGAGCGGATCCCGGCGACGTCGTGGATGCCGTTCACCGTGCGCATCCGCAGCGTCGGCCAGCGGTGCCGCCACGCGCCGCCGGGGCCGTCCTCGCCGTCGAGCACGACGAACCCGGGGCCCGGCTCCAGCCCGCCGCGCCGCAGCCCGGCCGCCGTCGACAGGCCCGCCTGGCCCGCGCCGATCACCACGACCCCGGTCCGCTCCATGCCCGCGTCAACGCCCCGGGCGCACGCGGTCATCCCGCGGTGATCGCCGGTGGTGGAGTGTCACGCCCGCCTCGCGGACGCTGCGCTCCACCACCGGCGATCACGGCTGCGCGGCGGCGCGGACCACGTCGGCGACGTCGGCGTTGGCGCCGCAGACCACCAGGGCGAGCCGGGCGTCCGGGTGCCGCTCGACGATCCGGCGGGCGGCCGGGACCAGACAGCCCGCGGCCGGCTCGGCCCAGATCCCGGCGTGTTCGGCGAGGGCGAGGGTGCCGCGGACGGCCTCGGCGTCGTCGACGACGAGGACCTCGTGCACCAGCGCGCGGGCGTGGTCGTAGGTCAGCTGCGACACCGACGGCGCCGAGAGTGTGGTGATCGCGGACGTGATCGTCACCGGGGTCGGGCCGCCGGCGGCCAGCGCCGTCGACATCGACTCCGCGCCGACGGTCTCCACCCCCCAGACCCGGGCGCGGTGCAGCAACGCGCGGACCGCGACCGCGATCCCGGAGACCAGCGCCCCACCGCCGACGGAGACGAGCACGTCGGTCGGCGGCTGCCCCAGGGCGACCGCGTCGTGGGCCAGCTCCAGCCCCACGGTGCCCTGCGCGGCGACGATCACCGGGTCGTCGAACGGGTGCACCAGCGTCCGCCCGGCCCGCTGCAGCTCCCCGGCCAGCGCGAATGCGGCCGCGATGTCCGGGGTGAGCCGCACGTCGGCCCCGGCCGCGCGGGCCGCGGTCACCGAGCGGGCCGGCGCGTTCTCCGGCATCACGACGACGGCGTCGACCCCGGCCGCACCCGCGACCTCGGCGACGGCGAGCCCGTGGTTCCCGCCGGAGACGGCGACGATCCCGGCGGCGCGTTCGTCGCCGGTCAGCGACGCGAGCTTGGCCAGCACCCCGCGCGGCTTGAACGACCCGGCCCGCTGCAGGTGCTCCAGCTTGAGCAGCACCGGGGCGCCGAGGGCCGTGGACAGCCCGGGGGAGGGGACGGTCGGGGTGCGCACCACGCCCCCGGCGATCCGCTCCGCCGCCGTCTCGATGTCTGCGATGCTCACCTGGTCCGCCACCGCCGCAACGTAACCCCGGCCCCTCGGCCCGGTCAGGTGCGGGGGCGGAAGCGGTCGGCGAGCTGCGGGTCGTCCTGCCACCACAGCCGGGACGGGGCGGGCTCCGCGGCGGGTCGGACCCGGTGGCCTCGGCGGCGCGGGTCCGTGCGGCGCCGAGCTCGGCGTCGGTCGCGCGGGCCCGGCGTGCGTCCTCCCGGGAGAACAGCCACAGCACGACCCCGAGGAACGGCAGCCCGACCACGTCGCCGCCGATCCACAGCAACCCGGCGCCGAGCACCTGGTCGGTGTGCAGGTCCGGCCCCCGCCGCGGTGCAGCCCCAGGTAGAACGCCGCACACCACGAGACCGCTCCGACGGCACCGGGCACGACGCCGTCGCGCAGGGTCGCGACGTAGAGCGGGGTGAGATACAGGACCATCAGGGGCGCGACGAGCAGCACGGTCGCCGCGAACGGGCCGGTCAGCAGCCGTGCGGCCCGGGAGCACAGCACCCGGCGCCAGGCCGGCCGCCGCTCCCGGGGCACGCTCGCCGCCAGCAGCGTCAGCGGCGCGCCGAGCGCGAGCAGCATCGGCACCACCATGAGCAGCAGCAGGTTCTGCACGGCGCGCACCCAGAACAGCGTGTCGTCGTACACCCCGACGAACGACGACCCGGCCAGCACGGTGACGACCGGCCCGGCGCCGAACGCGACGGCACGGCCCGGGATCACCCCGGGCGGGACCGGGCGGCGACCCCGCGTAGCCCACCGCCGCCGCGGCGGTCGTCCCGAGCAGCAGGGGCGCGAACCGCCACGTCGTGAACAGCCGGAGCGCCGTCAGGGGCGGCAGCAGCGCCGCGGCCGTCACCGTGGGATCGCGGGGGAGCGGGTCACGGCGCCATCCTGCGCCGACCCGGCTGCCGGCGAAAGGGACGGTGGGCGGGTCGGTACGCATGCGTCGAACCCGCCCGGGATCCGTTCGGCGACGTTCGCCCGGGTCGTCCCGTGCGCCGGTGCCCACGGGCCGTCGTGCCCGGGGCTCAGCCCATCGTCCGGGCGCCGTCGATCGCCTCGCGGATGATGTCGGCGTGGCCCGCGTGCTGGCTGATCTCGGCGAGCACGTGGATCGCGACCCGGCGCACCGACCAGGAGGTGTTCGGCTCGAACCAGGGGGCGACGGGCAGGGCGTGTGCGCTGTCCAGGTCCGCGGTGCGCAGGACCTCCTCGGTGCGTGCGGCGACCTGCTCGACCCGGGCCCGCAGGTGCTCCAGGGTCTCGTGGTCGGCCAGGACGAACCGGGTGTCCACCCACTGTTCGCCGGATGCGGACCAGTCGCCGCCGTTGGCGTCGGCCTCGGCGTCGACGGCGTCCCAGTCGACGGAGTCGTTGTAGACCTCGACCTCGCCGAACGCGCCGGCGCCCTCGACGGCGAAGCGGAACCACTGCTCCTCGGTGTCCGCGACGTGCTTGAGCAGCGAGGCGGTCGTCAGCGCGCTGACCGTGCTGCGGGTGCGCGCCTGCTGCTCGGTCAGGCCGTCGGCGGTCTGCAGGAGGAAGCCGCGGTGGCGCTCCAGGGTGGTGATCAGCTCGGCACGTTCGCCGGTCAGGGCCTTCTTCTCGTCGGTGGCGTTCATCCGGGGCCGCCTCTCGGGTCCGCGGACCGGGGTCGTCCCGGTCCGACGGGAACGACGATAGGACCGATCGCGGACAGGTCCGGTCCTCGATGAGGGGCCGTCCGTGGCGATCAGTCCGCCAGGTCGCGCAGCGCGGTCTCCCAGCGTTCGCGGCGGGCGTCGTCGTCGAGGTCCCACCAGGGGGTGCTGCGCTCGCCGAGTCCGCGCTTGGCGGCGGACACCCGCGTCCTGGCGGCGGCGACGCGCTCGTCGTCGCCCTTCCGCCGCCCCGCTCCGATCTCGGCGCGGGCCTTCCCGAGGTGCTGCTGCAGCGCGGACCGGACGTCGTCCGGGATCGCCGGGTCGGTCGCGCGCCACCGGCGGCCCCGGACGACGAGGTAGCGCCCGTCCGGGGTCCGCTCGGGTCCGCTCACGCGAGGACGGCGGTGCTCAGCCGACGACCGGGACCACGTCCGGCGCGCCGAGGCGGGCGGCGTCGGCGGTGGCGTCGTCGGGCATCTTCTGGCTCTCCCGCTCGGCCTCGACCCGCTTGACGTAGTGGTCGACCTCGCGGGCGATCTGCTCGTCGTTCCAGCCCAGGACCGGGGCGACCAGCTTCGCGGTCTCCTCGGCGGCACCCACGCCCCGGTCGAACGTCTCGATCGAGATCCGGGTGCGGCGGGCCAGGATGTCCTCCAGGTGCCGCGCGCCCTCGTGCGAGGCGCCGTAGACGACCTCGGCGCGCAGGTAGTCCTCCGCGCCGGTGAGCGGCTCGGCGAGTGTCGGGTCGGCGATGAGGAGGTCGAGGACCTCGTCGATCAGCGAGCCGTACCGGCCGAGCAGGTGCTCGATCCGCACCGGGTGCAGACCGCTGCGCGCGGCCAGCTGGTGGGTGGAGTTGCGCAGCGCGGTGAAGCCCTCGGCGCCGAGCAGCGGGATCTTCTCGGTGCAGGAGGCGGGCACCTTCGCGTCGAGCGAGTGCACGGCCGCGTCGACGGCGTCCTTGGCCATCACACGATAGGTCGTGTACTTGCCCCCGGCCACGACGACCAGCCCGGGCACCGGGGTGGCGACGGCGTGCTCGCGGGACAGCTTCGAGGTCGCCTCGGACTCGCCGTGCAGCAGCGGGCGCAGACCGGCGTAGACGCCCTCGACGTCCTCGTGGGTCAGCGGCTGCTCCAGCACCTCGTTGACGTGCGCGAGCAGGTACTCGATGTCGGCTGCGCTCGCCGCCGGGTGCGCCTTGTCCAGGTCCCAGTCGGTGTCGGTGGTGCCGATGATCCAGTGCCGGCCCCACGGGATGACGAACAGCACCGACTTCTCGGTGCGCAGGATCAGCCCGGCGTCACCACGGATCCGGTCCCGCGGGACGACCAGGTGGATGCCCTTGGACGCGCGCACCTTGAACTGGCCGCGCTCGCCGGCGAGGCCCTGGGTGTCGTCGGTCCACACCCCGGTGGCGTTGATGACCTCCTTGGCTCGGACGTCGAACCGGTCGCCGGACTCCAGGTCCTGCACGGTCGCGCCGATCACGCGGCCGGAGTCCTTCAGCAGCCCGACGACGCGGGCCCGGGTCGCCACGTGCGCGCCGTAGGCGGCCGCGGTGCGGGCGATCTCCATGGTGTGGCGGGCGTCGTCGACCTGGGCGTCGTAGTACTCCAGGGCCCCGACCAGGGCGTCCTTGCGCAGCGACGGCACGACCTTGCGGGCGCCGCGACGGGTCAGGTGCCGGTGGTGCGGCAGGCCGCGGGCCCGGCCCGACAGCAGCCCGAGCGAGTCGTAGAGCGCGACGCCGGCACCGGCGTAGAAGCGCTCCCACACGTGGTGCTTGAGCGGGTAGACGAACGGCACCGGGCGGACGAGGTGCGGCGCGAGGGTCTGGATCAGCAGGCCCCGTTCCTGCAGGGCCTCGGCCACCAGGCGGAAGTCGAGCATCTCCAGGTAGCGCAGGCCGCCGTGGATGAGCTTGGAGGAACGGCTCGACGTGCCGGACGCGAAGTCGCGGGCCTCGACCAGTCCGGTCGTCAGACCGCGGGTGGCCGCGTCGAGGGCTGCGCCCGTGCCGACGACGCCACCGCCGACGACGAGCACGTCCAGTTCGCGGTCGCCCATCGCCTGCAGCGCCGTGGTACGGGTCTCCGGGGAGAGCGCCACCGATTTCATGATCAGACCTTCCTGAGTGGTTCCTGCTCGCGGTTGTCCCGCCGGGGGAGTACCCGGTGAACACCCGTCCGATCGCGGGTGTGCCCGGTGTCGCCCCCACGTGTGGTGAGGGCGACACCGGGCGGGGGGTCCTACTCGACGTCGACCCAGTCCAGGGTCCGCTCGACGGCCTTCTTCCAGCGGCCGTGGCCCTCGTCGCGCTGCTCCTGCGACCAGGCGGGCTCCCAGCGCCGGGCCTCGTTCCAGTTCTCCCGCAGCTCGTCGGTGTTCTTCCAGAACCCGACGGCCAGCCCGGCCGCATACGCCGCACCGAGCGCGGTGGTCTCGGCGACGACCGGCCGCGAGACCGGCACGCCCAGCACGTCGGCCTGGATCTGCATGCACAGCTCGTTCTGGGTGACGCCGCCGTCGACCTTGAGCGTCTCCAGGGTCACCCCGGAGTCCTTCGTCATGGCGTCGCTGACGTCGCGGGACTGGTAGCAGATCGCCTCCAGCGTGGCCCGGGCCAGGTGCGCGTTGGTGTTGAACCGGGACAGGCCGACGATCGCGCCGCGGGCGTCGGAACGCCAGTACGGCGCGAACAGGCCGGAGAACGCGGGCACGAAGTACACGCCCCCGTTGTCGGAGACCTGGCGGGCCAGCGACTCCGACTGCGAGGCCCCGGAGATGATGCCGAGCTGGTCGCGCAGCCACTGCACGGCCGAGCCGGTGACCGCGATGGAGCCCTCCAGCGCGTAGACCGGACGTTCGCCCTCGAACTGGTAGCACATCGTGGTGAGCAGGCCGGACTCCGAGCGGACCAGCTCGGTGCCGGTGTTGAGCAGCATGAAGTTGCCGGTGCCGTAGGTGTTCTTGGCCTCGCCGGGGGCGAAGCAGACCTGGCCGACGGTCGCCGCCTGCTGGTCGCCGAGGTCACCGGTGATGGGGACCTCGCCGCCGAGCGGGCCGTTCGCCAGGGTCTTGCCGAACGCGGTCGCCGACGACGACGGCTTGATCTCCGGCAGCATCTGCCGCGGGATGCCGAAGAAGCCGAGCAGCTCGTCGTCCCAGTCGAGGGTCTCGAGGTCCATCAGCATGGTCCGGCTGGCGTTGGTCACGTCGGTGACGTGCAGTCCGCCGTTCGCGCCACCGGTGAGGTTCCAGATGCCCCAGGTGTCGGTGTTGCCGAAGACCGCGTCGCCGTTCTCCGCGGCCTCGCGGACGCCGTCGACGTTCTCCAGGATCCACTGGATCTTGCCGCCGGAGAAGTAGGTGGCGGGCGGGAGGCCTGCCTTGCGACGGATGACGTCGCCCCGGCCGTCGCGGTCGAGCGCGGTCGCGATCCGGTCGGTGCGGGTGTCCTGCCAGACGATCGCGTTGTAGTACGGGCGCCCGGTGCGCCGGTTCCACACGACGGTGGTCTCACGCTGGTTGGTGACGCCCAGCGCGACCAGGTCGGACGCGGTCAGGCCGGTCTTGGTGAGCGCCTGCTGGAGACAGGTGTTGGTGCGCTCGATGATCTCGATCGGGTCGTGCTCGACCCAGCCGGCCTGCGGCAGGATCTGCTCGTGCTCCAGCTGGTGGCGTCCCACCTCGTTGCCGCCGTGATCGAAGATCATGAAACGGCTGGAGGTGGTGCCCTGGTCGACGGCGCCGACGAACTCGGCCATGAGTTCTCCTGTGTGTCTCGAGCGGGTGGATCGGGGATGGGAGCGGCGGGTGCGCTCAGCGCATGTCGCCGACCTCCTGCGGAGCGTCCTCGACGGGGATGTAGCGGTCGATCAGCAGCTTGAACAGGCCGCCGCCGACGAGAGCACCGACCACCGGCGCGACGATCGGCAGCCACCAGTAGGGCGTGCCGTCGCTCGTCACCCAGGCGGTGTCGTAGCCGGTGATCCAGGAGGCCAGCCGCGGCCCGAAGTCGCGGGCCGGGTTGATGGCGTAGCCGGCGTTCGCACCCCAGGCCATGCCGATGCCCACCACCAGGATGCCGATCATGAACGGGGCCATGTTGGCCAGCGGGCCCTTGTTGCGCGGGTGGACCAGCGCGAAGATCACGAACGCCAGGATCGCGGTGCCGACGACCTGGTCGAAGAATGCCGTCGTGATCGTCGTCGGGGTGCCCGGCGAGGTCGAGAAGATGCCCTGGGTCTCGGTCAGGTTCGGGTCGACCGAGCGGATGAAGTCCGCGTAGACGAACCGGACGATCAGCGCTGCGACGAACGCGCCGAGGGTCTGGGCCACGACGAACGGGGCGACCTTGCGCCACGGGAAGCCCTCGTACACGGCGAAGGCCAGCGTGACGGCCGGGTTGAGGTGTGCACCGGAGATCCGGCCGGCGACGTAGACGCCGAGCATGACGCCGAAGCCCCAGGCCCAGGCGATCGAGTCGTGCCCGCCGTTGCTGCCGTCGGGCGTGGTCACGACCTGCGCGACGACGCCGACGCCGAACAGGATCAGGATCATCGTCCCGGCGAACTCGGCACTCAGCTCGCCGAGCAGCGACGGCGCCTTCTCGGCGGTCGCCGGGTTCGCCCGTGTGGTCGTTGCCGCGGGTGCGGGATCGCCCGCGCTGTTCTCGGAGCTCGTCATCGAACCCCCTCCTGGTGAGTCCCCCTCACGGGACCGGGCGGCCCCGCCATGTGCTGCGCGACGCTAGGAGCGTGCGCGTCCGCGGGCAACGCGATCCGTTCGACGATGCCGAACGTTGCGGGTCGATCGGCCCATGATCGAGTCCGCCGGGCGCACGGACGGCCTACGATCGCTGCGTGGCACGGGCGATCCAGTCGGTGGAGCGGGCGGCGGCGCTGCTGCGGCTGCTCGGCGGCGCGGGGCGTCCGCTGGCGCTGGCCGAGCTGGCGGCGGCACTGGACCTGCCGCGCCCGACGGCGCACGGGCTGCTCCGCACCCTGCGGGAGGAGGGCCTGGTGGCGCAGGAGTCATCGGGCCGCTACCTGCTGGGCGAGGGGCTGGGGCGGCTGGGCACCCCGTGGGACCGGCACGACCTGCGCGCGCGGGCGATGAACTGGGCCGACGCGCTGGCGGCGGGCACCGGCTGCGCGGTCTACCTGGGCGTGCCCTCCGCCGACGGCGCCGGGGTCGATGTGGTGCACCACGTGTTCCGGCCCGACGACACGCCGCAGCGGTTGCGGACCAACACCACCCAGCCGTTGCACGCGACGGCGTGGGGACGGTGCCTGCTCGCGTTCGCGCCGGCGTCGGTGCGGGCGGTCGAGCCGCTGGCGGCCTGGACCCGGGCGACCGTGACCGATCCGGCGGCGCTGGCCCGCGAGATGACCGCGACGCGGCGGCGCGGCTGGGCGGCCGACGCCGGCGGCTGGGAGCCGGGCGTCGGCGGGCTCGCGGTGCCGGTGCGCAGCGGGGGCGGGCTGACCGTCGCGGCGCTGGGGGTCGGCGCCCCGGTGGAGGAGCTGTTCGCCGCCGACGGCCGCGCCCGGCCGGAGGTCGTCGTCGAGCTCGTCGCCGCGGCCGCCGAGATCGCCGACGGGCTGGAGGGGCTGACGTGAGCGGCCTGTCGTCGGGGGAGCGGGTGGTGGCCGCGATCGACCAGGGGACGACGTCGACGCGCTGCCTGCTGTTCACCCGCTCGGGCCGGATGGTCGCGGTCGCCCAGCGCGAGCACCGGCAGCACTTCCCGAGCCCGGGCCGCGCCGAGCACGACGCGTCGGAGATCTGGCGGGCGGTGACCCGGGTGGTGCCCGCGGCGCTGCGCCGGGCCGGGCTGGGCCCGGAGAACGTCGTCGCGCTCGGCATCGCCAACCAGCGCGAGACGACGGTGATCTGGAACCGGCGCACCGGGGTCCCGCTGGCGCGGGCGATCACCTGGCAGGACACCCGGACCACCGACATCGTCGCCGGGCTCGCCGCCGACACCGACGCCGCCCGCTGGGCCCGGATCAGCGGGCTCGGTCCGGCGACCTACTTCGCCGGACCGCGGCTGCAGTGGCTGCTCGACCACGTGCCGGGCGCGCGCGAGGGCGCGGAACGCGGTGAGGTCCTGTTCGGGACGATGGAGTCCTGGCTGATCTGGAACCTCACCGGCGGCCCCGACGGCGGCGTGCACGTCACCGACGTCACCAACGCCAGCCGCACGATGCTGATGGACCTGCGCACGCTGGAGTGGTCCGACGCGCTGTGCTCGGCGTTGCGGGTGCCGCGGGGCATGCTGCCGACCATCGTGCCGAACGCCCGCGTCTACGGCCGGTGCGCGGGCCTGCTGGACGGGGTGCCGGTGGCCGGTGCGCTCGGCGACCAGCAGGCAGCGCTGGTCGGCCAGACCTGCTTCGCACCCGGCGAGGCGAAGTGCATCTACGGGACGGGCGCGTTCCTGCTGAAGAACACCGGCTCGCGGATCCCGGGCTCCGAGGCGGGGCTGATCCCGACCGTCGGGTACCTGTTCGGTGACCACCCGGTCTACGCGCTCGAGGGCTCCATCGCGATGACCGGCTCGCTGGTGCAGTGGTTCCGCGACGCGCTGGGCATGATCTCCACGGCGGCCCGGATCGAGACGCTCGCACTGACCGTCCCGGACAACGGCGGCTGCTACGTCGTCCCCGCCTTCTCCGGGCTCTACGCCCCGCACTGGTACCCCGACGCCCGTGGCGTGATCGTCGGCCTGACCTCCTACATCCACCGCGGACACCTCGCCCGCGCGGTGCTGGAGGCGACCGCGTGGCAGACCCGCGAGGTGCTCGACGCGATGAACGCCGACTCCGGCCTGCCCGTCACCCGCCTGAAGGTCGACGGCGGCATGACCGCGAACCACCTGCTCATGCAGTGCGTCGCCGACGTCCTGGACCTCACGGTGGAACGTCCCCTGGGCTCGGAGGCGGTGTCGCTCGGCGCGGCCTACGCCGCCGGCCTGGCCGTCGGCTACTGGCCGGACCCGGAGGTGCTGCGCCGCAACTGGCACCGGGCGGCCGCCTGGGAGCCGACGATGGACCCCGGCCTGCGCCGCCGCGAGCACGACAACTGGCGCCGCGCGGTGCAGCGGAGCACGGGGTGGGCGCGGTCGGACTGAGCCGCCACGGTCTGGAGCCCCGGTGTCGTCCCCCCGGGTGTAGTGCCCCGGGTGTCGTGAGCCCCGGTGTCGTGAGCCCCGGTGTCGTGAGACCGGGTGTCCTGCCTCCCGGTGCCGTGTCCCCCGTGCCGCGCGCCTCAGTGTTCCGCAGCCCGCTGCTGGTGCCGCCGTCGTCGGACCCGGTCCCGGTGCTCGCGGTCGCGCATCTCCTGGGTCCGGCGCACGGCGACGTCGAGGATCCGCCCGGCCACCGGCCGGAACCAGTCGACCCACTCCGCTGGGACGCCGGTCACCATCCGCCGGGCACCGGTGTCGGTGACGTCGTCCCAGAGGATCTCGTGGGCCCGGGTGGTCACCAGGACGAGCAGCCGGCGACCGTCGTCGGGATCCGGCTCGCGCTCGATCAGGTCGCGCTCCTCCAGCCGTGCGAGCAGGCGGGTCGTGCCCCCCCGTGGCGAGCCCGACGGTCTCCGCGACCTCGGCGCCGGTCATTGCACGGCGGGCGAGCAGCAGCTCGGCGAGCACCGTGTACTCGTGCACCGTCAGCCCGAAGCGCTCGGCGACGGAGCGGATCCGGTAGAAGCCGAGCAGCTCCGCCCGGGTGAGGAGCGGTCCGAGCGCCTCCGCGGTCTCGGCTCGCGTCCGCCGGGCCTCCTCCGGCCCGGTGGTGGGGCCGGGGCTCCCCGAAGGGGCCTCCGGCCCAACTCGCTTACCGGGTAAGCGACTTCGGCGGGCCTCCTCACCCGGAGGCGGGGTCGGCGGGGGCTCCGCGCCTGGCCGTTCAGTCCCGGACCCGGACCCGACCCCGGAACCGGACCCGACCCTGGTCCCGGCCCCGGCCCGTGACCGCCGTGGCCGCCGTGGCCGCGTGTGGCGCCCGGATCCAGTGGCGCCCCGCCGTGCGACGGCTCCGGGGACCTTGTTCCCCGAGTTCGCTTACCCGGTGAGCGAATTCGGGGAGCAGGGGTGTCCCTCAGGTCCCGGCCGGGTCCGTCGCCTGCCGTGGAGTGGTTCGTGTCGCGTTGCACGGGCGAAGCGGTAGCAGCCCGGTCGGTCCGCCGCGGCGGATTCCGCGTGAGCAGTTCGCGATCGTGGCGCCGATCAGCGGGTGAACGCCTCGGCGTCGGCCCGGACGGCGTGACGTGCGCTCAGCGCCCCTGCCGCGGGGTGATGACCCAGGTCCGGTCGCCCGTGAGCTCGCGCAGCTGCGCGACCCGGGCGACGACGTTGCGCAGCTCGACGTAGAGCGGCGAGAGCAGCAGGTACCCCAGGAACCAGCCGGGCCGGCGCAGCTCCGGCGGCGCCGCCCGCCAGGCGAGCAATGTCTGGCCCGGGCCGACGGCGAGGGTGTAGACTGTCGTCGCGAGCAGCAGCGGCACGACGTTGCCGGGGCCGTGGTGGTGCAGGCCGAACGCCAGCACCGGCACCATCGCCAGGGTCACCCACGGGCACAGCTCCCGCCAGCCCAGCAGGAACAGCAGCCCGAGCCGGGCGCGTCCGGGCAGCCCACGGGTGCGCAGCGCGGTGCGCAGGTGCCGGCGCGAGACCTGGAACCAGCCCTGTGCCCAGCGCAGCCGCTGGTGCCACCAGGCGCGCACGGTCAGCGGGGCGAGCTCGCGCGAGAGCAGGCCCGGGTCGACGACGCAGCGCCGCCCGGCCAGCAGCGCGCGGACCGATGCGTCGATGTCCTCGGTCAGCATCTGTGCCTGCATCCGGGTCGCGCGCAACGCCTCGGTCCGCCAGTATCCGTTGGAGCCGCAGAACAGGCCGAACCCGAACAGCCCGGCCCGCCCGGGGTGGCTCACGCCGTAGATGCAGGTGAACTCCACCGAGACCGTCCGGGCGACCCAGGACGCCGTGCCGTTGCGGACGCTGCAGTGCCCCTGCACGACGTCGGCGCCGTGCGACAGCGCCCGCCAGGCCCGGCGCAGCGCGTCGGGTGCCGGGTGGTGGTCGGCGTCGAGGATGCCGGTGACCTCGCCGTCGGCGGCCCGCAGCGCCGCGTTGACGTTCTGTGCCTTCGTGGTCGAGTCCGCCACCTCGACGACGACCAGCCGCGGGTCGGCCGCGGCGAGGGTCCGCAGCTGCGCCTCCACCGGCTGCGGCCCGGGGGTGTTGTAGGCGACGACGACGGTCAGCGGACCGGGATAGTCCTGGGCCAGGGCGTGGGAGACGGTGTCGAGGATGGTCCCGGCCTCGTTCGGCAGGTACGCAGGGACGACCAGCACCGCGGGCGGCCACGGCGCGGCGGGCGCTGCCGGGGGACGGTACGGGCGCAGTGCGCGCAGGCCCTCCAGCCACACCGTCGTCGCCGTCATGACCAGTGCCGCGACGACGGCCAGGTACGCCGGCCTGGTCAGGTCGGTCCCGAGCCGCCGGGCCGCGTCCAGTACCAGCAGCGGGAGACCGACCCCGGCCGCGGTCGTCGCGAGGATCTGGACCGGGGTGCGGAGCAGGTCGCGCAGCCGTCGGCGGGCCACGGGCGCCGGCCGGTGCGCCGGGCGCCGGCCGCCGTCGGACGGGACCGGCGGAGCGGCCGGTCCGGCGGGGCCGGGCGCGGGGAGCGGCGGGTCGGCGGGCCGGTCGTCGAGGGGCGGGGGCATGGCGCGGCCACGCTAGCCGGGAGGCACTTTGCGTGATGATCACGTCACGCAGAGTGTGTCCGTGTGGGTGATCAGGCGATGCTCGGCATCCTCCGATCCCCCCGACTAGCGTCGCGGTCATGAACGACACCGCCGTCGCCGCCGGGCGCCTCGCCCGAGGGCTGGAACCATTGCACTCCCAGGTCTACTTCGCCGCCGAGGCCGAACCGGCCTACACCGCCGCGGGGCTGGGACCGGGCCGGATGAGCTACTTCGCCCCGCGGGCGGCGCCCATGGGCGCGGTCGGTCCGTCGGTGGTCACCGCGACGTTCTACAGCTTCTCCCCGCGGCTGGTCGCGAAGTCGGTCCCGCGGGCCTGGGAGCTGGCGTCCCCCTCGGATCTGCTCGACGTGCGGTTCGCCGTCGCCGACGCCTCGCTGCGCCGCACCCTGGGCGACGACGCCGTCGCCTCGCCCGAGATGGCCGAGGCCGCCGGGCTGGCCCGGACCGCGGCCGAGGCCGTCACCCCCGACGGGCGTCCGCTCGCCGCCGGGCACCTCGACGTGCCCTGGCCGACCGCGCCGCACCTGGTCCTCTGGCACGCGTTGTCGATCCTGCGCGAGCACCGCGGCGACGGGCACATCGCGTTGCTGGTCGAAACCGGGCTGTCCGGGCTGGAGGCCCTGGTCACCGCGACCGCGACGGGCACCGGGTTCACCGTGGCCTTCGCCCGCGGCAGCCGCGGCTGGTCGGCCGCCGAGTGGAACGCCGCGGTCGCCGGACTCGCCGACCGCGGCCTGCTGCAGCCGGCCGACACGGCCGGGGACGGCGCCGTCGAACCGGTCCTGACCGAGGAGGGCACGGCGCTGCGCAAGCGGATCGAGAACGACACCCACCACCTCGGCGCCGCGCCGTGGACGGCACTCGGCGCCGACGGGGCCGCGCGGCTCGGGGAGCTCGGCGGGGCGTTCGTCCGGACTGCTCTGGCGAACGGCGCGTTCCCCGCCGAGGGGGTCTTCGCGGCGCGTCCGAAGGGCTGATCGTCGTCCGCGCCCGGACTCAGGGCGGGCGCGTGTCCTGACTGCCCGATATGGTGCGCTCCGCGACCGGCCGCCGTGGCCGGTGCGGTGACCTGCAGGAGGACCTCCGGTGCTCGAGATCAGCGGCCTCGAATGGGCCGTCACGATCGGCGTGATCGTCGCGCTGCTCGCGTTGGACCTCGTCCTGGGCTGGCTGCGGCCGCACCGGGTGGGATTCACCGAGGCCACCGCGTGGTCGGTGTTCTACATCGCGATCGCGATCGTGTTCGGGCTGGTGTTCGCGACGATGCACGGCTGGGACTTCGGCACCCAGTACTTCACCGGCTACATCGTCGAGAAGAGCCTGTCGGTCGACAACCTGTTCGTCTTCGTCGTGATCATGACGACGTTCGCGGTCCCGGAGGAGCACCAGCACAAGGTGCTGACCTTCGGCATCGTGCTCGCCCTGATCATGCGTGCGATCTTCATCGCGGTCGGGGCGACGCTGCTCAACCTGTTCTCGTTCATGTTCCTGGTCTTCGGTCTGCTGCTCCTGTGGACCGCGGTGCAGCTCTACCGGCACAAGGACGAGGACCCCGACATCGAGGACAACATGGTCGTGAAGGGCGCGCGCAAGCTCTTCCCGGTCACCGAGGAGTACCACGGCGGGAAGCTGTTCACCCGGGACAACGGCCGCCGGGTCGCGACCCCGATGTTCATCGTGCTGGTCTCGATCGGCGGCATCGACCTGCTGTTCGCGCTGGACTCGATCCCCGCGGTGTTCGGGGTGACGCAGGAGGCGTTCATCGTCTTCACCGCCAACGCCTTCGCGCTGCTCGGTCTGCGGGCGTTGTTCTTCCTGGTCAAGGGTCTGCTGGACCGGCTGGTCTATCTGTCGGCCGGGCTCGCGGTCATCCTCGCGTTCATCGGCGTGAAGCTGATCCTGCACTGGCTGCACGTCGACATCTCGCCGGCCGTACCCGAGATCCCGACCATGGTCAGCCTCGTCGTGATCCTGGGGATCCTCGCGATCGTCACCGTCGCCAGCCTGATCAAGACCAAGGGCGACCCGACGGCGACCGCGCACGCCGGGTCGCTGCGGGCCCGCAAGGAGCGCCCCGAGCAGCGCGACTGAGCCGGTCCGGCCGGCCCGGCGCTCAGCCGGGCAGGCCGGGCCCGCCGAGCGGGGTGACCTCGATGTAGTCCGGCGGAGCGGTGAGCAGCGCCAGCACGTCGCCGAGCCCGCTCTCGCCGATGTCGCGGCTCAGCGCGGCCTCCGACGACGCGGCGTCGGACCACATCTCGGTGACCCAGACGACGTCGGGCTCGTCGGGGGTGGCGTTCACGACGTAGGCGAGACAGCCGGGCTGGGCGGCCATGTCGTCGGCGACCCGCAGCAGCGCGCCCGCCAGCTCGGTCCCCCGCCCCTCCAGGGCCACCATCCGCACGTACCGGCCGACCCGCTCGCTCGTGTCCACGGCGGCGACCGTAGACGGCCGGTCCGGGCCCCCGGGGGTCGGGGCGGGCCGCTGCCCATCCAGGACAGGACCCGACCGCGATCGGCGGCACACTGGTCGTCGTGATGGGGACATCGGCGCGGCTGCTGCGCCTGCTCGGGCTGCTGCAGGTGCCGCGCGACTGGACGGGGCCGGCCCTGGCCGAGCGCCTGGAGGTCGACGTGCGCACCGTCCGCCGCGACGTCGACAAGCTCCGCACCCTCGGGTACCCGGTCCACTCCACACCCGGGGTGACCGGTGGCTACCGGCTCGGCGCCGGGGCCGCGCTGCCACCCCTGCTGCTCGACGACGACGAGGCCGTCGCCGTCGCGGTGGGGCTGCGGACCGCCGCGGGCGGGTCGGTCTCGGGCATCGAGGAGACCTCGGTCCGGGCCCTGGCCAAGCTGGAGCAGGTCCTGCCGAACCGGCTGCGCCGGCGCGTCGCCGCGCTGGGCACCGCGACCTCCACACTCGCCGCGCGCGGCCCGACCGTCGACGCGGACGTGCTGTCCGCGCTGGCCGCCGCCTGCCGTGACCACGAGGTCCTGCGGTTCGACTACGTCGCGGGTGACGGGACCGAGACCCGCCGCGTCGCCGAGCCGGAAGGGCTCGTGCACACCGGGCGCCGCTGGTACCTCGTCGCCTGGGACACCGGCCGCGACGACCGCCGCACCTTCCGGGTGGACCGGATGCGCCCGAAGCTGCCCGCCGGGCCCCGCTTCGTCCCGCGACCGGAACCGGAGGGCGGGATCGCCGCGTTCGCCCAGCGGGGCATCTCCTCCGGCGCCTACCCGCACCGGGCACGGATCGTGTTCCACGCCCCGGCGGAGCGGATCGCCGAGCACGTCACCCCGGCGTCGGGGATCGTGACCGACCTGGGCGGGGACCGCTGCGAGCTCGCGGCCGGGGCCTGGACCCTGGAGTCGCTGGCGGTGTGGCTGTGCTTCTTCGGCGTCGACTTCGAGGTGGTCGAGCCGGTCGAGCTGGTCGAGCACCTCGACGCGGTCGCCGCCCGCCTCGGCCGGGCCGCGGACCACGCGCGTACGGGCGGCGTGGGCTGACCCGGTGCCCGCGCCGAAGCGGGGGCCGGGGTGTCCCCGGAGCGGCGGGGCGGGCCCGCTCAGAGCAGCGCGCGGACCGCGCCCACGGGCGTGCCGTGGCCGAGCACATCGGTCCGGGTCGCCCCGGTGAGCGCGGCCGACCCGGCGCCGAGGGACTCCAGCACCGCGCGGGCGACGACCGGCAGCGGCCGCGGCGACCCGTCCAGCACGGTGACGGCGAACGCCCGCCCGTCGGGCAGCGCCGCGGCCAGCACGCCCTCGGCGCCGTCCTTGGCGACCAGGCCCGGCACCGCGCCGGCGAGCCGGGTCACCGGCCGGTCCGTGCCGCCGACCCACCACGGGTGCGCGCGGACCGCGGCCCCCACCCGCCCCTCGACGGTGTCCGGGGCGGCCGTCGCCAGCGTCGCGAAGGCCCGGGCCAGCCCGGCCGGAGTGCTGCCGAACAGCGGCGCGCCGCAGCCGTCGACGGTGGTGACCCCAACCGGCACCCCGGTCAGCTCGGCGACGGTGTCCCGGACCAGCCGCTGCAGCGGGTGCGCGGGATCGCGGTAGCCGGCCGTCGGCCAGCCCGCGGCCACACAGGCGGCGAGCATCCCGGCGTGCTTGCCCGAGCAGTTCTGCAGCACCGGCGACGGCGCCGTCCCCGCCGCGCGGGCGTCCGCGGCGGCGGCCGCCCCCAGCGGCAGGTCCGGGGTGTTGTCCAGGTCGGTCTCGTCGAGACCGGCGCCGGCGAGGATGCGCCGCACGCCGTCGACGTGGCCGGGCTCGCCGGAGTGTGAGGCGCAGGCCAGCGCGAGCAGCTCTCCGTCGAGGTCCAGCCCGGCCTTCAACATCGCGACCGCCTGCACCGGCTTGAGCGCCGAGCGCGGCAGGAACACCACGTCCGGGTCGCCGCAGCCGGTCACGGTGCCGTCGGGGTGGTGCACCGCCACGGTGCCCAGGTGCACCGACTCGACGGTGCCCTGCCGCTCGACGACGGCCAGCGGGACGGCGGCGGCGAGGACGGGCGGGACGACCATGTCAGCTCGCCGAGCGCCTGTCCTGCCCGCCGAGGGCGTTGAACTGGGGGAGCGGTCGCCGGCACAGGAAGGTGCGGGCGGGCGGCGGGTTGCGCCACTCGGTCGCGGTCTCCACGACCTCGTCGAAGTGGGTGTCGAGGAGGTCGCGCAGCACCCGCACCCGGTTCGGCAGCGCCATCCAGGTGATGATCATGCTCATCACCCCGCCCGGGGTCAGCCGGCGCGCGATCGTCCCCATGACCTGCAGGCGCAGGGTCTGCGGGAACACCGCCCACGGCAGGGTCGAGACGAACGCGTCGACCTCGGTGATGCCGGCCTCGTCGAGGATCCGGTCCAGGTCGGCGACGTCGCCCTGCACGACCTCCAGCCACGGCTTGTGCCGGCGCAGGTGGGCGACCAGCTCCTCGTCGATCTCGATCGCGAGGTAGCGCGCGTGCGGGCCGAGGCGCTCGCGGATCGGCTCGGCGAGCACGCCCGGCCCCGCCCCCAGCTCGACGACGATGCCGTTCGTGCCGCGCGGCACCACCCCGGCGAGCTGGCGGCACAGCCGCCGCCCGGTCAGGAACGGGGTCGCGAGCTGGTCCATCTTCGAGAACGAGCGCTTGAAGAAGACGGCGTGGTCGGGTCGGGCCATGCGCACCATCGTGGCGGCCGCGGGCTCCGCGGTCATGTCGGGGCGACCCGGGTCACTCCGCCGCGGCCGCGACGACCGTGTCTCCTGCCGTGTGTTCCTGCCGTGTGTTCTGCGGTGTCGGTCCTGTCAAGCACGACGGCGGGGGCTTTCGTACACGTTGGATCCACCGTATACAGAACGCATGGCATCGGATGACGCGCTGGTCGACGCCCTGCGTCGCGCGATCGTGGAGGGCGTGTACCCGCCCGGTCACCGGCTGGTGCAGGAGGAGCTCGCAGATCGCTACGGCGTGAGCCGCATCCCGCTGCGGGAGGCGCTGCGCACCCTGGTGGGGGAGGGGCTGCTGCGCAGCGAGCCCGGCCGCGGCACCTTCGTCACCGAGCTGGACCTGGCCGAGATCGACGAGATCTACGACCTGCGCCGGATGGTCGAGCCCAGCTTCGCCCCGCACGTCGCGGAACGGGTGTCGCGGCGCGACGTCGCCCGCTTCGACGGCATGGCCGGCGAGATGGACCGGGTCACCGACACCGGTGCCGCCACCTGGTCGCGCACCAACCTCGCGTTCCACCTGGACATGTACCGGCTCGCCGGGCTGCCGCTGCGCTACGAGCTGATCTCCCAGCTCTACCACCGCCTGGAGCCCTACTCCCGGTTCTACGTGCACGGCACCGGCGCCTACGACCGCGTGCAGGACGAGCACCGCGGGATGGTCCAGGCACTGGCCGACGGCGACGCCGACGAGCTCCGCCGTCTCGTGCTCGCCCACATCGACGGCGGCCAGGACGGCCTGCACGCGGCCTGGTCGGCCGACCGCGGCGAGCTGTCGGCGTTCTGGGCCGGACGGGACGCGCGGTGATCGCGCTGAACACCGACGTCGGGGAGGGCTTCGGCGCCTGGGTGCCGGACGACCGGCCGCTGCTCGACGTCGTCGACGCCGCCAACGTCGCCTGCGGCTTCCACGCCGGAGACCCGGACGTCATGCGCCGCACCTGCGACGACTGCGCGGCCCGCGGCGTGGCGGTCGGGGCCCACGTCTCCTACCGCGACCTCGCCGGGTTCGGGCGCCGCTTCGTCGACGTCGCCCGCGACACGCTGGTCAACGACGTCGTCTACCAGATCGGCGCGCTCTCGGTGTTCGCCGCGGCGGCCGGCACCCGGGTCGGGTACGTCAAGGCGCACGGCGCGCTCTACCACGCCACCGGCACCCACCCCGACCACGCCGACGCCCTCGTCGAGGCGGTCCGGCTCGTCGACCCGGGCCTGCTGTTGCTGTGCCTGCCCGGCACCGAGGTGTGGGAGCGTGCGCTCGCGGCCGGTCTCGGCCCGCGCGCCGAGGCGTTCCTCGACCGCGGCTACACCGCGGCCGGGGGCCTCGTCCCGCGCGGACGGCCCGGTGACCTGGTCCGCGATCCCGCCGAGGCCGCCGCCCGCGCCGTCTCGGTCGCCCGCGACGGGACGGTCACCGCCGTCGACGGGACCGTCGTCAGCGTCCGCCCGCCCGGCGGCGCGGTCGCCGCGCTGTGCGTGCACGGCGACACCCCCGGCGCCGACGCACTGGCCCGCGCCGCCCGCGACGCCCTGTCCGCCGCCGGGATCGGCTGCGGTGCGGCCCCGCTGGCCCCGCTCGCCGGGGCGGCCCGGTGACCGCGCCCGCCGTGCGCCGCGCCGGCGACCGGTCCTGGATCGTGGACTGCCTCCCCGGGACCGTTCGTGCGGTCGCCGACGGCGCCGCGACCGACGGCTGGGACGCCTGGGTGACCGACATCGTCCCGGCCGCGGCCACCGTGCTCGTCGTCGCGCGCCCCGGCACCCGGATGGCCGCGCTGCGCCGCCACCTGCGGACCCTTGCCACCGTCGCCGCCGCCACCACCGTCACCGACGCGGGGACCCCCGTCCCGCCTGCCCGGACGGTCGAGGTCGGCGTCCGCTACGACGGCGCCGACCTGCCCGCCGTCGCCGACCGGCTCGGGACCACCCCGGCCGAGGTCGCCCGGGCGCACGCCGCGGCGACCCACCAGGTCGGCTTCTTCGGCTTCGCCCCCGGTTTCGCCTACCTCGACGGCCTCCCCGACGCGCTGCGGCTGCCGCGGCTGTCCACCCCGCGGCCCCGGGTGGAGGCCGGTGTGGTCGCGATCGCCGGGAACCAGACCGTCGTGTACCCGGGTGGGACGCCCGGTGGCTGGCACCAGATCGGCACGACCACGGCGGTCCTCTGGGACGTCGACGCCACCCCGCCCAACCGGCTCGCGCTCGGCGATCACGTCCGCTTCGTGGAGGCGCCTGCATGACCGCGCTGCTCGACCCGCCCGCCCGCGCCGCCACCGTCCCGCCCGCCGCGGATCCCGGCCCCGGCCCGCGGCTGCGGGTGCTCGACGCCCGGCCGGGCGCCAGCGTGCAGGACCCGGGCCGCCCCGGGCTCGCGCATCTCGGCGTCACCGCGTCCGGGCCGGTCGACCGGGCCGCCTTCGCCACTGCGAACCGGCTGGTCGGCAACCGGCCCGGAGAAGCCGCCGTCGAGGTCACCCTGGGCGGTCTCGCGGTAGTCCTCGACGTGCCGCGCTGGGTCGCGGTCACCGGCGCCCCGGTCCCGGTCACCCTCGACGGCTGCCCGGTCGCCGACTCCCGCTGCGTGCGGGTCCCGGCCGGCGCGCGGCTGCGGCTCGGGATCCCGCCGCGCGGGCTGCGCAGCTACCTCGCCGTCGGCGGTGGGATCCGACCCGCCCCCGTGCTCGGGTCCCGCGCCCGGGACTCGCTGACCGGGCTCGGCCCGCCCGCCGTCGCCCCGGGCGTCGACCTGCCGCTCGGCCCCGTGCCGGGCGAGCCGCCCGCCGTGCCGGTCGAGCTCGCCGCGCCCCGGCTGCCCGGTCCCGCGACCCGGGTCCGGTTCCACTGGGGCCCCCGCGACGGCGTCCTCGGTCCTGCCGACCGCGCCCTGCTCCGGCGCGCGCCGTGGCGCGTCTCCGGGCACTGCGACCGGGTCGGCATCCGGCTCACCGGCGCCACCCTCGCCGTCGGCGACCGGTCGCTGCCCAGCGAGGGCGTGCCGCTCGGCGCCGTCCAGGTCCCGCCCTCGGGCGAGCCCATCCTGTTCCTCGCCGATCACCCCGTGACCGGCGGCTACCCGGTGGTCGGCGTCGTCGCCGACGCCGACATCGACCTCCTCGGCCAGCTCCGGCCCGGGGACCCCCTGCGTCTGGACGCCATCCCGTCCCGGCGCGACACCGAAGGATGAGAGGTACCCCTGTGTCCGCACCGACCACGGAACCCGCCGCGATCGTCACCTCCGTGCGCCCGCCGTTCCACCTGGCGATCCCGGTGGACGACATCGAGGCGGCCCGCGAGTTCTACGGCACCCTGCTCGGCTTCCCCCGCGGCCGCTCCGCCGAGCGCTGGACCGACTGGAACGTCGCCGGCCACCAGGTCGTCACCCACCAGGTCGGCGAGCCGTCGGACACCCCGCGCGCGGGCGTCGCCGGCACCAACCCCGTCGACGGCCACGACGTGCCGGTCCCGCACTTCGGGCTCGTGCTGAGCGTCCCGGAGTTCCGCGCACTGGCCGAGCGGCTGACCGCCGCCGGCACGCGGTTCGTCATCGAGCCGTACGTGCGGTTCGAGGGGGAGCCGGGGGAGCAGTGGACGATGTTCTTCCTCGACCCCGCGGGCAACGCGCTCGAGTTCAAGGCCTTCGCCGACCCCGAGCAGCTGTTCGCCGTCTGATCCCCACACGGTCGCGGCCCGTCCCCGGACGGGCCCGCGGCCGGGGTCATCGGCGGGATGCCGCCCGCCGATGACCCGCTGTGCCACCGGTGTCGCCGTCTCGCGCGCGCCGGGTCTGCTCCGCCCACCACATTGCGATCACGCCTGCCCGCAGCAGCGGGACCCCCACCGGGAGACACCCATGACCCTATCAAGCGACGCCCCCACCGGGCGGGCCGCCGAGACCCACTCCACCCCGTCGCCGAGCCCGGCCCGGTCCCGCCGCGCGGCGCTCGCCGCCGCGTCCGGGACCGCCGTCGAGTACTACGAGTTCGGCGTCTACGGCTACCTCGCCGTCGTCATCGGGCCGCTGTTCTTCCCCAGCGCCGATCCGGTCGCCTCACTACTGTCGATGCTGGCGGTGTTCGGCAGCGCGTTCCTCATGCGCCCGCTGGGCGGCATCGTCCTCGGCCGGCTCGGCGACCGCCTGGGCCGCAAGCCGGTCCTGGTGTTCACGGTCACCGGGATGGGCACCGCGACCGCCCTGGTCGGGCTGCTGCCGACCGCGGACACCGCGGGCCTGCTCGCCCCCGCGCTGCTGGTCCTCGCCCGGCTCGCGCAGGGCTTCTTCGCCGGTGGCGAGGTGACCGGGTCGGCCACCTACCTCGCCGAGGCCTCCCCGGCGGGCCGACGCGGCTTCTTCGGGTCCTTCACGCCGGTCGGGGTCGCGCTCGGTGGCGGCACCGCGGCGTTGGTCGCGGGGGTCACCTCGACCCTGCTGAACGCCGAGCAGCTGTCGGCGTTCGGCTGGCGGATCCCGTTCCTGCTCGCGCTACCGCTGGTGGTGCTCACCCTGATCGCCCGGCACCGGCTGGAGGACTCCGAGGAGTTCGAGCGGAGCCGCGCGGCGGGCGAGCTGCCCCAGGCCCCGGTGCGGGAGGTGCTCACCCACCACCGGCGCGCGCTGGTGACCGTGCTGCTGCTGGCCACCGGGGCGAACGCGGGCTACTGGATCGGCCTGATCTTCATGAACATCTACCTGACCTCGGAGCTGGGCTACCCGACGTCGAGCACGTTCTGGCTGATGGCCGCGATCGGGCTGTTCGTGGCGTGCCTGATGCCGCTCGCCGGCGCGCTGTCGGACCGCTACGGCCGCAAGAAGCTCATCGTCGCCGGGTTCCTCGGCTACTCCGTGCTGATCCTCCCGACGATGGCGTTGATGGGCACCGGCGACTTCACCCTGGCCGTCCTCGGCATGTTCCTGCTGGCCCTGCCGATGCCGGTCGTGCAGGCCGTCACCTACCCGACCTACGCCGAGCAGTTCCCGACCCGGGTCCGCTACACCGGCCTGTCCCTGGCCTTCAACGGCGGGACGATCATCGGCGGCGGTCTCACCCCGTTCCTCGCGACCTGGCTGGCCTCGGTCACCGGCGACCCGCTCGCACCCGGCTACCTGCTGATGGTCGCGACGGTCGTCGCACTGCTGACCCTGCTCACCGTCCGCGAGACCGCCCGCCGGGAGCCGGCCCGGTGACCGCCGCGACGACGGCGCCCGCCACCCCGGCCGAGCTCCGCGCACTGGCCGCCGCCGGGAGCTGGACCGGGCCCACCGCGGGCCTGTTCGGCGGGTACCAGCAGGCCAACCTGGTGGTGGTCCCGCAGGCGACGGCGTACGACTTCCTGCTCTTCTGCGTGCGGAACCCGACGCCGTGCCCGCTGCTCGGCGTCGGCGACACCGGCGACCCGGTCGTCACCGTCGGGGACACCCGGGTCGACGTCCGCACCGACTTCCCGCGCTACCGGACCTGGCTCCACGGCGTCGAGGACGGCGAGCCGACCGACCTGCGCGACCGGTGGCGCGCGGACTCGGTGGCGTTCCTGCTCGGGTGCAGCCACACCTTCGAGGAGCCCCTGGAACGGGCCGGGGTCCCGGTGCGGCGCAACCCGCACTCGTCCGCGCCCGCGGTGTACGTCACGACCCGCCCGACCGTGCCGGCGGGCCGGGTGCACGGACCGCTGGTGGTGAGCATGCGCGCGGTGCCCGCCGCGCTCGTCGACCGGGCCGTCGAGGTGACGGCGCGCTACCCGACCGGGCACGGCGCGCCGGTGCACGTCGGGGACCCCGCCGCGATCGGGATCTCGGACCTGGCCCGGCCGGACTTCGGGCCGGAGCCGGTGGTCGAGGAGGGTGACGTGCCGGTCTTCTGGGCGTGCGGGGTGACCCCGCAGCTGGCCCTGCCCGGCTGCGGTGCCGAGTACGTGTTCACCCACGCGGCCGGGCACATGGTCGTGCTGGACCACTCCGTCGACGCCGCTGCGGGCGCCGCTCCGCACGGATGACGCCGCCGTCCCCCGCTCAGGCCGCGCGGGCGGGGGACGACGGTGCCGCGGGGAACAGTGCCGCGACCCGGGCCGCGGACGCGTGCGCCCGCGCCGTGGTCCCCGGCACGCCGAGCACCACGACCACGACGGTCAGCGGCACCACGACCGCCCACGCCGTCGCGACCCCGGCGGCGGTGCTCGCCACGGTGGCGACCACGGTCCCGCTGATCGCGACGCCGAACGACCGCCCGGCCTGCCTGCTGGTCGAGGCCACCGCCGCGGCGACGCCGGCCCGCTCGGGCGGCATCCCGTTCACCGCCGTGTTCGTGATCGGCGGGTTGAGCAGCGCGAACCCGCAGCCGAACACCCCGTGCGCGACGAGCACGAGCCACAGCGGGGTGGCGGGGGAGAGCTGGGAGAAGGTCAGCGCGACCGCCACCATCGCCGTCCCGCCGAGGGCGAGCGGCAGCCGGGCCCCGCGCGCGGCTACCATCCGCCCGGCCAGCGGCGCGACCACCGTCGTCGCGACGGCGGCCGGCAGCAGGGTCAGCCCGGCCTGCAGGGCGCTGAGCCCCCGCACGTCCTGCGGGTAGAGCGCGGACAGGAACAGCAGCGAGCCGAACGCCGCGAACGCGCAGACCGCGATCACCGTCGCCGAGGTGAACGGGGCGCTGCGGAAGAACCGCAGCTCCACCAGGGGTTCGGGATGCCGCCGCTCCCAGACGACCGGCAGGACCAGCGCGCCGACGCCCAGCGCCACCAGCCCGAGCACCCCCGCCGACGACCAGCCCAGCCGCGGCCCCTCGATCACCGCCGCCACCGTCGACCCGAGCAGCGCCACCACCAGGAGCTGCCCCACCGGGTCGGCCCGCCGCGGACGGGCGGCCCGCGACTCCGGGACGAGCCGCGCCGTCAGGACCCACGCCGCCAGCACCACGGGGATGTTCACCCGGAAGATCGCCCGCCAGCCGACGGTGTCCACGAGCAGCCCGCCGAGCAGCGGGCCGAGGCCCAGCGAGATGCCGACCATCGCGCCCCACACCCCGATCGCGCGGGCCCGCTCCCGGGCGTCGGTGAAGACGTTGGTGATGATCGACATGGCGACCGGGTGAGCATCGCGCCGCCGAGGGCCTGCACCACCCGCGCCCCGATCAGCCAGCCGACCGTCGGAGCCAGGCTGCACAGCAGCGACCCGATGCCGAACACAACGAGCCCGGTCCGGAAGACGCGGCGGCGCCCGACCCGGTCCGCCGTCGCGCCGGCCAGCATCAGGAAGCAGGCCAGGACGACGGTGTAGGCGTCGACGGTCCACTGCAGCTCGGTGATCGAGGCGTGCAGGTCCGCGACGAGCGCGGGCAGCGCCACGTTGATGATCGTGACGTCCATCGAGACGATCAGGATGCTGGTGCAGAGCACGGCCAGGATCAGCAGCCGGTGCCGGCGTCCGGCGGGACCGGCCGGTACGACGACGTCGTTCCCCACGACATCTCCTTGTCCGGAGCTAACGAACTGGGAGTGACGATAGCCTGCCCCGCGGTGCCGGGTGCGGCGGTCGGGCCCGATGCCTACAGGTGGGTGGAGTAGAAGCCGGCGAGCCGTTCGACCGCGGCGTCGACGTAGGTGGGCTCGTCGTACATCTCGTAGTGGCCCGCCCCGTCGACCACCATGAGGTCCACGGGGTTCGGGGCCGTCTCCCAGAGCCGCATGCCGGCCTCGGAGGATCCGGTGGTGCCGACGCGGCCGGCCAGGACGACCTGCAGGGGTTGGGTCATGAGCGGGTCGACCAGGTGGAACGCGTCGTACCCGAGCAGCAGGGAGTCCCCCCGCGCGAGGCGACGGTTCGTCGAGTACTCGCTCCCGCCCCGTCCGGTGCGGTAGTACCGGATCGCCTGTGTCGTGTCGATGTCGTCCACTCCGAGCGCGGCGGCCTCCTCGGCGTTGTCGGGGAGCCACTTCTCGCGGGTGAGATGTCCTGCGCGGTTCTCGGCCGAACGGGCGTCCGCCATGGCGCCGAGTGCGGCGACGGGACCGTCGGGCGCGACGACGCGGAACGCGGTGCCGATGTCCACGGGGACGACCACGCCCACGGCCCTGATGCGGTGGTCGGTGCGGGCGGTGTGGACGGCGTACCCGCCACCGGCGCAGATGCCGAGCACGCCGATGCGTCGGGGGTCGATCCCGGCCGTGGTGTCCAGTGCGTCGAGTGCGTAGCTGATGTCCTCGCCCCGCCGGTACGGGTCCTCGAGGTCGCGCGGCTCGCCACCACTGCGGCCCTGGTGCGCCGGGTCGAGGACGAGCGCGGCGATGCCGCGGTCGGCGAGACGGCGGGCGTACTCGGCGCCGATCTGCTCCTTGACACTGCTACCCGGGGTCGACAGCACCACGGCGGGCCGGGGAGCCGACCCGTCGGGGCCGGGTGGCAGGTGGAGATCGGCGGCGAGCTGGATGGGCCCGCGCGGGATCGTGATGTGCTGCAGTGGCACGGGAGCCCCTCCGTCTAGGGTCGACAGCGGTCGAAGTTCGACATGCAGGTAGTTCGATTTCGACTCTGTTCGACATCGTACGGAATGGGAGGCCCTCGTGTCGGTCGACGCCGCGCAGCTGTGGTCGCTGAACCATCGGCTGCTGACCGTCGTGCTGGAGGAGTGCGTCGCCGACCTGGCGGAGCTGGGCCTGGAGACGAAGGAGTTCTTCGTCCTCGCCGAGGTCGCCACGTCCCCCTACCCGGCCCAGCTCGCCGCGACGCTGGTCATCCCGAAGGCGAGCGTGACGGCGTACGTGCGCACCCTGGTCGGCCTCGGTTACCTGCGCCGGGAGATCGACGACGCCGACCTGCGCCGCCACCGGCTCGTCCTGACCGTCGAGGGGGAGGCCGCCCGCGACCGGGCGCTCGCCGCGCTGGCACGGGAGTTCGACCGCAGGCTCGCGCGGATCCCGCCGCAGGACCGGGCCGAGCTGGCACGGATCCTGCTCGCCCTGCTCGGACCGGTGGAGCAGACCGCGGGGGCCAGGGCTTCGCAGGATGTCGTCGTGGGCCGGCAGCCCCGTAGCCCGCTAGCCTCGACGTGCCAGGCACGATCGACCCGTCCGGGACGGAGGCCGCGATGCGGATCATCGCGCTCGAGGAGCACTTCCCGGATCTCGACGTCGCGCGGGCGAGCAGGCCCGAGGCCGAGCGGCTCAGCCCCGGCTCCGCCGCGGCGTACGCCCCGGGGACGGGGTACCCCTACACGCCGGCGCCCGAGGTGCTCCTCGATCTGGGGGAGGGGCGGATCGCCGACATGGACGCCCATGGCATCTCCGTGCAGGTCCTGTCCACCCCCTCCACCCAGCAGCTGCCCGCCGACGTCGCCGTGGAGCTCGTCCGGAAGGTCAACGACCGCACGGCGGCGGCCGTCGCGGCGCACCCGGACCGCTTCGCCGCCTTCGCCGCGCTGCCGACGGCCGTGCCGGAGGCCGCCGCCGACGAGCTCGACCGCGCCGTCGGTGAGCTCGGGTTCGTCGGATCCATGATCAACGGCCGGACCGGGGGCGGGTTCCTCGACGAGCCCCGGTTCGACCCGTCCTGCGGCGGTCGGCGGAGCTGCGGGTGCCCATCTATCTGCACCCGGGCGTCCCGCCGGTCGAGACCTCCCGGCCGACCTACGAGGGCGGGCTCGACCCGATCGTCACGGCCCGGCTGCAGGCCAGTGCCTGGGGCTGGCACGTCGAGACGGGGACCCACTTCCTCCATCTTGTCCTCGCCGGGGTGTTCGACCGGTACCCGGACCTGCAGCTCGTCCTCGGCCACTGGGGCGAGATGGTCCCCTTCTACCTCGAGCGGATCGAGGAGGCCCTGCCTCAGCGGATCACCCACCTGGACCGTCCGGTCGGGGACTACTTCCAGGAGAACGTCCACATCACCCCGAGCGGGATGTTCAACCAGGTCCAGCTCCGGTTCTGCGTCGAGACGGTCGGGGTGGACCGGATCATGTTCAGCGTCGACTACCCGATGCTGGGCAATGACGGCGCCCGGGCGTTCCTTCGCGAGGCGGACCTGCCCCCGCTCGCGATGGAGAAGATCGCCCACCTCAACGCCGAACGGCTGCTGGGGCTGCCGGGATGAGCACGGCCGGGAACCGTCGGCACCATGAGCTGCAGGGGACAGGACGAGCTGTGGGGGTAGGACGATGACGTCCTACCCCCACAGAATCGGTGGTGCGCCGTCAGGGACTTGAACCCCGAACCCGCTGATCTGGCGTCAGATCTTCAGCGATGGTCCGCCAGCGTCATCTGTGCTGGTAGGACCCAGTAAGGGCGCCGCTGGATCATCGCCGGTGCTTACCGGTGAGGGTCGAGCGACGTACGTAAGCGGTCCTCAATCCGGTCTCTCGGCCCGCCCGTCGGGTACTCGACGCGGATACCGGTCGCCCACTTACTGTGCCGAGTGGTTTGACGAAGGACCTCTCGCCTGCCAGGCACCCGCATATCGCTGTTGAACTGGTCTGCGCCGCTCGTCCGCGCTGGTCAGCTGTCCAGTGACGTCCGTGGCGGTCCGGCAGTTCGCGGGTCGGTTGTCACTCAGTTAGTCACTCAGCGGGCCCTCGACCGCGACCTACGGCACCCACCGAGGCCCGGCCAGAGCGTGGGCTCCGACCGGGCCTGTAGTCAGCGGCTACTTCTTACCGCGCTTCTTTCCGGCGTCGCTGCGCTTCTCCCGCCATGAGCCATCCTTGTTGCGGTCGCGCTCACGCTTGCCCCCGCCAGGAGCGGGAACCTGAGGTACTGCCATGGCGTTCCTCCCGGAACTCCGAGTGCGTTCGGAGGATCTGCCACCCCCACGGGGTGACGAGCGCGCCATCGTCATGTAGTTTCCGCATGCCAGTACGGATTCCCGGTAGGCGGCAACCCTCCAGTAGGGACGGATTGCCCCTACCGGACGTCACCCTATCGACGCACCGGTGTCACGGACTGTGTCCAGTCGAGTTCTTCGACCATAGGTTCGATTCGTGCGGCAAGCGGTCATCTCTGGACTGAGACCGGCTAGCGGCTATGGGCGCCGGACTACGTTTATGTGTGCATACGTACTGTCGGCTACTTTTCCCTGACGGACCGGCTCGGTAATGAGGTGCCGGATCTGCAACGGGTGCCAACCCACACCGGGGCTCGTGCGGCATCTCGTCGACCTGGCACAGCCCGACCGCGCGGTGGGCCGGGGGCAGCCCTCGACGATACCGGCGGCCGGACGCGCCAAGCTCTGCCCACGTGCCGCCGTGTGGTAGCCGTTCACGGAGGTCGGCGTGATGCCGCGCCCCGGCCATCTCGGAGACCTGCCCGCCCGGCGAGGGCGCGTCTTGCGACTGTGCCGTTCAAACCGACGGTACCGTGCGGCATGTCCCACACACCGGAGGAATCAGACAGTCAGGACGTGCAGGCAGCCATCGGCGGGCCGACAGCCACGGCTGATCCTTCCGATCCCGGCTATCTCGACGCCTTTATAGCTTACGAATCAATACTTACTGACCATTACGAAGAGTTTCTTGTCGAGACGTCGATGGTCTTCTTCGACGATCACTGGCAACATTCTGATGAGATCAAGATTAACGTGCACTTGTACCCCTCTACTGAGGGCAGGCCGTTTCTCACGTTAGCAACTTGCGGTATGGGTCTTACCCGTATGAATGTCAACGACACGAGCAGTATCGAGGTTCGAGATTTATCGACCGGGGCCGTAGTCGCGGCACCTGACGACTTCGTGGGCAATGAGGAGTATTCCAGAGCGGAATTACTCCTATACCTCCCGGCCGACTGGGACTTCGGAGACCCGGACGGCTACGTACCGCTGCAGCTCTTGGTCCGGTTGGCTCGCTACCCGCACAGGGAATCGACTTGGCTCGGTCCTGAACAGACCGTCTCAAATGGGCCCGGATTCGAACCGTTCTTCGAAGGTTCGCTTCTTGCAGCGTCGTACTTCTTGCCAGCGGTCTTGGAGCAGGAAGAGTTTTTCCACTTTGATATTGGTGACGGCGCCCACTTGCACGTCTTGTGGGTTCAGCCAATCACCATCGGTGAGTGCCATTTGAAACGCACAGAAGGTCCGGCAGAACTCAACGTTCGCCTGATGGAGAACGACGTGCTAGTTCTCGACATCGATCGGGCCTGCACTGTGTCTCCGGAGACTCGAGCCCAGAGGCGCACGCGGGAGCGGGCACAGAAGCGTAGGCGACGCTCACGTCGGGAGCTACCCTGGGAAAGCCTAACCTGCGGTGTGTCAACGGCGGGTTGGGAGTGACCCCGTAGCGACGGATTGGAACTGACCCCCGGCGTGGTGTGGTGATGGTCAGTCGTTGCTGGCGCGGTTGTGTTTGGCCAGGAGCTCGCGTCGGGCGCGGGTGCGGTAGGAGTCCCCGGACAGGGTCAGGACTTCGGCGTGGTGGACGAGGCGGTCGATCATGGCTGCGGCGACGACGTCGTCGGAGAAGGTCTCGCCCCAGCGGCCGAAGGGCAGATTGCTGGTGACCATGACGCTGCCTTGTTCATAGCGGGAAGCGATGAGCTGGAAGAACAGGTTCGCTGCGTCCTGGTCGAACGGGATGTAGCCGACCTCGTCGATGATGATCAGTTTGTAGCGGCGGATCTTCTTCAGCTCGGCCTCGAGCCGGCCGCTCTGGTGCGCGGCGGCGAGTCTGGTGATCCAGTTGCTGGCGGTGTCGAACAGGACCGAGTAGCCGGCGTGGGCGGCTTTGACGCCGAGCCCGATCGCGAGGTGGGTCTTCCCGATCCCGGGCGGGCCGAGCAGGATCACGTTCTCGCACTTGGCGACGAACGTGCTCGTGGCCAGGTGGGCCAGGATGTCGCGGCGCAGCGAGGGCAGATGGTCGAGGTTGAAGTCCTCCAAGGTCTTGACCTGGGGGAAGTGCGCGGTGCGGATCCGCATGACCGTGCCCTTGGACTCGCGGTCGGCGACCTGGCGCTGCAGCAGCGCGCCCAGATACTCCTCGTGCGACCAGTTCTCCTCACGGGCCTGGGCGGCAAGCTGTTCCCAGCTGGCCGCGATGGTCGGGGTCTTCAGGACCCGGGTCAGGTAGGCGATCATCGCCGGCAGTCCGTCGGGGACCGCGGCCAGCACCGGACCGGCCGGCCCCGAGCTCCCAGCGGGGTCGGTGGTGATCTTCGGTGGTGTGGTTGTCATGAGCTGCTCGCTTCCTCGGCAGTGGAGACGAAGTCGACACCGAACAGGGCGTCGTAGTCGGGCAGTGCGCGCAGGGTCACCGGGTGGCCGTCGAGGTGACGGCGTGCTGCGGCCTGTCGGGTGTTGCGGTCGTGGGCCAGGGCGCGGCGCATCGCCGCGGCGGTGTGCTGGTGCGCCGGGTCGGTGATCACCGCGTGGCGGGCCCAGCTGCGGTCGTGACGGGCGACGACCTGGCCGGCGCAGTAGACGACGACCTCGCGCGGTGAGGCGGCGACATCGACGAACCGGCCGATCATCTGCGGATCCACGGAGTAGTCGTTGGCATCGACGCGGACGTAGTAGTCCCGTGCCAGCCGGATCCGCTGGGCCAGCCCGATCGGCGGGTCCAGCGGCGGCAGCGGAGTCATCGCCGCGTAGTCGTGGGCGAGCACGTCCACCGGGCGGCCGCCGATCGCTCGGACGGTGCGGGTGTTGGCCCGGGCCAGCCAGTCGTCGATCTGGTGGTTGAAGTCGGCTGGGGAGGCGAAGCGACGTCCGGGCAGGAACGAGGTCTCGAAGTAGCCGTTGTTGCGTTCGACCAGCCCCTTGAACTCCGGATCCCGCGGTGGGGCAAGCCGGATCCGGGTGGCCAGAGTGCCGGCGAACGCAGCGGCCGGTGCCGAGACCCGCCCGGTCCCGCCGATCGCAGACTCCCGGTCCCAGACCAGCGTGCGGGTCACCCGCCCGACGTCGCTGATCAGCTGCCACATCCCGGACAGGATGTCCCCGGCCTGGCGCGAGGGGATCATCGTCGCGGACAAGAACCGCGAGTAGCCCAGCGTCATCACCAGCACCGGTAGGACCCGTTCCTGGCCTGGGCCGACGGGGATCGTGGTCTCGGGGAACCACAGGTCGCACTGGGTGATCTCGCCCGGTGCGTAGGCGACCCGGTCGACCGGGTCGATCCCGACATACTCGGGGCGGATCTGGCGGATCCGGTCCTTGAGCACGGTCAGCGAGTGCTCCCACCCGATCCGCTCTGCGATCACCGTGGCCGGCATGCGTGGGAACTGCGCCAGCAATGCCCGCACCTGCGGCTCGACCGCATCCGCCAGCGATCCCCGCGGGCCCCGTTCCCGCTTCGGCGGGCCCGGCGCCCGCAACGCGGAGCGCACCGTGTTGCGGGCCACCCCCAGCCGGCGGGCGATCTCCTTGATCGGGACACCCTCGGCCCGATGCAGACGACGGATCTCGGCCCAGTCCTCCACCGACAACACCCCCTCAGCGTCGTGCAGAGGGGGTCAATCCCAAGCCGACGCTAGGGGGTCAGTCTGAGCCCGTCGTCGACACGGTGAGTGTCACGAGACTTTTTACGAAGTGTTGATTGAGGCAGATGACGACGTTTCCGGCTAGAAGCAAAGGCGTCCGTGACTAGCGCACAGGTACCCTGGTGGTGGGCCCCTGTCCTCGGCGCGCTCGCTGGAGCCATTGCAGGAGTCATCACAACCCTTTTAGTCGGCTCCAGCAAAGCGGAGCGAGAAGAGCGCGGCAAGCGTCGGATTGACGCGCGACGTTCGATAGGCGACGCGTTGCGGACACTTAGATACCGCGTTTCCGAATATCGTCTAGCGAAGTTCAACCTTACAAAATTAGCCGACTTCGATACTGTTCGTCATTCCGCTGCGATCCTAGCCTCGACGATCCACAATGCCGGACATGTTCTACCCAGACTCGAACAGCTTCGACTGATGCACGACGTGCGACGCGTTGTCGGCCGCAACCTAATGACGGCGGCCACCATGCGCGCTCCTGAACATGACGAAGTCCTAGATGATTCGGCATTGCAAGCGGCAGTCTCGATAGAACGACAGCCTGCAAGGGAAGCTCTTTTTGGCGGATATTTGCAGAACCTAAAGCCGACAGAAAAGAAGTGGGACAACCTGCTAGCTGCGATTGATCGACTCAGACGCCGGTTTCCGTAACGGGCAGCGACGGAGGGGAGGGCGCCGCGCGGTGACCGGCCGGAGGCCGCACGCTGCGCGCGGCGCCAGGGGCGCCGCCTTGAAACGGAATGGAAAGTCTAGAAACAGCGCGCACCGTGGAAGCGCTACAGGCCGGCTGATGCCCGGGCCGTGATCATGCGACACCAGTAGCCGGACCTGCTGGTGCATCGAGTTTCGTCGTTTGACGACGGTGAACGGTACGTCCGTGCGAACGTCATCGGAGCTGCCGTGGGCGGCGGTAGTCTGGGCAGGTGCGCGGGGCCGGTGATGAGATGCAGATCGGTGAACGGGTCGCGTTCTGTCGGCAACGGCGCGGCTACACACAGAGCCAACTCGCTGGCCTCGTCGGCCGGAGCACCGACTGGCTGAGCAAGATCGAGCGAGGGGAGCGTCCGCTCCGCCGCGTCGATCTTCTGACTGAGCTGGCATCGGCACTGCGTGTCTCACTCGGCGACCTCATGGGCCAGCCAGTCCTGATGGAGGACGACGACGAGCGCGACGACATTCCGGCAATCCGCGACGCCCTCATGGCACCGGGCCGACTGTCGCGTGTGCTGTTCGCATCCGAGGCGGGTCAGCCGCCTGATTTGGGGCAGGCCGAGCAGCTCGTCGAGTTCTTGTGGGCTGACTACCAGAGGGGACGGATCAGCGACGTTGTTGAACGACTACCGCGCCTGATCCAGGCGGCGCAGCAGCTGGAAGACGCCGCAGCCGGCCGCGGCACGGATGACCGCCGTCGTTCGTGGGCGATGTCCGCCCGCACGCACCACCTCGCCGCGACGACACTGAGCAAGGTCGGCGAGGCCGACCTTTCGTGGATCGCCGCCGAGCGTGCGATGAAGGCCGCCGACGAGGCCGACGACCCGCTTGTGCTTGCGTCCGCCGCTCGGGCAGCGACGCACGCGCTGCTCGCTGTCGGCCGGTACGACGATGCGCTCAGCCTCGGCGAGACTGCCGCGCGGTGGCTCGGGCCGCAGGTCGAGGCAGGCGACCCGGAGGCGCTGAGCCTGCTCGGGATGCTTCACCTAAGGACCGCGGTTGCTGCAGCGCGTCGGCAGGACCGATCGTCCTCGGACGAACTGCTCCGGCACGCCGAACAGGCGGCGGAGCGGCTCGGGGAGGACGCGAACTACTGGCAGACGGGCTTCGGGCCGACGAACGTCGAGCTGCACCGACTTTCGGCCGGCCTCGACTTGGGCGACATGTCGTGGGTCGCCCGGCGCGGTGAGGACGTCGACGCCTCGCACCTCCCGGCCGAGCGCCAAGTGACCCATATGATCGACCTCGCGCGAGCGCTCTCGTACCTTGCGCGCGACGACGATGCGCTGACGCTGCTGCTCGATGCCGAGCAGACGGCACCCGCGCTCGTCCGCCACAGCGCCGTCGTGCGAGAGACGGTCAAGACCATGCACCGCCGCGCGCCGGTCACCGGTGGCAGCCGGTCGTCCCGTCTGCTCGGGCTCGCACAGCGGTGCAGGGCGGTTCGATGACCGACGACGGACCGGTCGTGGGTCTCGTGGCCGGTGGAGTTGGTGGGGTCGAAACGATCCGCACCGAGTTCGTAGTACCGGCGATCGAACGTGGCTGGACGGTCGCCGTCACGCTGACGCCGACCGCGGGTCAGTGGCTCGACAAGTCCGGCGAGCTCGCGGAGCTGGAGGCGATGACACGGCTTCCCGTTCGTGTCGCGCCGCGCCAGCCGGGCGAGCGGAGCCCTCACCCACCCGTGAACTGTTACGTCGTCGCGCCGGCCTCGGCCAACACTGTGGCGAAGCTTGCGCTCGGTATCGCGGACAATCAGGCACTCACGACCGTCGGCGAGGCGATCGGCAACCCGGTCACTCCGGTGGTTGTCTTCCCGCGGGTGAACGCGGCCCACGCGCGGCATCCAGCGTGGGAACGACACCTCGCTGCACTGCGCGCCGGGGGAGTCCACCTCGTGTACGGCCCGGAGGTCTGGACGCTCCACGAGCCGAGGCAGGCTCCGCCGGACCGGCGACTGCCATGGGACGAGATACTCTCCATCGTTGACCGGATCATCATCAGTAGCTAGATTTTCGGTGTTCATTCGCGATCTCTGAGGGACCCGGACAGTTTGTCCGGGTCCCTCGTGCATTCCGGGGTTCTCCTGTGATGGCTCCACCTCTCCGGTGGGTCGGGACACAGGAGGAAACTCGATGTCTGTTCACAATCGCGAACAATCTGACACAACGGTGTCAACGGCGGACGACCGCGCTCAGCGGGCCGTTCGTACGTCCCGTCTGATGACGGTCGAGGAGGTCGCCGAGCTGTGGTTCGGTGAGGTCGGACCGGGCGGCTCCGCCAGCTCCAACTGCCAGAAGATCCGCCGCCTGATTCCCGCGGCTCTCCCTGCGCGACGAATCGGGAATCGTTGGTACGTCAGTCGCGCAACGGCTGAGGAGTGGGTTGCGGGTTCGGACGACGCGGCTGTGATGGCTCACCCGGACACGCGAGCGATGATGCATGCGGCGCCGGTCGTTCCGAGTCCGCGGAGCGCGGAGTAATGGGCAGCGTCGGATTGCTGATCCTCTTTGCAATCGTCGGTGCCGCGATCTGTGCGAAGGCACGCTCGGCTCTGGGCGCGATCGCGTTCTCGATCATCGGGCTGATCCTGTTCATCTCCACGCCGGTCGGCGACGGACTGCCCGGGGCGATCGAGTCGTTCATGTCCGGGTTCGACCAGGCTGCCACGCTGGCGCTGAACCAGGAGCAGCCGCAGCGGGCCGGAACCGACGGGTCGGACCGGTGAGCCCCGCCGCTGGTGTGGTCGGGCGCCGGTTCGCCTTCAGGGCCAGGCGGGCCAAGGGCATGTGTGGTCCCGCCTGCGGCGGGGCGGCGGGCCGGCCGGCCCGAGTTCAGCACGACCTCCCTCAAGTTCAAGGGTGCTGCGCATCGGCTGGCGCCGACGGCCTGGCGGCCGCCCTTGAGCTCGAGCCTCCGAGGTCGCGCGCGCCTTACGGCGCGGTGGCGGGGCAGGCGCCGCCACCCGGGGGCCGGGCCGACCGGCCCACCACCGGCGTCAGTCAGGAGGCCAACATGATCATCAGCGAGGCACGGGACGAGCAGCTCACGACGCCGGACTTGGTCCACCTGGACGACCTGATCTGCCCGGGTTGCGGTGACCACGTCATCGGGGACCCGCCGCTCGGGTGGGACGCCTCGGCGGGCTTGGCACCGGAGTTCTCACACCGCGACGGGTCGGTGCTCTGCCCGGACAGCGGGCGGGCGGATCAGCGAGCCGGTCGAAGCCGGCGGCCTGCGGTTCGCCCTGACCGACGCCGGCGCGGCCGCCTTGATGGCGGACGCGGGTGCGATCGGAGCGGGGGCGTGGTCGTGACCGGGCGCGATGGCCGGTCGCGGGTGCGGCAGGCGGCGATGGAGTGGGACGTGCCGGTCGACACGGCGCGCGTCGAGGACCTGGACGAGCGGCTGCGAGACGGGCGGTGCGGGCGCACCGGGTGGATGCAGGTCCTGATCGATCACGACACCCCGTCCGGTCGCTGTCCAGGCTGCGGGTGGGCGACGACGTCGTCCCGGCGGGACTGCCCGTCGCGAGTGATTGCAAAGGCCCTGCTCGAGCGGGCACCGCTGCCGGCCTGGTTGGCGCATCTGGTCAACGACGTGCCAGGCGCGCGCACCAAGGCCAACGCCGCGACGCGGGAGCAGCAGCGAGCCGAGATGGACGAGACGCCGGGGTTGTTCGCGGCGCCGGCGCGGGTCCCGGATCCACGGGGGCCGCAGTGAGTACGAGACGAGACGACGAGGTGGGACGGCCCGGCGACGGGTTCTTGGCGGAAGTCAGCCGCCGGGCCGCTCTCACCGCACATCAGCAGAAGGCAGGCGAGAACACGATGGTAGGACCAGTTGACCACGGCTGGCGCGCGCACGCGGCGTGCCGCACGGCCGACCCGGAGACCTTCTTCCCGGTCGCCGAGAACGGGCCCGAGCTCGATCGGGCGGTCGCGACGGCGAAGCGGATCTGCGCGGGCTGCCCGGTGCTGGCCGAGTGCCGGGCCTGGGCGATCGAGGCGCTGCCGCACGGGATCGCCGGAGCGATGACCGAACACGAGCGCCACCACGCCCGCCGCACGCGCCCCCCGCGTCGCGTCACGGCCTGCAGCGGGGGAGCGTCGACGACCCGGACGCCGGTCGGCGCGTCCCGGTTGCCGAGACGGCTGCGAGGGCCGGTGATCGCAGCCGGGCAAGCCGCGCTGGCCGACGGGGTTCCGCGGGACCAGGTGGCGGACGAGTTCGCGGTGACCCGTCGCACAGTCGACCGCTGGGCCGCGACTCAGCAGCGCTCCCCCCCGACCACGGGCGCAGCGACGGGCGCGTTCGCGGGTGGTGACCGGTGATGGCCGAGTTCGGGCAATCCCCGCGCCAGACCGCAGCAGAGCAGGCGCGGCACCTGGTCCGCCGGATCGCGGTCGACGTGTTCGGCGCCTCGGTGGTCGAAACGCCGATCCCCGGGTTCACCGTGATCACCGACAGGGCGTTGGACGACCCGTTGGGCGGGGTGCGGGCGGCGCTGCTGCTGCGCGGCGTCGCAGGCTCTCAGCTCTACGACCACGCCCGCGCCGCACGCAGCGCGGGCCGGTCGTGGGATGAGATCGGCGCCGCGCTCGAGCTGCCGGACTACGAGTTCGACTCGCGGGCCGAGGTGACATTCGCGTGGTTGGTCGAGGGCCGCGAACCCGCACCCGCCCACCGGGACCCGGTGCCGGTGTTCCACCCGCCGTCGTCGTCGTGGCGATGCGGCACCTGCGCAGCGCTGGTCACCGACCGCGGCCCGTATGAGTCGCACCCCGACGACAACGAGACCGGCCACGCCAGCGACTGCACACGGCACATCGCCGCGATCGCGGCCTGGAAGACCCGTACCGGATGGGAGGACGAGTGATGAACGCCGAACTGATCTCCGCACTGCTCGCGCTGGCTGCGGGTGTGCTCGCCGTCCGGTGGTGGCGGCATGCGCGACGGATCGCCGGCGCGCTGGTGGGCGTGGTGGCGGTCGGGGCCGCGCTCGTCGCGATCCGGAATCTGCCCGAGCCGGTCGTGGTCGCGACGCTGCTGGCCGCGCTCGGTGTGGTCGCGGTCGTGACCGCCTGGCCGTGGCTCAGCCTCGCCCGCCGGGCCGGGGAGCGGACGGAGGCGGATCGATGAACCTCTCCACTCTGATCCTCCTCGGTGGTCTGGCGGGCGCGGCCGCGGTGGCCTGGCACCGCGGGGCCCGCCGCGCCGGACTGCTGCTCGGCTTGGCCGCTTCGTTGCCCGCGGCGACCCTGGTGCAGGGCCTCTACGCCGCGCTGTCCTGGCCTGCCCTCGTCCTGATGGTCGTGGTCGCCGCTGCGGTGCTGTGGCACCGGTGGTCACGGTCCTCGGCGATGGTGTCGCGCTGGGCGTCGAGGTCGCGGCGCAAGGTCGGCGTCGCGTCCACCCTGGACATCGTCCGCCACGCCGGAACCCTCGCCGTCCGCCGCCGCGCGAACACGGTCCGCCCGTCACTGGCCACGCTGACCAGCATCCAACGTCTGCGACTGTCGACGGCGCAGGTGGCAGTCGAGCTGTGCCGCACAGGGTTCCTGCGGGTGTGGGCGCTGGTCGAGGACGTCGTGATCGTCGTCGGTGGCCCGCGCACCGGCAAGACCGGCTGGCTCGCCGGCCGTGTCCTCGACGCCCCTGGCGCCGCGCTGGTGACCTCGACGCGTACGGATCTGGTGGAGTTGTGCGGGCCGCTGCGCCGCCGCGACCGTGGCCCGGTGTTCGTGTTCAACCCCGCCGGGCTCGGTGGGCGGGCGTCGTCGATCACCTTCGACCCGCTCACCGGCTGCACCAACCCCGTCACCGCGACTGAGCGGGCGACGGACATGATCGCCGCCGTCGGCTCCGGCCATGGCGGGGACCGGGAGTTTTGGGACAACCAGGCCCGCCGCGTCCTGGCCGCGCTGCTGCACGCCGCCGCCCTGGGTGGGAAGCGGATGCGCGATGTCCTCGGGTGGGTCGCCGACCCGGACACGGCCGGCCGCGACGTCCCGGCGTTGCTGCGGCGCTCGGGGGTGCCGGCGTTCGAGCAGGACGTCATGCAGTTCATCTCCACCAACGAACGCACTCGTTCCTCGATCACCTCGTCGGTCATGCCGGCGCTCGGGTGGCTGACCCACCCGGCTGCCGCCGCGGCGGCGGAGCCGGGTCGTGGGTTCGACGTCGGCCGGTTGTTGGAGGAGCGGGCGACGGTGTTCCTGCTCGGCGCCGAGGAGGCCCAGACCGCGCCGCTGGTGTGTGCGCTGACCGGGCACATCGCCCGCGAGGCCCGCCGGATCGCCGCCACGAAGCCGGCCGGGCGGCTGGACCCGCCGCTGGGGCTGTTCCTGGACGAGGCCGCGCTGATCTCGCCGGTGCCGTTGGAGTCGTGGACGGCGGACATGGGTGGGCGCGGGGTGACGATCGTGTGCGCGTTCCAGTCCCGCGCCCAGCTGCTGGCGCGGTGGGGGGAGCACAAGGCGGCGACGATCCTGAACAACACCGCCGCCGTGCTCGTCTTCGGCGGCACCCGCGACAAGGCCGACCTGGAGTTCTGGTCGACCCTGGCCGGGGAGCGCGACGAGCGGATCACTACCACCGACCTCCACGGCCGCGTTGCCAGCCGGACGGTGCGGAAGGTGCCTGTGCTGGCGCCGGCGCAGATCGCGAACCTGCCGGCTGGGCGGGTCGTGGTGATCCGGCGCGGGATCGCGCCGGTGATTGGGCGGGCCCGGATGGCGTGGCGTCGCCGGGACGTGCTCGGCTACCAGCGCGACGTCCGCCGGGTCGATGTTCGGGCGGCGCGCGCGGCGCGGTGGGCCGAGGCGCGAATGTGGCGCGACGAAGCCCTGCAGGCGCTACTTGGTGTCCTGGCTGGGTGGTGGCCCGAGCGGTATCGGCAGCGCTACGAACACCAGCGCGACGAGAACCGCATGTTCCGCGAGCTCGCCGTCATCCACGACCGCGCCACTCGCACCGCCACCGAACCGCGCTCCAACGGACCGAACGCAGGCAGTGACGAGGACGGCTCGGAGTCCGAGCGATGACCGTGCCCGTGCACCCCGAACCGCCGTCGAGCGGGGACGATCCAGTCCTCGCCGGGCTGGCGCGCCAGATCGACGAGTTGCGCCGCCGGGTCGACGGCCTGGACCCGGTCCCCGGCCGGGTCGACGAGCTCGGGCGGCTGGTCTCGCAGATGGCCGACACCCTGGCCACCCTGGCGGCGCGCCGCCGCCCGATGCCGGCGCCGTCGTGGCTGGTCGCCCCGACCGGAGAGGCCGAGGTCGGCGCGCTACTCGACGAACTCACCGCGTGGTTGGCGACGGTGTTCCTGCGCTACCCGGACGCGGCGTCGGTGATGCCGGAGTGCTGGCTCTGGCACCCCGACGTCGTCGAGGAGCTGCTGTGGCTCATGCACGCCTGGTGTGCTGCCTACCAGGGCTCGGATGCGTCGGTGTCCGCGGCGGGGGATTGGCACGACCGCCAGCGCCCCGGCGTGATCGCCCGGATCCGCAAGGCGGCCGGGTCGTGTTCGATCGAGTGCCATCAGACCCGGCCGAACTGGCCGGCCGAGAACCGGCCGCCACCCGTGGTGCCGGGGCTGGCGCACACCGCGCTGATCGTCGGCTGGTGGGCGACCCGACGGGACCAGCCCGCCCCCGAACCCGCGATACCGACCGGTGCCCGCCCGTTCGGAGGTGCGCTCGGATGACCACCGGCACGAGCGCCGACCCAGCCGTCGGCACGCCGCCGTCAACGGCGGGGCCGCGGCGGCGGGCGTGGGCGGCGGTGTGGCTGCCCGGCCTGGCCGTCGCGGTGGGTGCGGCGGTGGCGACCGCGCACGGGCTCTACGAGGTCGCCGTCGCCGCCCGGGTCCCGGCCGGGATCGCGTGGATCTACCCGCTGATCACCGACGGCCTGGCCCTGGTCGCGTACGCGGCCACGGCCCGGCTCACGGGGTCGGCTGCCCGCTACGCCTGGGCGGTGGTGATCGTCTCGGCCGGGTTGTCCGGGCTCGCGCAGGCCAGCTACCTCGCCTCCGACGCCGCCACGGTCGGCGGCGCGCTCACGGTCAGCCCAGGCTTGCGGTTCGGGGTCGGGGCGTGGCCCGCGATCGCGGCCGCCGTCGTCGCGCACCTGCTCTACCTGCTCGCCGCGGACCGAGCAGCCGGGCCGCCGCTCGGGGCTGCTGACGACAGAGCCGGGACGACTGTCCACGTGTCCCGCGCCGTTCCCGCGACCCACGGGACACCGGACGCACCGGACGAGACACGGGACAGCGAGCAACCTGACCCGCCTGCGCTAGATGTAGCCGGCCATCACGTTGGTGACAGGCGGCTGATTGGGGAGCGGCCCGCGCAAGCGGTGTGAGGGCGTCGCTGGTTGTAGTACTCGAGCCAGGCGCTGAGTGCCAGTGTGCGGTCGTCGTTGGTGGCGTAGGGACGCCGGTAGGCCCATTCGATGGCCAGGGTCCGGTTGAACCTCTCCACCTTGCCGTTGATCCACGGGCAGTGCGGCCGGATGAACTTCTGGCGTGCTCCGAGACCGGTCACGGCCTCGGCGAATACCCGGCAGCCGCGGTAGTTGCGGGCGTTGTCGGTGATCACACGCTCGATGCGGCCGATGCCGGCTGCGGCGAACGCGGCCGCGGCGCGCTGAACGAAACCGGCGCAGGTGGCGCCCTTCTCATCGGGCAGGACCTCGGCGTAGGCGAAGCGGGAGTGGTCGTCGACCATGGCGTGGACGTAGTCGAACCCGATGCGGCGGGTCGCGCCCGGACGGGGGCCGCGGCCGTGGATCCGCCAGCCCCCGCCGTCGGGGATCCGGCCGAGTTTCTTCACATCAACATGGACCAGCTCACCGGGTGCGGCGTGTTCGTAGCGGTGGGCTGAGGCGCGGGTGGCGCGGATCGGGGCGCCGGTGATGGGATCACAGGCCGCCAGCCGAGCCACGCCGTGGCGGGCCAGGATCCGCGATACCGAGCGCGCCGCGACTCCGGTGGTGGCCGCGATCGCGGCCGGACCGCAGCGCTGCTCACGCCGCGCGGCCAGGACCGCCTGTTCGGTGTCGGCGCTGTGACGGGTCGGGCTGTGGTGTGGGCGGGAGGACCGGTCGCGCAGACCGGGATCTCCTTCCCGGTCGTAGCGGGTGACCCACCGGGACACGCACTGGCGGGAGACCCCGAGCTCGCGGGCGACGTGGGACTGCGGGCGGCCATGGTCGCGGACTCGCGCGACGAGCAGTCGACGCCCATGCAGGGTCAGGCGAGCGTTAGCGTGCACGGTGGAAGGCCCTTCGTGGCGAGATGGACGGCTTCAGACACCTCCCACCTCGCCCGAAGGGCCTTCCCCGTTCAAGCAGCCACGCCGTCGGCCACCGTCACCAACCTCCTGGCCGGGTACAGCTAGATGGTCCGGTGATTCAGCCGGACACGGCCGGGGTGTCCCACGACGGCACCCCCGATGACGACCCGGCGCCCGAGGGCGCGGGAGCACCGGCCCGCGAGCACGCGCGCGAGATCGCCGAGCGCCACCGAACGCGCCACGGCGCGCTCCCGACCGTGCGAGAACTCCAGACCCTCGCCGACGTCTCCCGCGGAACCGCCGCACGAGCCCTCACCCGACTCCGAGACACCACCGAGCAACCCGAGAACGCACTCCACCTCGTCACCGACGACACCAGCACGAGGACCCAGCCATGACCACCAGCACCAAGAACCAGAACAACAACACCGCGACCGAGCACGACACCAGAACCGAGAGCGACTACGCCAGCAGCACTACAACCGCCACAAGATCAAAGGATGCACACCGAGGCATCACGATCCGAGGGAGCGGGCCGGCCTCCGGCCGGCCGCTGACCAGCGCGAGCGCTGTTGATCTCCAGTCGAACGAATTCATGATCGTTTCAGGGTGGTCGACGTGCTGAGGATCGCTACCGGCTACTCGCCGGACTACCTGCTGCGCGAAGTCGCGACCGGGCGGGAGAACTACTACACCGGAGCGGTCGCTGAAGGGGAGCCACCGGGCCGTTGGTGGGGCTCCGGAGCTGAGCAGCTCGGTCTCGGGGGCCTCATCGACGCACAGGACATGCGCGGCCTGTACGAGCGCTTCCTCGACCCGCGGGACGACGCCTTCCGCGACCCGTCCCGGTGGGACGAGGTGTCCACCCTGGGACACACCGGCCGCAAGTACATGTCCGAGGACGACCTCTACGCCCAGGCGCTGGGACGCGAGCCGGACGCGTCCCCCGAGCGCCGCGCCGAGCTGCGGACCGAGGCCGGGAAGGCGGCCCGGCACAACGTCGCGTTCCTGGACGCGACGTTCAGCGTGCAGAAGTCGGTGACGCTCCTGCACACAGCGTTCGAGGCGCGCGAGACCGCGGCCCGCGCCGCCGGGGACGAGGAGACCGCGGCGGCGTGGGGTGAGTTCCGTCAGGCCGTCGAGGACGCGATCTGGGCGGGCAACAACGCCGGCCTGGCCTACCTGTCGGAGAAGGCCGGCTACTCGAGGGTCGGGCACCACGGCGGCGCGGCGGGCCGGTTTGTCGACGCCCACGACTGGGTCGTCGGATCGTTCTTCCAGCACGACTCCCGCGACCGGGACCCGCAGCTGCACATCCACAACGCGATCCTCAACCGGGTCCAGGGCCCCGACGGTCTGTGGCGCACCCTGGACTCGCGCGGGATCCACCGCTGGCGCGCCGGGGCCGGCGCGGTCGCCGAACGGACGACCGAGGAACGGCTCACCCACACCCTCGGGATGGTGATCGCCACCCGCCCGGACGGGAAGGCCCGCGAGGTCGTCGGCGTCCCGGAGGAGGCCATGTCGCTCGTCTCGTCCCGGCGCCACGCGGTGACCGCGAAGACCCGCGAGCTCGTCGAGGCCTACGAGGCCCGCTACGGGCGCGCGCCGAACTCGGCGATGCGCGATCGCCTCGCCCAGCAGGCGACGCTGGCGACGAGGGCAGCGAAGTCCCACGACGGCGAGACCCGCGAGCAGCTGCTCGACCGGGTCGAGCACCGGCTCCGGGCGGAGATCGACGGTGGTCTGGCCGGGATCGCCGACACCGCCCTGGCCGCGCGGCGCGACGGGGTGGAACCGCAGGGGTTCCACCCGCAGTCGGTGATCGAGATAGCGCTCGAGGACGTCCGGTCCCGTAAGGCGGGCTGGACGCGGTCGGACCTGACGCGGGCGATCAACGCCGCTCTGCCCGACTACCTCGGCGCCTGGGAGGGCGCTGACGTCGCGCAGCTGCTCGACCAGCTCACCGACGAGGCTCTGCGCTACGCCGTACCGATCGAACCCGACCGGCCCGGGGACGCGCACCTGCCCGACGAGCTGCGCCTGGCCAACGGCGAGTCCGCCTACCAGGCACCGGGCGGGCGGGTCTACACCACACCGGACCAGGTGCGCTCCGAGCGGATCCTGCTCGGCGCGACGCTCGACCGCGACGGAGTCGCGCTCTCCGGCCCGGACGCGGACCGTTTCCTGCTCGGCCTGCGCGAGCGGGGGATCGAGCTGGGCGCCGACCAGGCGACCGCGGTCCGAGGGATCCTCACCTCCGGCGCCCGCGTCGAGACCCTCGTCGGGCCGGCTGGGACCGGCAAGTCGTTCGTCGTCGGCACCCTCGCCCACGGCTGGACCGAGCCGAGCGCCGGACCGCAGGCCGAGCAGGGTCGGGAACGACGGGTGTTCGGCCTGGCGACCAGCCAGCAGGCCACCCAGGTCCTCACCGCGGAAGGGCTGACCGCGCGCAACGTCGCCCGCTGGCTCGCCACCCAGGACCGGCTCACCGCCGGCGCGGCGGAACGTCGCATTCAGGACGGCGACGAGGCGTGGCAGCTGCGCAGCGGCGACCTGGTTGTCGTCGACGAGTCCGCCATGACCGACACGGCCGCGCTTGCCGCGATCCACCGGCACACCGAGCGGGCCGGGGCGAAGCTGCTGCTCGTCGGAGACCACCGCCAGCTCGCCGCAGTCGGCGCGGGCGGCGGCATGGACCTGCTTGCCACCGCCGGCTCACGCTACGAGCTCACCGACGCCCGCCGCTTCAACCACGCGTGGGAGCGCGACGCCAGCCTGCGTCTACGCGCCGGGGACGAGTCCGTGCTGCGCGAGTACTTCGAGCAGGGCCGCGTCCTCGACGCCGGCACCCGCGACCAGGCCGGCGACTCCGCGGTCAAGGCGTGGATCGGGGACACCCTCGACGGGCGCCGGTCGCTGCTGCTGGTCGACACCAACGAGCAGGCCGCCGACCTGTCCGCCCAGATCCGCGCCGAGCTCGTCCGACTCGGGCGAGTCGACGAACACGGTGTGCTGCTCGGGCTGCAGGGCACCTACGCCGGAGTCGGCGACCTGGTCCAGGCCCGCGACAACGCCTGGCACCTTGACGGCTTCGAGGGCAACCGGCGCGCCCCGCTCAACCGCGACAACTTCCGCGTCACCGCCGTGCGTGACGACGGAGCGATGGAGGTCACCACCGACCTCACCGGCAGCGACCCCGACGGAGGCGAGCGCCTGCTGCTGCCCGCGTCCTACGTCGCCGAGCACATGGCCCTCGGGTACGCCGGAACCATCTACACCGCCCAGGGCGCCACAGTGGACACCACCCACTGCGTCGTCACGACGACCACCAGCCCGAACGCTCTCTACGTCGGCATGTCACGTGGCCGGGACGCCAACACCGCCCACGTCACCACCCGTACCGGACCCGACGATGCCGCCGACGGAAACCCGACCGAGCACTCGCTGCACCGCGACCCCGTCGCCGTCCTCGCCACCGTCCTGGACAACACCGACCCGATCGAGCATCGATCCGCGCTCGCCCAGGCCACCGAAGCCGCCGCCCACGCAGCCAGCACCCGCACCGCCACGGAACTGCTCGTCGACGCCGCCCAGCTCGCCGCGACCGAACGCACCGCCAACGCTCTCGATCGGCTCACCGCCGACGGCACCCTCGCCACCGACCAACGAGCACGGATCGCTGCCGAGGACGGCGCCGCCGCGCTGACCCGCGTCCTGCGACGCGCCGAGCTCGCCGGCCACGACCCCGACGCCGTGCTCCGCGAGGCCGTCGAATCCGGCCCACTGGAGGGGGCGCGTCAACTCACCAACGTCATCTACTCCCGCGTGGCCGATGCGCATCGCTTCGACCCAGCGGGCGAGAGCTGGGCCGACTGGGTCCCCCGAACAGACAACCCCGAATGGTCCCGATATCTCGACTCCCTCGCCGACGCCGCGGACTCCCGGGCCCGGGAGCTCGGCGAGGCAGCGGTCGCCGAACAGCCGAGCTGGGCGGTCGACGCGTTCGGACCGGCCCCCGACGATCCGCAGGCTCTCGAAGAATGGAAGTCCGAGGTCGGCCGGATCTGCGCCTACCGCGAGGCCCGCGGGCACGACGACGGCCACGACGCACTCGGGCCGGCACCGAAGCCCGGACAGGTCGAGGAGTATGCCGCCTACCGCGCCGCGTGGCGGTCCCTCGGCCGGCCGGAGATAGACCGCGAGCACCTGGAGCTGTCGAACGGCCAGCTCCGGATGCGCGTCCGCGCCTGGCAGCGCGAGGAAGCAGCTGCGCCTCGCTACGTCGCGAACGAACTCGCCGGAACCCGACAGGCCGCCGCGCACCACCGCCAGACCGCCGCGCTCCGGCGTACCGAGGCCGACGCCTCTACCGAGCCGGCCGAGCGCCAGCGGCTCGCCTTCGAGGCAACCCAGGCGGCCGCCCTCGCCGACACACTCGACACGCGAGCCGTCGACCTGCAGGAGGTCGACGACGCCCGCGCCCGCTGGCTGGCGCACACCGCCGAGACCCGCAGCCAGGCCGAGCTCTCCCGCGCGGAGCTCTCGGCCCGGGACGCCGACGAGGATCCCGACGAGCGCGTCACCGCCGCCGAGTGGAAGGCAGCGCACGACGCCGACGTCATCGACGACGAGAGGCACCGAGAGGTCACCGACGCCGATGTCGATCCCCGCCAGGCCGGGAACGATGAGGGCCGCCACGAGGACATCGACCTCAGAGAGGACGATGACCACGCGGCTGACTCGCGGCGACCCGACCTCCGTGACGAAGCGACACGGGAGCCGGCGCCGCTGGTGGACGAGGACGCCGTCCGGGTCCCTGACGCGGACGCGACCGCCCACAGCCTCGACCACGCGGGGCGGGTACTCGACGAGATCAGCTACCGCGAGTCGGCTGACGAGCTCGAAGACGCCGACCGCCGCGGCGAGGAGCTCGCCCGATGGCACTCCGACGACCGGATCGCGGACGCCGCCGTCAGCTCCGACGAGCTCGTGGACGCCTACGACGGCCCTGGCGACGTCGGTGATCTGTGAGTGCGCCTACCTGTTCGCGGGCGGGTTCCACGCAGTAGGGCGACCATCCCCGTCGAAAGGGGGTGGCCCGTCGTGCCGCCACGCCCAGCGCAGTGTCGCCCGTATGCCTTCGCACCAGCCGGGCTGGCTCGTGAGCAGCTCCGGCCGGCGTTCGGGCAGCCGTTCCGCGGCGAGGTACTCGCGCTCGATCAGTTCCTCGAATGCGAACTGGCGGGTCCCGGTCGCCGGTGTGCGCGGAGGGCGCGGAGGCCCCCACGGCGGCGTGTACATCGCGCGGGCCAGCCACTGACACGTCGCGGCCACTCCGCCCGCGTACCAGTCCGGGCCCTTGACCTCCGAGCCTGCGGCGTTGAGCCGCGCCGCCGTTGCCCAGACCGATGCGAAGTCCGCGCGCGGCACCCGCAGATTCCCTCGGGGAATCTGCTCGACCTGCTCAACGGTCGCCGCCGTCATGGCAGAAGAGTGACACGCCGGACCGACAGATCACCACTGAACGATCCGGGTCGAGTTCCCTTCCTGTCGATGGACGCCTATCTCATCGGCGGCAACGTGCGAGGAGCGAGCGCCGCTGCTGGAACCGCGACACCCTCCTGTCGAACGACCTGTGCACCGTCGATCGACGGGATGACGAAGTCGCACAACCCGAGCCAGCGGCCGTCGATGGAACGGACCCAGCCGCGCAGCGTGCCGGGAACGCGTCCGGTCAGATGCAGACTGTGATGCATCCGTTCACGGATCGACCCGGCCGGAACCGCCGCGACCTCGTCGCGAGCCGGGCCGTAGAGCATGTCGAAGTCGACCCAGATCGGCTTTTCCAGCGGAGGGGGCGGCGGCCGGAACTGGCCCATCTCGCTCATCAAAGGCTCCCCATGACATGCGCGTGCGGATGCGAGCCCGGGGGAGCGGGATCAGCGATCGACCGTAGGCGCTCACGGCCGCGCGGCCAAGTGATCGGGAGGAACGCCTGCGGCGTGGCCTGACGGCCCGGTGGCTTGCCACGGCCGGTCTCCCGATCAAGGGCGCTTCGCGTCGCTACGCGACAGGCCTTCGGCCTGCCCGTGGACCGCGAGCCTCGCCGGCCGTGCCGGGTCGCCCTGACGGGCAGCGGGGTACAGCGCCCCGCCACCCGCAAGGGGTTCCCGGGCCGACAGGCCCGACGATCATCGGGAGGCCACCATGACCGGCCGACAGAACACCGCCCAGCAGGCTCGGATCGCGGTCGAGCAGGACCTCGAGGAGCGCCGCGGCGGTGCCGCGCAGGTGATGGGGTTCTCGGTGCGGGTCGCCGGTCGGGTGCCGGTCCGGCTGGACCTGCGCAACTCCGGCACCACGGAACGCCAGCTGGGTCTCTCGCTCGGGATGGTGCTGGTGTATCTGCGCACCCACTACACCGCGCGGCTGGTCGAGCAGGCGTGGACCGAGGCGGCGCCGCTGGCGCGGTCGCTGACCCCGTTCCTGGCCGGGCGCCGTCGTGGGGTGATGGCGACCGGACCGTGGTCGGTCGCGGCGATGGTGCAGCTCGGCGGCGCGCCGAAAGTGATCGCGTCGCTGAACGAGACCCGTCCGGGTGCGGAGTTGCCGACGATGCTTCGGATGCAGCTCGGCCCGATTACTTGGGACCTGTGCGACGCGACGGCGTACACGGCGATGCTCAACGGGTGGCGGTCGGCGGCGAATCTGTTGGCTGTGGACAGTCCGGACCTGGAGTGACCGTTTGTGGATGGATCGGCCCGGCCGCTGGGGCGGCCGGGCCGATCCGCGCGATGCTCGGGGTATGGAGTGGCGGGTGGGCGTGTTGCGGCCGGGTGTGGAGAACGTGGACTGGACGGCCGGCGGTGACGCGCCGTCGGGGACGACGGCGCGTACGCAGGCGATTGATGCGTTGACGGCGCTGGTCGAGCTTGAGGGGATCCGGCAGGAGTACCGGATGCACGTCGGCGACGTCCCGGTGATGGTCTGGCCGGGAATGCATCCGGACGGCCGGCTCGATGTATCCGGGCTCGACGCTGCGGTCCCGGACGACCGTGACGCCCCGGCAGGTTGGTGACCGTTGCTCGGGATCAAGGCGAAATGGCCACATTGCGATAGAAGGCTGTACGCACGATTTGAGGTGGCAACCTGCACATCCCGGAGGTGACCGGCGCCTGACGCCGACCTGCACCTTCGCCGAGCCTCGAACGGTCGGAGCGGGCCACGTTCACGACGACCTTCAGCTTGGCCGTCCGGTCGATCGCCTGAACGACTGTTCATGCTCGCAGTCCGATGCTGCAGTCTGGGCTGGTTCGATCTAGGCTCGATGATGCCGACGGTCCGCCCGCGGCCCGGTGACGGGGAGCGGGCGGGGCAAGAGGGAACCCGGTGCGAGTCCGGGACTGCCCCGCAGCGGTGAGTGGGAACGACCGCCGTCACGAGAGCACTGGGAGCACCCGCTCCTGGGAAGCGACGGCCAGTAGGTACGAGATCGGCGTCCACGAGTCCGAAGACCTGCCGACGGTGCGTGCGCCGTCCGGTGTGCGCGGATCCGTGGCCCCGAGGGAGGGTCGAGCGGACGCACGGGCACCCGTCTGCTCGGACGCCGTCGCACCTCCTCGCGCACCCTGCGGATCCTCCACCGCTCGCGAGGAGAAGAGCTGTGACGAGTTCGACCACCACTGTGCTGGGCTATCCGCGGATCGGTCCGCGCCGGGAGCTCAAGCGTGCGACCGAGGCGTTCTGGGCCGGTCGCAGCGACGAGGCGGCGCTGCGGGACACGGCCGCCCGGATTCGCCGGGACACCTGGGGGGAGTTGGACGGTGCCGGTCTCGGCTCGGTACCGGGCAACACGTTCTCCTACTACGACCACGTCCTGGACACCGCGCTGGCCGTGGACGCCGTGCCGGAGCGGTTCGCCGGCATCGAGGACCCGATCCGGCGGATGTTCGCGATGGCCCGCGGCGTCGAGGGTGCCCCGGCGTGCGAGATGACGAAGTGGTTCGACACGAACTACCACTACCTCGTCCCCGAGCTCGGCCCGGACACCGCGCTGGCCCCCCGCAGCACAAAGGTCATCGAAGACTTCCGCGAGGCGCAGCGCCAGGGCGTGACGACCCGCCCTGTGCTGGTCGGTCCGGTGACGCTGCTGCTGCTGTCCAAGGCGGCGGACGGCGCGCCGGAGGGGTTCACTCCGCTGGACCTGCTGGGTCCGCTCGTCGAGGTCTACGCGGACCTGCTGCTCGAGCTCGCCGAGGCCGGCGCCGGATGGGTCCAGCTCGACGAGCCGGCGTTCGCCGCCGACCGCTCGAATGCCGAGGTCGACGCACTGCGGACCGCCTACGACCGCCTGGCCGCCCTGAAGCGCCGTCCGCGGATCCTCGTCGCGAGCTACTTCGGACGGCTCGGTGGCGCGCTGCCGGTGCTCGCGCGCACGGGGGTCGACGGCATCGCGCTGGACCTGGTTGCCGGCGCCGCGGATCTCGACGGCATCGAGAAGGTCGAGGGCCTGGACCGCAAGCTCGTCCTCGCCGGCGTCGTGGACGGACGCAACGTCTGGCGCACGGACCTCGACGCCGCGCTGGCGAAAGCACAGCGCCTGACCGGCGTCGCGGGCCGGGTGGGGGTCTCGACGTCCTGCTCGCTGCTGCACGTGCCCTACGACCTGGCCGTCGAGACGGCGCTGCCCTCCGAGGTGACCGACCGGCTGGCGTTCGCGCGCCAGAAGGTCGACGAGGTCGTGCTGATCGGTCGGGCGCTGGCGGACGGCCGCGAGTCGGTCGCCGCGGAGTTCGACGCCGCGGCCGCACTCCGGGAACGGGTGCGGGAGACCTCCGGCCGTGACGACGCGGTGCGCGCGCGGCTGGGCGAGCTCGGGTCCGACCACTACCGGCGCGGAGCCGCCGACGTGCGCGCGAAGGAACAGCGCGACGCTCTCGGCCTGCCGGAGGTCCCGACCACGACGATCGGCTCGTTCCCGCAGACCGCGGAGATCCGGAAGGACCGCGCGGCTCACCGCTCGGGGGAGATCGACGACGCCGAGTACGAGGCGCGTATGCGCGCCGAGATCACGCGTGTGATCGAGCTCCAGGAGAGCATCGGCCTGGACGTGCTCGTGCACGGCGAGCCGGAGCGCAACGACATGGTGCAGTACTTCGCGGAGAACCTGGACGGCTTCGCGACGACGGAGCTGGGCTGGGTGCAGTCCTACGGCTCGCGTTGCGTGCGCCCGCCGATCCTGTACGCCGACGTCTCGCGGCCGCGTCCGATCACGGTCGAGTGGGCGCGGTACGCGCAGTCGCTGTCGTCGAAGCCGGTCAAGGGCATGCTGACCGGGCCGGTGACGATCCTGGCCTGGTCGTTCGTGCGCGACGACCAGCCGATCGACGCCACGGCGCGCCAGGTTGGGCTCGCGCTGCGCGACGAGGTCACCGACCTCGAGGCGGCCGGGATCCGCATCGTCCAGGTCGACGAGCCGGCGCTGCGCGAGCTGCTCCCGCTGCGGGAGGCCGACCGGCAGGAGTACCTGGACTGGGCGGTGGACTCGTTCCGCATGTCGACCGGGGGCGTGCAGGACTCGACCCAGATCCACACGCACCTGTGCTACTCGGAGTTCGGCGAGGTCGTCGGCGCGATCGACGGCCTGGACGCGGACGTGACGACGGTGGAGGCCGCCCGGTCGCGGATGGAGGTGCTGGCCGAGCTGGGTCCGGGTGTGCCGCGGGGTCTCGGGCCGGGCGTGTACGACGTGCACTCGCCCGAGGTCCCGGACGCCGACGAGCTGGCCACGCAGCTGCGGGCGGCCCTGTCGCACATCGGGTCCGACCGGCTGTGGGCCAACCCGGACTGCGGGCTCAAGACCCGCGGTGAGCCGGAGACGGTGGCGGCGCTGACGAACCTCGTCGCCGCCGCCCGCCGGGTCCGGGCCTGAGACCCACCGGACCCCGGGCCCGTTCCGGGGCCGGGGTCCGGTGGAGATCGACCGCACCGAGTCCGATCCGGAGCCGGCCGGCCCGGCGAACGCATCACCGGCCGAAGAGCCCGCTCAGTACGCCATCGCCTGACGCCATTGCCTGGGCGGTCCGTTCCTGGGCTGGCTCAGGACTCGTCGAGCGGCCGACCGGTGCACCGGACCGTCCATCGGTCCGTGCCGCCGCGCAGGTCGGTGACGGTCAGGGGTGCGGCGTCGATCCGCCAGAACGCGGAGGGCGGAGCGCCCATGGTGGTGACGACAGCTGCCCGCGCGATGGCGGCGCCGGCTACGGCGATGGTGTGTCCAGGCGGCATCGAGGCCAGAACTCGGCGTACCCGCTCGATGAGTGCTGTCAGCGACTCGCCGGCGTGCGGTGTCGAGTCGGGGTCGGTCAGCCAGGCGTGGAGCCCCTGAGGGTCGGCCTCGGCGATGTCGTCCAGGGTCCTGCCGGTCCACTGTCCCGGGTCCCAGGGGCAGAGGTCGTCGTCGGATCTGCCGGACAGGCCCAGCCCGCTGTGGGTTTCGGACGAGGCGGGATCCGGACCGTGGCGGCTGTGGTCGTGGCGGGGCACCCGAGGGGCGGCGTCGGTCAGCGCGGCGATCCACCGTTGGTCCAGCGGCGCGTCGACTGCGAACGCGGCTGTCGCCGTGGCGGTGGTCGCGGCGTGGACGACGAACGTCACCCTCGCCTTCCGATCGGGGTTCACGTCGGTTCGCAGCGCCGAACACCTCCGCTCCGCCTCATGCGAGCGTTCGACGACGCGCTCGGCGAGTGATCCGAACCCGGACCCGGTCAATCCGCACAGTAGACCTCCGCGTTCCGGCCGCCTCGTCGCGACCGCTCGGAAGATCCATTCCTGAGAAGCGGTCCTCCGGCCGCGGGTGAGGCCGGAGGACCGGACCCGGTGAGCTAGGGTGTGTCTCCCAAATAGGCGGACCGGGGTGCGCGATGCTTGATCGGTGCCGCGCACCGCTGTCCTGACTGATGCCCAGTGGGCCCGTCTGGCGCCGCTGTTGCCCTCCTCCGAGGGTCGTCGCGGGCGCCCGTTCCGCGATGACCGCCGGGTGCTCGAGGGGATCATCTACCGGTATCGGTGCGGGCTTCCCTGGCGCGACGTCCCAGCCGAGTTCGGGCCGTGGCAGACGTTGTGGAAGCGGCACCGCCGCTACAGCGGCGACGGCACCTGGGACCACATCCTGGCTGCTCTTCTGGTCGAGGCCGACGCCGCCGAGGTGCTCGGGTGGGCGGTCAGCGTGGACTCCACGATCATCCGTGCCCACCAGCACGCCGCGACCCTCAAGCGCGACACAGGGGGCCGGATCGAACTACACGAATCTGCTCGCCGAACCAGCAGATCACGCGCTGGGACGGTCCCGCGGAGGGCTGTCGACGAAGATCCACCAGCTCGTTGACGGGCACGGCCGCCCGCTGGTGGTCCTCCTCGGCCCCGGCCAGGGCGGCGACTCGCCAATGTTTCCGCACCTGATGGCGCACCTGAGCATCGCCCGACCGGGCCCGGGACGACCCCGGACCCGGCCCGAACGCGTGCGCGCGGACAAGGCCTACTCCTCACGCGCGATCCGCCGGCACCTGCGCGAGCGCCGGATCATCGCTGTCATTCCGGAGCCCTCTGACCAGCAGGGACACCGCAAACGACGGGGCTCACGCGGCGGTCGACCGCCCGCATTCGATCCGGTCGACTACCGAAACCGCAACGTCGTCGAGCGCGGGTTCTGCCACGTCAAGCAGTGGCGCGGGCTGGCCACCCGTTACGACAAGCTCGCCCTGACCTTCCGCGGCGGCGCCGTCCTGAAGGCAATCGTCACCTGGCTCCGCGCATTGGGAGACACACCCTAGTACTCCAGCCGCACTTCGTGATGTGGGTCTGCGCTAGGCTTTGATCTTGTGCAGGTGGAGGAGGACCTAGAGGCGTGGGCCGGCGGCCTGGACGGGTTGTTCGGGCTGGTGGCGGGGCGGTTCTTCCGGACGGAGCCGCGGCGTCGGGCGCGGGCGTATGTGCGTGGATTGTTGGCGCCGTTGGCCGGGAAGAACGGGTGGACGCTGGCCGAGGTCGCCGGTGACACGACGCCGGACGGGATGCAGCGGCTGCTCAACTCGGCGGCTTGGGACGCCGACGGGGTCCGCGACGACCTGCGGGACTACGTCACAGAACACCTCGGCGAGCCCGGCGGGGTGCTGATCGTCGACGAGACCGGGTTCCTGAAGAAGGGGGCCAAGTCGGCCGGGGTGCAGCGCCAGTACTCCGGCACTGCGGGCCGGGTGGAGAACTGCCAGCTCGGGGTGTTCTGCGCCTATGCCAGCGGCAGGGGCCGCACGTTGATCGATCGTGAGCTTTACCTGCCCAGGTCGTGGACCGGTGATCGGGAACGTTGCCGGGCTGCGGCGGTGCCCGACGAGGTCGAGTTCGCCACCAAGACCGTGCTGGCCAAGCAGATGCTCGGCCGGGCCCTCGACGCTGGTGTCCCGGCGTCGTGGGTGGCTGCGGACGAGGCCTACGGTCAGGACTACAAGTTCCGCTCCTGGTGCGAGAAGCGCCGGATCGGCTACGTCGTCGCCGTGCCCCGCAGTCAGTCGATCCCGCTCTCGCTCGAGGCTGACATCGCCGGGCTGGCCGGGTCACGACGCGCCGACGACCTGGTCGCTCGCGCGCCGGAGCAGGCGTGGAAGCGCCGCTCGGCGGGGGACGGGGCGAAGGGTGAGCGGCTCTACGACTGGGCCGTGGCCAGCCTGTCTCCGCCACCGGAGGCGCCCGCCGGGTGGGGGCGCTGGCTGCTGGTGCGCCGTCAGATCCTCACCGACACCCAGATCGCCGCCGGTGACGAGCCGGAGTTGGCCTACTACCTGTGCGCAGGCCCGCCCGGCACCAGTGACGACGACCTCATCCGGGTCGCCGGCGCCCGGTGGGCGATCGAGGAGTGCTTCCAGACCGCGAAGAACGAGGTCGGGCTCGACCAGTACCAGGTGCGGCGTTACGACGCCTGGTACCGCCACATCACCCTGGCCATGCTCGCCCACGCCTACCTCTCGGTCACCGCGGCGATCGCCCCAAAAGACCTGGCAGCGGGCTCATCCCGCTCACCCTCGCCGAGATCCGACGTCTCCTGGCATCTCTGATCCACATCCCCGCCCGCACCGTGGGCTGGGCCTGGTCGACCTGGCGTCGCCGTCACCAACACCGAGCCCGCGAAAGCCACTACCGACGACGAAGACAGCCCAGCTAACGAAGTGCGGCTGGAGTACTAGTCCCACTCCAGCGAGCCGCCGGTGCGGTACTCGGTCACCCGCGTCTCGAAGAAGTTCTTCTCCTTGCGCAGGTCCATCGACTCGCTCATCCAGCCGAACGGGTTGTCGGTCTGCCCGAACAACGGAACGAGCCCGATCTGCTCGGCCCGGCGGTCGGTGATGAACCGCAGGTACTGCGCGCACGACTCGGCCGTCAGCCCCAACATCCCGCGGGGCATCGTGTCGCGGGCGTAGGCGACCTCCAGCTCGTAGGCCTCGTGCAACATCTCCCGGATCTCGGCGACGAACTCCGGCGTCCAGAGGTGCGGGTTCTCGATCTTGATCTGGTTGATGCAGTCGATGCCGAAGTTCAGGTGGATCGACTCGTCGCGCAGGATGTACTGGTACTGCTCGGCGACGCCGACCATCTTGTTCCGCCTGCCCAGGGCCAGGATCTGGGTGAATCCGGTGTAGAACCACATGCCCTCGAACACCACGTAGAAGGCGACGAGGTCGCGCAGGAACGCGCGGTCCGCCTCCGGGGTGCCGGTGACGAAGTCCGGGTCGGAGAGTGCCCGGGTGTGGCGCAGCGCCCACGCGTCCTTGTCGGTGATCGACGGGATCTGCCGGTAGGCGTTGAACAGCTCGCCCTCGTCCAGGCCGAGGCTCTCGCACACGTACTGGAACGTGTGCGTGTGCACGGCCTCCTCGAACGACTGGCGCAGCAGGTACTGGCGGCATTCGGGGTTCGTCAGGTGCCGGTACACGGCGAGCACGATGTTGTTGGCGACCAGGGACTCCGCTGTGGCGAAGAAGCCGAGGTTGCGCACCAGCATCAGCCGCTCGTCGTCGGTCAGCGCGCCGGGGGTGCGCCACAGCGCGATGTCGGCCTGCATGGCGACCTCGGTCGGCATCCAGTGGTTCGCACAGCCGGCCAGGTACTTGTCCCAGGCCCAGTGGTACTTCAGCGGGAGCAACTGGTTGACGTCCGAGCGGGCGTTGATCATGCGCTTGTCGTCGGCGTTGACGGGCGCGGCGCCGCGTTCGATCTCGCCGAGCCCGGTGGTGTTCTCCGAGGTGGTCGTCACTGGCAGGCCTCGCAGTCGGGGTCGTCGATCCGGCACGCGCGGCCGGGGTCGAGATCGGGGGCGGCGACGGTCGCGGCGGGGGAGCCGGCTGGCACCGAGACGACGGCAGCGGGGGCGGCGGCCGGCGCCGTCGGAACGCCCGTGAGCCGGCCGTCGGTGCCCCTGAGCGTGGACTTCTCCACCGACGTCGCGGCCCGGGTGCGCAGGTAGTACGTCGTCTTCAGCCCGCTGCGCCAAGCCAGGCGGTAGAGCTCGTCGAGCGCGCGCCCGCTGGGACCGGCGAGGTAGAGATTCAGCGACTGGGCCTGGTCCAGCCACTTCTGCCGGCGTGCGGCGGCCTCGACCAGCCGGTGCGGGTCGATCTCGAACGCCGTCGCGTAGAGGTCCTTCAGGTCGTCCGGTACACGGTCGATCTCGGCCAGCGACCCGTCGAAGTACTTCAGGTCCGCGACCATCACCTCGTCCCACAGCCCGCGTTCCTTGAGGTCGCGGACCAGGTGCGGGTTGATCACCGTGAAGTCGCCGGACATGTTGGACTTCACGTAGAGGTTGAGGTGGATCGGCTCGATCGACTGTCCGACCCCGCAGATGTTGGAGATCGTCGCGGTGGGCGCGATCGCCAGCACGTTGGAGTTGCGCATGCCCTGCGCGGCGACCTTCTCCCGCAGCGCGGACCAGTCCAAGGTGGACGACCGGTCGACGTCGAGCTCGGTTGCGCCGCGCGCCTGCGCGAGCAGCTCCAGGGAGTCGATCGGCAGGATCCCGCGGCTCCACAGCGACCCGTCGAAGCTGGCGTAGCGGCCGCGTTCGAGCGCCAGGTCCGACGACGCCGAGATGGCGTGGAAGCTCAGCGCCTCGGCGCTGGTGTCCGCGAACGAGACCGCGGCGTCGCTGCCCGGCGCGATCCGCTGCACGAACAGGGCATCGGAGAACCCCATCAGTCCGAGCCCGACGGGCCGGTGGCGCAGGTTGGACCGCCGGGCCTCGGGGATCGTGTAGAAGTTGATGTCCACGACGTTGTCGAGCATCCGCACGGCCGTGGTGACGGTGCGGCGCAGCTTCTCCGCGTCCAGCCCGTCCGCCGTCACGTGTGCGGCGAGGTTGACCGATCCGAGGTCGCAGACCGCCACCTCGCCATTCTCGGCGTCGGCGTCTGTGTTCAGCGTGATCTCGGTGCACAGGTTTGACGAGTGCACGACGCCCGCGTGCTGCTGCGGGCTGCGCAGGTTGCACGGGTCCTTGAACGTGATCCAGGGGTGTCCGGTCTCGAACAGCATGGTCAGCATTCGCCGCCACAGATCGACCGCCCGCACCGTCCGGTGCACCGCGATCTCGCCGCGCCCGGCGGCCGCCTCGTACTCGTTGTAGCGGGCCGCGAACGCGTTCCCGTAGAGGTCGTGCAGGTCCGGCACCTCGTCCGGGGAGAACAGCGTCCAGCTCTCGTCGGCCTCGACGCGGCGGAGGAACTCGTCCGGCACCCAGTTCGCGGTGTTCATGTCGTGGGTGCGGCGCCGGTCGTCGCCGGTGTTCTTGCGCAGGTCGAGGAACTCCTCGACGTCGACGTGCCACGTCTCCAGGTATGCGCAGGCCGCGCCCTTGCGCTTGCCGCCCTGGTTGACCGCGACGGCGGTGTCGCCGGCGATCTTGAGGAACGGGACGACGCCCTGGGAGACGCCGTTCGTGCCGCGGATGTGCGCGCCGAGCCCGCGGACCGGGGTCCAGTCGTTGCCCAGCCCGCCCGAGTACTTGGCCAGCAGCGCGTTGTTCCGGTAGCCCTGGAAGATCGAGTTCAGGTCGTCGTCGACGGTGGTGAGGAAACACGACGAGAGCTGCGGTCGCGTCGTCCCCGAGTTGAACAGCGTCGGCGTCGACGCCATGAAATCGAACGAGGACAGCAGCTCGTAGAACTCGACCGCCCGGGCCTCGCGGTCGATCTCGCGGGCCGCGAGGCCCATCGCGACGCGCAGGAAGAACGCCTGCGGTAGCTCGAAGCGGGTGCCGCGCTCGTGTAGGAAGTAGCGGTCGTAGAGCGTCTGCAGGCCGAGGAAGCCGATCTGCAGATCACGCTCCGGGCGCAGCGCCGCGCTGACCCGATCCAGGTCGAACGTGGCGAGCTCCGGGTCGACGAGACCGGTCGCGATCGCGTGCCTCAGGTAGTCCCGGAAGTAGGACGGGTACCGATCTGCCATCGTTGCCTGGTCCGGGGCCTGCCCGGTGCCGGCGAGGTGTGACACGGCCTCGGCGCGCAACCGGTCCATCAGCAGCCGGGAGGCGACCAGCGAGTAGTCGGGTTCGCGCTCGACGAGCGTGCGCGCCGCCATCACGAGTGCCTGGGCCACCTCGTCGGCGGTGATGCCGTCGTAGACCGTGCGGTCGAGCTCGTCGAGGACCGGGTCGGCGGAGACGTCGGCGATGCCGGTGACGGCCTCGTCGAGCACGGTCCGGACGCGACCGCGGTCCAGTTGGACGCGCGTGCCGTCCGGCTGGGTGACGTGCACGGTGGCGGCCGATGCGGCGGGGGCTTCCCCACCCTCGCCGCGGGCCCGGGCGTGCTCGTCGCGGTAGAGCACATAGGAGCGTGCGACCTTGTGGTGCTCGCCGCGCATCAGCGCCAGCTCGACCTGGTCCTGGATCTGCTCGACGTGCACGGCCGGCGTCGGGTGCCGTCCCAGTGCCGCGACGACCTGGTCGGTCAGCTCGCCGACCAGGTGGCGCAGCCGCGACGAGCTCATGGTGGCGTCCTCGGCCAGGAACGCCTTGGACATGGCCAGTGAGATCTTCGACGCGTCGAACTCCGTCTCGGAGCCGTCGCGGCGGATCACCCGCAGCGTCGCCCGGGATATCGATTCGGGTAAGGCTGGGGGAGCGGTGGTAGCGGTCACGGACCCTCTCCTCGCGAGTCACCGTCGCTCCACGACCGGTGGGGAGGATGGGCGGACACGCGGGCGCGACCGGCCCTGGTGCCCTCCCTCGGGGCCCCGGAGCGGCGCGCACCGACGGTGCGCGCACCGGTGGCAGGTCTTCGGACTCGCGGGCGCCGTACTCGTTCCTACTGGCCGTCGCTTCCCAGGAGCGTGTGCTCCCAGTGCCTGTGACGGCGGTCGTTCCCACTCACCGCTGCGGGGCAGTCCCGGACTCGCACCGGGTTCCCTCTTGCCTCACCGGCCCGTGCGGACCGGTGAACCACCAGCGCAGCGGACACTACATCTGGGGCAGGTGCGCATTCGATACCCCTACACCTCGGGCGTGTCACCTGCAGTGAGCACCAAGGACCTCAGCCGTAGAGAGCCTCGGCGTTGCCCCGCAGAACCGTACGCGCGAGCTCGCCGTCGCCGGTCGCCGCCGTCATCCGCGCGAGCTCGCCCGCCCGGTCGCCCCACGGCTCGTCACTGGCGAACAGCAGGCGGTCGGCGCCGATGCCACGCCGCTCGATCTCGGCGGCCATCCAGCGCGGTGCGAAGCCGATCGCCCAGCTCGTGTCCGTGTAGACCTTCTTCCCCGCCTCGATCCAGTCGAAGAACCGGCTGCCGATCAGCTTGATGTGCCCGCTCATCCCACCGCCGAGATGCACGAGGTGCAGGCGCACGTCGTCGGCGTACCAGTCCACGAGGTTGCCGATCTCGTCCACGTCGGACGCGCCGCCGGGCGAGGTGTGGACGTGCACCGTGAGGTCGAGCTCGCGGGCGGTCGCGAAGATCTGGTCCAGCTGCGGCCGGCAGGCCTCGTCGGACGCCCGGCCACCGAGCAGGAAGCTGATCTTGATTGCCTTCACGCCGGGTTCGCGGGCGAGCGCGAGCGCGGACGTCGTCATCTCGGCGTCCTGCGGCCGCGGTGAGGCCCAGATCCCGGCGCGGATCCGCTCGTCGGTGGCTGCGGCCTCCAGGCAGAGCTCGTTCAGGGCGAACGATGCCGACGCGTCCGGGACCCCGTAGTTCGGGATGGCGAGTGCGAGCTCGGTGCCCTCCGCGTCGAGGTCGTCCTGCAGCATCCGGACGGTTGCCCGAGCGGAGATGTCGGGGTTGACCGGCGGCCCGCCGTAGAACGGGTACGACGGGAGGACTCCGAGGTGGCGGTGGGCGTCATGGGGGCTCGCGCTCATATCTCATAGTGAGCCTTTTTCAACCTGCCGTTCCGGCAGCTCAGGGGCCTGGTTGTGTGGGTGCAGACGCCGAGCTGGCGAGCCGGTGACCTGTGCAGCTGTGGTCAGACCCGAATCCGCGAGTAGGCTATGAGCTGATCTTGGTCGGCCAAAGTTGATGTTGCTTGGGTCGGGAGTTGGGTGGTGGGCAAGCGGGCGGCCCGAGTGTCGCCTCGGGTGGCGGGTTCCTGTGCTGGTCGGGGCCGGTGCGGCCGGGTCAGGACGGAGCGGGCAGGGCGCGGACGCGGGCGAGGACCTCGGCGAGTAGGTGCTCGCCGGGTGGTAGGCGCAGGGTGAGGCCGCGGGCGTGGCGCACGAGGCGGGCGGGGATGGTGATCAGCCGCCGGCGCAGGGTGGCGATCATGGCCTGGCCGCCGCGGACGCCGTGCCCGACCAGGCGCCCGTCGCGGGTGCGGGCGGTGAGGTGGTGCAGCCACCCGCTGGTGGTGGCGGCCAGGAGTGCGCCCCACATCCAGGCTCGGTTCACCGCGAGGTGTCCGGAGGGGAGGTGGCGCAGCGCGGCGCCGTGCTTGGTGTCGCGGAACAGGTTCTCCACCTTCGTGCGGTGGCGGTACCAGTACTCGGCCTGCGCGGCTGCGGCAGGTGTGGAGACGTCGAGGTTGGTCACGATGAACGAGTAGGCGAACACCCCGTCGACCTTGGCCACCGTAGCGAGGTCGTCGAGCGGGAGCGCCCGCTGGGCGGGGTGCAGGGTGCGTCGGCGCCGCGCTCGCGGGTCACCGGAGACCTGGCCGTGGTCCAGGTCGAGCCGGACCCGACGGATCAGCAGCTGGGTCGCTGCGGGCCACCAGTTCGGGCAATAGTCGGCCACCGCGACCTGCGCGCCGGTCATGTCGATCGCGTCGGTCCACCCGTCGGCCGCGACGCCGTCGAGGATGCGCCACAGCGGCGCGATGCGTCGGGCGCCGATGGCGAACTCCACGCCGACGAACAGGGCTGCGCGGGCGAGCTGCCCGGCGAAGTAGCCCGCGTCCGCACGCACGCGGACTCGCCCCGCCCGCGCCTGCGCGGGGAGCGCGGCCAGCGCCCGGTAGAACAGCTCGGCGCTGGTGGCGCGGGGGTCATCCCGGCCCGAACCGAGGTCAGCGGCCAGCACCACCGCGGTGTCGGCCCAGGTCGCGACGTGCGGGCGGGCGACCCGCTGGCCTTGGTGGTTGAACGCCACGCCCTGCTTGAGCCGGCCGTAAACCTCGACATCGGTGGTGTCCAGATCGATCGTCACGTCCGCCGTCAGCTGCTCGGCCCGGTCCGGGTCGACCTGGGCGAGCAGGTCCAGCGCGGTGGTGTGCACGTCACCGAGCCCGGTCTCCACCGCCGCCCACTGCCCCTCGATGAACTTGCGCGCGAGCCCGGCGGCGGTCGTGGACGCCAACCCCGGCACCGGCGTGAGTGCCTGCCCGGCGGTGTCGGCGCGGTGCCGGTCCAGCCCGACCAGGAAGTCCTCCCCGCACAGCTGCGCCGCCGACATGCCGACCAGCATCTGCCCGGCGCTGCACCCGCGGTCGCGGTCCTTGATGGGCCCGACCGCGGCGTCGAGCTTGTCGATGATCCCGAGCCGGTCGATCAGTTCGGTCACCGCGGCCAGCCCGGAGAACCTGGTCAGCGCCGCGTCCGGCGCGCCGAGACGCACCCGCGCACACCGCGGGCGTCGCTTGCGTACTGTTCGCACCTGATAGGTGTCCTCTCAACCCGCAATGTCGTGTCGTCGCAAACACGATCATCGCAGGTCAGCGGGCACCTATCGCCATCTCCCCAGTCCGGACACCAGCGCTACTCGCGGATTCGGGTCAGAGCAGTTGCGCTGCAACCTTCGCGATCTCCTGACGCAGAAGCTCGCTGGTCAGGTTGAAAAAGGCTCAGTGAATCACGTTGACTATAATGCTTGCTAGCTTCTTCAGTTGAGAATATGTACGGTCGGGACGTGGTGCGGAGGGCTCTCGACGTCGTCGTGTACGCCGACGTGTCGGTGCCGTATCTGGACGCCGATGTCCGCTGCGCCGTCTCCGACCTGCTCGGCGACGTCTGGGACCCGGCGGCGTTCCGTTCCGGTTCGACGCTGGCGACCGCGTCCGTGCGAGGTGAGGTCGTCGGGTGCGCCCTGACCCGGCACTCACCGGCGGAACGGCCGGTTCGCGCGTCGCCCGGCCTGCGGGCGCTGGGCCCGGACCGCTACCAGGAGTGGCTCGCGGGCTGCCCCGAGCTCGCCGGTGTTGCCGTGTCCGTCGGACACCGCTCGTCGGGTGTCGGGTCCGTCGTCGTCGACGCCGTGCTCACACCGGCCCGCCCGCGCGGCGGGTGGACAGACCTGTGCGGTCGCGACCTCGCCGGTGCCGGGCCGTGGTTGCGACGCAGGGGATGGGTGGTCGCCGCCGCAGACCGGGACGGTGCCGGAGCCGTCCTGCTCGCTCCCCGGCACCCGGCCGCCACCGTCGCGGACCGCCGAGGGGCGTCCCGCGGTCCGCTCACGGAGCCAGGACGAGGGCGACCGCACCGAACGTGAGCATCACCATCGACGCCAGCATCGGGTACTGGACGCGCAGCGCGACTCCGGCCGGGAACCGCCGCAGGGCCCGTTCGTGGGCGGCGACCGCGGCCACGACGTGTCCCGCGACGATCGCGCCCAGCTGCACGGCGGCGATCGCACCCACTCCGACGACGGTGTAGTCGACGGCGCGTCCGGCGGTCCCGAACAGATCGGCGCCCGTTCCGAACGGGTCACTGACCAGCACGAACGGCAGCTGGCCGTCGAAGACCAGCAGGGAGAAGTAGTGGGCGACGGCGTAGCCGGCGGCGATGGGTACCAGCGTATGGGCGAACGTCACCGGCACCGCGGAACGACCCCGCCACGTCCCCGCGAGGTACAGCGCGACGACCGCGACGAGCACGGCGACCAGCCCGACCGTGCCCCAGACCGGTGACTGCGGAACCGCCTCCGACCACAGCGACGAGCGGGACAGACCGTCGAAGCCGGTGATCCCGATGAGGACGAGGACCACCGCGACGAGGCCGGGGCGCGGGCGGACGGCCTCCAGCCCGTCGAGCGGGTTACGCAGCACCATGACGTCGTCGGCACGGCGCCCGACCGGCGCGAGCGACCCCAGCAGCTCGGACCAGACCTCGAAGCCGTCACCACGATCGAACCACCGCGCGCCGAACACGAACGCCGCGCCGGTCTGGAGCACCGCGTACCCGGTGAGGACCCACGCCACGACGCGAGGATCCGACGGGTCGGGATGCACCAGCTCCAGCCACCCGAACGCGGCCAGCGACACCGCGGCGGGCCACAGACCGACCCGGTCGGGCAGATCCCGCACCCCTCGCTCCCGGTCGACCCGCGCCAGCCGCGCGACGATCGCGTGCAGGGCACGCAGCGGGTTCACGACCCGCCACACCGGCCCGAGCAGCAGGCTCGCCGGCACGAGCCCGACCCAGAACGTCACGTACAGGACCCACGGCGCGAGGTTGTCCGGCGTCTCGGCCGGACCGGCGAAGCCGACCACGACGACGCCGAGCGCGAGTGCGCTGACCACCGCGCGCAGGACCCCGCGCAGCACCGCGGAGCTCAGTGCCGACGCCACCGGGCGCGGCAACGGTCGTCCGCCGTCGGCGCCGTGCAGCCGTGGGGTGCGCCAGGTCGCCCCGAGCAGGGCGAACGTCGCGACCAGGACGACGGCGCCGGCGAGGGCGGCGTACTGGGCGGGAACCGGGAGGTCGCCGCGGGTCCCGACGCCGTGGGCGAGAGCGTTCACCGCACCTGGAGCGTGGCGAGCTGCGCGCCCGAGGAGTGCAGCTCGAACTCGAACTCGCCCGGAATGTCGGCGGTGAGGTCGATCGTCGCCGGGACACCGGGCGCGAGCCGGACCTCACGGTCGTAGCCGTGCAGGTGCGCCTCCTCGGCGACGTCGCTCGTCACCTCGAGCCGCACCGTCTCGCCCCGGGTGACGGAGACGGTGCCGGTGTCGCCGCTCGCCCGCCCTCCGCTGTACGCGATCCGGACGACGCGGGCCTCCGGCTGCGGGACCGCGGACGTCGTGGCGGGGGTCGACGGCGCGGCGGCGGACGTCGCGGCCGCCGGGGCCGGAGCGGCGGCGCACCCCGCTCCCGTCAGGACGGTGAGGCTGCCGGCGACGGCGAGGACCGCCGCGCGGACGGAACGCGACGGCCGGGGAACGGGCGGGGTCAACGGGGGTCCTCGATCGGTCGCAGGGACAGGTCGTCGTCGGGGGTCATGGCCCGCAGGACCGCGAAGCCGGTCAGGAACAGGCCGGCACCGATCCCGACGGCCAGTGCGGTGGACACCCGGTCCACGGTCGGCGGCCAGCCGTAAGGGAGGACGGCCCGGGCGAAGCTGCTCGTGTCGAACGCCGTCACCAGGGCCAGGATCGTGCCCCCGACCGAGCAGAGCAGCAGCCCCCACGGTGTGCGCCACAGCGTCAGGACCGCCCCGACCAGGACCGCCGCCCATGCGCCGAGCCCGATCCCGGCCGTCCCGAGCACGGTCGGCCAGTACGGCTCGTCCACCGGCACCAGCGCCGATCCCAGCGCGTGCACCACGTGCGCGGCGACCGCGAGGACCGCGACCGCTCCGACGGCCGGGGCGAGCGCGGCCCGGCGTACCGCCGCCGAACCGAGCGCGGCGGCGCCCACGGCGAGCGCGAGCGTGAGCGACCACCAGCCGGCGGTCGACGGGGGAGCCGGCCAGGTCGTCTCCCCGCGGACCTCGACACGGTCGGACCCGACGAGCAACGGGACCGACCAGGCCGCGGCCCGGCCGTCGGCCGGACGCTCGGCGGACGCCGCGGCCACCCGTCGGTCCGCCCAGTGTCCGCGCTCACCCGGCGGCACGGTCGGCTCCTCCGCGAGCGCGAGACCGTCCGGCGGGAGGACCCGTACCGGTATCCCGGTCGCGTTGACGACGCCGAGCCGTGCCCCGCCCTCGACCGCGGCGACCGACAGCCCCGGGACCGGTGGCTCGACGGCCACAACCCGTGGGAGGAATGCCTCGGCCGACAACCCGTCGCTGTGCGCGAACGCCGTCCCCGCGCCGACCAGGAGCAGGGTCGCGACGCAGGCCAGCAGGCGGAGCGCTCGGGTCATCGTCCGTTCTCGACGGTCGCCGGGTGGTCGGGCAGGTGGTGGTCGGGAAGATGGTCGAGCAAGGCGGCGGTGCTCTCGTCGATCACGCGGTAGAGGTGCGACCGACCCTCGGGCACCATCGCGACGATGTGCTGGAACCGCAGCACCCGCAGCGCCTGCGACACGGTGGTGGGCTTGAGGCCGGTCGCCTGCGAGAGGTCGTTGACCGCGATCGGCCCCCGCCGGTGCATGAGCAGCAGGAGGCTGAGCCGACTCGGATCGCCCAGCATCGCGAACCGGTCCGACCACTCGTGCACGTACTCCGGGTGAGCCACGCCGGGGTCAGACGCTCGTGGCGCGCTCCCGGGCCACCGCGCCGGCGCGTCGCACGCTGCCGTCGACGAGGGCACCGAACAGCAGGCCGATCACCATCCACAACACGAGGTGGATGCCCAGCGAGGCCAACCGGAAGTCGTAGAGGACGACGGCGGGGAAGTCCGCCGGGGTCTCGGCGATCGTGGGCAGCAGCGCGCCGATAACGCTGATCACCACGACGTAGCCGAGCCCGGCGAGCAGGACGCCGTTCCAGGAGCCGAACCGTGCGACCAGACGCCGCCCGATCGCCGCCGCCGCGACGGCGACCACCACCGAGAACGCCACCATCAGGACGTAGGTGCCGGTCCGCAGGCCGATCGTGTCGTCCGCGCTGGAGGCCGGCGGGTTGGCCGGGTACTTTAGGAACGGTACGAGGATCACGACCAGGAACCCGACCAGCGCCAGCACGGCCGAGGTGGCACGCGGGGTCAGGCGCCCGATCCGCCCGTACACCGCGGCGTACACCAGCGCGAAGATCCCGCCGATGGCAAGACCGTAGATCAGGATCCCGACGCCGAGCCCGATCGTGCTCTGGACCGTGCGGCTGACCATCGGTTCCTCGGCGGCCTCGCCGGATGCGGCGGCGAGCATGTCCTCGTAGGCGATGCCGCCGTCGAGGGCGGGCTCGCCGACCAGATAGGCGAACACCCACGCGAAGACCGCCGCGGCGGCGCCGGCGAGCATGCCGCGGATCAGCAACGTCCTGACCATGTCGGTCCGATTCTCCTGTTCGTGCGTCGGTCTAGTGGCAGGGGAAGGCGAGCATGTGGCGGCCGTCGTGGACGAACTCGTGGATCATTTCGCCGGAGAACACCGACGTGGCGCCCTGATCCATGCCGACCAGGTAGAGCAGTGCCAGCAGGATCACACCGGCGAACACCGCCCACGGCAGCAGCTCGCGGAGCCCGACGACCGGGATGGACGGGGTGGAGGGGATGGCGGCCTGGGTCACGAGCTTCTCCGGAACCTAGGGCGTGTCTCCTAACCCTGGTGATTCACGGAGCTGCGGATTGACCGCGTGATGGGCCTGTCTCGTGATCGGTGTTTCGGCGTCGTTGCTCAGTAGGTCTCGGCTCCCGGCCAGCGGTCACCGAACGTGATGGCGAACGCGTTGATCACGGGCTTCCAACGCATCGTCCACCTCGTGCGGCCCGTCCCGGTCGGGTCCAGGCTGCGAGTCACAAGATACAAGCATTTCATCGCAGCCTGCTCAGTGGGGAAATGACCACGCGCCCGCACCGCGCGCCGGTAGCGGGCGTTAAGCGATTCGATCGCATTCGTAGAGCAGATCACCCTTCGAATCTCGACGTCGTAGTCCAAGAACGGCACGAACTCTTCCCACGCGTTGCGCCATAGCCGGATCATCGCCGCGTACTTACGGCCCCATTTCTCGTCGAGCTCATCCATAGCGATAAGTGCTGCATTCGGGTTGGGCGCGGCATAGATTGGTTTGATGTCGCGCTTCACCGCGTCCCAGTCCTGTCGACCCACCAGCCGGAAAGTGTTTCGGATCAGGTGCACGACGCAGGTTTGGACAATGGTTTGCGGCCACACGTTGGCCACGACCTCCGGGAGTCCTTTGAGGCCGTCGCAGACCAGGAACAGCACGTCACGCACGCCGCGGTTCTTCAGGTCGACCAGCACGCTCATCCAGAACTTCGCGCCCTCACTGCCGACGCCCATCCACAGCCCCAGCACGTCCTTGCAGCCGTCCACGGTGACGCCGATGGCTGCGTAGACCGGCCGGTTGGCGACCTGCCCGTCCCGGACCTTGACGTGGACAGCGTCGATGAACACCGCGGCGTACACCGAATCCAACGGCCGACCAACCCAGTCATTCATCTCGGCGACGACCTTGTCGGTGATCCGCGAGACCGTCTCCTTCGATACTGACGCCCCATAGATGTCAGCGAAATGTGCGGAAACCTCCCCGGTCGTCATCCCTTTCGCATACAGCGACAGTACGACCTCGTCGACATCTGTGAGGCGCCGCTGACGCTTCTTCACGATCTGCGGCTCGAAAGTGCTGGCCCTGTCTCTCGGAACGTCGATCTCCACGTCACCCGCGGCATCCGAGAGAACCGTCTTCGAGCGGGACCCGTTCCGCACGTTGGTGGATTCCCGGCCGGGGTCGGCCCGGTTCTTGTCGTGCCCGAGGTGCTCGGTCATCTCCTCGTTCAGCGCCGTTTCCAGAACATTCTTGGTAAAGAGCTTCAACAGGCCGTCCGGGCCGGTCAACGCCAGCCCGCGCGCCTTCGCCTCGGCCACCATCGCCGCCGCAGCGGCCCGCTCCGCCGACGCCTGCCGAGCAGGCTTCGGGTCACCCTCGCTTGGATCCACAAGGTCCGATGTCATCACTGTCCGTGCCCATCTCGCCGGACCTCAGCCCGGCGTGTCGGGCCGAAAACACCGATCTTGAAACAGTCCCAGATCAGAACATATGAAGAATTGGTCAGACGAAGGATGCGTGGTCGTCCGAGCCGTGTCAATCCTCAGGATCGGGTACCGCCGAGGGTGCGCGGGAGCCGGTCGTCGACGGTGGGGACGTCTCGCATCGCCTTGCCCGCGTACACCGCGACCGGACGGATGAGGACGTTGTCCGACGCCTGCTCGATCACGTGGGCGGCCCAGCCGCTGATCCGTGCCATGACGAACAGCGGGGTGAACATGCAGGTGTCGAAGCCCATCAGGTGGTAGAGCGGGCCGGAGGTGTAGTCGAGGTTCGGGCGCAGGCCCTTCTCGCGCAGCATCGCGCCGGCGAGCACCTCGTAGAAGCCGAGCAGCTCGCGTCCGTCGCGCAGTTCCACGACCCGGCGCAGGTGCGCGTGCAGTGTGGGGACGCGCGAGTCGCCCCGCTTGTACACCCGATGTCCGAACCCCATCACCTTGTGACCCTGGGGGAGACGTGCGGCGAGCCACTCGTCGACGTCGTCCGGGTCGCCGATCTCGACGAACTGCTCCATGACGGCCTGGTTGGCCCCGCCGTGCAGCGCACCCTTCAGCGCCCCGATGCCGGCGACGACGGCGCTGTGCAGGTCCGACCGGGTCGACGTGACCACCCGGGCGGCGAACGTCGAGGCGTTGAAGCTGTGCTCGGCGAACAGGATCAGCGAGACCTCGAACGCGCGCACGACGTCGGCCTCGGGGACCTCGCCGAACGTCATGTGGAAGAAGTTCTCGACGAAGCCGAGGTCGTCGCGCGGGGCGATCGGGGCCTGCCCGCGCCGCCGCCGCTGGTCGGACGCGATGATCGTCGGGAGCACCGCGAGCAGGCGGACCGCCTTCTCCGCGCCGGCCTCCGGCGACGGGTCGGCGCTCGTCGGGTCGCACGCGCCGAGCCAGCTCACGGCGGTCCGCAGCACGTCCATCGGATGGCAGTCCAGCGGCAGCGAGGCGAGCAGCGCCTCCAGCGCCGGGTCGATGCCGCGCAGCGCGCGCACCGCGCGGTCGAGCTCGGCGAGCTCGACCGGGGCGGGCAGCTCGCCGACCAGGAGCAGGTGCACGACGTCCAGGAACGAGTGCCCCCGGGCGAGGTCGCGCGCGGAGTATCCGCGGTAGAGCAGCACGTTGTGAGCCGGGTCGACGTCGGAGACGGTGGTCGCGTCGGCGACGACGTCGACCAGCCCACGGTTCGGATTCTCGGTCATCGGTACTCCTGGAGAACGAGGCCGGCGGACCGGCGGCCGGTCACCACGGGCGACCGTGGCGACGTGGACGGGTGGATCACGGCGTCCATGCCGATGCGGGCGAGCTGGTCGAGCGTCGGCAGGCCGGTTCCGTGCTGGACCGCTTTGGTGTCGGCCAGCAGCGGCACGTCCAGTGCTGCCCGGAACGCGAGGTAGGACGCGGTCGTCTCGGGTTCGTCGACGACGACGATGTCGGCGCCGGCGTCCGCGCAGGCCCGGGCCCGGTCGATCGTGTCGACGAGGCGGCCGTCCGCCGGGGCGACCACACGGACGCCGATCAGGAAGTGCTCGTCCCGGCGGGCCCCGGCCGCGGCCCCGATGCACGCGACGACGTCGTCGGTCGAGGAGCTGGCGGGATCACCCGCGACGGGACGGTCGTCGACGTGGATGCCCGCGGCCCCCGCCCGCTCGAACGCCTCGACCGTCGTGCGCGGGTCGCCCCCGGCATCCGGCGGCCCGACGTCGACCAGCACCGGAAGGGGCGCGGCCCGCGCGATCCGGGCCGTATGCCCCGCGAGCTCGTCGGGCGTCTCCGCGCCGGCGGCGAGGGCGGCCCACGAGAGGTGGACCCCGTCGAGACCCCGCGCCGCCGCGAGCACGGCGTCCGACGGCGTGAGCACGGCCTGGAAGCGCAGCGGGCGGTCGTCGGGCCGCCGTGTCAGCGACGCCCGGAGCCCCAGCCGCAGGCGGACCGGGTCGACGTCACCGGAGAGCATGTCGCCCCCGCGCCGGCCCCCGGGTCACGACGCCACCCGTTGCGTGGGGTAGCCGTGGAACCCGCGACCGGTCTTGCGGCCGAGCAGGCCCGCCTGCACCATCCGGCGCAGCAGCGGCGGGGGCGCGAACAGCGGCTCACGGTCCTCGGCGTACATCGACTCCGCGATCGCGGCGACGGTGTCCAGCCCGATCAGGTCGGCCAGCTCCAGCGGGCCCATCGGGTGGGCGCAGCCCGCCTTCATCCCGGTGTCGACGTCGGCGGGGGTCGCCCGTCCGGTCTCGACCATGCGGATCGCGCCGAGCAGGTACGGCACGAGCAGTGCGTTCACGATGAAGCCCGAGCGGTCGGCCGCCCGGATCGTCTGCTTGCCGAGTGTCGTGGTCACGAACGTCTCGACGGTGTCCCGGGTCCTCGGTGACGTGGTCGGCGAGGCGATCACCTCGACCAGTGGCATGACGGGGACCGGGTTGAAGAAGTGCAGGCCGATCACGTGGCCCGGGCGGTCGGTGGCCTGGGCCAGTCTCATGATCGGGATGGAACTGGTGTTCGACGCGATGATCCCCGACGGGTCGGCCAGCACCTTGTCGATGCCGGCGATCACCTCGCACTTCGCCAGTTCCTCCTCGGTCACCGCCTCGACGACGAGCTGACGGTCGGCCAGCTCTCCGAGGTCGTCGGCGAAACGGAGGCGGGCCACGGCGTCCTCGTGCCCGGCCGCGGAGAGCCTGCCCCGCTGCTCGGCCCGGTCGAGTGACCCGAGGACCGCGGCCCGTCCACGATCCATCGCCTCCCGTCCCTGCTCGACGACCAGGACGTCGCACCCGGCGCGGGCGCACACTTCGGCGATGCCCGCGCCCATCTGTCCGGCGCCGACGACGCCGATCCGCTCGATCTCGCTCACGGGGTTCCTCCGGGCTGTGGGGGGAGCCGCGCCGCCGATCCGGCGGCCCGGCCCGGGGGATGTCCTAGTGCTGGAACTGCTCGGCCTCGGTCGACCCGGCGAGTGCCGTCGTCGACGAGTTGGGGTTGATCGCGTTCGACACGGCGTCGAACCAGCCGGTTCCGACCTCACGCTGGTGCTTGGCGGCCGTGTAGCCGTCGGCCTCGGCGGCGAACTCGCGTTCCTGCAGCGCCACGTAGGAGGTCATGCCGTCGTTCGCGTATCCGCGCGCCAGGTCGAACATCGAGTGGTTCAGCGCGTGGAACCCGGCCAGGGTGATGAACTGGAACGAGTAGCCCATCGCTCCGAGCTCGCGCTGGAAGCGCGCGATCGTGTCGTCGTCGAGATGCTTTCGCCAGTTGAACGACGGCGAGCAGTTGTAGGCCAGCATCTGGTCCGGGAACTCACCCTTGATCGCCTCGGCGTACTTGCGCGCCAGCTCCAGATCAGGGACCGACGTCTCCATCCACAGCAGGTCGGCGTACGGCGCGTAGGCCAGCCCGCGCGTGATGCACGGCTCGATCCCGTTCGACACGCGGAAGAAGCCCTCGTCCGTGCGCTCACCGGTGATGTAACGCTGGTCCCGCTCGTCCACGTCGGACGTGATGAGCGTGGCGGCCTGCGCGTCGGTGCGGGCGACGATCAGCGACGGCACGTCGGCGATGTCGGCGGCGAGACGCGCCGCGTTCAGCGTGCGGACGTGCTGCCCCGTCGGGATTAGCACCTTGCCGCCGAGGTGGCCGCACTTCTTCTCGGACGCGAGCTGGTCCTCCCAGTGCACGCCCGCGGCACCGGCGGCGATCATGGACTTCATCAGCTCGAACGCGTTCAGCGGACCGCCGAAGCCGGCCTCGGCGTCGGCGACGATCGGGGCCAACCAGTGCGGGTCCTGCGCCTCCCGCCCCTCCAGCGTGGTGATCTGGTCCGCGCGCAGCAGCGCGTTGTTGATCCTCCGGACGACGGCGGGCACCGAGTTGGCGGGGTACAGGCTCTGGTCCGGGTAGGTCTGGCCGGCCAGGTTCGCGTCCGCCGCCACCTGCCACCCGGACAGGTAGATGGCCTCCAGGCCGGCCCGCACGCTCTGCACCGCCTGGTTGCCGGTCAGCGCGCCGAGCGCGTGGACGTAGTCCCGTTTGTGCAGGAGGGCCCACAGCCGTTCCGCCCCCAGCCGGGCCAGCGTGTTCTCCTCGCGGACGCTGCCGGACAGCGCCACGACGTCGGCCGCCGAGTGGGTGCGCTGCACGCCCGCCCACCGGGGGTCGGACGCCCACCGCTGCTCCAGCTCGTCGATCCGCTCCTGCCGGCTGCTCCCGGTCATCTCTCGTGCTCCTCTGCGAAGTCTCGTGTCGTGCGTCTCGTCACTCGCGCGCCCCCGGGGGTGACCGGGTTCGCGGCGTCGTACAACGGGGTGCGAGCAGCATCGGGAGCGCGGAGGAGATCGCGCGACGGTGGCCGGATGCCAACTTCTGCGCATCTTCGGGCGCCGTTCTGCGAATCTTGCGAAGGGGGGCCTTCGATACGGTCCCGCCCATGCCTTCGTCAGGGGTGTCCGGAACCCGGCTTCGCGCGCTGCGCGAGACGCGGTCGATGAGCCAGGCCGCACTCGCCCGGACGCTGGGGATATCCCCGAGCTATCTCAACCAGATCGAGCACGGCTCGCGTCCGTTGACGGTGCCGGTACTGCTGCGGATCACCGAGGTGTTCGGCGTCGACGCGGCGTTCTTCGCAGCACGCCGCCCGGAGCGGCTGGTGGCCGAGCTGCACGAGGTGTTCGCCGAGACGTCGTCGGTGGCCGGAGCCGTTCCGCCCGCGCAGATCGAGCGCCTCGCCTCCGAGCTGCCGTCCGTGGCCGACGCGGTGCTGGAGATGTACCGGCGGTGGCGCAAGGCGGACGAGCACCTGGCCGCCGCGTCGGACGGGCCGCGTGACGGCAGCGACCGGGTGCGCACCGCGTCCCCGCACGAGCAGGTCCGCGACTACTTCTACCGGCGTCGCAACCACATCGCCGAGCTCGACGACCTCGCCGAGGCCCTGTCGGAGGAGATCGGGCTGCGTCGCGGTGAGGTCCGGCGCGCGCTGGCCGAGCGGCTGCGGAGCGCGCACGGCGTCAGCATCACCGGCCTCGACGACGACGTCTCTGGCGCCGGCGAGCTGCACCGCTACGACCGGGTGAACCGGGTCCTGCGGCTGTCAACCACGCTGCGTGCGGGCCAGCAGGCGTTCCGGATGGCGACGCAGCTGGCCTATCTCGAGCACGAGGACACCATCGAGGCGCTCGCCGCCGAGGACCCCGCCGACGATCGGACGCACACGCTCACCCGGATCGGGCTGGCCCGCTACTTCGCGGCGGCCCTGACGCTTCCCTACGGCGACTTCCGCGCCACCGCCGAGGCGTTCCGCTACGACGTCGAGCGGCTCTCGGACCACTTCGGACAGGGCTTCGAGACGATCTGCCACCGCTTGTCCACCCTGCAGCGGCCGTCGGAGCCCGGGGTCCCGTTCTCGTTCGTCCGGGTCGACCGGGCCGGCAACATGTCCAAGCGCCAGTCCGCGACCGGTTTCCACTTCTCGCGCGGCGGAGGGACGTGTCCCCTGTGGAACGTCTATCGGGCGTTCGCCTCGCCGGGGGAGATCGACGTGCAGGTCGCGGCCATGCCGGACGAGGTCCGCTATCTGTGGGTCGCCCGGACCGTGAACGGGTCGCAGCGCCGGTGGGGCCGTCCGGGCAAGACGTTCGCGATCGCCCTGGGCTGCGAGGTCCGCCACGCGCACCGCCTCGTCTACTCCGACGGCCTGGACCTGGACACGCCGGCCGCCGCCACACCGATCGGGGCCGGATGCCGGGTGTGCACCCGGATGCAGTGTCCCCAGCGGGCTTTTCCCCGGCTGGACCAGGCACCGGCCGTGGTGGAGGACCGCAGCACGTTCGTGCCGTACCCGGCCCCGCCGGGCTGAGCGGATCAGTGGACTGCCGGACGGTGCAGTAGCACGGCGGGCCGCCACCCCCGTAATGAGCTGAGCACGGCCAGCTCGTCGGCCCGGTCGAGGTCGGCGACGGCCAGCGGGCGCTCGCGCAGCGTGCCGGTCCGGATCCGGTGGCCACGCTCGATGCCCGGCAGGCAGCCGACGCTCGCAGGCGGGGTCCACCACCGCCCCTCGATCCGTGCGGCGAGGGTCGCGATGCCGGTCTCGACGACCGCACCCGCATCGTCGATCAGGATGACGTCGTCGGCCTCCGGATGACGCGCGCGCCGTACTTCGTAGACCTCGCGACGGCTGGTCTTGTGCCGGGTCCAGCACGTCGAGGTGTCGACCGGCTCGTCATCCGTCGCGAGCCGCACGGGGCCCGCTGTCGCGGGCGGTAACGGCCCCACATCGACCGTCGCGGTGCCGTCGCGGTGACAGCAGAGCCGCACGCGGGCGGGCCCGGCACCGGTCAGATGCCTGTCGAGCTCGCGGGCCACGGCGCCCGGGTCGTGGCGGAACCCGAAGTAGCGGGCGGACGCGGCGATCCGCGCGAGGTGATCGTCGCGCAGATGGATCCCGGATCCGGGGTCGTGGCGCATCGTCTCGATCAGGTGGAAGTCCCGCGGTGCCTCATCCAGGAGCCTGGCCTTGACCAGGAGCTCCGACCACTCGGCAGCCGGGGCCGAGTCCCAGGTGATCCCGCCGCCGGTCCCGTAGGTGACGACACCACGCTCCCGGTCGACGAGTGCGCTGCGGATCGCGACGGAGAACCGCGCCCGGACCGGGGCGTCCCGTGGTCCGACGACACCGACCGCGCCGCAGTAGACCCCGCGCGCGTCGCCCTCCAGCTCGCGGATGATCTCCATCGTGCGCCGCTTCGGCGCCCCCGTGACCGAGCCGCACGGGAACAGGGCACGGAAGAGATCGGCCGTGCCGACGCCGGGTGGGAGCTCGGCCCGCACGGTCGACGTCAGCTGGTGCACCGTCGGGAAGCGCTCGGGCCGCAGCAGGTCGGCCACCGCGACCGTCCCGGGAACTGCGATCCGCGCCAGGTCGTTGCGCACCAGATCGACGATCATGATGTTCTCGGCGCGCTCCTTCGGGCTCGACCGCAGACGGTCCACGGCCTCGGCGTCCTCGGCCCCGGTGCGTCCGCGCGGTGCGGTCCCCTTCATGGGCCGCATCGTGATCCAGTCCCCGGAGACCTCGAAGAACAGCTCCGGGCTCGCGGAGGCGACGACGAACCGGCCGGTGTCGATCAGCGCGTTGTAGCGCCCGATCTGGTTGACGACCATCTGCCGGTAGAGCTGCTCGGGGTCGGCGGGTGCGCTCGCGCGAAGCGAGGTGGTCAGGTTGCACTGGTAGGTCTCGCCGGCCGCGATGTTCTCCTGCACCGCGTCCACGGCGCGGCGGTGTCGGTCGGCGGTCCACTCCGGTCGCCAGCCGAGGTCCACCGGCGGCGGGTCGGCGTCCTGCAGCGGGGGCGCCGGGCGCGGCTCGGCGACGCCGAACCAGGCCAGCGGCAGTCCCGGCACCGGACTCCGGGTGCGGAGCCCGGTGCCGAGTCCGGACGCGGCCTCGTAGGTGACGAAGCCGAACGCCCATCGGCCCGATGCGGTGACGGCATCGAGCCGCTCCATGACCCGGGCCACGTCGCACGGCTGCCAGGCCACAAGCTCCTCCTCGACCCGGTGGAACGCGGTCGCCGTCCCGCCCACCATGTCGTCGAACCGTGCCCACGGAGACCGCGGACGGGCCCGGTTGTCGCCGTTCATCCGGTGATCCTCACCTGGGTCGGACCGGGCCACGCCGCCGGACGGAGGCACTCAGCAGGCCGCCGGGACCTTGCGGCGTTCCGCGCCCTCGTAGGCGGCCAGCGGACGGATCAGTGGATCTTGCGCTCGACGGTCTTGCGACCGACCGTGATGGAGGTCGCCCGGAGGATCCAGACGTGATGGAGCGCAAATTTCTGCGGATTTCGCATGGCCGGATGCGAAGACTGCCAACTATGAATTCGAACTGCGTTGCCAAGATGCGAAGTAATTAGCTGTAAACGGTCGAAGAAATTTGCATGAGCTCGTGCATGGACATTGATGGAAGTCCGACTTTATGGTCTCCATCATTCGGTTCGAGGCGTCGTGGAACGCCCGTCAACCGCCTTCATTCGTCGTCGAAGGGTGTGTCGAATCGTGTCCGAGATCGTCGAGCACTTCGTGTCCGGAAAGCCGTGGACGGGATCGTCGGAACGGTTATCCGACGTGTACGACCCGAACCGCGGGACCGTCCAGCGCCGCGTCCGCCTCGGGATGCCGTCCGATGTGGACGAGGTCGTCGAGGTGTCGGCGGCGGCGCAGCGGGAGTGGGCCGCGTGGAACCCGCAGCGCCGGGCCCGGGTGCTGATGCGCTTCCTGACGCTGGCGAACGAGCAGATGGACGAGCTCGCGGCGCTGCTGTCCTCCGAGCACGGCAAAACGCTGCCGGACGCGCGCGGCGACATCCAGCGCGGTCTCGAGGTCATCGAGTTCGCGACCGGCGCCCCGCACCTGCTGAAGGGCGAGTACTCCACCGACGCGGGCCCGGGCGTCGACGTCTACTCGATGCGCCAGCCGCTCGGCGTCGTCGCCGCTATCACCCCGTTCAACTTCCCGGCGATGATCCCGCTCTGGAAGATCGGACCGGCACTGGCGTGCGGCAACGCCGTCGTGCTCAAGCCGTCCGAGCGTGACCCCTCGGTCCCGGTGCGGATCGCGGAGATGTTCGTCGAGGCGGGCCTCCCGCCGGGTGTGCTGAACGTCGTGCACGGGGACAAGGAGGTCGTCGACGCGCTCCTGGTCCACCCGGACATCGCCGCGGTGGGGTTCGTCGGGTCGACTCCGATCGCGGAGCACGTCTATTCGACGGCGACCGCGCACGGCAAGCGCGCCCAGTGCTTCGGCGGGGCCAAGAACCACCTGCTCGTGCTACCGGACGCGGACATGGACCAGGCCGCCGACGCGCTGACCGGCGCCGCGTGGGGTTCCGCGGGGCAGCGCTGCATGGCGATCTCGGTCGCCGTCCCGGTCGGTGAGCAGACCGCTGACCTGCTCGTAGCCAAGCTCGCCGAGCGTGCCCGGAACCTGACGGTCGGTCGGTCCGACTCGGAGACCGCCGACCTGGGGCCGCTGGTCGGAGCGGACGCGGACGAGCGCGTGCGCCGGGCGATCCAGGCCGGCGTGGACGAGGGTGCCGAGCTCGTCGTGGACGGCCGCGAGGTCGGCGCGCCCGAGGGCGGCGACGGCGGCTGGTTCATGGGTGGCTCGCTGTTCGACCGGGTCACCACGGTCATGTCGCTGTACCGCGACGAGATCTTCGGGCCGGTGCTCTCCGTCGTGCGCGCCGCCAACTACGACGAGGCGCTGCGGGTGGCGAACGGCCACCGGTACGGCAACGGCGTCGCGATCTTCACCCGGGACGGCGACGCCGCCCGCGACTTCGCATCGAAGGTCGAGACCGGCATGGTCGGCGTCAACGTCCCGATCCCGGTGCCGATCGCGTACCACACGTTCGGCGGCTGGAAGGCGTCCGGATTCGGCGACCTGAACCAGCACGGCCCGGACTCGTTCAAGTTCTACACCCGCACCAAGACCGTCACGTCGCGCTGGCCCTCCGGGATCAAGGACGGCGCGTCCTTCGTGATCCCGACGATGTCGTGAGCGCCGGAGTGAGTGCCGACGAGAACCTCGCCGAGCTCACCGACGAGCAGCGGGCCCTCGTCGAGACGGCGGAGCAGTTCGCGACCGAGAAGATCGCCCCGGACGCCGTCGAATGGGACAGGGAGCACCATTTCCCGGTCGACGTGCTGCGTGACGCGGCCAAGCTCGGCATGGCCGGGCTGTACGTGGCCGAGGACGTCGGCGGGACCGGGCTGACCCGGATGGAAGCGGTCCTCGTGTTCGAGGCGCTGGCCACCGGGTGCCCGTCGGTGGCGGCCTACCTGTCGATCCACAACATGGTCGCCGCGATGATCGACCGGCACGGCGACGACGACCAGCGGCAGCGGTGGCTGCCCGGCCTGTGCTCGATGGACGAGCTCGCCAGCTACTGCCTCACCGAGCCGGACGCGGGCTCGGACGCCGCCGCGCTCCGCACCACGGCGGAACGAGACGGCGACGGCTACCGGCTGAACGGCGTCAAGCAGTTCATCTCCGGTGCCGGCACGTCCGACCGGTACCTGGTGTTCGCCCGCACCGGCGGCCCCGGAGCTGGGGGCATCTCGGCGTTCGTCGTACCCCGGGGTGCGACCGGCCTGCGGTTCGGACCCGACGAGCAGAAGATGGGGTGGAACGCCCAGCCGACCCGGCAGGTGGTGTTCGACGACGTCGGAGTCCCCGGGACCGACCGCCTCGGCGACGAGGGGGGCGGGTTCCGGATCGCGATGTCCGGACTGGACGGCGGCCGGCTGAACATCGCCGCGTGCTCGCTCGGCGGGGCGCGCGCGGCCCTGGACCGCGCGATGGAGCACCTGGCCACCCGGAGCGCGTTCGGCGCTCCGCTGGCCGACCGGCAGGCGCTGCGGTTCACGGTGGCCGACGCGCACACCGACCTGACCGCCGCGCGGTTGCTGCTGCACCGGGCGGCCCGCGCCGCGGACGCGGGCGAGCGGGACGCCACCCGACTGTGCGCCATGGCCAAGCGCCTGGCCACTGACACCGGACACGCCGTCGCGGACACGGCGCTGCAGCTGCACGGCGGCTACGGCTACCTGGCCGAGTACGGGATCGAGAAGATCGTGCGGGACCTGCGCGTGCACAAGATCCTTGAAGGAACGAACGAGGTCATGCGCGTGATCGTCTCCCGCGGCCTGATGGGAGCGGAGAAATGAGCGACGTACGGGTGGAGCGCTCCGGTGTGATCGGACGCATCACGCTCGACCGGCCGAAGGCGATCAACGCCCTGACCCACGAGATGGTCCGGGACATCACCGCGGCGCTGGCGGACTGGTCCGACGATCCGGACGTCGGGATGGTCGTGGTGACCGGCGCCGGCGAGCGCGGTCTGTGCGCGGGTGGCGACATCCGGTCCATCCACGACGACGCGGTCGCCGGCGGGAACGCCACCGAGGCGTTCTGGCGCGACGAGTACCGGATGAACTCAGTCATCAGCCGGTACCCGAAGCCGTTCCTGCCGGTGATGGACGGACTGGTGATGGGCGGCGGGGTCGGTCTGTCCGCCCACGCCAGCCACCGCGTCGTCACCGAACGGACCCGCATTGCGATGCCGGAGGTCGGCATCGGCTTCGTCCCCGACGTCGGCGGCACCTGGCTGCTCGCGCACGCCTCCGGTGAGCTGGGGACCCACGCCGCGCTGACCGGCGCCCAGCTGGGCGCCGGGGACGCGTGTGCGATGGGACTGGCCGACTGGTTCGTGCCCACCGACCGGGTGCCCGCCCTGCTCGCGTCGCTGGAGGACGCCCGCTGCACCGGTCCGGAGCTGGAGGAGCTGCTCGGCCACCTGCTCGAGGAGCTGGCGGACACCGAGCCGGAACCGGGACTGTGCGCCTCGCGCTGGTGGATCGACCGGTGCTACGCGAGCGACGACGCGTCGGAGATCGTCGCACGCCTGTCCGCCTCCGGTGTGTCGGACGCCGAGGACACCGCCAAGACGATCGGGCAGAAGTCCCCGACGTGCGTGGCCGTCGCGCTCGAGTCGCTGCGCCGCACGCGGAAGCTGGCGAGCCTGGAGGAGGCGCTGGACCAGGAGTTCCGGGTTTCGCTGCGGTGCCTCGCGGCGCCGGACATGGTCGAGGGCATCCGCGCCCAGGTGGTGGACAAGGACCGCACGCCCCGGTGGGACCCGCCGGTGCTGGAGAAGGTGAACGACGCCCGCGTGGCGGAGTACTTCGCGCCGCTGGCCGGCGTCGCGGAACTGGGACTGACGCAGGGATCAGGACAGGGAACGGAGGCTCGGCGATGAGCACGATCGCGGTAATAGGACTGGGCAACATGGGCGGGCCGATGGCCGCGAACCTCGTCTCGGCCGGGCACGACGTCCGCGGGTTCGACCTGGCCGAGCAGGCGTGCGCGACGGCATCCGCCGCCGGGGTCACCGTGGCGGGATCCGGTACCGAGGCGGTCCGGGAGGCCGAGGTCGTGATCACGATGCTGCCCGCGGGGCAGCACGTGCTCACCGCCTACGACGAGCTGCTGCCCGCGTCGGCGGACGGTGCGGTCTTCGTCGACTGCTCGACGATCGACGCGACCTCGGCCCGGACAGCGCACGAGAAGGCGGCCGCGGCCGGACGCCGCAGCGTCGACGCCCCGGTCTCCGGCGGCGTCGTCGGCGCCGAGGGCGGGACGCTCACGTTCATGGCGGGCGGCGAGACCGATGCCGTGCAGGCCGCCGGGCCGATCCTCGCCGTGCTCGGCAAGCGGACGGTGCACTGCGGACCCGGCGGGGCCGGGCAGGTCGCGAAGATGTGCAACAACATGGTCCTCGGTGTCTCCATGATCGCGGTGTCGGAGGCCTTCGTCCTCGCCGAGCGCCAGGGACTGGACCCGCAGGCGCTCTTCGACGTGATGTCGACGTCGTCGGGCCAGTGCTGGGCCGTGAGCACGAACTGCCCGGTGCCCGGTCCGGTGCCCGGTAGTCCCGCCAACCGGGAGTTCGCGGGCGGGTTCGCCGCTCCGCTGATGCTCAAGGACCTGCGCCTTGCCGACGCGGCCGCCGACGAGGCCGGGCTGACCCTGCGCCTCGGTCGGACCGCGACCGAGCGCTACACCGAGTTCGTGGACCGCGAGGACCGCGTCCGCGACTTCTCGGCGATCATCGAGGACGTCCGGGAGGCGGCGTCGTGAGTGACTTCGAGACGATCCTCGTCGAGACGCCGCGCGACGGAGTCGGCCTGATCCGCCTGAACCGGCCCAAGGCCCTCAACGCGCTGAACCTTCAGGTGATGCGCGAGGTCGTGACCGCTGCCGCGGCGCTCGACGCCGATCCGGGTGTCGGGGCGATCGTGCTGACCGGCTCGGACCGCGCGTTCGCGGCGGGAGCGGACATCTCCGAGATGGCCGCGATGAGCCACGCCGACGTCGTCCGCGAGGACCTGTTCGCCGGCTGGGACGCGCTGACCCGGCTGCGGACGCCATTGGTCGCCGCCGTCGCGGGCCACGCGCTCGGCGGCGGATGCGAGCTGGCCATGCTGTGCGACGTGCTGATCGCCGCGGACAGCGCGCGCTTCGGTCAGCCGGAGATCAAGCTCGGCGTCATCCCCGGCATCGGTGGTTCGCAGCGGCTCACCCGGGCCGTCGGCAAGGCGAAGGCGATGGACCTGTGCCTGACCGGCCGGACCATGGACGCCGAGGAGGCCGAACGCGCCGGGCTGGTCAGCCGGATCGTGCCGGCGGCCGATCTGGTGGACACCGCCGCCGAGGTCGCGGCGACGATCGCGGGGATGTCCGCGACGACGGCGGCCGCGGCCAAGGAGGCAGTGAACGTCGCGTTCGAGTCCACGCTCGCCGAGGGGGTCCGCTTCGAGCGCCGCACGTTCCACGCCCTGTTCGACACCCCTGACCAGGCCGAGGGCATGGCGGCGTTCCTCGAGAAGAGGGCGCCGGAGTTCGGCTCCGGTCGGGCGTGACACGAGGGGCCGGGAGCATCCGCTCCCGGCCCCTCGCTCGCGCTCACGTGGCGGAGGCGAACTCCGTCTGCTCGGCCGGGTCGGCCCGGGCGACGACGCGCTCGGCGAGCGCGCCGAACACCGTGCCCAACACGCCCCACAGCAGGATCTGCGCCCCGATCGAGTAGAGCCGGAAGCGGTACAGCAGGTCCGCGTCGAAGCCCGGGAACACGATGCGACCGGTCGGGTCGAGCAGCGGTAGCGGCGTCTCGGTCAGGCTCGCGCCCGTGGCTCCGGCGTTCGCGGCCAGCGACCCTAGCTGCGGCAGCAGTGCCATCACCACCCCGATCACGACGACGAACGCCGCACCCGCCGTCAGAGCGGAAACGCCGGTGCCGAACCGCGGAGCCAGCCGCCGGCCGAGCGCGAGGGCGGCCAGCCCCACGACGACCGAGGCGACGACCATCACCAGGTACAGCCCGGACCGCGGCCCGATCGTGTCCGGGTTGCCGATCGACGGCGGGTTCGCGGGGTACTTCAGGAACGGGACGAGGAACATCGTCAGGAATCCCGCCCCGGCCACCCGCACGGCCAGCTGCCGTGGGCTGACGGATCCGACGCGGCCGTAGGCGAGGCAGTAGGCCACCCCGAACAGGCAGCCGATTGCCACCCCGAAGAAGACCATCCCGACGCCGATGCCGATGTTTCCCTGGACGGCCCGGCTGAAGATCTCCGGGTCCGCAGCCTCTGGTGCCTGCCCGGCGGCGACGGCGAGCTTGGACTCAACCGGTCAGCGCAACACCCGGGTAGTTGATCATGATAGGGGTGTGGGATGGCGCGACTGGGACGACCTGGGATGTCCGATGCCGACCGCGCGGATCTGTGGGTCCGGTGGGGGCGTGGGGAGTCGATCAGTGACATCGCTCGGGCGATCGGACGCCCGCCGGGGTCGGTGTTCACGGTGCTCAAGTCCACCGGTGGCTACGTGCCGCCATCACGTCGTCGCCGACCGGGGACGCTGACCGCGGCCGAGCGGGAGGAGATCTCTCGTGGTCTGGCCCAGTATCGTTCGATCCGGGCCATCGCGGCTGGGCTCGGTCGTCCGGCCTCGACGGTGAGCCGGGAGGTCGCCCGCAACAAGGGTCGGCGTGCCTACCGTGCTGTGGACGCCGAGGACCGCGCCTGGCGCCGGGCCCAGCGCCCCAAGACGTGTCTGCTCGCCCGTCGTCCGCTGCTGTGTGGGTTCGTCGCTGCCAGACTGGGTGAGGACTGGTCGCCCGAGCAGATCGCCGGGCACCTGGCCAAGCACTACGCTCCGGGATCGGGGATGCGGGTGTCACACGAGACGATCTACAAGTCGCTGTTCGTGCAGACCCGCGGTGTGCTGGCCAAAGACCTGCAGAAACACCTGCGGTCGGGCCGTCCGATCCGGCGTAACGTGCACAACACCACCGGTGGGCAGTGGCGCTCGCAGATCCCCGGCGCGGTCTCCATCCACGACCGGCCCGCCGAGGTGACTGATCGGGCGGTGCCCGGGCACTGGGAAGGTGATCTGCTGCTCGGGCGTGGCACCACCCAGATCGCGACCGTGGTCGAGCGCGCGACCCGGTTCACCGTGCTGGTCGCGCTCGGAGGGCGCGACATGCACACCGTCGCCCACCAACTGTCCCGGCAGATGGCCCGACTGCCCGAACACGTCCGCAAGTCGCTGACCTGGGACCGCGGGATGGAACTGGCCCGCCACACCATCGTCACCGCCCGGACCGGGTTGGACGTCTACTTCGCCGACCCGGCCAGCCCCTGGCAGCGTGGCACGAACGAGAACACCAACCGGCTACTACGCCAGTACTTCCCGAAGGGCACCCGGCTCGACCACATCACCCAGGCCCAACTCGACCGCGTCGCGGAACGCCTCAACACCCGACCGCGCAAAACGCTTGATTTCGACACCCCGGCTGATAGATTCGGAGCACTGTTGCGCTGACCGGTTGAGTCCAAGAGGGCGTTCTTCGCGTCGTCGCGCGCGCTCTCGTAGTCGATCGCCTGCTGGATCAGCGGTTCGGCGAACACCCGCGCGAACAGGAACGCGACGAGGCCGGCCAGAGCCCCGGCCAGGACCGACCGCAGAACCAGTGCCCGTGCCATCAGTGGCAGGGGAACGCGAGGAAGTGGCGGCCGTCGTGGACGAACTCGTGGATCACCATGGTGTTGCCGAACACCGAGGTGGCGCCCTCGTCGATGCCGATGAAGTAGTACAGCAGCAGCCCGAGGACCAGGGCGCCGATCAACCACGGCATCGTCTCGGACACCGGGATCGTCAGTGGCCGGGCGGCGACGGGCGCTCCGGCGTGGGTCGACGCGGACATGGGCTCCTCGTTTCTCTCCCGAACCCCGGCGGGAGGTAAAGAATTGACAAAATGGTCATACCGTGGTATCGGAAAGGACGCTAAGCGGCGCGGCCGCACGCGTCAACGGATGAGTGCTTGTTCACGTGTTCGGAATGTCGCGATCACACTCTCTTGTCTGAACAGTCCTTCACCTGATTGGGTCCGGCGGTGTTCAGGAGAGCGCTCCTCGTCCTCGCGCCGCCGGCGCTGCCGGACCCGGCCCGGGCGGACTTCGGTGCGCTCCTGGCCGGCCCGTCGGCGGCCCACCCGCTGGGGACCGACCAGCTGGGCCGGGACATGCTCGCCCGGCTGCTGGCCGGGGGCCGGCTCACGATCGGGCTGAGCCTGGTCACGGTCGTGGTGACCGGTGTCGTCGGGGTGGCGGTCGGGATGCTCGCCGCGGTCACCGGGGTGCTGGGCCGGGCCGTGATGCGCGTCGTGGACGCGCTGGCGTCGGTACCGGTGGTTCTGGTCGGGCTGCTGTCGGCCGTCACGTTCGGGCCGGGCGTCGGCTCGCTGGTGCTCGCCATCGGCCTGATCGGCTGGACGCCGTTCGCCCGGCAGGCCCACCTGCTGACCGTCGCCGAGTCCGGTCGCGAGTACGTGGCCGCGGCCGACGGGCTCGGCGCCGGCCCGGTCCGGGTGCTGACCCGTCACGTCGTGCGCAACGTCGCACCGCCGCTGCTCGCCCACACCTGTGTCCGGTTCGCGGGCACGCTGCTGACTGTCTCCGGTCTGTCGTTCCTCGGTCTGGGGGTGCAGCCGCCGACCGCGGAGTGGGGCTCGATGGTGGCCGAGGGTCGCGAGTACCTGTTCACGGCGCCGCACGTGGTGCTCGTGCCCTCGATCGCCGTCGTGCTCACGGCCGGGGCGGTGCTGTGGTGGGGCAGGCGATGGGACCGGGTGGGCCGTTAGGCAGCCGGTGCGACGACGCCGAAGAACTGCGCGGCGACGACCACCTCCGCGGACCGGACGGCCGGGCGCCGATGGTGCGGCACCATCTGGCCGGACATCAGGAACGGCGTCGGGCCGATGTCGAACGGGACACCCCCATCGGGGTGGCCGTTCGTTCGCCGGGACAGCTCGCCGATGTCCTCGAGCCGGGTAGATGCGAGCTCGGGGTGCAGGTACAGCGGCTCGACGGGCCCGTCGAGCAGGGTGAGGACGACGAGCTCGGTGGCGACGGGATCGGTGTGCAGCGGGCTGCCGTCGCCGTCGCGGTGAACGTTGTAGAACACCCCCGTCGGGGCGACCACCACGCCGGTCTCCTCCCGGATGCGACGCGCCAGAGAGTCGGACCAGTGCCATTCCAGCAGCGCAGGCCCCGCGTCGGCGTAGCAGAACCCGCCGTATCCGCCGGTCACGCAACCGCGCTCGATCGTCGACGCCCCGGAGTGGCCGTCGAGCGCCCCCGGACGCAGCGCAAGCGCCTCCCGTCGCAGCTCGTCACGGGTCCCGTCGTCGACGGCGCCGTCCAGTCGGGTGTGGACGATTCCGAGCCCTGGGGCCGAGACACGCGGGTACGACCGGGGTACCGGCCAGCCCCAGAGATCGGTGTCCCCGCCGGGGAACGTGTGCCGGTAGAGGTGGTGGACCCGCTCGTCGGGCAGGTGTCCGTCCGAGCACGGCGGGGGAGCGAGCCGGCCGGGGTCGACGCCGGTCCCGGCGACGAGGGCGGCGCAGTCCTCGGTGAATCGAGGCCGATCGGCGTGCAGGCGTCGGAAGCGTTCGACCGGTCCGCCCGGGTGCACCTCCAGCTCCGGGTGGGTGAGGGCGAGTAGCAGGAAGCGGCGGTACTCCAGCGCCGTGGCCTCGCGGTGGTGGTACGGGGCGTCCGGAGCGAGGCCGGACGCGAACGAGGACTGGACGTCCGCGAGATCGAGATCGGCCACCCGCGCTGCCGCCGTGTCGTCCACGAAGCCTCCTCCGTCTGCGCGCACGTTCCTAACAACAATTGAGAGACTGTTCAAGTGTTGATCCTGTCAAGAGCGGTCGTTAGCGTCACGACGGGCGCCCGGACCGTCATTTCCGACACGGAGGAGCAGGTCATGAACCACCACGGCTACGAGTACGAGGAGACCGACGACGCTGCGCCGAGCCGGCTCCGGGCCCACACCCCGGCCGTCGAGGACACCTTCAGCTGGCTGATCGGCGACCTGGCCGACACCGAGAAGTGAGTCGCCGGGGCGGGGAGGTGCGTCCTCCCCGCCCCGTGCCTCGACCGGTACGTGGCTGTGACAGGGGGACTTCGGTGGTGACCGTCAGGGCGACACCCGTCGCGCAGCACCAGGAACCTGTCGCGATGACCGCGTCGATCCTGCTGGTCACCGCACCGGCCCCCTTCGATCCGATCGCGGACGAGGTCCGACGGCTGCTGACCGAGTGGTCCGGAGTGCGGGTGGAGGTCGGGGACCGGCCGGACCCGGCGGTGCACGACGTCGTCGTCGCCTGCGCGGACGTCCTACCCGACGAACGGTGGCAGGACCTCGACACCCACTGCGAGACCGCGGGCCTCGCCTGGCATCGCGTGCATCTCGAGGCGACGGCGGTGTGCGTCGGCCCGTTCACCGTGCCCGGCGTCTCCGCGGGCCACCGGGACTGGCGTGCCCGGCGCCTGGCCGCGAGCCGGAACCCCGAGCGCCTGCTCGACCACTGGTCCCGCGCGGACCGCACTCCGGGTCCCCGGCCCGGATCGGAGACCGTGGCGACGGCTGCGCGTCTGGTCGTCGACGACGTGCTCGCCCACCTGCGCGGTGAACACGCGCCCGGTGCCGACCACGAGGTCCGCGTCGACGGCGCAACCGTCACCCGCCACCGCGTGCTGTCGCTCCCGGGCACGAACTGCGCAGCCCCCGTGACGGGCGGGAGCCCGGAGGACCAGCTGGTGGACGCCCGTACCGGCATCGTGACCGCACTCCGCCCGTCGCGACCGGGCCCTTACTCGTCGTCGCTGGCGTGCGTCGAGGCCGACGTCGCCGACACGCGGGTCTTCGCGCCGTGGCGGGCCGACCCCGCCGCCGGCGGGGCGACACTCGGGAGTCCGGACGCGGCCCGGCGCGCGGCGCTCGGGGAGGCCGTGGAGCGCTACTGCGGCAACGCCGTGCCGTCGGACCTGTTGCGCGGCAGCGCGTGTGACCTGCGCGCCCGGGGGCATCGGGTCGTGTCCCCTGGCGCGCTGACGCTGTACTCGCCGGCGCAGTACGCGACGCCGGGCTTCCCGTTCGTCCCGCTGCACGACGATCTGACGCTCGACTGGAGCCGCGGCCACGACCTCGTGACCGGTGACCCGGTGCTCGTACCCGCGGCGGCGGTCCACCTGAACGGGCCGGGCACCCGGCCCGGCGACCCGGCCCCGGTCTCGCCGCCCGCCCTGGCCGGCATCGCCGCGGGGGAGTCGACGGCGGCGGCGCAGCGGGCGGCGATCGAGGAGGTCCTGGAGCGCGACGCCGTCACCGTGTGGTGGACCACCGGCGACCGTGCCGTCCCGCTCGACGTCACGGGGGACCCGGTGATCGCGGACGCCCTGTCGGGGCCCGTCTCCGGCCGTCTCGATGCGCGGTTCCTCCTGCTGCCCTGCCCGGTCGGCGTCCCGGTCGTCGCCGTGCTCCTGCACGACCCGCACCGCGAGCTGATCGGCGTCGGGACCGCCTGCCGCCCGACCACCACCGCGGCCGCACACAAGGCGCTGACCGAGGCCCTCGTGTCGCTCGAGGTCGCCTGCGAGCTGGCCGACCCGGACGGCCCGTTCTGGTCCGACGTCCGTGCCGGGCGCCTGCCGGCGGCGCCCTACCGCGCATTCCGCGCCGATCGCTCCTATCAAGACCTCTACCGGGCGGACTGGCGGGATCTCACCTCGCTCGACCCGAACGTGCAGCTCTACCTGGACCCGCGGATGCAGGCCGTCGCCCTGGCCCGGACCCGCCCGGCGACGCCCGCGATGCCTCTCGGCGCGGGCCCCACGGTGACCGGTGACCCGCGATCGGCGTACCTGGGGGAGCTGACCGGCGCGGGGCTGACCGTGGTCGGCGTCGACCTGACGACCGATGACATCGCGCGGGCCGGGCTGCGGGTGACGCGGGTCGTCGTTCCCGGCCTCTACCAGCTCGCGCCGGCGGCGTTCCCGCTGCTCGGCGGCACCCGCCTGCGCCGCGGCCCCGAGGACCCGGTGCCCCCGCCCCTGCCGTTCTCGTGAACCGTCCACTGCTGGAGGTCGGATGAAGCTGGGCCTTGCCCTCGGATACGGGGGCGAACCGATGGGCGAGGTACTGCCCGCTGTGCAGGCCGCGGACCGCTGTGGGTTCGACTCGGTCTGGAGCCTGGAGGAGTTCGGCGCGGACGGCGTGTCCATCCTCGGGTATTTCGCCGGGCAGACCGACCGGATCCGGCTCGGCACCGGGATCCTGCAGATCGGGGCCCGCACGCCCGCGCTCACCGCCATGACGGCGGCGACCCTGGACATCCTCAGCGAGGGCCGGGCGCTGCTCGGACTCGGCGTGTCGCAGCCGTGGCTGATGGAGGGGTGGCACGGCGTCCCGTTCACCCCGCCCGTCGACACGATCCGCGAGTACGTCGCGGTCGTGCGGGCCGCCGTCGCGCGCGAGGCACCGCTGGAGTTCGACGGCCGCCACTACACCGTCCCGTACCGGGGTCCGGACGCCCGCGGGCCCGGCCGGCCGATCCGGTCCCAGATGAAGCCCCTGCGACCGTCGGTGCCGATCTACCTCGGCACCACCGGACCCCGCGCCGTCCGCCTCACCGGCGAGATCGCCGACGGCTGGATCGCCGGCGGCCTCTACCTCCCGGAGCACGAGAAGGTCTGCCTCGCCCCGCTCGACCAGGGGCTCGCCCGCAGCGGTCGGGCCGCGGACGCCGTCGCCGTCACGAAGATCGTCGACGTGCTCGTGGAGGACGACCTGGATGCGGCGCGCGACGAGGTCCGCCCCGTCCTCGCGTCCTACATCGGCCCGCGCGGGGTCGGCGTGGAGAACACCCACTTCGCGCAGGCGTGCGAGATGGGGTGGGAGGCGGCCGCGCACCGGATCCGCGAGCACCACGTCGAGGGCCGGCGGTCCGAGGCCTGGGCCGCCGTGCCGGACGATCTGGTGGACGCGTTCGCGCTCGTCGGGTCGAAGGACCGCATCCTGGACCGGCTCGGCGCCTGGGCCGGATCGCGTGTGGACACCCTGATCCTGCTGACCCGCGACGTCGAGCTCATCGAGGCCGCGTCGGGCGTCCTGTGACGCTCACCCGTGACGTGTCACCGCTGCGCGAGCTGTGGCGGCTGGTCGGCCCGCTGATCGTCACGATGTTCGCGCAGGTCGCGATCGTCCTGACGGACACCGCGCTGGTGGCCCGCTACTCCACCGCGGCGCTGGCCGCGGTCGCCCTGGCCGCGCCCGTCTATCTCGTTGCGGTCATGGTCGTGCGGGGCTGGGCCACCGCCGCCCAGATCGTCGTGTCGCGGCGGTTCGGGTCCGGCGACGTCCCAGCCGTCGCGGGGGCGACCGCGATCGCGCTCGTCGCCGGCGTCGTCACCGGCGTCGTGTTCTCTGCGGTGTTGATCCTGGCGGCGGGTCCAGTCCTGGGGGCGCTGAGCGACGACCCGGCCGTGGTCGCGGGCAGCGTCGACTATCTGCGCATCGTCGCCGTCGGCGTGCCGTTCGCGGCCGCCTCGGCGGTGCTGCAGGCCGCGTTCGCCGGCCTCGGCGCCACCCGCATCGCGATGGTGTCGACGTTGCTCATGATCGTCGTGAACATGGCGCTGGGCGTGACGCTGGTCTTCGGAGCAGGGCTCGGGGTCGTTGGGGCCGGACTGTCCACGGTGGTGTCGACGATCGTCGGCACCGTCTACCTGACCTGGTTCGCCCGCCGCCGTATCGGCCGGATCGTGCCCGGCGCAGCGCTGCTGACCCGTGGTGATCTCGCGCGGGGCCGGGCGGCTGTACCGGCGCTGGCGCGCCTGGCGTGGCCGGAAGCCGCACTGCTGTTCTTCGGCTACCTCAACGAGGTCCTGGTGGTGGGGTTCGCCGCGCAGGTCGGCAGCGTGGATCTGGCGGCGTACCGGCTCCTGGACAACCTCACGCTGGTGATCTACAACCTGCTCGCCGCGGTCGGCGCGGGGATCGCGATCCTGGCCGGTCAGCGGCTCGGGGCGGGGGACGTCGCGGCCGTCCGGACCTATCAGCGGACGGGTGTCGTGCTGGCCCTCGTGCTCGCCACGCCGCCGGCGCTGTTGGCCGCGCTGTTCCCCGGGGCGCTGTTCGCGCTCGCGACGGCGGATACGGCCGTCGTCGAGGTCGCGGCGTCCACCGCGCCGCTCGCCGTCGCGACGATGGTGCCGATCGTGCTGTCGCTGAACATCGCGGGCGTGCTGCGCGCGTCCGGCGACAACGTGACCGTGATGATCGCGTCTCTGGTGGCCGACTATGCGGTGCTCGTGCCGTTGGCCTGGCTGCTCGGACTGGTCCTCGGATGGGGACTGACCGGGATCTATGTCGCGTGGCTGGGCTTCGGCCTCACCATGCTCGCGATCACGGGGTGGCGGTACTCCACGGGCCGCTGGCGGACCCGAATCGTCTGATCACTTGCTCAACTGTCGAGCTGATCCATACAGTTCGGCCGTCCACGAGAGACCTGGGAGGCAACGGTGTCGAGTCCGGAGACGATCACGGCGTCCGCCGGGGGCGCCCGCCGACGGGCGACGATGCTGCGCCTCGGAATGGTGGCGACGGCCGTCGCGCTCGCCGCGGGCTGCTCCGCGGCGCCGTCGACCGAGGTTCCGTCGCAGCCGGCCGCCGCCGCACCGGGCTTCCCGATGACCATCGACAACTGCGGTGTGCAGGTCCGCCTGGACGCGCCGCCGCAGCGGGTCGTGACGATCTACCAGCACCCGGCGGAGATCATGTACGCGCTCGGCCTCGAGCGCTCGATGGTCGGGACCGCCTACCCGGACAACCCCTATCTCCCGCAGTTCGCGGCCGCGAACGCGTCGGTGCCACAGATCTCGGACAAGGACGCCTCGTTCGAGCAGGTACTCGCCACCGGACCGGACATGGTCTACGGCGGCTACGACTCGGCGTTCTCCGCGGACAAGGGCACCGCCCGGGAGCGCTACCAGCAGTCCGGCGTCGCGACCTACCAGAACTCGGAGGCCTGCACGCCGAAGGTCACGATGGACACCGTCTGGTCCGAGATCCGCACGGTTGCGCGCATGTTCGGCGTCCCCGAGCGCGGCGAGTCGCTCGTCAGCGACCTGCAACGACGCGTGGATGCGTCGAGCGCCCGGGTCGCCGGTGCGCCTCCGGTGAGCGTGTTCGTCTATGACAGCGGCGAGGACACCGCGTTCACCGCCGGCGGACGCGGGATCAGCAACGACGTGATCGCACGCGCCGGCGGACGCAATGTGTTCGGGGACCTGGACGACCTCTTCGGCGACGTCTCGTTCGAGCAGGTCGCGCAGCGGGCACCGGACGTGATCGTGATCTACGACTACGCAGACGGCAGCGGCGGCGTCGAGGCGAAGAAGCGGTTCCTGCTCGCGCGTCCGGAGCTGGCCAGCGTGCCGGCGATCCGCAATCAGCGCTTCACCACGCTCACCCTGCAGGACGGCGTCGTCGGCGTCCGGCCGCCGATGGCCGTGGAGACCCTGGCCCGCGCCCTGCACCCCGACCGGTTCCGGTGACGATCGCACCCCGCCGCCCGGCCGCGGCGGACCTGGCTCCCGGCTCGCACTGGCGCCAGCCCGCGGTACTCGTCGTCCTGACGGCCGTGCTGGTCGTCTCGGTCACCGCCGGGATCTCGATCGGCTCCGTCACGATTCCGCCCGGCCAGGTGTGGTCCAACCTCGCGGCTGCGGTGACCGGCGGGCGGATCGACGCGACCGGGCCACCGTTCGTGCGGGCGATCGTCACCCAGAGCCGCGCCCCGCGGGTCCTGCTCGCCGTCGTCGTCGGGGCCGGCCTCGCCGTCGTGGGCGCCGCATTGCAGGCCCTCGTGCGCAACATGCTCGCCGACCCGTTCCTGCTCGGCGTCTCCTCCGGCGCCTCGGTCGCCGCGGTGCTCGTCATCATCTCCGGCGCGACCGCCGTCCTTGGCCTCACGACGCCGGTCGCGGCGTTCCTCGGCGCGTTGCTGGCGCTGTTCGTGGTCTACGCGATGTCGCGGTCCGGCGGGCAGGTCACGCCCACCCGGCTGGTGCTCTCCGGCGTCGCCGTCGCCTACGTTCTGTCCGCCCTGACCAGCCTGCTCCTGATCCTCGCGGCCCGCCCGGACGCCTACCGCGAGGTCCTGGCGTGGCTGCTCGGCAGCCTGGGCCGGGCCACCTGGGACCTCCTGTGGCTGCCGACGGCGGCGGTCGCGGTCGGCGTGGCGATCCTGCTCGCCACGGCCCGCCCGTTGAACCTGCTGCTCGCGGGCGACGAGGCCGCGACGACGATGGGTGTCGACGTCCCGCGGTTCCGCGCGGCGATGTTCGTCCTGACCTCGCTCGTCACCGGCGTCCTGGTCTCGGTGTCGGGGCCGATCGGCTTCGTCGGGCTCATCGTCCCGCACGCGGTGCGCCTGGTCGTCGGCAGCGACCACCGCCGCCTCCTCCCGGCCGCCGCCCTGAGCGGGGCGTCGTTCCTGGTGTGGGCCGACGTCGCCGCCCGCACCGTCGCCTCGCCGATCGAGGTCCCGGTCGGGGTGCTGACCGCGCTGTGCGGTGGGCCGTTCTTCCTGTGGCTCGTGCGGCGCGAGGCCCGTCGCGGCACCCGGACCAGCGCATGAGCGACCCGGCCGGGCTGGCCGTGTCCGACCTGGCGGTCCGGCTCGGCGGCCGGACCGTCGTCGACGGCGTGTCGTTCACGGTGGCCCCGGGCCGCACGCTCTGCCTCGTCGGACCGAACGGCAGCGGCAAGTCGACGCTGCTGCGCGCCGTGCTGCGGATCCTGCCCGCGGAGCGCGGGACGGTTGCGCTCGACGGCCGCGCGGCGGGGGAGTTCTCCGCCCGCGAGTTCGCCCGCAACGTCGCCGCGGTCCTGCAGGACCCCGGCGCCGAGTTCGACATGTCGGTGCGCGAGGTCGTCGGTATGGGGCGCGCGCCGTTCCAGCGCCTGCTCGTATCCACCGAGTCCGACGACGACGAGACCGTCGCTGCAGCACTGGCCGCGGCCGGCGTCGCGCACCTGACCGAGCGGTCCTACCGGACCCTCTCCGGCGGGGAGCGCCAGCGCGTGGTCATCGCCCGCGCGTTCGCCCAACGTCCCCGGCTGCTGGTGCTCGACGAACCGACCAACCATCTCGACGTCCGCCACCAGTTCGACGTGCTGGACGCCGCACGGCGTCGGGGAGTCACCACCGTGATGGCCCTGCACGACCTCAACCTCGCCGCCCACTACGGCGACGACGTCGCGGTGCTTCACGACGGGCGCCTGCACGCCCAAGGCCCGCCGTCGGACGTGATCACCGAGGAGATGGTGCGCGACGTCTACGGTGTCCGCGCCGAGGTCGCGCCCGACGCCGACACCGGCCGCCCGCACATCCGCTTCCGACCGCCGGCACCCGACCTCCGAGGAGTCACGCCGTGACCTACCCGACGACCCACCCGACCGACCGGGCCGTCGTGCTGGTCGCCCGACCGACCCCCGCCGGCCTCGACGAACGGGCCCTGCGGCGGCTCGCCGGAGCCGTCGCCGGCCGGGTACCGGACCCCGTCCGCGTCGCGCACCTCGACCACGAGACGCCGTCCCTGCACGAGGTCCTCGACGAGCTGGCCGCGGCCGGGAGCGCCTCCATACTGGTCCTCGCGCTCGCGGTACCCGCGGACCGCTACCTCACGACGTGGATCGCGAAGGCCGTCGCGAACTGGCGGGAGACGCGGGACTCCACCCTGGAGATCCGCCAGGCCGACGGGCTGACGGACCTGCCCGGCGTCGCCGACGCCGTCGCCGATCTCGTCGCGTCCGGCGGCCGTCCGGTCACCGCGTCCCCGGCCGGATTCCGCAGCCCGGCGTGGTCGGACCTGGACATCCCGAACCGGCACCTGCTCGTCTGCCGTGGGCCGCGCTGCACTGCACACGGTGCCGGAGCTACACACCGGGCCCTGGCCGACGCCACGCGCGGGTCGTCGACCCAGGTCACCGGAATGTCCTGCGTCGGACCGTGCAACCTCGGGCCGCTGGTCATCGAACACCCGTCCGGCCAGTGGCACCAACACGTCGACCCGACGCGGGCAGAGGTCCTGGCCCGACCGGACTCGGTGCCCGACGACGTGATGGGCGGCCTACCCCGCCCGACCGGACGGGTGTGAGAGTCCACCTTTCTGCCTAGAGTTGGCAATAGCCAACATGTTGGGGTGATGTCGTGGACGAGGACTGTCCGACCGCGCACGACGGGACGGAGTGCTCTGGGTGCGAGTGGGAACGCCACCCGCAGGCGTTTCGGTGGTTCCCCGAACTCGGTACGCCGTTGCGCGACCCGAGTAAGCCTGGACCTGCTGGGCGACAATCTGCGATGAGCTGAGGCGTGGTCACGATGCCGTGGTGTTCGTCGACGAGGCCGAACCAGCACAGGACCTATCCTCCGAACTGGAGCTCGGCACTCCGCGGTGGCGCGTTATTGGTTCTCGGTCGTCCAGTCATGTCGCCGACTAGTGCTAACTGGAGTCCCACTTCTTCCCGCTCGATAGCTGACTCTCGGCTTCGTTGACCAAATCGGTTGGGCCAAGAATGCCTCCGGAGAATTCAGTGCCGTTGCAGGCGAGGTTCGGCATGTAATGGACCTGATCGTTGAACGTCTCTGGACAATAGATCCACATCGGTTCGAGATCAGGGGGCTGCCGGAAGAAAGCCTCCTCAGTAAAACCGTCCTCGGTTACTGGCCAGGTCGGACCGCGGATCTCGAAGGCGGTGGCTTCAGCGCGACTCCTGTACGCGATGGTGCACATGACGTTCGATCCAACATATCGATTGCGCCTAGCAACGGCTCTCACCGCGCGAGTCAGATGGCGAGCAATGCCATACGGATGTGAATGCTGCCTGGCGCACCTGCCGAGTTGTCTGCGAAGGTCGCGTTGCTCCCGTGGCGTCAGCCGTTGGCCTGCGACGTGTAACCCGAACGGGGCCTTCGCTTCTAGGTACTTGTGGGAAAATCTAAAACGATCCGATGCCTCGTCTCCATTCTTCGCTGACGCCGCTTTGGGCATTACTGGCGATGGAAAAGAACGGAAACAGGTTATCGTGTGTGGGAGGCATCCCGGCCACGTCTGTGGGATGCTCGCCGCCAATGAAGCCAATCCCGACGAACGATATCCGTTTGTGGTGCGGCCATGTCTTTCTGGGGGTGTCTAATCGAAGCTGCTGGACTTTTGCCGTTGCTTCTGCGCACAGATAGTTGAGCATCTGCTGCAAGTCTGGCTGCCCGTGGTGGGCGAGTGTCGTCCGAAGGAAGTCACGAGTCTTCTCAGTCCTGCTGACAGAGCCGAGGCCAGTGAAGGCGAAGACTGCCTGGTTGCAGTACAAAGTCGCCTTGTTGGATGCGTCTTCCGCAACTTTGCCATCGAGATAAGTTAGCTGTCGATCGCTTGCTTGGACGGCGAACTTGTGGGTGAGGCACGACAAGATTAACGTCATCGGATGCTATTTCGCTTCAGTCGGTGGGTTCAATGCGTTGTCCAGTACCACCGCCGCCTCAGGATGTAGCTCGCCTCGACTTACATACTCGTCTTTCAGAAACTTCGCCTGACCGAGGAGATCGGCCTTCATTCGATCCGTGAACGAGATCTCGTCATCGAGAATCGTGGCGTACGTCCGCCGCCAGGTGTGCGGGGTCATCCACCCCAGCTCGACCTCGTCCCGGACCGATCGAAGTGAGCGCCGGACGTTGGCTGGATATCGAAATGTGAGGCGGCCGTCCCGGCCTGCGGCGGGGAAGAGGGGATCCTCGGGAGCCAGTTCTGCCGACAGTCGTCGTCGCAGCATCGTTGCGGTGAAGTTCGGAAGCGGGATGAGGCGCAGCGCCGATGCGCTCTTCCCCTCGTGTCGGACGAGCCCCTTCCCTTTCACCCAGGTCATGTTGCCCGCCATCGCGACGACCGGAATCGTGCGTCGACCACCAGCCACGTCAAGGTCGATGCCGGCGAGGTTCACGTCGCAAGGCCGGGATGCGAGCGCCTCGCCGATTCGTAAGCCAGTGCCCAGCATGTACCGCACCAGGTCGGGAAGATCGGCCCGCTGCGCGACGAGTTGTTTGCGACGCTCGTCCTCGTCATCGGACGAGCCGTCGAGCCATTTCAAGAATCGCTGGCGCTCGACGATCGTCAGGCCGCGTGGCTTCGTCTTGCGAGCGCCGTTCGACTGCTCGATTCGATCGAGGTCCCGGACCGGGTTGTGGGGGATCGCCTCCGCGAGGACGGCATGCTGCAGTACACCGCTGACGATGCTCCGGAGCTTCCGACGGGTGTTCGCCGCGTAGCGAGACTCCAGGGCCGCCAGGAACGCGTCGATCCGTCCGACCGTGCACTCCCGGAGCCGTAGGGCCCCGATCGCGGGCAGGATCGTGTTTCGCAGGTGGAACTCGTACAGGGCGTGCGTCGAGTCCGCCCGACGGCTCGCCACCCGGGCGAGGAAGAGCACGGCGGCGTCGGCGAACGTCGAGCCGGGGGTGAGCTCGCCGGCGCGTTGTCGGCCGGCGCGCTGCCGGTCGCTGATCGCCTCGTTGAGGGCGTTGCGTGCGCCGGTCTTCGTCGGGCCATGCTTGCGTATCGGCCGGGTGACGCCGTCCTGGTCCCGGAACTTACACCGGGCGACCCAGCGGCCGGGCGTCTGTTCGCTGACGGAGATGGACCCGGGCATACCGAGAGGGAGCGGTGGACGTGCCATGCGCTCCTCACCGGGAAGGTCCAGCAAGAGTTTCGGAGCGGTAAAGGCGCTCCCGATCTTGCGGTGAGGATTATAGCAAGCCTGTGGCCTGCGAACATGTGTGCGCCGTCAGGGACTCGAACCCCGAACCCGCTGGTTAAGAGCCAGCTGCTCTGCCAATTGAGCTAACGGCGCATGTGTACTTGTCCGTCGCACGGCTCTGCTGCTGCAGAATCGGCGACCGGGTGAGTGACGGGACTTGAACCCGCGGCCCCCTGGACCACAACCAGGTGCTCTACCAACTGAGCTACACCCACCATCGCGATCTCCCGGACTCCCGGAAGCGCTGGAGAAACTATAGACCGGGGTCCGCGGGAGCCCTCAGCCGGGGGTCGTACCGGTCTGCGGGGGTGCCGCGACGCGCGCGACCGCGGCCGCCGCGGCCTGCGCCTGCTCGGTCGTCGGACCGGGCGGTGCCACGAACAGCGCCTGCCGGTAGTAGGCCAGCTCGCGGATCGACTCGCGGATGTCGGCGAGCGCGCGGTGCGCGAGGCCCTTCTCCGGCTTCGCGTAGAACACCCGTGGGAACCAGCGCCGCGCCAGCTCCTTCACCGAGCTGACGTCGATCATCCGGTAGTGCAGGTATGAGTCCAGCTCGGTCATGTCCCGGGCGATGAACCCGCGGTCGGTGGCGATCGAGTTGCCGGCCAGCGGCGCGGAGCGGGCGTCCGGGACGTGGGTGCGGACGTAGTCGAGCACCATCTTCTCGGCCTGCTCGACCGTGACCGTCGCGCGCCGGACCTCGGCGGTCAGCCCGGACCGGGCGTGCATGTCTCGGACGACGTCGGGCATCGCGTCGAGCTTCGCGTCGTCACAGGCGATCACCACGTCGACGCCCTCGCCGAGGATGTTGAGGTCGCCGTCGGTGACCAGCGCCGCGATCTCGATCAGGGCGTCGGAGCCCAGATCCAGCCCGGTCATCTCGCAGTCGATCCACACCAGCCGATCGGTCATCGCCACAGCCTAGGTGACATCGGTGCGACGGGCGCGAGCCTCGCCCGCCACCGTTGGGGGAGTGCCCTAGGCTCGCGCCGTGGCTGACGACACACCCGCTCGCACCATCGCCGCCGGATACGCCACCGACGGGGCCGCGCTGGAGCTCGGCACCGTCCTCGTCGACGGCGTGTGCGACCCGCAGGCAAGGGTCCGGATCCCGCTCGCGACGCTGAACCGGCACGGCCTGGTGGCCGGGGCGACCGGCACCGGCAAGACGAAGACGCTGCAGGCGCTGGCCGGGCAGCTCTCCGATGCCGGGGTCCCGGTCCTGCTCGCCGACGTCAAGGGCGACCTGTCCGGCATGGCCCGGCCGGGTGAGCCGAACGACAAGGTCACCGCCCGCGCGACCGACGCCGGCGACGACTGGGTCCCGACCGCGTACCCGGTGCAGTTCCTGTCCCTGGGCGACGGCGGCGTCGCCGTCCCGGTGCGGGCGACGCTGACCCAGTTCGGCCCGATCCTGCTGGCGAAGGTGCTCGGCCTCAACGCCACCCAGGAGTCCACCCTCGGCCTGATCTTCCACTGGGCCGACCAGCGCGGGCTGCCGCTGCTCGACACCAAGGACCTGCGCGCGGTCATCACGCACCTCACCTCCGACGAGGGCAAGGCCGACCTCAAGGGCATCGGCGGGGTCTCCCCGGCGACGGCAGGGGTCATCCTGCGCGCACTGGTCAACCTGGAGGCCCAGGGCGGCGAGGAGTTCTTCGGCGAGCCCGAGTTCGATCCCGCGGACCTGATGCGTCAGGTCGACGGGAAGGGTGTCGTCACGCTGCTGGAGCTGGCCGAACGCGCCGCGAACCCGGTGCTGTTCTCCACGTTCCTGATGTGGCTGCTCGCCGAGCTGTACGAGGAGCTGCCCGAGGCGGGTGACCTGGACCGGCCCGAGCTGGTCTTCTTCTTCGACGAGGCGCATCTGCTGTTCACCGACGCCTCGAAGGCGTTCCTCGACCGCATCGAGCAGACCGTCAAGCTCATCCGGTCCAAGGGCGTCGGGGTGTTCTTCTGCACCCAGCTGCCCACCGACGTGCCGAACGAGGTGCTGTCCCAGCTCGGCGCGCGGATCCAGCACGCGCTGCGGGCCTTCACCCCGGACGACCAGAAGGCGTTGTCGCGCACGGTGCGGACCTATCCGAAGTCCGAGGTCTACGACCTGGAGTCGGCGCTGACCTCGCTGGGCACCGGTGAGGCGATCGTCACGGTGCTGTCCGAGCGCGGCGCGCCCACACCGGTCGCCTGGACCCGGCTGCGGGCCCCGCGCTCGTTGATGGCCGCCCTGCCCGTCGACGACGTCCGCGCCGACGCCGCCGCCTCGCCGTTGCAGGCGAAGTACGGACAGATGGTGGACCGCGAGTCGGCCTACGAGAAGCTCACCGCGAGCATCGCGGCCGGACCGGGTGGCGAGGCGACGCCGGTCGGGGCGCCCGCCCCCGCTCCGGAGCCGGGCCAGGCCCCGCCGCCCCCGCCGCAGGACTCGTCGGGCGGCGGGATCTTCTCCAAGATCGGGGACTTCCTGCAGTCGCCGACCGGTCGTCAGCTCACGAACACGGTGACCCGGGAGATCACCCGCAGCCTGTTCGGGACCCGCCGGCGTCGCTGACCCGCGGCGGGACCCGGAACGGCGCTACCGGGTCCGGGGTGACCGCGGCCATGAGCGCGACGGCGTCGGCGGGGTCCAGGTCCAGCACCAGCACCGAGCCGCCGCCCGCGGCGGTGGTCGCCTCCAGCGTCAGCACCCCGGCGTGGCGCTGGAACAGGCTCTGCCGTATCCGCCAGCCGATGACGCCGTCGCGGCGCAGCGCGGTCGTGGTGCGCAGCAGTGACCCGTGCCGGGCGACGAGGTAGTGCTCGTCGAGCCGGTGGCCCAGGGCGCGGTAGCGGTCCAGCGCGAGCGGTACGGCGACCAGGACCAGCGAGACACCCACCACGACCGGCCACACCGCGGCGTCGGACCAGGCGAGCACCCCGAGCGCCGCGGCGACCCCGAGCGCCGGACCGACCGCGCGGACCAGCCGCCGGGTCCGGGCCCGCGCCGGGTGCGCCCGCAGCGGGCCGTCGGTGACGGGGCCGGTCGCGCGGGCGGCAGTCGCGGCGACGGCGTGGGCGTGTGCGCGGCGCACCGGCGGGCCGAGCGCGCCGCTGCCGGAGTCGGCGTCGTCGCCGGCCAGGCCGACGGCCAGCGCCCCGGCCTGGGCGCCGCCACCCAGGGCCCGCACCAGCAGCGGTTCGGACACCGTCACCCCGCGCAGCCGCTGCTCGGACACCGACAGCGAGCGCTTGGTCAGCAGGCCGCGGCGCACCCGCAGCGTGCCGTCGGGCTCGCGGCTGAGCCGGTAGTCCCACCAGCGTTCGACGAACAGCACGATGCTGCCGACGACCATGACCAGCAGCAGCGCACCGACCGCGACGAGCACCGTCGCCCAGACCGGCGCGGTCGACAGTTCCCCGGCGACGGTGTCGGCACCGGGCAGCGAGCGGGGGTCGAGACCGGTCTCGTTCAGCAGGTTCCAGGCCGCGCCGGCCAGCGCGCCGATCGCGGCCAGCGAGCTGACCGTCAGCGGGGCGTAGCGCAGCGAGGACCAGTCGATCCGGTCGAGCTCCTCGCCCTCCGGTTCGACGGGACCCGCCGTGCCGACGGACGCTCCGCCTCGGTCGGCCCCAGCCTCGTCGGCCCCGGCCCCGGCCCCGGCCCCGGCCCCGGCCGCGGCCGCGGCCCCGGTCCCGTCGGCCCCGGTCCCGATGGCCCCGATCCGGGCGGCCCCGGTCCCGTCGGTGGCCGCGGCCGGTCCGTGTGCCGGAGCGGGGCGGGCGAGCAGCTCGCGACGCAGCCGTTCGGCCTCGTCGGTGGCGACGGCGTCGAGGTCGAGGCCCGCGTCCGACCCGCTCTGCCCGGACCCGACCTTCACCACCGACAGCCCGACGAGCCGGTGCAGCAGCGGTGCGGTCAGGTCGACGGTGCGGATCCGGTCCCGCGGCACCGAGCGGCGCTGCCGGTTCAGCAGCCCGCTGTGCAGCTCGACGCGCTCGTTGGTGATCCGGTAGCGGGTGGTGCGCCAGCGCACGACGCCCGCCGCGACCGCGACGACGACCGCCGCCCCCGCGATCCAGACCTGGGTGGAGTTGCCGCTGCCCGCGCCGAACAGGACCAGCACGACCAGCGCGGGGGCCAGCCGCAGCAGCGCGGTGGCCGGGCCCACGAGCAGCAGCCGTCGCCAGCCGACCTCGCCGGGGGTCGTGCCGGTGTCGCCCGCGGGTGCGACGGGTGCGGGCTCGCTCACGTCGCGTCCCCGCTGTGCCGCCCCGTCGTCTCGGTGAGCCGGCGGGCGAGCTCGGCGGCGGCGTCGGCGTCGAGCCCGGCGATCCGGACCGGGCCGCGGGCCGACGCGGTCGTGACGGTCACCGTCGCCAGGCCCAGCGCCTGCTGCAGCGGGCCGTGCTCGGTGTCGACGGTCTGCACCCGCGGGATCGGCGCGATCCGCCACTCCCGCACCAGCCAGCCGGACCGGGTGTATACGGCGTCCTCGGTCACCTCCCAGCGGTGCAGCCGGTAGCGCAGACCCGGCACGACGAGCGTCCCGACGAGCAGCCACCCCACCGTCAGCACGACGGTCGCGATCAGCACCCCGTGCCACGGGACCGCGGGCAGCAGGAACCACGCGACGACCTGGCCGACGAGCAGCACGAGCGGGACGAGCGCCGCCGAGAGCCGCCACCACCAGACGGCGCGGGGGTCGACCCGGTTCGCGGGTGGGCGCAGCGGAAGCGGCAGCGCGGCGGTCGGGATCCCGGATCCGGGGTCGCCGGTGCGGGGGCCGGTGGCGGTCATGGCCCCACTCTGCCCAACTGCGCCCGCCGGGAGCAGCCGAGCGCGCCGTCGGAGACCGCACCGTGGCCGAAACGGGGGTACCCGCCGAGTGGCACACCACGTGCGGCCGGCGACCGGATCCGGGTACGTGGTGTGCCACTCGGCGGGCGAGGACGGTCAGCGCGCCGGCGCGGACAGGTCGTAGACCGTGGTGCCGTCGACCGTGACGGCCGTGTAGTGCTCGGCCACCCAGGTGCTGATCTGTGAGCCGACGCCCCGGTCACCGCCCGGTCCGCCGCCGCGTCCGTCGACGAAGTACCGGACGTCGCCCTGCTGCACGTACTGCTGGAACTGCTCCAGGGTCGGTGCCTCGTCGCTGCCGGACCAGCCGCCGATCGCGAACACCGCGGTGTCGGGTCCGGCGGCGAGCATCAGAGAGGCCGCGCTCTGCGAACCGACGGTCGCCGCGGCCCAGCGGGCCGGGCCCGCATCCCGCAGCAGGGCCGCCACCTGCTCGCTCGACCGCCCCTCGTCCGGTCCGCCGCCGGGACCACCCGCGCCGGGCCGGGTCGTGCCGTCGCCCGCGGTGGTGCCGTCGGAGGGATCGGCGCTGCCGTCCGCGGTGCCGCCACCGCCCGGGATGGCACTGCTGCCCGCGGTGGTGCCGTCGCCCGGGGTGGTGCTGCCGCCCGGAGTGGTGCCGACGCCCGGCGTGGCGCCGTCGCCACCGGTACCGGCTCGGGTTCCGGAGGCGTCGCCACCCCGGTCGCGCATGCCACGGCCGTCGCCGTCACCCGGCCCGCCGCCCGGTCCGCCGTCGGAACCGGAGACGGTCGGCCCCGCGGTCGGGATCGACCCCTGGTGGGTCGTCGCGGCCGTCTGCACGGCCGCCGCCGGGGCCGCGATCCCGCTGAGCAGCGCCGCGCCGAGGACCACGGCCGTCCACCACCGCCGTCCTGCGGGCAGCAGCAGCGCCGCCCCGGCCACGACACCGAGCACCAGCACCACCCAGCGCAGCCACGGAAGGAACTCCGGGGACCAGCCGAGCAGAACGAACGCCCACACCGCGGTGCCGACCGTCGTCGCGGCGAGGACTCCGCGCGCCCACCAGCGGTCGCGGTGGGCCAGCACCTCCCGGCCGCCGATCGCGACCAGCGCCGCGATCCCCGGCGCCAGTGCCACCGAGTAGTACGGGTGCACGATGCCCTCCATGTAGGAGAGCACCAGCATCGTCACCAGCGTCCATCCGCCCCACAGCAGCAGCGACGCGCGCACACCGTCGGTGCGGGCCACCCGTCCGCGCAGGACCAGCGCCGCGACCAGCAGGACCAGCGCGGCCGGCAGCAGCCAGGACACCTGCGTGCCGAACGAGGACTCGAACATCCGCAGCAGTCCGGTCTGCCCGCCGAAGCCGCCGCCCATGCCCCCGCCGCCGGGTCCGCCGGCCATGCCGCCGGGCATGCCCCCGCCCATGGCGTCGGGCATGCCGCCGCCGGTCGTGCCGGGCATCCCGCCGGTCGCGCCGTCCGCGGAGTCACCCGTCGCGGCGCCTCCGGGCATGCCGCCTCCGGGCATGCCGCCGCCCATGCGCTCCCCGCCGGTGATCCGGCCGAGGCCGTTGTAGCCGAACGCCAGTCCCAGGGGGGTGTTGTCCCCCGAGCCGCCGATGTAGGGACGCGCGCCGACCGGCCACAGCGCGACCGCGAGCAGCCACCACCCGGCCCCGACGACGATCCCGGCGCCCCCGGCCAACAGCTGCCACACCCGTCGCCACGGACGGACCGGCGCGGCCCACGACCAGGCCAGTGTCATCCCCGGGAGTACCAGGAACGCCTGCAGCGACTTGGCCAGGAACGCGAACCCGAGCACCAGCCCGGCACCGACGATCCAGCGCGTCCGCCCGTCGGCGCAGCCGCGCACGACGAGGTAGGCCGCGGCGACCATCAGCAGGGTCAGCAGCGCGTCGGGGTTGTTGAAACGGAACATCAGTGCCGCGACGGGGGTCAGCGCGAGCAGCGCGCCCGCGAACAGCCCCGCGCCGTGCCCGGACACCCGGCGCACCGCGGCGTAGAGCAGCCCCACCGCGGCGACGCCCATCAGCGCCTGCGGCACCAGCATGCTCCAGGAGCTGAAGCCGAAGATCCGCGCGGCGATCTCCATCGGCCACAGCGACGCCGGCGGCTTGTCGACGGTGATGCCGTTCTGCGGGTCGAGCGAGCCGAAGAAGAACGCCGTCCAGTCCTGCGCACCCGCCTGGACCGCGGCCGCGTAGAACGAGTTCGCCCAGCCCGAGGCACCCAGGTTCCACAGGTAGAGCACACCCGTCCCGACGAGCAGGGCGGCCACCGCGGCGGGCCGCCCCCACCGCGACCGGCCGGCCGCGGTGGGGGCAGGATCGGACCGGGTCGGTGTCCGGTCGAGGGTGCTGGTCACAGGGCGGTCGCCTTCTCGAGCGGAACGGTCGCGGGGGTGGCGGCAGCCGGCCGGAACACCCACGCGCGGAACAGGACGAAGCGCAGCACCGTGGCGACGAGGTTCGCCACCACGATCACCACGACCTCGACGGCCAGGTGCGCACCCGGCACCAGCGCCCCGAGCAGGGCGAGCGCGCCGGTGGTCAGGGCCAGCCCCAGCCCGAACACGATGAGGCCCTGGAACTGGTGGGTGACCGCGCGGTCGCGGCCCCGGACGCCGAAGGTGAAACGCCGGTTGAGCGCGGTGTTGGCCACCGCGCAGATCAGCATGGCCACCACGTTCGCCGCGATCATGCCGAGGACTCCGCGCAGGGCGAGGAACAGCAGCAGGTTCGCCGCGGTCGACGCGACCCCGATCGCCGCGAAGCGCGCCAGCTGGAACGGCATCGACCGCGGCACACCCGGCACCGGGGTCGGTTCCAGTGGCGCCCGGCCGAGCTGGGCCCGGATGTCGGCCAGCGGCAGCGTTCCCGTCGCCAGCGCCCGCCCGACCCGCCACACGCCCTTCAGGTCCGCGGTCGCGGTCGCGACGATGTCCACGCTGGAGTTCGGGTCGTCGACCCAGTCGACCGGCACCTCGTGGATGCGCAGCCCGGCCCGCTCGGCCAGCACCAGCAGCTCGGTGTCGAAGAACCAGCCGGTGTCCTCCACCAGCGGCAGCAGCCGCCGCGCGACGTCGGAGCGGATCGCCTTGAAGCCGCACTGGGCGTCGGAGAAGCGGGCCGACAGCGCCCCGCGCAGGATCAGGTTGTAGCTGCGCGAGATGAACTCCCGCTTCGGGCCGCGTACCACCCGCGACGCCCGCGCCAGCCGGGTGCCGATCGCCAGGTCCGAGTGCCCGGACACCAGCGGGGCCACCAGCGGGAGCAGGGCACCCAGGTCGGTGGACAGGTCGACGTCGCAGTAGGCCAGCACGTCGGCGTCCGAGGCGGACCACACGTGCCGCAGTGCGCGGCCGCGGCCCTTCTGCTCCAGACGCACGGTGCGGACCTCGGCGATCTCGCCGGCCAGCCGCGCCGCGATCGCCGGAGTGGCGTCGGTGCTGGCGTTGTCGGCGACGGTGATCCGGAACGAGTACGGGAAGCTGCCGGTGAGGAACGCGTGCAGCCGGCGGACCGAGGACTCGAGGTCACCCTCCTCGTTGTAGACGGGGACGACGATGTCGAGCACCGTCCGCGGGTGTCGGCCGGATTCCGGGCGGGTGCCGGGCACGGGGCCGGTGGCGACTGTGGTCATGGGGACGACGGTCGTCGACCGCGATGTCGTGACGGTGTGATCGACCTGTGCGCCGGCTGTGAGGCCGTCGTCCGTGGTGCCGGTCACGACGCGCTCAGGTCGTAGAGGGTGACGCCGTCCACGGTCTGCGCCGGGAACGTAGCCTCGACCCACTCGGCGATGCGCAGGGCGGCGTCGCTGCCGCCGGAGTCGGTGCTGATCATCCCGCTGCCCGACGAGCCCACGAACCAGTGGATCCGCTGCTCGGCGACCATCTGCTGGAACTGCTCCAGCGTCGGGTACGGGTCGGTGCCGTTGAAGCCGCCGACGGCGAGCACGGGTGCGTCCGCGGCGAGCTGGTAGCCCGCGGCCTGCATCGAGCTGATCGCGGCCGCGGCCCAGGTGTAGGAGCCGGCGTCCTGCGCGACGAGTGCCGTGAGCTGCGCCGACGGGGTCGGCGCGCTGAGGATCCCGCCCGGGCCCCCACCGCCGCCGGGCCCACCGCCGCCGGGCCCACCGCCGCCGGGTCCGCGGCCGTTCCCGCTGCTCTGACCGGTGCTGTTCTGACCGGTGCCGCTCGGACCCGCGACGGCCGGACCCGAGCCGTTCCGGTCGGTGCCGCCCGCGGGGGCTCCGGACGGATCCGTGCCGCCGGTCGTGCCGCCACCGTCGGTGGCCGGGGGCGCCGTGCCCTGTCCGCCGGAGCCGCCCTGTCCGCCGGGGCCGCCGGGACCGCCCTGCCCACCAGGGCCACCGGGGCCGCCCTGACCCCCGCGCATCCCACCCGGACCGCCGCCCCCGCCGGGGCCCGAGCCGTAGCCCTGCGGACCCGAGCTCGGGATCGCCCCGGAGTGCGGGGTCGCCGCCGTCGCCACCGACCAGGCCGCGGTCCCGGCGCCGCCGGCGGCCACGGCCGCGGCGAGCACCACCGCGGCCAGCGCGCGCGGCATCCGGTGCACCCCGGTCAGCGCGGCCGCGGCGAGCAGACCGACGACGAGCACGGTCCAGCGCAACCACCCGAGCCAGTCCGACGGCAGCAGCGCGAACGACCAGACCGCCGTCAGCGCGATGGCCGCCGCGAGCGAGCACCGTGCCCCCACCGAGGAGCGGTCCCGCCAGAGCGTCGCCCCGCCGATCCCGACCAGTGCGGCGACCGCCGGGGCCAGCGCCACGGTGTAGTAGCTGTGGATGATCCCGGCCATCAGGCTGAACGTCAGGCCCGTCACGAGCAGCCAGCCGCCCCAGAGGAGGACCGCCGCCCGTGCCGGGTCGGTGCGGGGGGCCCGTCGGGTCCGCAGGAGCAGCACCCCGAGCAGCAGCAGCGCCGCGGGCAGCAGCCAGGACGCCTCGCGGGCCATCTCCGAGCCGAACAGCCGCAGCAGCCCGGTGGAACCCCACCCGCCGGTCCGGCCGCCCGCGCCGCCGCCGACCGAACCGACCTCGTCGCCGGTCAGCCGACCGACGCCGTTGTAGCCGAACACCAGCTCCAGGACGCTGTTCGACTGCGAGCCGCCGATGTAGGGCCGGTCCGCCGCCGGCCACAGCTCCACGGTGAGCACCCACCAGCCGGCCGACACCACCAGTGCCGCACCGGCGACGATCAGGCCGCGCAGACGCGGCCACCAGGCCACCGGCGCGGCGACCAGCCACATCAGCGCGAACCAGGAAGGCCTGCAGCATCTTGGTGAGGAAGCCGTACCCGACCAGGGCCCCGGCCAGCACCAGCCAACCGGTGACACCCCGCTCGACGGCCCGGGTCATCGCGTACGCGGCGCCGGTCAGGACCAGCACCAGCATCGCGTCGGGGTTGTCGAAGCGGAACATCAGCACCGCGACCGGGGTCAGCGCGAGCGTCGCCCCGGCGAGCAGTCCCGCCCCGGGGCCGGCGGCCCGGCGCACCGCCGCGTGCAGCAGTGCGACCGCACCGACACCCATCAGTGCCTGCGGCACCAGCACACTCCAGCTGGACAGCCCGAACAGCCGCACCGACAGCCCGATCGGCCACAGCGCGCCGGGGGCCTTGTCCACCGTGATGCCGCCGGCCGCGTCGGAGGCGCCGAAGAACCAGGCCGACCAGCTCTGGCCACCGGCCTGCGCGGCGGCGGCGTAGTACGCGTTCGCCCACCCCGACTCCGACAGGCCCCACAGATACAGCGCGGCCGCTCCTCCCAGCAGCGCGGCGAGCGGCAGGTGCCGAAGGACCCGGCGGGTGGGAGGGGACGGGTCGGGTGCGGGAGCCGGCCGGGGCCGGGACAGGGTGCTCGTCACCCTCGCGACGCTGCTCCCGAGCGCTGTGCGGACCCGGTGATCGACCTGTGAACCAGCTGTGACGAGGCGGAGGGAACGTTCAGAGCCCGCTCCGACGCCGCACACAGCCGCGACACAGCAGCCCCCGCGAGCCTGGGTACCGGCCGGAGCCGCGCCCGGGCAGACCGCCCGTCCGTCCCGGCCAGAACAGGAGTACCGGAGACATGTCGACCGATACCACCCCGGCGTCCACCGTGGACCCCGGGCAGGCGCGCCGCGGACCGTTGCTGCGGCGCGGCCGTCGTCTCGCCGCCGGCACCGCCGTCGCCGTGGTGCTGCTCGGCGCCGCGGCCTGCGGGACGTCCGCGGCGGCCGACGGGCAGTCAGGCGCGGACGCCGGCGGATCCACCGGTACCGCGGCGGCCGGCGGCGCGGCCGGGACCGGCTCGGATGCGCTGATGGCCTGTCTGGAGCAGAACGGTGTCCCCGCGCCGCCCGACGGCGGCCCTGGTGGGCAGGGCGGTGCCGGGGGACAGGGCGGCGGGCAGGCCGCCGGTGAGGGCGGGACCCTGGGGGCACCGCCGAGCGGCGCGCCCGCCGCGGGCGGTCAGGGCGGGGCCGGTGGCTCGGGTGTCGGCGAGGCACCTCCCGGCGTCGACAGCACGGCCTGGGCGACGGCGCAGCAGGCGTGCGCCGCGGTCGCCCAGGAGTCCGGGTCCGCGGCGCCGACCACCGGCGGCTCCGGGAGCTGACCACACCCCGGGGGCGGGCACGGGGGAGAATCGACCCGTGCCCGTCCCCGTCCTGCACGGACCACGACTGTTGCTCCCCGGATGGACCCCGGCGGTGGCGGCGGCCGTCGTGGCCGGCGCCCGGCGCGCCGACTGGGCGCCGGACTTTCCCGCCGAGGGCGACCGGATCGTCGCCCGGCTGCTCGCCCGCGACCCGGGCGGGCCGGGCTGGGGCGAGCTCGGCCACCGGCTGCTCGTCGAACGCGACGGTGGAACGGTCGTCGGCGGTGCGGGGCTGTTCCCCGCCCCCGACGACGGCCCGGCCGCCGTCGAGCTCGGCTACGGCGTGGTGCCGTCGCGCCGCGGCCGCGGCTACGCCGTCGAGGCCGCCGGCCTGTTGCTCGCCCTGGCCCGCTCGGCCGGGGCGTCGCCGCTGGTCGCGGGCGTCGAGCCCGGCAACCGTGCGTCGGAGCGGGTGCTGGAGCGGATCGGGATGCGCCCCACCGGGACCCGCGACGGCGTCGCCCGGTTCCGGCTCGACGTAGGGTCGGGGACGTGATCCGGCTGGTCGCGCTCGACATCGACGGCACCATCGTCCACGGGCGCAGGCCCCCGAGCCCTGCGGTCCTCGAGGCGATCGCGCTCGCCGGGACCCGGGCCGAGGTGATGCTGTGCACCGGCCGGACCGTCGTCGGCGTGGCCGGTGCGCTGGACGCGATCGGGCTGCGCGACGGCGTCACCCTGACCTCCAACGGCGCGGTCGAGATGGAGACCGCGACCCGCCGGGTGCTGACGATGGAGCGGCTCGGCCCCGAGGCCGTGACCGCCGCCCTCGACACGATGACCGAGCTGTTCCCGGGGGCGGTGTTCGCCTGCGAGCACGTCGGCGTCGGGCAGCGGGTCAGCGCCCCGTTCCCCGACGGCGTGCTCGCCGGCACCGTCACCGAGGTCGGCCGCGGCGGTCTGCTCGACGAGCCGACACCCAAGCTGGTCATGTACTGGCCGGGGCACGACCCGGCGGAGACCGCGGCCCGCGCCTCCCGGCTCCGGGTGCCCGGCACCGAGCCGACGCTCGACCACGAGCTGCCGTGGGTGACGCTGGTGCCGGCCGGGGTGTCCAAGGCGTCCGGGCTCGCGCGGGTCGCGGCCCGGCTCGGTGTCGACCGTTCCGAGGTCCTCGCCGTCGGCGACGGCGACAACGACCGCGCGATGCTGCGCTGGGCAGGCCGCGGGATCGCGATGGGGCAGGCCCCGCCGGACGTGCACGCCGACGCCGACGAGTCCACCGACACCGTCGAGCAGGACGGCCTGGCCCGCGCCCTGGAGCGCGTGTTCGGCTAGTGCTCGGCGGGGGTGCCCGCGACCAGCGGTGTCGCCGCCTCCAGGGCCGCCCCGCAGGACGGCGGCCGCGGCGGCAGGGTCGTGTCGGTCGTGACCGGCACCGTCCAGCTCCGGCCGTCGCGGGAGCGCACGGTGACCAGGTGCCCGTCCGGGCGCCCGCCGTCACCACCCACGCTCGGATCGGCGGCGTCGACCAGCAGCGCCGTGGCGTCCCCGATCCCGGTGTGCTCGCGCACGGCGAGCTCGGCGAGCTGGCCGACCGGGTCCATCCCGGTGTGACCGCGACAGCACCACGGGTCCACGCCGCCGCCGGCCGCGGCCTTCAGCGCGGCCAGCGCGCCGTCGGTGTCGAGGCGGCCGTAGGCGTAGCCGGTGGGCAGCACCAGCGCGGTCGGCGCGAACCGGTGCCCGCCGAGATGGGTGCACTCCCACACGTCGGCGCCCTCGGCGGCCAGGTCCCCGGCGAGCGCGCGGCCGCGGACGGCGCAGCAGACGTCACGCCTGCCGTGCGCGCACACCAGCATCACCGGGTCGAGCACCGGGGTGCCCGCGCCCGGGTCGAGGTCGATGCCGGCGAGGTCGTCGGTGCTGCGCACGGTGCGCGACCACGCCCGTGAGCCGCCCGGGGCGAGGTCGGCGACGTAGACGGTGCGGGCGCCGTCGGCGTCGCAGCGGCCCTCGCGGCCGGAGCGGCGGATCAGCAGCAGGATGACGTCGTCGGCGCGGAGCCGGTCGAACAGCGCGGCCACGGCCGGGTCCGGGTGGTCGGCGACCTTCCGCGGCCAGGCGCCGATGTGCTCGACCGCGACGAGGCGACGCACGTGCGGCGCGGTGCCGGTCATCGGCTCGCCGAGCGCCTCGCTCAGCCCGGAACAGCCCGAGACGGGCGCCCCGGCGGGACCGCCGGGTGCGCCACGTGTCACGGTGACCGTCATCGGGCCATCTTAGGGAAGGTTTGCCTGACTTCAACCCGGACCACCCGGAAGGGTCAGTCCCGGCCGGGCAGCTCGGCGCGCAGCACCTTCCCGGTCTGGTTGCGCGGCAGCTCGTCGAGGAAGTGCACGTCCCGCGGTGCGGCGAACTTCTCCAGGTCGGACTTCACCCGGCTGCGGATCGCGTCCGCGGTGACCTCGGCACCCGGCTCCAGCGCCACCCAGGCGGCGAACCGCTGGCCGTACTCGTCGTCGTCCACCCCGAGGACGCAGGCCTCGCGCACCCCGTCCATCCCGGAGATGAGCTCCTCCACCGGGCCGGGGTGCAGGTTCTCCCCGCCCGAGACGATCATGTCGTCTGCCCGGCCGGTGAGGAACAGCCGTCCGTGCTCGTCGAGGTGCCCGACGTCGCCGGTCCCCAGCAGCCCGTCGTGCTCCTCCAGGCCCTCCTCGCCGCCGGTGTAGCCCTCGAACGGCAGGTCGTTGCCCACGAACACCCGGCCGTCGACGCCTGCCGGGGCGGGCTGGTCGTCCTCGTCGAGGATGACCAGGGTGGTCCCGGCCGGGGCGCGGCCCGCGGTGCCGGGGGCGTCGCGCAGGTCCTCCGGTCCGGCGATCGAGACCCAGGAGACCTCGGTGGATCCGTAGAGGTTGTAGAGGCAGTCGCCGAAGCGGTCCATGAACCGGTTGGCCTGCCCGCCGGGCAGCGCCGACCCGGAGACGGCCACGATCCGCGGGCCCGCCGGGTCGTCCCGGTCGGCGCCCCAGCCCTCGGCGCCGGACTCCAGGACGCGCTGGAGCATCACCGGCACCGCGAACACCGTGGTGCACCGGCGCTCGCGCACGGCGGCGAGGAACCCCTCCGGGGTGAACTTGCGGCGCAGCACGACGGTCGCGCCGTGCAGCGAGGCGAGCAGCAGCCCGGCGTTGCCCCAGGTGTGGAACAGCGGAGCGGCGATGTGCGTCGGCTCACCCGCGCGCAGCGGGATCGCCGAGAGGATCGACGCCGCCGGGGCGAGGGTCGACGGGTGCGGCCGCTTGGCGCCCTTGGGTGTCCCGGTGGTGCCGGAGGTCAGCACGATCTGCTTGGACGGCTCCGGCTTGAACGGCAGCTCGCCCGGCCCGCCCCGCTCCACCATCGCGTCGAGATCGTCGAGCACCCGGTCGCCGGCGGGACGCGGCCCGTCCGGGGTCGAGGTGAGCACGACGCGCGGTCCGGGCGGGACGACGTCGAGGAAGTCCGGGTCGGCGACGAGCGTGTGGAGCTTCTGCTGCTCCTGCACCCCGCGCAGCTGCTCGGCCGCGAGCCCGGTATTGACCAGCACGACGTCGGCGCCGACCTTGCCCGCCGCCACCATCGCCTCGATCGGTGCGCGGGCGTTGCGGCACAGTACCCCGACCGGGGCGCCCGGTCCGGCGCCCGAGTCGAGCAGGGCCAGCGCGAGGCGGTCGGTGCGTTCCTCCAGCTCGGCGTAGGTGGTGACCCCGTCGTCGTCGACGACGGCGAGCCGGTACGGGTGGCGGGCCGCCCCGACGGCGAACGCCGCGGTGATGCTGTTGCCGTAGCGCACCAGTGCCCGGCCCATCCCGTACAGCTTCCCGGGGCCGAGCGGGCGGACGACTCCCGAGCGGGTCAGGGCCACGGCGGCGCGGGCGGTGCCGCTGCCCAGCTCGTAGGCGGTGCGGGCGGTGCCGGAGAGGTTCTGGAGCAGCGGAGAGCCAGCCATGCGGCGCAGTCTGGCAGGGCGACCCGCCGGGCCGTCGGGTCCGGTGGGGGGATCTGTGTCAGAGGTCACTGAGTATGTCCGTCATGTTTCGTAGGGTGAAGACGATGTGTCCTTCGGTGGCCCACAGGTCGCCGAACTCCACCACACACCGTCGGGGATCTCGATGCGCCTGTACCTGCCCACGCACACGTCCGCTTCCGGCCGCACGCTGGTCCGTGCGGGACGTCCGACCAAGTCGATGCCCGGGTTCGGCGGCATCGCCGGCGTCTGCCGCTGCGGTGCGGCCCGCCCCGCCGACTCGCGCAGCCTGCCGTGGCGCGACTGTCCGTCGTGCACGCCGCAGCGGGCCCGGGTCGGGCGCTGAGCGCACCGGCCTCGTAGGTTTCCGGGTCGACGGGCACGGTGTCCGTCGACCGCGGAGGCCCCGATGAGCACGACCACCCCCGAGATGCGGCTGCGCGCCCTGGAGCGGGAGGACCTGCCGTTCGTCCACGGGCTGTCGAACGACTCCGGGATCATGTCGTACTGGTTCGAGGAGCCCTTCGAGTCGCTCGTCGAGCTGCAGGAGATCTTCGCCCGGCACGTGCACGACAACCGCGAGCGGCGGTTCATCATCGACTGCGCGGGTGAGCGGGCCGGTCTGGTCGAGCTGGTGGAGATCGACTACATCCACCGCAACGCCGAGTTCCAGATCATCGTCGCCCCCGCCTTCCAGGGCCGGGGGCTCGCCGCCCGCGCCACCGCCGGGGCCCTCGACTACGCCTTCGGCGTGCTGAACCTGCACAAGGTGTACCTGGTCGTCGACATCGAGAACACCCGCGCCGTGCGTGCCTACGAGCGCACCGGTTTCGTCGTCGAGGGGGAGCTGCGCGAGGAGTACTTCGCCAGCGGCCGCTACCACGACGCCTACCGGATGGCGGTGCTGCAGCGCGACCATCTCGGCCGCACCGTCGACGGGCCGCAGTGAGTCGACGGACCGCACCGGGTCGACGGACCGCACCGAGCTGACCGGACCGGCCGGCAGGGAGGGGGACCCGTCGGCCGGCCCGGCGTGCACCGGCCGCGGGCATGCGACCGGAGTCGGGCGCGTCGACCTTGATGACGACGACACCCGAGAAGACTACTATCTCGACACGTGTTCGTGTCAACGTTCGCCATGGTGCTCCTGTGACCAGCGGGAATCGGGTGCTGGCCGGTGTCGGACCGATGTCGCGGTGCGGATCGGCCGACCGATGACATCGTTGATCGTCGGCGAGTGCCCGCGACCGTCGTCGCGGTGGGTCGCGGGGTGGTTGCGGTCCGCTCGTCGTCACCGTGCGCGCCCGGCCGTCGCGAGTAGGATCTGCCCCGATGTCCGGAACCCCGACGGCCGGGGACGAGTTCCCGATCGACACGCTCGCCGCACGTGCCGGTATGACCGTCCGCAACGTGCGCGCCCACCTGTCCCGCGGCCTGCTGCAGCCGGGGGAGATGCGCGGGCGCACCGCCTGGTACGGCCCGGTCCACCTGGCCCGGCTGGAGTTGATCGCCGGGCTGCAGCGGCGCGGGTTCTCCCTCGCCGCGATCGGCGTGCTGATCAACCAGACCCCCTCCAGCAGCGCGGAGGAGGCGCTGCGCCTCTACCGCGGCATGCTCGCGCCGTGGCAGCCGGAGGAGGCGGTCGAGCTCGCCGATGAGGACCTGGCCGAGTGGGCCGGCGCCCGGACGTCCCCGGAGTTCGTCGAGCGGCTGGCCGCGTCCGGGCTGATCGAGCGCACCGGCCCGGGTCGGCTGCGCGTGCTCAACCCGGCGATGGTCCGGTCCGGGGCGCACGCCGTCGCGCTCGGGCTGGCACCGGAGGCGGTGGAGCAGGTCGGCGAGGAGCTGCTGTCCCGGACCCGGGAGATCGCCGAGATCTTCGTCGAGCTGTTCCGCGAGCAGGTCTGGGCGGCGCACGTCGCGGCCGGGCTGCCCCGGCACGGCGTCGCGGACCTGCGCACGGCGGTCGAGGCCCTGCAGCCGGTCGCCACCCAGTCCCTGCTCGGTGCCTTCCGCCAGACGATGCAGCAGGCGATGGACGACTTCATCCGCCGGCTGTCCATCGACCTCGCCCCGGCCGACCCGCGAGGCGACTCCGAGGCAGCCGAACCGTCAGCGGACCGGTAGCTCGACGGTGAACACCGTCCGGCCGGGGGAGCTGTCGACCCCGACCGTCCCGTCGTGGGCGGCGACGACCGCCGCCACGATCGCCAGGCCCAGCCCGGTGCTGGGGGTGTCGTTCCCGGCACGGGTGCGCCCCTCCGCGCCGCGGGCGAACCGCTCGAACACCCGGGGCAGGACGTCCGGGGCGATGCCGGGGCCGTCGTCGGCGACCTGGAGCCGGACCCGGCCGGGGACGGGGTGGCCGAGGGTGACGGTGACCGTCGTGCCGGGCGGGGTGTGGGTGCGGGCGTTCGCGAACAGGTTGGTGACCACCTGGGCGAGCCGGTGGGCGTCGCCGGTGACGGTGACCGGCTCGTCGGGCAGCTGCGGGAACCAGCGGTGGTCTCGGCCCGCCACGTGGGCGTCCCCGACGGCGTCGAGGACCAGCCGCGTGAGGTCCACCTCGGCGCGCTCCAGCGGCCGGCCCGCGTCGAGCCGGGCGAGCAGCAGCAGGTCCTCGACCAGCGTGGACATGCGTTCGGCCTGCGAGCTGATCCGGGCCAGCGCGTGGGTGGTCCGCTCCGGGACCGGCTCGCGCTCGCGGCGCGACAGCTCGGCGTAGCCGCGGATCGCCGTCAGCGGGGTGCGCAGCTCGTGGCTGGCGTCGGCGACGAAACGACGCAGCCGCGTCTCGGACTCCTGGCGGGCGGCGAGTGCGCCCTCGACGTTGTCGAGCATGTGGTTGAGCGCGGTGCCGACCTGCCCGACCTCGGTGCGCGGGTCGGGCTCGGGGACGCGTGCGGCGAGGTGCACCTCGCCCCGGTCCAGCGGCAGGTTCCCGACCTGTGCGGCGACGCCGGCGACGCGTTCGAGCGGACGCAGCGCGCGCCGCACCAGCACGGCCGCCGCACCGCCCGTGAGCACCACGGCCCCGCCGAGCACGACGAGCTCGATGACGACGAGCCTGCTCACGGTGGCACCGGCGTTGTCCGGCTGTGCGATCAGGTAGGTCGTCGTCCCCTCGGTCCAGCCGATCACCCGGTAGTCGCCCAGCGACAGCGTCACGTCGCGGGCGGTGGTGTCGGCGGGCATCGAGCGCAGCGCGGCCAGGTCGGCCTCGGGGACGGCGGTGGTGGTCCCGCCCCGCTGGGCCAGGCGGGCGCTCACGACGCGGCCGTCGTCCAGCACCGCCCCGATCGCGTTCGTGCCGGGGCCCGGGCCGAGGAACATCCCCCCGGGCGGGCCCCCGCCCTGGCCGCCCGGCGTGGGGGTGCCGTCGTCGTGGGTGAGCCGGCCGGGGGCGCGCCCGGTCTGCTGGGCGACGAAGCCCTCCAGGGAGAACGACAGCTCGCGGTCCTGCCGGGTGGACAGGTAGCGGTCGAGCGAGAGGGTCGTCGCGACGCCGATCGCCACGCACGCCACCGTGAACAGCAGCAGCACCGTGCCGACGAGCCGGGCCCGCAGCGAGCGGACCTGACCGGAGACGCGAGTGACGACCATCGGGTCAGTCCGCGGCGGGCCGCAGTACGTAGCCCGCGCCGCGCACCGTGTGGATCATCGGCCGGCGACCGGCGTCGATCTTCTTGCGCAGGTAGGAGACGTAGAGCTCGACCACGTTGGACTGGCCGCCGAAGTCGTAGTTCCACACCCGGTCGAGGATCTGGGCCTTCGACAGCACCCGGCGGGGGTTGCGCATGAGGTACCGCAGCAGCTCGAACTCCGTCGCGGTCAGCTCCACCGGCTCGCCGGCGCGGGACACCTCGTGCGCGTCCTCGTCGAGCACCAGGTCGCCCACCACCAGCTCCGAGGAGCGCTGGGCGGCGGCCATCCCCGCGCGGCGCAGCAGCCCGCGCAGCCGTGCGACCAGCTCCTCCAGCGAGAACGGCTTGGTGACGTAGTCGTCGCCACCCGCGGTGAGGCCGGCGACCCGGTCCTCGACGGCGTCGCGCGCGGTCAGGAACAGCACCGGCACCTCGGGGGTGTCGGCGCGGACCCGGCGCAGCACCTCGAAGCCGTCGACGTCGGGCAGCATCACGTCGAGCACGATCGCGTCCGGACGGAAGTCGCGGGCGTGACGCACCGCGGACATCCCGTCGGCGGCGGCGCGGACCTCCCAGCCCTCGTAGCGCAGGGCCATCGAGAGCAGGTCCGACAACGTGGGCTCGTCGTCCACGACGAGCACCCGGATCGGGCCGCCGTCGGCGCGGCGCAGCGGGTCGGCGTCCCGGTCCATCACCTCGGTCATGCTAGGAGCACACCGCACGGACCTGTGCGACGGCTGTGCGTTCGCTGTCGGTTCACCGCGCGCCAGTACCCCGTGGCGTAGACGGCGCGCCGGTCGAACCCCCGTTCGTCGAGCAGGTGCGCGCGCAGCTCCTTGACCGCGGCGGACTCCCCGGACAGCCACGCCTGGCCGCGGCCGTCGGGCAGCTCGGCGGCCCGCACTGCCGCGACCAGCGGCTCACCCGCCGGGGCGGCGCCGCGGTGCACCCAGGTGACGGCGACGTCGCCGGGCAGGGTCTGCTCCTCGCCGGCGTCGGCGACCTCGGCGACGACCCGGACCGGCACCCCGGGGGCCGCCTCGGCGAGGGTCTCGCACACGGTCGCGATGGCGGGCAGGGCGGACTCGTCGCCGATCACGAGGTGGTGCGCGGCGGCCGGGTCCGGCTCCCAGCGCCCGCCGGGCTCGGACACCCCGACCCAGTCCCCGGGGGCGGCCGACACGGCCCAGGCGGCGGCCGGCCCGTGCCCGGCGTGGACGACGAAGTCGACGTCGAGTTCACCGTGGCCGCCGGCGTCGGGGGCGAAGCGGCGCACCGTGTAGGTGCGGATCGCCGGGCGGGCCTCCCCGGCGGGCCAGACCGGGCCGCCGGTCGAGGCGCGCGGCACGGCGGGTCGTTCCTGGCCCTCGACCGGGAAGAACATCTTGATCCGGCGGTCCGGGCCGTGCCCGGGGAACCCGGCCAGCTCCTCGCCGGTCAGGGTCACCCGGACCATGCCGGGGGTGACCCGCTCGGTGCGGGCCACCTGCAGCAGGCGTGGTGCGGTCGTGCTCATGGCCGGGAATTGTCCCGGACGCGCGCTCAGGTCCGGTCGCCGAGGCCCGCCAGGCCGGTCCAGACCAGGTCCATCAGGAACTCGGTGGCCTGGTCCGCGGTGATCGCCTCGTCCTGGCCGCGCCAGACGGCGAGCCGCTCGCAGGCCCCGACGATCACCTGCGCCCAGCCGGTCAGCCGGGTCGGCTCGGTGCCGGGGACCTGCGCGGCGAGCAGGGCGGCGATGAAGTCGGTCTGCTGGGCGCGGATCTCCTCCAGCGCGGTGTCGGTGACCCCGGCCTCGGAGCAGAACAGCTGCCAGGCCGGAGCCCGGCGGTCCAGGTAGTGGAAGAAGGCCAGCGTCCCGCCCCGCAGCATCGCCTCCGGCGAGTCCGCGGCCCCCGCCGCCTGCGCGACGACGTCGAGCAGCTCGGACCGGGCCCGCGCGATCGCGGCCAGCAGCAGGCCCTCCTTGGACCCGAAGTGGGTGTAGAGCACCGGCTTGGTGACACCCACCCGCTCAGCGACCTGCTCCATCGAGACCTCGGCGTAGCCCCGCTCGCCGAAGACGGCGACGGCCGCGTCGACGATCTGGCGCTCGCGCTCCGCCCTGGGCACGCGGCGGCGGGGGCCGGGTACGGTCTGCGCGGTCACGTCGGAGACTTTACCCTCAGTAAGTTACTGACGGTAGGAAGTGAGCGGGAATGGACGTCTACTCCCTGCCGATGACCACCCGGTTCCGCGGGATCACCGTGCGCGAGGGCCTGCTGCTGTCCGGCCCGGCCGGCTGGGGCGAGTTCTGCCCCTTCCCCGAGTACGACGACCGCGAGGCCGTCGCGTGGCTGGCCGCGGCCCGCGAGGCGGCCGGGACGGGCTGGCCGGAACCGGTGCGCGACCGGGTGCCGGTCAACTGCACCGTGCCCGCCGTCGGGCCCGAGCGGGCCCAGCGGATCGTGCGCGCCTCCGGCTGCACCACCGCGAAGGTCAAGGTCGCCGACCCGGGTGCTCCGCTGTCCGAGGACGTCGAGCGCGTCGCCGCCGTCCGCGACGCGCTCGGCCCCGCCGGGCTGGTCCGGGTGGACGCCAACGCCGCCTGGGACGTCGCGACGGCCGTCGCCGCGATCGGCGAGCTCGACCGGGCCGCCGGGGGTCTGGAGTACGTCGAGCAGCCCTGCTGGGAGGTCGACGACCTCGCCGCCGTCCGCCGGGCGGTGGACGTGCCGATCGCCGCGGACGAGTCGATCCGCCGCGCCGAGGACCCGATGCGGGTGGTGCGGGCCGGAGCGGCCGACGTCGTCGTGCTGAAGGTGTCGCCGCTGGGCGGGGTGCGCCGGGCCCTGCGGATCGCCGAGGAGGTCGGGCTGCCGGTCGTGGTGTCCTCGGCGGTGGAGTCGAGCGTCGGTCTCGCCGCCGGGCTCGCGCTGGCCGGGGCGCTGCCGGAGCTGCACCACGCCTGCGGGCTCGGGACGGTCTCGCTGCTGGCCGCCGACGTCGTCGCCGAGCCGTACGTCCCCGAGCGGGGGTTCCTGCCCGTGCCGCGGGTCGCGCCCGAGCCGGTGCACCGGGCCGGGGTCGCGGCCGACGCCGACCGCGCCGCCTGGTGGCGCGACCGGCACGACCGCGTCGCCGCGCTGCTCGACGCCGCGGCCGGGGCCGACCGGGTCAGTACTGGTTGACCCGGCTGTCGCGGCGCATGGCCGCGTCGATCACCCGCGCCGGGCCGGGCATCCGGTACTGGCCCTTCACCAGCTTCCCGGCGCTGGGCACCGCGCCCCGGTCCGGCCAGGTCGCGGTGTCCCACAGCGACGAGCGCAGGAACGCCTTCGCGCAGTGCAGGAACAGCTCGTCGACCTCGACGACGATCGCCACCTCGGGCGTCGAGCCCTTCACGGTGAGCCGCTCGGCGAAGTCCGGCCGGTACACGATCCGGGCCCGTCCGTTGATCCGCACGGTGTCGTTCGACCCCGGCACGACGACGATCATCCCGACCCGCGGGTCGTGCAGGATGTTGCGCATCGAGTCGAGCCTGCGGTTCCCCTTGCGGTCGGCGAAGGCGACCGTGTGCTCGTCGAGCACCAGCAGGCAGCCCGCCGGGTCGCCCCGGGGTGAGACGTCGACGCCGTCGGGCCCGGTCGTCGCCAGCAGGAAGAACGGCGACGCCGCCAGGAACTCCGCAGTCACCGGGTCGATGCGCTCACGCGCCTTGTCCCGGATGAACGCGGGCACCTCGCCGATGATCTCGCGGAGTCTGGCCTCGTCGGTCACGTGTTCCATCGCGTCCCTTCGCTCTTAGGGCACCCTAACCGTGAACATGCTTCACTGGCGACCCCCGCCTAGGGTCCCGGGGATGGGCGTGATCGTGATCGGGGCCGGCATCGCCGGGGTGACCTGCGCCGCGGAGCTGGCGGCCCGCGGTGTCGACGTGACGGTGTACGAGCGGTCCCGCGAGGTCGGAGGACGGCTGGCGGTGCACCGCCACGGGGACCGTCCCGCCGACATCGGTGCCGCCTACTTCACCGTCTCCGACGACCGGTTCGACGCCCGTGTCCGACGTTGGCGCGACGACGGCCTGGTCCGCGGGTGGACCGACACCCTCGCGGTGTTCGACGGCGCCATCCGGGGCCCGGACAGCTCCGGCCCGCTGCGGTTCGCGGCACCGGCCGGGCTGCGGTCGCTGGTCACCGACACCGCCCGCGGCCTGGACGTCCGTACCGGCCGGACCGTCGAGCGGGTCCGCCCCGGCCCGGACGGCCCGACCGTCGACGGCGAGCGCGCCGACGCCGTCGTCCTGGCGATGCCCGACCCGCAGGCCGCCCGGCTGCTCGACCCGGACACCCCCGCGGGCGCCGCCGTCGCCGGGCGGGCGTGGAACCCGGTGCTCGCCCTGACCGCCGGGTTCGCCGGCCGGGACTGGCCGCGGCTGCCCGCGGCGTTCGTCAACGACCACCCCGTCCTGTCCCTCGTCGCCGACGACGGCGACCGCCGCGGCGACGACGCGCCCGTGCTCGTCGCGCACTCCACCGGTGACCTCGTGCGCGCCCACGACGCCGATCCCGCCGCCGCGGTGCCCGCGATGACCGCCGCGGTCCGTGAGCTGCTGGGCGTCACCGCCGCGCCGGAGTGGACGCACGTGCACCGCTGGCGCTTCGCCGCCCCCGCCGCGCAGCGCGAGCAGACCTTCCACCTCGGCGACGACGGCGTCGCTCTGGCCGGGGACGGCTGGGGCCGGTCCCGGGTGCAGACGGCCTGGCTGTCCGGGCTGGAGCTGGCGGGGGAGCTCGCGGGGCGCCTGGGTCGCTGAACCCCGCACGCACCGCCCCCGCCCGCCACGCCCCGTCGACGAGCCCCGGCAGGCCCCGGGGAGGGTGGGTAGTGGCGGGCCCTGGCCGCGTGGGCGTCGGCGACCTACCGTCGGGTCATGCCCGACCGCGTCACCGCCGCCGCCCCCGTCGTCGTACCGGAGGGGCGGCCCTTCGGCGGGTCCACCGCGCCCGTGGAGCTGGACGCCTCCGGCCCGGACGCCGCGGGGCGCGCGGTGCTCGCCGAGCTGGCGGCCGCGCTCGACGCCGACCGGGTCCTGACCGACCCCGACGTCGTGCGTCCCTACGTGCGCGACGAGGCCGAGTGGGCCGAGTACGGCACACCGCTGTGCGTGGTGCGGGCGCGGACCACCGCCGACGTCGCCGCGACCGTGCGGGCCTGCGCCGCGCACCGGGTGCCGGTCGTCGCGCGGGGTGCGGGCACCGGGCTGTCCGGCGGGGCGAACGCCGTCGACGGCTGCGTGCTGGTCAGCCTGGAACTGATGACCGCGATCCGGGAGATCTCGGCGGGGGAGCGGCTCGCCGTCGTCGAACCGGGGGTGGTCAACGACGACCTGCGCGCCGCCTGCGCGGAGCGGGGCCTCTGGTACCCGCCGGACCCGGCGTCGGCGCCCTGGTCGACGATCGGCGGCAACGTCGCGACCAACGCGGGCGGGCTGTGCTGCGTCAAGTACGGCGTCACCTGCGACTACGTGCTCGCCCTGGAGGTCGTCACCGCCACCGGTGAGGTCGTGCGGGTCGGGCGGCGCACCGCGAAGGGAGTCGTCGGCTACGACCTCGCCGGGCTGATGGTCGGCTCGGAGGGGACGCTCGGGATCATCACCGAGATCACCGTGAAGCTGCGCCCGGCCCGCCCGGCCGCGCCGCGCACCGTCGTCGGGTTCTTCGACTCCCTCGCCGACTGCGGGGCCGCGGTCGCCGCCGTCACCGAGCAGGGGCTGCAGCCCGCGGTGTTCGAGCTGGTCGACCGGGAGTGCCTGGCCGCGGTCAACGCCTGGCGCAACGCCGGGCTGCCCGAGGGGGCCGCCGCGCTGCTGCTCGCCCAGACCGACCTGCCCGAGCCCGCCGCGACCGCCGAGGCCGACGCGATCCTCGCGGCCTTCGAACAGCACGGCGCGACCGAGGCGATGGCCGCGACCGACGCGACCGAGTCCGAGGCGCTGTTCGCCGCCCGCCGGATGGCCTACCCGGCGCTGGAGCAGCTCGGGATGGGCATGCTGACCGAGGACGTCTGCGTCCCCCGCCCCCGGATGGCGGAGATGCTCGCCCGGATCGAGGACATCGGCCGTCGCCGCGGGGTCCGGATCGCGACCGTCGCGCACGCCGGCGACGGGAACCTGCACCCGCTGATGCTCACCCCGCACGACGACCCGGACGCCCGGGACCGCACCCGCGCCGCGTTCGACGAGATCATCGACGCGGCCGTCGAACTGGGTGGGACGGTCACCGGGGAGCACGGCGTCGGCCTGCTCAAGCGCGACGGCATGGAACGCGAGCTGGGCCCCGGGGTGCTGGCCCTGCAGCGCTCGGTGAAGGTCGCGCTCGACCCGGACGGCATCCTGAACCCGGGCAAGGCGGTCTGAACCGCGCGTGTCGCCCGGATGGCCGCGCGTGGTCGCCGGGAGAGCGGGAACACTCTCGGATGAGCACCACCGACCCGGCCCTCGTCCCTTCCGCCCTCGCGCTGACCTACCGCGGTCCGTCGCACACCGGTGCGCCGCGCCTGACCGGCGTCGCCGGGGTCGCCGAGGTCGTGCCGGTGGTCGAGGCCGAGGTCCGAGAGGTGGAGCGGGTCGACACCGCGGACCTGCGGCTGGTCGCCGCGGGCATCGAGCTCGTCGTCGAACACACCGTGCCGGACCGCGCGTCGGCGGTGCCGCCGTCCACGACCTGGGTGCTGCGCCTGCCCGACGCCGACGAGCCGCTGCGCGTGCCGCTGCCCGCGAGCGAGGTCGAGGGCGTCACCGGTGAGCGCGCCGTCCCGGACGGTGTCGACGCCCTGGTCCGCGGGGTCCGCGGCGACGAGCCGCTCGTCCCGGTCGGTCGGGTGCACGTGACCCGCCAGGTCGACCGGCTGCGCGACGCGACCGGGACGGACCTCGCCACGCTGGCCCGCGAGCAGGTCGACGTCGCGCTGCTCGGGGCGGTCGCGACCGTCGAGAGCTGGACCGAGGCCGTCGTGGAGCCGGGGGCGGCCGACACCGCCGGGCTCCGGCAGCTGGACGAGGCGCTGCGTGACACCGGACTCGTGCGTGCACCGCGCGGCGCGCACGCCCGGCTCGCCGCGCTGCTCGCCGCCGCCGCGCCCGCCGACCCGCCGCGCCGCACCGGCCGGAAGGGCAGCGCGGGGGCACTGCTCCTGCGCTACCTCGGCGACCAGGTCGACACCCTGGGCGCCCGCGAGGCCGACCTGCGCGCCGACCGGCCCGACGCCGTTCACCAGATGCGCATCGCCGCCCGCCGGCTCCGCAGCGCGCTGCGCACCTTCGGCGGGCTCCTGGAGGGGCCGCGGGTCGGGCACCTCGTCGGCGAGCTGCGCTGGCTCGGCCGGGCCCTGGCCGGGGAGCGCGACGCCGAGGTGCAGGAGGAGCACCTGACCGCCCGGCTGGCCGCGCTGGAGCCCGAGCTGCTGCTCGGACCGGTGCAGGCCGCGGTCACCCGGCACTTCGCCCGCACCCGCGCCGAGACCGGGGCCGCCGTGCTGGAGGTCGTCGACGGCGAGCGCTACGCCGCGCTGCAGGGCGCCCTGCGCCGGCTGCTCGCCGACCCGCCGTTGTCGCGCCGGGCCCGGAGACCCGCCGCGACGGTCGTCCCGGCGATGGTGGGGCGCACGGCCCGCAAGCTGGAGCGGCGGATGGAGCGGGCGCTGGCCGACCTCGACGCCGGCCACGTCGCACCCGAGTCGCTGCACGACGCCCGCAAGACCGGCAAGCAGCTCCGCTACGCCACCGAGGTCGCCCGGCCCAGCGTCGGGAAGGATGCGCGGGCGTTCGCGAAGCGGCTCAAGAAGGTCTCCGACGTGCTCGGCGAGCACCAGGACGCCGTCGTCTCCCGCGAGACCCTGCGGACCCTCGGGGCCCGCGCCGGAGCGGAGCACGGCAACGGGTTCACCTTCGGTGTGCTGCACGGCCGGGACACCGCGACCATGCTCGACCTCGAGCGCAGGCTGCCCACGGTGTGGGAGACGGCGTGGACGCGGCGCGCCCGCCGGTGGATGGGCCGCTAGCCTGCGCGGGGTGAGAGACGCCGTCGCCGACCTGCGCCGGATCGCGTTCCTGCTCGAACGCGCGCAGGAGTCGACCTACCGGGTCCGTGCGTTCCGCACCGCGGCCGCCGCCCTGCGCGGCCGCAGCGCCGAGGAGCTGGCCCGGCTACACGCCGCGGGCGGCCTGACCGACCTCAAGGGCGTCGGCGAGGTGACCGCGCGCTGCGTGGGGGAGTCGGTCGCCGGGGAGGAGCCGGTCTACCTGCGACGGCTGGAGGACTCCGTCGCCCGCGCCGACGCCACCGGGATCCCCCTGGCGGAGGCGGCCCGGCGGCTGCGCGGGTCCCTGCGCGGGGACTGCCACAGCCACACCGACGCCTCCGACGGCGGCTCCCCGCTCGCCGAGATGGCCGAGACCGCGATCGGGCTGGGCCACGACTACCTCGTGATCACCGACCACTCGCCGCGCCTGACCGTCGCCAACGGGCTGTCGGCGGACCGGCTGCGCCGCCAGGTCGAGCAGATCGCGGAGCTCGACGAGCGGATCGCCGCGTCCGGGTCGGACTTCCGGGTGCTCACCGGCATCGAGGTGGACATCCTCGACGACGGCGCCCTCGACCAGTCCGAGGACCTGCTCGCCTCGCTCGACGTGGTGGTGGCCAGCGTGCACTCGAAGCTGCGGATGCCCCGCGACGAGATGACCGAGCGGATGCTCACCGCCGTCGCGAACCCGCACGTCGACGTGCTCGGGCACTGCACCGGGCGGATGGTCACCGGCCGCCGGAAGCGCCCGGAGTCGGAGTTCGACGCGCCCGCTTTGTTCGCCGCCTGCGCAGCGAACGGGGTCGCGGTCGAGATCAACTCCCGGCCGGAACGCCTGGACCCGCCGAAGCGGCTGCTGCGCCTGGCCGTCGAGGCGGGGTGCGAGTTCACGATCGACACCGACGCGCACGCCCCCGGGCAGCTCGACTGGCTCGACCACGGCTGCGCCCGCGCCGTCGCCTGCGGGGTGGACCCGGAGCGGATCCGCAACACCCGCGACCGGGCCGGCCTGCTGCGCCGCTGAGCCCGTCCCCTCAGCGCAGCTCGAAGTCGGCGACGTCGAAGCCGGGGGAGACGACGCAGCTGACCAGGACCGGGCCCGGCCCGACCGGCTCCGCCCGCTGCCACACCCCGGCCGGGACCTCCTGCTGCGGGCTTCCCGGCCCGAGCCGCAACCGGGCCGCGGGGACGGGGTCCGGCCCGTCGCCACCGAGGACCAGGTCGGCCTCCGGGCCCGAGTGCCGGCACCACAGCTCGGTGGACCGGACGCGGTGCCAGCGGCCGGGGGCGTCGAACAGGTAGAGGATCGCCGTCGCCGAGGGACGCGGACCGTACGGCGTCCCGACGACGACCGGCGAGGTCCAGGTCCGCCGGTACCAGCCGCCCTCCGGGTGCGGGGCGAGGTCCAGCGCGACGGCGAGGTCGGGGCGAGCCACGCCGCCACTGTGGCAGGCGGACGCACGGTCCGTCCCCGGTCCCCCACCTCGTGGTGCCTTGGGGGCATCGGCCCCGGGGCGCGTCGCACCCCTGGTGCGGTCGCCGCACCCGTCGTGGCGGGTGCGGGAGTCCCGCCGGGTGCGACACCTCCGTCCGCGGGGCGCCCCGCGCGGCGACGGGTGCCACACCCGCCGCCGCACACCGGCCGGTCACCCGACGTCACCGGTGCCCGCAGGAGGATCACCGTCCGTCCACGGGCGACCGCATCCCACCCGTCCGCGCGCTCCCTGGACGGGTGGTTCGACTGGTGCTCCTCACCCACCGCACGTGAGATGGGACCGCAGGTGACCGAGTGACAGGAGTGATCCACGGTGCGGACCAGGACCAGGACGACGGTGGCGATGCTGGCCGCGACGCTCGCGCTCTCGGCGGTCACGACGGCCGGCGCGTCGACGGCGTCGGAAGCACCCGCCGGTCCGGCGGGCGTCGTGAGCCGGACGGTCGCCGAGGACCCGGCACCCCCGGCGGACGACAACGACGCATCCCCGGCCGCCGGCGCCGCGACCCCAGCCACCCCGGCCGGCCCGGCTGCCGGAAGCGCGACTCCGGCCGATCCGGCTGCCGGCCCCGCGACCCCGAACGACCAGGTCGCCGGAACCGCGCCCCCGGACGACCCGGCCGGCGGGACGGCGAAGGCGACCCCGGCCGACCCTGCCGCACCCCCGGCGTCGTCGCACTGCACCGAGACCGCGGCACAGAAGCTCGGCTGGGGCGCCCCCACCCGCGAGTCCGACTTCGACGGCACCACGGTCCCGCCGGACTGGCACCCCTACGGTCCCGAGCCCGGCCACAACAAGAAGGGCACCCGCACCCCGGAGGCGGTCACCGTCGCCGACGGGGCGATGAGCATCTCCGCCGACGCCGACGGCAACACCGGCGCCGTCAGCTGGCACCCCGGCCAGCGCTACGGCCGGTGGGAGGCCTGCGTGAAGTCGGACGAGGGACAGGGCGGGATCAACGCGCTGCTGCTGCTCTGGCCGGTCGCCGAGGACTTCCCGGTCGGCGGCGAGATCGACTGGATGGAGATCATGGACGACTCCCGCCAGAAGACCAGCTTCTTCCTGCACTACGGACCCGACAACGACCAGGACTACGGGTCGGTGAAGCACGACTCGACGCAGTGGTCGGCCTACGCGCTGGAGTGGACCCCGGAGAAGATCACCGGGTACGTGAACGGGAAGGAGTGGTACTCCAACACCGACACCGACCAGTTCCCGCCCCGCGCGATGAACATGACCATGCAGCTCGACTACTTCGGCGACGCCGGCGGCCCGACCGCCATGCACATGGACTGGGCCCGGCAGTGGGCGCTGCCGCAGAGCAGCGCGGCCACGCTGAGCCTGCCGCCCGGCTCGGCCGCGACCGGGCAGCCCCGCGACTTCCCGGGCCGGAAGCCGCGCGAGCTGTCCGGGCCCGAACAGCAGGCGCAGACCGCGATGCTCGCCCGCGAGCAGCGCTGAGGCCGGACCGCGGGGCCGGACCGCGGGGCCGGACCGTGGGGCCGGACCGTGGGGCCGGACCGTGGGGCCGGACCGTGGGGTCGGACCGTGGGGTCGGACCGTGGGGTCGGACCGTGGGGTCGGACCGTGGGGTCGGACCGTGGGGTCGGACCGTGGGGTCGGACCGTGGGGTCGGACTGCGGTTCCCCCGAGATCGTGGAGGGTTCTTATGCCGCGTCTCGGGTGAGGGCGGCGTTCTCGTAGTTGATCGGTGAGAGCCCGGCGGCGGCACTGTGTCGCCGCCGGTGGTTGTAGAAGCCGTAACACCAGTCGATGACCGCCGCCCGCGCCCTACTGATGGTGTCGAAGTCGTTGCGGGACAGCACTTCCCACTCCAGGCTGGAGAAGAACGCCTCCGCCGCGGCATTGTCGAAACACGACCCGACCCGGCCCATCGACTGACGGATGTCGAGCCGCCGACACAGAGCGGTGAACGCGCCCGCGGTGTAGGTCGACCCGCGGTCGGTGTGGAAGATCACCCCGGCGATTCGGTCCGCCCCGCCGCGGGCCGCCACCGCCATCCGGATCGCCGCACACGCCAGCTCGGGGTTCGGGTGCAGCCCCGTGGCCGCGCCGAGCAGCCGCCGCGAGTACAGGTCGATCACCGTGGCCAGATACAACTTCCCGGCCGCGGTGGGGATCTCGGTCATGTCCCCGACCCATCTGCGGTTCGGCTCGGCCGCAGTGAAACCCCGACGAAGCAGGTCCGGGAACTTCGGCGCCGTGCGGTCCTGGCGGGTCAGCCCGTTGTGCCGCTTGATCCGGCGGGCGACCAGGCCCTGGCGGCGCATCGAGTCCGCCACGGTCTTCTCCGACACCCGCCATCCGGCCTCACACAGGTCGGCGTGCAGACGGGGTGAGCCGTGTAGCCGCTGGGCGTCGTCGAACGCCACGGCCACGGCGGCGTCCAACGCGCAGCGGCGCTTCTCGGTCGCGGTGGCACCACCGTCGGAACGCGCGGCGCGGTCGAGCCACTTGTACAGCCAGGAGATCGACACCCCCAACAGGGCGCAGGCCAGCGTGTGCGGCACCCGGTGGAAGGTCCTCTGGTCGGCGATGAAACGGGCCACGCTCACTTCGTCGCCTCCTTGACCCACAGGACCACGGATCGCTTGAGGACATCACGCTCCATCCGCAGCTCGGCGTTCTCCGCGCGCAGCCGCTTGAGCTCCTCGACGCCGCCGCGAGACAGGCCCTCGGTGTCCTCGCGGGCCTCTCGTGCACGGGCCACCCAGTTGCCCAGCGTGCCCTCGTTGACCCCCAGGTCACGGGCGACCTGGGCGATCGGCTTGCCCGTCTCCTCCACGACCCGGACCGCTCCGTCACGGAACTCCCGGTCGTAGCGCTTCCGTACCTCTGGCATCGCTACCCCTTATAGCTGATGCCTCCCCGATCATGGGGGAACCGCAGACCGTGGGGTCGGACCGTGGGGTCGGACCGTGGGGTCGGACCGTGGTGTCAGATGGCGGCGTCGAGCTCCGCCCGGGTGGGCGGGTTCGCGCCGTGCCGCGAACAGGTGATCGCCGACGCCGCGACGGCCTCGGTCAGCACGGCCTCCAGCGTCGGCCGGTCGATGCGGTAGAGGTCGTCGCGGGCGGTCGCGCCGAGCAGCCCGCGTCGGTGCAGCCCGGCGAGCAGCGCGGCGGAGAAGCTGTCCCCGGCCCCCACCGTGTCGACGACCTCGACAGTGCGGCCGGGCTGCACCAGGTGCAGTCCCGACGACGTCCCGGCCAGCACCCCGTCCGCCCCGAGGGTGACCACGACGACCGCCGGGCCCAGCTCGAGCCACTCGCCGACGACGTCGCCGGGCTTGCGGCCCGGGTGCAGCCAGGCCAGGTCCTCCTCGCTGACCTTCACCACGTCGGCCACGCCCAGCAGCTCGTGCACGCCGGGCAGGACCTCCTCCGGTGAGCCCATCAGCATCGGCCGGAAGTTCGGGTCGTAGCTGACCGTCGCGGTGTCCACGGCGGAGGCGAGCAGCTCGCGCAGCGCGTCGTGGCCGGGCGCGGTCGTCAGCGCCAGCGATCCCGAGTGGACGGCGACGACCGGGCCGGTCGGGCCGTCGTCGAGGGCACCGGCGAGCTCGTCGTCGGTCCACTGCCAGTCCGCGGTGCCCGCGATCCGGAAGTCGTAGGACGCCTGCCCGTCGGCTGCCAGCTCCACGATCGCCAGCGACGACGGCTCGGCCGCCTCGACCGAGTGCGACAGGTCGACCCCGTTGTCGGAGAGGTGGGCGCGCAGCTTGCGCCCCAGCAGGTCGTCGGCGAGGCGGGCCAGCATCCGGGCCGGCACGTCGAGGCGGGACAGTCCGACCGCGACGTTCGCCGGGCTGCCGCCGGGCGCGAACTGCCAGTACTGCTCGGCGGGTGTGCGGCCCGCCTGCGTCGGCGCGGGGACGATGTCGACGAGTGCTTCTCCGGCGACGGCGATCACTCCGCGTGGCGGGCGTCCGGCGGCTGTGTCGGGCATGGCCGCACTGTAGTGGTCCGATCGGGGGCCCCGGCCAGGTCCGTGACGGGTCACGACCACGTCACGGTGCGTCGACACGCACGTGGTAGGCATGACGGATGCCCCGGAAGATCCCGGTCGTGGTGCTGGCCGGATTCCTCGGAGCCGGCAAGACGACACTGCTGAACCACCTCCTCGCCGCGGGCGGGGACGCGCGGATCGGCGTGGTCGTCAACGACTTCGGGTCGGTCGGCATCGACGCGATGCGCGTGGCCGGTCAGGCCGGCGACGTCGTCGGGCTCGGCAACGGCTGCCTGTGCTGCGAGGTCGGTGAGGGCGGCGTCTCCTCGGTGCTGGAGACGCTGACCCGCCGCCGCGACGAGATCGACGTCGTCGTCATCGAGGCCAGCGGCATCGCCGAGCCCGGCACGCTGGTCCAGCTCGTGCTCGACGCGCTGGGCCAGCACCTGAGCTTCGGCGGGCTCGTCGTGGTCGTCGACGCCGCGGAGTTCGAGACCTCGCGGCGCCGTCACCCCCAGCTCGACAAGCACGTCGCGATGGCCGACCTCGTCGTCCTGAACAAGATCGACAGGGTGGGACCGGGGCCGCTCTGGCGGGTCCGCAGGCTGTGCCGCGAGGCCAACCCGCGGGCACCGATCGTCCCGGTCCGCGACGGCGCGGTGGACCCGGCGCTGCTGTTCGACATCGAGATCGTGCCGGGACGGCAGCTGATGCTCGGCGAGCGCGTCGACGAACCGCACGCCCAGCACCTGCACGCCGGATACCAGAGCCTGACGTTCCTCAGTGACGAACCGCTCGACGCCGCCCGCCTGCAGGACCTGCTCGACGCCAGGCCGTCCGGGCTTTACCGGATCAAGGGCTCGGTGCGCTTCGCGGCCGCCCCGGCCCGGGAACGCTGGGACCTCCACACCGTCGGCCGGTACGTGCGGTTCCACCGGACCCGGTGGGACGTCGACGAGCCCCGGCGCACCACCCTGGTCCTGATCGGCACCGGTCTCGACTCCGACGCGCTGCACCGGTCACTGCGGGCCTGCGTCGCGACCGACGCCGACCGCCGCGACGCCGACGCCTTGCTCCCGGTCGCCCGCTACGCGGTCTGATGGCCCCGGGGGATTGCTCAGACCGAGGTGAGGTCCGGGCCCGTCGCCGGCTCGGCCAGCTGGGTCAGGGCATCGGCGGCCCAGGCCTCCCCACCGGCGACGGCGGTCCACAGCAGGACACCGAGGCTGCGGGACGGGTCGATCCGGCCCGCCTGCCAGGACGGCGTCGCCGCGAGCCGCTCGGCACGCGCGCAGAGCTGCCAGGAGGCGGTGTCGGACTCGGTGATGTCGCGGGCGAAGCGGGTGTGCCCGGTGCGGGCGCGGTAGGCCCGGACCGGGTCGGTGACCGCGTGGATGATCGACAGCACCCCGATCACCAGCCCGAGCGCGAGGGGCAGGCAGACGAGGAACGCGAGCGCCGACCGGGACCAGCTGTTCTCGCCCACGGTGAGGGCCACCACGACGGCCGCGACGACGGCGGTGCCGGTCAGCGCGCCGGCCGGGAGCCGGGTGTAGACGAGGTCGCCCGCGTCGTCGACGACGTAGTCGGTGCCGGCGATCAGGGCCGGGTCGTACACGCGGTACCCGGTACGTGTGCGGACGAGGGTGGGCAGGCGGTCGGCGGGAGCGCCGGCGACGAAGTCGTTCATGGTCGTGCTCGATCTGTGAGAATGCTGCTGCTCGCGGCCCACCTGATGGCCGTCTCGCCCGGTCAGTCGCCCACGATGCCGGTCCGTGTTACGGATTCACAACGTTCCTCGGCGCGTTCCGTCTGTGATGTTCGCCTCCACCACTTGCGAGCAACCTGCGAGGCTCACTCGGGTGGCCAGGCGTCGCCCCACACGGTGTCACGGGCGTGCCGGAACAGCTCCCGACGACTGCGCGGGACGGGGGTGTCCCGCAGCGTCCCGCCCGCCTCGCAGACACGCAGCGTCACCAGTCCCTTGCGGGTCTGCGGGTGCCGGACCACGCGGCCCGGGGCCCGGCCGACGCTCCCGTCGTCGCCGTCACGCACGCCGACGACGTAGGAGAACTTCTCGTCCTCGTGCCCCAGCGAGCCGGCCTTCAGCACCCGGTGCCGCGAGCTGCGTCCGACGCGGACGGCGAAGTGGCACCAGTCGTCGCCGGTCACCGGGCAGGCCCCGTCGTGCGGGCAGGGCGCGGCGACGGTGAGGCCCGCGGCGAGCAGGCGGGTGCGGGCGTCGAGGATGCGCGCGTGCCCGGCCGGCGTCCCCGGTTCGACGAGCACGACGACCCGCGCGTCCCGGGCGGCGGCGTCGACGACGGCGTCGCGCACCGGTACCGGCAGCTCACCGAGCAGGTAGCAGGCGGTCAGCAGGTCGGTCTCCGGCAGCACCGGGGCGGTGCCGAGCACCGCGGCCTCCCACCGGGCCGCCCGCAGCAGCGGCGACGGCGCACCGGAGGCGAGCCTGCGGCCCAGCGCCCGGGCCGGCGTGGCGGCCTCCAGCACCGTGGCCCACTCCAGCGACGGCCACACCTGTGCCGCCGCCCACACCGCGGCGCCGGTCCCGCCGCCGAGGTCGAGCAGCGACACCGGCTCGGGCACCCGCGCGGCCGCCCGCTCCAGCACGTCGAGGACCGCCGCGTGCGTGGCGGGCATCCGGTACGCGGCGTAGGCGGCCGCGTCGTCGTCGGTGCGCAGGATCGGCGCGGTGGGCACCGTGCCGCTGCGGTAGTCGCGGATCAGCCGCTCGACCACCGGCGCGAGCCGGGCGGCGGGGACGCGGTCGAGTGCGTCGTCGAGGGCGGCGGCCAGCGCGTCGGACAGTTCGTGGGACAGCGCGGAGGACGGCTCGGGGACCACCTGCCCATTCCACCAGTCCCGAGCTCAGCCCCGGGCGCCGACCAGCAGCGGGTCGGCCAGCGCGTCGAGCAGCGGAGCCTGCAGCCGGGCCCACGGCGACAGCCCGGAGTCCGGGTCGTCGGCGGCGGCGCGGAAGCGCGACCAGCTCCACCAGGCCAGGTCCTCGACCTCGTCGGGGCGCGGCTCGGGCTCACCGGTGATCCGGGCGACGAACACCGGGCAGAGCTCGTTCTCCTCGATCCCGTCCTGCGACGCGCGGTAGCTGAAGTCCGGCAGCACCATCCGCAGCTCGGTCGCACGGACGCCCAGCTCGTCGGCCAGCCTGCGGTGCACCGCGTCGGCCATCTCCTCACCGGGTGCGGGATGGCCGCAGCAGGTGTTGGTCCAGACCAGGGGGAAGGCGGTCTTGGTGCGGGCGCGCCGGGTTACCAGCAGCCGGCCGGCGTCGTCGACGCCGTAGCAGGAGAACGCCAGGTGCCGCGGGGTGCTCGCACCGTGCACGGTGGCCTTGTCCGCGACGCCGACCGGGTTGCCGTCGTCGTCCAGCAGCACAACCTGTTCCATGCCGTCCTGTCTACCGGAGCCCGGCCGTGGCGGCTCCTGGGACGGGACCGGCTCACACGCCCGAGCGGGCGGCTGCCCGGCGCCGGACCACGGCGCCGAGCGCGGCAGCCGGCAGGTGCGCGGCGACGACCGCGAGCGCGGCGGGGGACACCGTGCCCCGCGCCAGCCCCAGCTCCACCGCGCAGTCGAACACCCGCTGGTGCCGTGCGGCGGCGCTGATCGCGGCGTCGAGGAACGCGGGGCGGGCCGCCAGCCGGGCGAGCGCACCGACGTGGCGGTGGTGCCGGGCGAAGGTCTGCTCCATGGCGGCGCGGTGGGCGGCGCCCGCGTCGTCACCGCGCAGCGCGCTGCGCCCGGCGAGGATCCCGGAGGCGACGGCGTCGAAGATCCCCTCGCCGGTCAGCGGGTTCACCTTCGCCGCGGCGTCACCGGCCAGCAGCACCCGTCCGTCGGGCTGGAACCGGGGCGCGGTCGACAGCGGGAGGTGGTGCGCGCGCAGCGTGGCCGGGTCGGGTTCCTGGCCGGGCAGCAGAGCGGCCAGCCGCTCCAGCAGCGACGCCCGGTTCCCGGCGCCGCGCTCGTCGAACACGCCGTAGCCGACGTTGGCGCCGCCGCCCGCGATCGGGAACGACCAGGCGTAGGCCGGGACGGCGCCGCCGGCGTACTCGATCGACAGCGTCCCCGGCTCGGCGGCCACCGGGGCGTACCCGCGGATCGCCACCGCCGTCGACCACGGCGGCACGGCCGGCGCGCCGAGTGCGTGGCGGACCACCGAGTTCGCCCCGTCGGCGCCGATCACGACCCGGGCGGCGACGTCGTCGACCAGCACCCGGTCCCCGCGGGGGACGACGGTGCGGACCCGGTGGCGGCGCAGCTGCGCCCCGGCGGCGACGGCCGCGTCGACCAGCGCCGCGTCCAGCTCCCGGCGCGGGACCACCCGGTTCGGCCGGCGCGCGGTGCGGTGCACGACCCGGCCCGCCGGGGTGCGCAGGCGCAGTCGCGGTGCCGCGACGCCGAGCGTGCGGACCCCGGTGGAGCCCAGCTCGTCGAGCAGGTCGAACACCTCGGCCGCTATGCCGTCTCCGCAGGTCTTGTCGCGGGGGAAGGACGCCGCGTCGAGCAGGAGCACCGACGCCGACGACCGCAGCCGCAACACGTTGAGCGCCGCGGCGCAGCCGGCGGGACCCGCCCCGACCACGACGACGTCGTAGGTGGACATGGCGCCATTGTCCCCCCGGCGCCGGGGGAAACGGTTCGCCATCGCCCCCCGGCCGTGGTCCACTCCCACACCGCCACCCCGTCGCCCGGCCGCGACGGGTGCCGGCGCCGTGCCGTCGGTGCCGTGGGTGGTGCGTCCGTCACGTCCACGAGGAGCACGTTGTGACCACCGAGCCGGCCCCCGACCGCGACACCGAGCGGCTGCCCGCCGGAGCCCTGCTGATCATCGGGCTGCTCGTCGGCTCGGCGTTCGTGATGATCCTGAACGAGACGATCATGAGCGTGGCGCTGCCCGCCCTTATCGCCGACCTGCGCGTCACCCCGGCGACCGCGCAGTGGCTGACCAGCGGATTCCTGCTGACGATGGCGGTGGTCATCCCGATCACGGGGTACCTGCTCGGGCGGTTCCCGCCGCGGTCGGTCTACCTCGCCTCCATGGGTCTGTTCAGCGTCGGGACCCTGCTGTGCGCGGTCGCGCCCGCGTTCGGGTTCCTGCTGGCCGGGCGGGTCGTGCAGGCCACCGGCACCGCGGTGATGGTCCCGCTGCTCATGACGACGATCCTGCGCCTGGTCCCGGCGAGCCGCCGCGGGCAGACGATGGGCACGATCTCGATCGTCATCGCGGTGGCGCCCGCGGTCGGCCCGACGCTGTCCGGGGTGATCCTCTCCGCGCTGGGCTGGCGCTGGATGTTCTGGATCGTGCTGCCGATCGCCCTGGTCGCACTGGTCGCGGGTGCGCAGCGGCTGCGGGTCGAGGCGGAGACGACGCGGGCCACGCTCGACGTCGCCTCGGTCCTGATCTCGGCCGTCGCGTTCGCCGGGATCGTCTACGGGCTGTCCGCGATCGGCGAGTCCGCCGCCGGGGGCGCGCACACCGCGGTGCCGCCGTGGGTGCCGCTGGTGCTCGGAGCGGTGGCGCTCGCGGTGTTCGTGCACCGCCAGGTCCGCCTGCAGCGCGGCACCGGCACGGCCCCGCTGCTGGACCTGCGCCCGTTCACGGTCCGCCGGTACACGTTGTCGCTGGTCCTCGTCGCGACCGGGTTCATGTCGCTGTTCGGCGCGATCATCCTGCTGCCGCTCTACATCCAGGACGTGCTGGGTGACAGCGCGTTCGTCGCGGGCCTGGTGGTGCTGCCGGGCGGGCTGGTGATGGGGCTGCTGGGCCCGTTCGTCGGCCGCGCCTACGACCGGTTCGGCGCCCGTCCGCTGGTGCTGCCGGGCGCGGTGCTGCTCGCGGTCGTGATGTGGGGGTTCACCACCCTCGCCGCGACGACGCCGCTCTGGCTGGTCGTGGTGCTGCACGTGGGCCTGTCCGCGGCGCTGGCGCTGATGTTCACGCCACTGATGACCGACGCGCTGGGTTCGCTGCCGGGCGAGCTGTACTCGCACGGCAGCGCCATACTCACCACGCTCCAGCAGGTCGCGGGCGCGGCGGGGACGGCGCTGTTCATCACCGTGATGACGCTGGCCGGGGCCGGGGCCGGGGCCGGGGCCGGGTCCGGTGTCGACGCGGCCGGGGTGCACGCGGCGTTCCTGGTCGCGGCGGTCGTATCCCTGGTGACGGTGGTCGTCGCGGTGGTCGCGTCCCGGCTGCCGGCCCCGGCGTCGGACCCGCAGGACGCCCGGGTCTGAGGCGGCCGGGCCGCCGCGTCGCTGAACACCCGGACCGTGACCGCGGGCGGACACCGGCGCGGGCCGGCGGTCAGCGGGTAGCGGCGCCCTCGGTGGTCCCCGCGGGTGCGGGGACGTCCGGGCCCGTCAGACCGTCGCGGGCGGTCTCGCGCAGCGCGAGCACCGACCCGACCGAGACCAGCGCGAGCAGCCCGATCACCGCCGACAGCACCCCGGTGCCGAAACCGGCGGCCTGCAGCGACGCGAACAGCACCGGCGACAGCCCCGCGCCCATCCCGGAGATCTGGTAGCCCAGCGAGACCCCGGTGTAGCGCGAGCCGGTGGAGAACATCTCCGAGTACAGGGCCGCGGACGGCCCGAACCAGGCCGCGTGCGTCACGCCCTGTCCGACCACCACGGCCAGGGTGAGCAGCACCGCCGAGCCGGTGTCGATCATGGGGAAGATCGCGACGCACCACAGCCCGGTCGCGACCGCCACACCCAGGACGACCGGTCGGCGTCCGACCCGGTCCGACAGTGCGGAGAACCCGATGATGCCGACGATCGCGACCACCGAGGACAGGGTGATCGCGTTGAGCACGGTCTGACGCTCGAACCCGGCGCGCACGGCGTAGGAGATGAGGAAGGTGGTCAGCGTCCCCTGCGCGACGAAGGCCCCGAACCCCACGCCGACGGCGAGCAGCAGGTTGCGCGGGCGGGACAGCACCTCCAGCAGCGGCGCCCGGCGCGGCGCCGTCGGCCGGGCGGCGGCGGACGCGGCGAACACCGGGGTCTCGGTGACCGACAGCCGCACGAACAGCCCGATGCCCAGCAGCACCACGCTCAGCAGGAACGGGATCCGCCAGCCCCAGGTGAGGAACGCGTCCCCGGTCAGCGACGCCGACAGCGCCAGCACCAGCGTCGACAGCACCATGCCGCTCGGCGCGCCCGCGTTGGTGAAGCTCGCCCACAGCCCCCGCCGCGACGACGCGTGCTCGGCCGACATCAGGACCGCGCCGCCCCACTCCCCGCCGACCGCGACGCCCTGCACGACCCGCAGCACGATCAGCAGCACCGGTGCCAGCGCGCCGACCTGCGCGTAGGTCGGGAGCAGGCCGATCAGGGTGCTCGCCACCCCCATCAGCACCATGCTGATGACCAGCATCTTCTTGCGCCCGACCCGGTCCCCGAAGTGGCCGAACACGATCCCGCCGAGTGGGCGGGCCAGGTAGCCGGTGGCCAGCGTGCCGAAGGCGGCGACGGTGCCGACCAGCGGGTCGAGGTCGGAGAAGAAGACCGCGTTGAACACGACGGCCGAGGCAGTCGCGTACAGCAGGAAGTCGTAGTACTCGATCAGGCTGCCGAGGTAGCTCGACAGGACCGCGCGCCGGCGCTGGGTCGGGGAGAACCGGGGGTGCGTCATCGCAGCTCCGTGCCTTCCGAGAGATGGAAAGCAGCTTTATAGCAAGTAACTTGTGATTCGCGCCACGATCGTTAGGATCGCACACGTGACGGATGCGGCGTCGGTACCGACGGGGACGCGGGGGCAGCGGCTGACCTACCTGGTCAAGCGCCTGCAGATGGCCGAGCGGGCCCGGATGGAGGAGGCGCTGCGCCCGCTGGGCGTGACGCTGGCCCAGTACACCGCGCTCAGCGTTCTGGAGCGCCGCGGCGGGCTGTCCTCGGCGCAGCTCGCGCGACGGCACTTCGTGACCCCGCAGGCGATGCAGCAGCTCGTCGCCGCGATGGAGCGCGACGGGATCGTCGAGCGCCGCCCGGACCCGGACAACCGCCGGATCCTGCAGGTCTGGCTCACCCCGCACGGCGACGCGACGTTGGCCCGCTGCCACACCGCGGCCGGGGTCGTCGAGCGCCGGATGCTCGACGCGCTGGAGCCCGACCAGGCCGAGGTGTTCGCCGACGCCCTCGAACGGTGCCTCGCCGCACTGGCCGGTCGCGACGGGATCCCGCCGGACGGCGACGCTTGACCCCATGGCAAGCACCTTGCTATCAACCTTCTTGATATCAAGGAACGAGGGAGCCCCATGAGCCCGATCACCGGTCCCGGCCTCGGGCTGGGCACCTGGCCCGCCCGCCGCGCGCGGATCAGCCCGTACGCCCCGGCCCTGTCCGACGGGCACCGGTCGGTCGACCACGCCGAGCTGGCCGAGCGCGCCGCCCGGATCGCGGGCGGCCTGGCGGAGCGGGGGGTCGGCCGGGGGGACCGGGTCGCCTGGATCGGGGTGAACGCCGTCGCCACCCTGGAGACCTGCTTCGCCGCCTGGCGGCTCGGCGCGGTCGCGGTCCCGCTGAACTTCCGCCTGGCCCCCGCCGAGATCGGCTACATGCTCGACGACTGCGGCGCGACGCTGCTCGTGCACGGCCCCGACGCCGACGACCTCGTCGCCGCGACCGCCCCACGGATCCCGGTCGTCCGCGGCGTCGAGGACCTGGCCCGCGGGCCCGCCCGCGACGACGCCGGTGCCGGTCTCGACGACCCGGCCGTGCTGCTCTACACCTCCGGCACCACCGGCCGTCCGAAGGCGGCGGTGCTGACCCACGGCAACCTGACCTGGAACACGGTCAACCAGCTCGCCCACGTCGACGTCTGCTCCGACGAGCGCACGCTGTGCATCTCGCCGCTGTTCCACTGCGTCGGGCTCTCCCAGGTCACGCTGCCCACGCTGTTCAAGGGCGGCAGCGTCGAGCTCGTCGCCCGATTCGACCCGGTGGCTGTCCTCGACCGGATCGCCGACGCCCGGATCACCAGCTTCGCCGCCGTCCCGACGATGCTGCAGATGCTGTGCGAGTCCCCGGCATGGGAGCGGACCGACCTGTCGTCGCTGCGCACGGTGGTCTACGGCGGCTCCCCGGTGCAGGAGCGGGTCGCGCGGGCCTGGCTGGACCGCGGCGTCGCGCTGCAGCAGGGCTACGGGATGACCGAGGCCTCGCCCGGGGTGCACATGGCGACCCGCGACGGAACGGCCGCGCACCCACCGACCTCGGTCGGGGTGCCGCACTTCTTCACCGACGTCGCCGTCGAGCGCGACGGCGAGCTCGTCCCCCTCGACGAGGAGCCCGGCGAGCTGCTGGTCCGCGGGCCGCACGTCAGGCCCGGGCTACTGGAACCGTCCGGACGGGACCGCGGCGTCGCGGCGGGGGGAGTGGTTCCGCACCGGTGACGTGCTCCGGGCCGGCGACGACGGCTGGGCGTTCGCCGTCGACCGGGTCAAGGACATGATCATCTCCGGCGGGGAGAACGTGTACCCGGCCGAGGTCGAGGCCGTCGCCGTCACCCACCCCGACATCGCCGACTGCGCCGTCGTCGGGGTCCCCGACCAGCGCTGGGGCGAGGTCGGCGCGGCCTGGGTGCAGCTGCGCCCAGGCGCTGACCTCGACGCAGACGCCGTGCGCGCACTGCTCGCCGGGCGGCTGGCCCGGTACAAGGTCCCGAAGTACGTGCGGTTCGTCGAGGAGCTGCCCCGCAACGCGTCCGGCAAGGTCCGGCGCGTCGACCTGCGTGCGGCCGCGGCCGCCGGGGAAGAGGTCACGTCGTGATGGGACTCCCGGAGTCGCTGACGGTGGAGCGGCACGACGAGGTCGTCGTGCTGCGCCTGTCCCGGCCGCGCAAGCGCAACGCCCTCGACGACGCGACCGTGCTCGGCATCGAGGACTTCTTCGCCCGCCCGCCCGAGGGGGTGCGCGCCGTGGTCCTCGACGCCGAGGGCGACCACTTCTGCGCCGGGCTGGACCTGTCCGAGCTCGGCGACCGCGACGTCGTCGCGGCGATGGAGCACTCCCGGATGTGGCACCGCGCGTTCGCCCGGCTCGCCGAGGGACGGCTGCCGGTGGTCTCGGTGCTCAAGGGCGCCGTCGTCGGCGGCGGGCTGGAGCTGGCCTCGGCCACCCACCTGCGGGTCGCCGAGGACTCCACGTTCTACGCACTGCCCGAGGGCCAGCACGGCCTGTTCGTCGGCGGCGGCGGGTCGGTGCGGGTGCCGCGGCTCATCGGCGTGCACCGGATGACCGACATGATGCTGACCGGCCGTGTCCTCGACGCCGACGAGGGGCACACGCTGGGCCTGTCGCACTACCGCGCCGGGCCGGGGGAGGGGCTGGCCCGTGCCTGCGAACTGGCCCGCACCGTGGCCGGGAACTCCGCGATCACCAACGTCGCGGTGCTCCGGGCGCTGCCGCGGATCGCCGAGGCCTCCCCGGACCACGGCTTCATGATGGAGTCGCTGGTCGCCGCGGTGGCCTCGTCCAGTGCGGAGGCCCAGGAGCGGATGCGGGCCTTCCTCGACGGCCGCGGCGGCAAGGTGCGTCGGTGAGCGAGCTGCTGCGCCCCGTCGCCGACGACGTCCGGGAGACCACGCAGATCGGCCGGTTCGTCACCGCGGTCGAGCGCGAGCACGGCCTGGCCCTGCCCGACTACGCCGCGCTGCACCGCTGGTCGGTGGCCGAGCCCGAGGCGTTCTGGTCGGCGGTCGCGGCCCACCTCGGGGTGCGGTTCGACACCCCACCCCGGGCGGTGCTCGGGCGCCGGGAGATGCCGGGTGCCGAGTGGTTCCCCGGAGCGACCCTGAACTACGCCGCGCACGCCCTGGACGGGCCCGACGACCACACCGCCGTCGTCGCGTACTCCCAGACCCGCGACCGGGTCGAGCTGACCTGGGCGCAGCTGCGCGAGCAGGTCGCCCGCGCCCGCGCCGGGCTGCGCAGACTCGGTGTCGGCCGCGGCGACCGGGTCGCCGCCTACCTGCCGAACCTGTCCGAGACGGTCGTCGCGTTCCTCGCGACGGCCTCGCTCGGCGCGGTCTGGACCGGCTGCGCACCCGAGTTCGGCGCGCGCAGCGTCCTCGACCGGTTCGGCCAGGTCGACCCGGTCGTGCTGCTCACCGTCGGCGGCTACGGCTGGGCCGGACGCGACGTCGACCGCCGCGACGAGGTCGCCGCCCTGCGCGCCGGGCTGCCCGGGGTGCGCCACGTCGTCGCCGTGCCCTACGGGCCGCACACCGTGCCCGAAGCCATGACCTGGGACGCACTGCTGGCCACCGACCCGGAGCCGGGCGCGGACCCGGTCCCGTTCGACCACCCGCTGTGCGTGCTGTTCTCCTCCGGCACCACCGGGCTGCCCAAGGCGATCGTGCACGGCCACGGCGGCATCCTGCTGGAGCACCTCAAGAACCACGCCCTGAGCTGGGACCTCGGACCCGGCGACCGGATCCTCTGGTACTCCACGACCGCCTGGATGATGTGGAACGCGCTGGTCTCCGGGCTGCTGCGGCAGGCGTCGATCGTGCTGATCGACGGCAACCCCGCCCACCCCGACCTCGGCTGGCAGTGGCGCCTGGCTGCCGAGACCGGCGCGACGCTGCTGGGCGCGAGCCCCGGGTTCCTCATGGCCTCGCGCGCCGCGGGGCTGCGCCCGGCCGTCGAGCACGACCTGTCCGCGGTCCGCCAGATCGGCGCCGCGGGGAGCCCGCTGCCGCCGGAGGGCTACCGCTGGGTGACCGAGCAGTTCGGGCCGGACGTGCTGCTCAACGTGGGCAGCGGCGGGACCGACGTCTGCTCCGGCATCGTGCAGGGGAGCCCGTTCCAGCCGGTGCGCTCCGGCGAGATCTCCGGGCCCTGCCTCGGGGTCGACGCCGCCGCGTTCGACGACGCGGGCCGCCCGGTCGTCGGCGAGCTCGGCGAGCTGGTCATCCGGGCCCCCATGCCGTCGATGCCGGTCGGCTTCTGGGGCGACCACGACGGCAGCCGCTACCGCGACACCTACTTCGCCACCTGGCCCGGGGTGTGGCGGCACGGCGACTGGGTCCGCTTCTCCGCCGACGGCTCCGCGGTCGTCGCCGGCCGCTCCGACGCCACCCTCAACCGGGGCGGCGTCCGGTTGGGGACGGCCGAGTTCTACCGCGTCGTGGAAGAGCTGCCCGAGGTCGAGGACTCGCTCGTCGTGCACCTGGAGGACCCCGCCGGCGGCAATGGCGAGCTGCTGCTGTTCGTGCAGCCCGCCGCCGACACCCCCTCGACGACGCCCTGGTCGCCCGCATCCGCACCGCGCTGCGCAGCGAGCTCACCCCGCGCCACGTCCCGGACAGGGTCGAGGCGGTGCCGGTCGTGCCGCGCAACCGCACCGGCAAGAAGCTGGAGGTCCCCGTGAAACGGATCCTGCTCGGCGCGGTCGTCGACGACGTCGCCTCCCGCGACGTGCTCGCCGACCCCACCGCGCTCGACGCGTTCGTCCGCCTCGCCTCCGGGACACCGGCGTGAGCGCGCCCGGGACCCCCGCCGGGACCGGCGACGGCACCGGCGAGGGCACCGGCGGGGCGGCCGGGATCGGCACCGTCGCCGTCGTGGGGACGGGCGTGATCGGCGTCGGCTGGACGGCGCTGTTCCTGTCCCGCGGCCTGCACGTGCGTGCCTTCGAGATCCCGCCCCGGGTGCCGAGGACCGGCTGCGCGTCGACCTCGCCGCGCTCGGCCCGTTCCCCGGCCACGACGGCCCGCTCCCGGTCGGCAACCTGACGTTCGCCGACAGCGCCGGTGCCGCCGCCGGGCCGGCCGGGTTCGTGCAGGAGAACGGCCCCGAGCGCGAGGACCTCAAGCACACCCTGTTCGGTGAGCTCGACGAGGCCGCCGCACCCGGTGTCGTGCTCGCCTCCAGCTCCTCGGGCCTGCTGCCGACGACGATCGCCCGCGGCGCGGCCCGGCACCCCGAGCGGGTGCTCGTCGGGCACCCGTTCCACCCGACCCAGGTCATCCCGCTGGTCGAGGTCGTCCCGGGCGAACGGACCGCGGAGGCCGCCGTGGACACCGCGACGGCCTTCTACACCGCGCTGGGCAAGCGACCGGTCCGGTTGCGGGCCGAGGTGCCGGGCCACCTGGCCAACCGGCTGCAGGCCGCGCTGTGGCAGGAGGCGTACTCGCTGGTCGAGCGGGGTGTCGCCACCGTCGCCGACGTCGACGCCGCCATCTCCCACGGCCCCGGCCTGCGCTGGGCGGTGCTCGGCCCGTTCGCCAACCAGCACCTGTCCGGCGGCCCCGGCGGGCTCGCACACATCCTGGAGCACCTCGGTCCGCCCACCGAGCGGTGGTGGCGCGACCTCGGACAGGTCACGCTCACCCCCGAGCTGGCCACGACCCTGGTCGACGGCGTCCACGCCGAGCTGGGCGACCTCGACGGCCCCGCGCTCGCCGCCCGCCGCGACGCCGTCCTCGCCGCGCTGCTCGAGGTCAAGTCCCGTACAGAGCTCCCCTGACGGAGGTTCCCCACATGCCCATCGACCCCGCCGGCGTCGTCGCGATCGACGTGCACGTCCACGTCGAGCAGGACGGCCACGGCTGTCTGGCCCTCGACCAGGAGCTGCTCGACGCGTCGGCCGCGTACTTCAAGGCCGACCAGGACCGCACCCCGACGATCGACGCGATCGCCGAGCACTACCGCGCGCGCCGGATCGCCGCGGTCGTGTTCACCGTCGACGCGCCGTCGGGCACCGGGCACCCGCCGCTGTCCAGCGAGGAGATCGCCGACGCGGCCGCCGCGCACGCCGACGTCCTGATCCCGTTCGGCTCGGTGGACCCGCACACCGGCAAGGCCGCCGTCGCCCGCGCCCGCCGCCTGGTCACCGAGCACGGGGTCCGCGGCTTCAAGTTCCACCCCAGCCTGCAGGCGTTCGAGCCGAACGACATGTGCTTCTACCCGCTCTACGACGCCATCGCCGAGCTCGGCGTGCCCGCGCTGTTCCACACCGGGCAGACCGGGATCGGCGCCGGGCTGCCGGGCGGGCGCGGGATCAAGCTGCGCTACTCGAACCCGATGCTGCTCGACGACGTCGCCGCCGACCACCCCGACCTCACCGTGGTGCTCGCCCACCCGTCGGTGCCCTGGCAGGACGAGGCGATCTCGATCGCCACCCACAAGTCCAACGTGTACATCGACCTGTCGGGATGGTCGCCGAAGTACTTCCCGCCGCAGCTGGTGCGCGCGGCGAACACGATGCTGCGCCGCAAGGTGCTGTTCGGCTCGGACTACCCGGTCATCACCCCGGACCGGTGGCTCGCGGACTTCGAGACCCTCGAGATGAAGCCCGAGGTCCGGCCGATGATCCTCAAGGACAACGCCGTGCGGGTGCTCGGCCTGGGGTGATCGGCGCCGGTGAGGGGTCCGGTGCCGTATCCGGCACCGGACCCCTCACCCGTCGCGACCACCGCTCGAACCGCGGCAGGACGCCGGATCCGGCTCGCCACGGTCCCCACCGGACGGCCAGGTGTCCGGACTTCTTCCCGTAAAGATCATCAGCGGCGACGTCGCCGCAGGTCAGCGGCGTGGAGCGACCCGGTTCCCGACGTCGTTGACACGATCGGGTGATTCGTTCTGCCGCGTTCCGATGATCTGGAGTGGGTCGTCCCGGTCCGTCCGGCGTAGTCCAGGTCACCCCCCGCGCCCGTTTCGAGGGCACTGCGGGCCCGATCTCACGATGTGAACCGGTCCAGTGGGGGGTTACTCCGAACGGGTCTGTTTACTGGTCCGCATGCACCTCGTCTCCCGGTTCGCGGTTCGGCGTCACGTCGACCTGCGCCGCCAGGCGAGCGCGCTCTGTTCCGGCGCCTGACCGCGCCCGGCTCCCGGGCGCGCCCGCGCTCCGCCGCTCGCCGTCCCCGCCACGGGGACCGCGGCCGCGGTAGCCACGGGACCGCCCCAGCACCCCGCTTCCCCGGTCGACCACCGCGCCCCCGCGCGGACCCTCCCGCCCCGCCTCCCGGCGGCCCGGGAGGTCGGAGTCCGACGCCCACCGCACGTCCGCGCCTGCCCGCGCCCCGCGACGCCGTCCACACCGGACGGTGCTGCGGTCCGCCGCTCGACGGACGTCCACATCGGCCCCGAACCGCTCCCCGTCACGAAAGAAGGAGACACGTCGTGCCTCAGCACCGCGCACGGTCCGCGTCCCGGGTCCGGCTGATCGCCGGTGGCGCCGCGCTCGCCGGCACCGCCCTGATCGGCCTCTCCGGCGCGGCCCAGGCGGCCACCCCGGACCTGGTCCCCGACCTCGGTCCGATCCTCAGCGCCCCCGACGACGACCAGCCCGACCCGGCGCCGACGGCACCCCCGGTCGAGTCGTCCTACGAGGCGTTCGACTCCGACCAGCCGATCCAGCAGCTGCGCGACTTCGCCCCCGCGGGCGTCCCCGTCGCCGGGCTGGTCGACGTCGTGTCGAAGGCGCCGAAGCAGATCACCCCGACGTTCCTGAGCGGCGGGGCCGGCGAATGAGCCTGCTCCCGCAGTCCCGCTGGGCGCGGCGGGGGCTGATCGCCCTCGCGAGCGCCGCTGTCGTCGCCGGGGTCGTCGCGATCCCCGCATCGGCCCAGGGCACGATCGACAAGGTCAAGTCCGAGGTCACCGGCGCCGACGGCAAGAACTACTGGGTCGAGAACAACCTCACGCCCGAGGCCCGTCAGCAGTCCGCCGACGGGCCCAAGAAGGAGTACGCCCTCGTCTGGGCCGGCGACGAGAACATCGCCGACACCGCCGTGGCGGACGTGCGCAACCTGCCCGGGTCGCTGCTCGACCCGGTCGACAAGGTCCGCGACGCCCTGCCGGGCCCGGACTTCCTGGCCGTCGTCGACGTCACCAAGGGCACCCCGGACTACGGCAAGGTCGTCAACACCGCGACCGTCGGCCCGCTCGTGGAGAACGAGCCGCACCACATGCAGTACTCGTGGCGCAAGGGCGACAAGATCTACGCGGGCGGCCTGTTCACCGCGGCGACCTACGTCTTCGACGTCGCCGCGCTGCCGGAGATCAAGCTCTCGGGCATCTCGCTGCCGTCGCAGACGCTGTGCGGGTCGGTCCCGGACGCCTACTGGGTCCTCAAGGACGGCACCGCGTACGGCACCTACATGGGCGGCCCCGTCGCCCCGGGTCCGTGCCGCTACACCAACGGCGAGGTCCGCACCGGTAACGGCTTCGCGGGCGCCCCGGGCTCGGTCATCCGGTTCGACCAGGAGGGCCGCAACCTCGTCGAGGCCCCGGCCGCGACGGAGACGCCCGAGGACCCGACCCAGTGCCTCAACATGCCGGCCCTGGGCAACCCCACCTGCGCGAACCCGCACGGGATCCAGGTCCGCGAGGACCTGAACACCATGATCACCAGTGACTACGCCGAGCCGCGGACGATCATCCTCGACCCGGTGAAGAACCCGTCGCCGTACCTGCGGCGGCCCACGGTGCGCACCTGGGACATCTCCGACCTGAACAAGCCGAAGGTCAAGTCGGTGCAGTACCTGCCGACCGGCCCGCGGAGCAACGGTGTCGACCCGCTGCGCAACGAGAACCGCGCCGTCATGGAGACCACGGTCACCAACCGGCCGGAGCACAAGGGCGCCTTCGCCCAGACGATGCAGGGCGGCGCGATCTTCTACACGCCCGACATCACCGCCGACAACCCGGAGTGGAAGGAGGTCTTCGACCTGGGGACCGCCGCGCCGCACCTGGGCGTCGGGGGCGAGAACGGTGGCCCGAGCGCGAACGGTGGCTGGATCCAGACCAGCGCCGACGACAAGACGCTCTACCACGCCATGATCGGCCGCAAGGCCGGCACGCTGGGCCCGGACGACAAGGGCACCGCGGGCGGCGTCATCGCGCTCGACATCGAGAAGCTGCTGGCCTCGGGACCGAACCCGAGCTGCTCGATCGACACGATCGAGGAGACCACCGCCGGTGGCGCCGAGGCCGACTGCCCGACCATCAAGGGCACCGTCGGCATCAACTCCGACCAGACCGGCGCCGGCCCGCACTGGGGCGCGCTGGACAACCTGGAGCTCGGTGACGACGGCTACTACCACCACACCGACCAGCCCAAGCGCCTCGCGACCGCGAACTACTTCGTGGCCCGCACCGGGCTGGACGGCGACCACCGCCTCTGCATGACCGACATCGCCCCGGACGGCTCGCTGTCCCTGGACGAGTCGTTCAAGGACGAGGACACCGGTGAGACCTGCGTCAACTTCAACCGCGAGAACTGGCCGCACGGTGCGTTCGGCAATGCCAAGCCGCACTCGATGCTGTTCGTCGCCGCGGACGAGGACATCAAGGACTGATGACGTCCGTGTCGTTCTCGACGTCGTTCTCGACACTCGTGCCGGCCGGCGGGCTCCTGCCCGCCGGCCCGGCCGGGGACGCCCCCGCCCTGCTCCGTGCAGTGGCGGGGGCCGCCCCGGCGGTCCTCGCCGCAGGACCCTCCGACGGTGTGCCGTTCGTGGACACGGCCCTGCGCCTGGTCCTGCTCACCGCGCTCGCCGTGGTGGCCGGGTCCGGCCTGGTGCGTGTCCTCGCCGACGCCCCCGGACGCGCCGAGCGGGTCGTCGCGGGAGTCGCGGCGCTCGTCGCCGTCTCCGCCGCGGTTGCCGCGGTGACCCGGTCCGGCGCCGGGATCTCCGGCTGGACCCTGCTGCTCCTGCTGGCGACGGTGGCGGTGCCCGCGCTGCTCGCCGGCCCGCGGCCGGTGCTCGCCGTCGCCCCCGCGCTGGTGGTGACCGGGCTGCTGGCGATCCAGCTGGCCGGGACCCCGTCGGCGCCGTGGTTCGCCCTCGACGCCGGGTACGCCGTCGTGGGGGCCCTGGCCGCCGGTGCCGCGCTGCACCTGGCCACCGCGACCGACCCGGCGCCGCGGGTCGCCCGGGTGCGGATCGTCGGCATCGCGGCGGGGACGGTCGCAGTGGTGCTCGCCGCGGTCCGGGTCGCCCTCACCGGACCGTTCTCGCTCACCGACCTGCACGGCACCGGCTACGGCCGGGCGGTGCTGGTCACCGTGCTGGCCCCGGCCGCGGTCGCGGCCCTGCTCGCCGTGCAGGCGTGGGTGACCCGCCGTGCAACGGCCGGGACCCGCTCCGACGGGGTGCGGGCCGCCGAGCTGCGCGACCGTCTCCGCACCCCGGTCGTGCTGGCCGCCCTCGCGGCGGTCGGTGCGGCGACGCTGCCGGCCGCACTGCCCTCCCCGGCCCCGGGGGCCACCCCCGGCCAGGCGCTGCTGCGCTCGGTCGACCTCGGTGCGGGCCCGCTGACCCTGGCGGTGTCCCCGATGCGCCCCGGACCCAACCTGGTGCAGCTCACCGGCGGCGGGGTCGAGGTGACCGGCCCGGACGCACGGATGCCCGCCGGGCACGGTGGTGACCCGGGCGCCCCCGCCGGGTACGCGGTGCGGGTGGGGGACCGGGCCGTCCCGTTCACCGCCCGTACGGAGGTCCGTGGCGGCTGGGCCCTCGTCGACCTGCCCGCGGGAACCTCGTCGATCACCCTCACCGCGGGTGGCCTGACCCGCTCGGTGCCGGTCGACGTCGGCACCGAGCGCACCGCCCCGGCGGGCGCGACCGGGCCCGACGCCCCGGAGTGCCTGTCGGCCACGGTCGGGCGGATCGTCGCCGGTGGCGACGCCACCGTCGGGAACTGCCCGTCCGAGGCGCTCGACCCCGCCGACGCCGGTGCCCTGCGTGGCATCGTGCGTGCGCTCGGGGGCCAGGGGGCGCCGGGCCTCGCGATCGCCGGCGACGCGTCGCCGCGCTCGCGGGCCGCCGCCGACGTCGTGCGGGCCGAGGCCGCGGCCGCCGGGCTGCCCGTCCGCCCGGCCGCGGGTCCCCAGGACGCGCTGCTGGTCGTCTCGGGCTGGCAGCTCGCCGCCACCACGGTGCGCGACACCGCCCGCGCGGCGCTCACCACGCCCACCGCGCTCGGCGGGACCTACCTTGCACCCTGGCTGCTGACCGGCGGCGTGCTCGGCCAGAGCCCGGGCACCCTGCTCCCGCTGGACTTCGGTCCGCAGGAGCCGGCCCCGCAGCGCTACGTGCGGCTGCTGGCCGCCGTCGCCCCGGGCTCGGCGCCGTCGCTGTCCGGGCTGCGCGCCTGGGCCGCCACGTCCGGCGAGACCTACGCCGACCCGGTGCCGTCGCTGTACGCCGCCGCACCGGTCGACGTGCCCATGACCGCCGACACCGACGGCGGCCACCACGGGTCGCCCAACGAGGCGGCGTGGTTCCCGGGCGGCGCGGTCGTCCGGATCGGCTCCGCACTCGACACCGGTCCCGGCACCCCCGCCGGCCCGACCCCCTGACCGCCACCCACGAGGAGAGTCCCGTGTCGATCACGAAGGATCCGTCCGGCCGGTCGCCGGGCTCCCTGGTCCGCGCCCTGCGCGAGCTGCCCGCCTCCGGGCGCACCGCCTACGGCCCGCAGGACCGCGAGGCCGCCCCGCCGCAGTGGCCGGTGGTCGCGGTCGGCCTGGTCCTGGCGGTGCTGTTCCTCGTCGGGGTGGGCGCCGTCGCCCCGGCGACGATGGTCGGCACCGCCGCGCTCGGCCTGGCCCTGGGCTTCACGCTGTTCCACTCCCGGTTCGGCTTCACCTCCGGCTGGCGTCAGCTCGTCGCCGTCGGGCAGGGCGCCGCGATCCGCGCGCACATGCTCATGCTGGCGACGGCGTCGGTGCTGTTCGCGGTGATCCTCTCGTCCGGGTTCGCGCTCGCCGGGGACCCGCGGGGCTTCACCAACCCGATCGGCATCGGGCTCGTCGTCGGCGCCTTCCTGTTCGGTGTCGGCATGCAGGTCGGCGGGTCGTGCGCGTCGGGGACGCTGTTCGCCGTCGGCAGCGGGCAGTCCGCGATCGTGCTGACGCTGTTCGGGTTCATCGTCGGGTCGATGTTCGCGGTGTTCACCCACACCTTCTGGACGCAGACCGTCCCGCAGGGTCCGAGCATCAACCTGGCCCAGCTGCTCGGCTACCCGGGTGCGGTCGCGGTGACGCTGCTGGTCACGGCAGGGATCACCGTGGTGACCTGGGTCGTCGCCCGGCGCCGCACCCCGCCCCCGGTCGAGCGGCCGCCGTCGGCCCGCGGTGCGGCACGCGTGCTGCGCGGCTCGTGGCCGATGTGGGTCGGCGCGCTCGTGCTCGCAGTGCTCAACGCGGCCGTCCTGTTCGTCTCCGCCGCCCCGTGGGGTGTGACCTCGGCGTTCGCGCTGTGGGGCTCGAAGGTCCTGCAGGTGGTCGGGTTCGACATGGCGGGGCTGGCCTACTGGCAGGTCCCGGCGAACGCCCGGTCGCTGGCCGCGCCGGTGCTCGCCGACCGCATCTCCAACCTCGACGTCGGCATCATGATCGGCGCGCTGGTGGCCTCCGCGGTGGGCGGCGCGTTCGTGCTGCACAAGCGCATCCCCTGGAAGCTCGGCCTCGGCGCCGTCCTCGGCGGCATCGCGATGGGCTACGGCGCGCGCCTCGCGGGCGGCTGCAACATCGGTGCCTACTTCTCCGGCATCGCCTCGTTCAGCCTGCACGGCTGGATCTGGGCCGTCGTCGCACTCGGCGGCACCTGGGTCGGGCTGCGGCTTCGGCCGCTGTTCGGCCTGACCAACCCCAAGCCGGTCGACTCGCTCTGCTGAGCACGCCGGACGCTCCCCCCACCAGAGAGGTTCACACCATGACCGCACGCACCACCGCCCGCGCACTGGCCGCCGTCGCCGGCGCCGGAGCGCTGGCCACCCTGGCCGGCGGGCTCGCGCACGCCGACGAGGGCCACCAGCGCCACGGCCACGGAGACGCCCACTACGACGGCACCGTCTGGCACTACGACGGCGAGGCGACCCCGAGCGACTCGGCCGAGCTGAACCCGTCCGCCGGTGACCGGCCGGGTGGGAACACCCCCGTGTACCTGCTCAAGGACGTCCCGGCGGCACCGCTGCCGAAGGACCTGCTGACCCCGGTCGACCTGACCGCGCCCGTGTTCGGGGCGCTCGACGGCCTGAGCTGACCGGTCCGCCCCGGACGGTCGCGCACAGGGCCGCCCGGGGTGCAACCGGCTCGCACGGGCAGGCGGGCCGGGATCGCCCCGTCCGGGATCTCCCGGGCGGGGCGATCACGCGTGCGGAGCGTCCTGCAGGACGGCCTGCACGTCGAGGTCGATCCGCAGCGTCCGCCCGACGGCGAGCACGCCGGCCAGCACCGACTGGTTCCAGTCGATCGCGAACTCGTCGCGGGAGATCTCGGTGGTGGCGGTGAACGCCGCCCGGGTGCCGCCCCACAGGTCGGGGCCGGTGCCGCCGTAGGTCATGTGCAGGTCGACCGGTGCCTTGACGCCCTTGAGCGAGAGCATCCCGTGCACCGTCCAGCGGGTGGCGTCGACCCGGGTCAGGCCGTCGCCCTCGTAGCCGATGGCCGGGTGGGTCTCGACGTCGAGGAAGTCCGCGGTCCGCAGGTGGGAGTCGCGGTCGGGGTCGTCGGAGTCCACCGATCCCGCGTCGATCGACACACTGACCGAGCTGGCCTCGAACGGGTCGGCCACCCGCAGATCGCCGGAGAACCGGCGCAGCCTGCCGTGGATGCGGCTCATGCCCAGGTGCAGCGCGGTGGCCCGGATGCTGGAGTGCTGCGGGTCGATCCGCCACAGCCCCGGGGTGGGCAGCACCGCGCCGCCGGCCCTGGCGAGCTCGACGCGGCCCAGGTCGACGCCGTCCCCGGCGAGGGAGACCGCCCGCGCGGAGGGCTCGTACCCCGCCGCGGCGACGACGACCGTGTGCGGGCCCGGCGCCAGCTCCGCCACCGCGAACCCGCCGTCGGCCCGGCTGGCCGCCCGGCCCCGCTGCACGCCGGTGGCGTCCATGACGGTGACCGTCGCGCCGGTCACCGGCCAGCCGTCGGGGGTGCTCAGCCGTCCGTGGAGCTCAGCCATGTCCGTGCTCCGTCCGCGTCGGGGCGCCGATCCGGTCGTCGTCGGTCGGGTCCGGGGCGCCGAAGCGCACCTCGACCGGTGTGGTCGCCCCCCGCGCCACCTGCACCGCGACGACGACCGGCGCCCAGCCGCTCGCGGTCAGCTCGTGCCGTCCCGGCGGGAGCCCGTGCAGCTCGTAGCTGCCGTCCCGGCCGGTGGTGGTCTCGGCGACGGTGCGGCCGTCGCTGTCGCCGATCACGATCCGAGCCCCGGGCACCGGGCGGCCGTCGCCGCTGCGGGCGACACCGGCGATCCCGGCCAGGGCGGGGAACCGCAGCTCCACCGGCGGCGCGGCCGGGTCGGCGTCGACGGTGCGGGCCAGCGGCCCGTGCCCGGGTGCGGTCGCGGTGAGGGTGTGCGGGCCGGTGCCGGGGGTCTCGACCAGGAACCGGCCGGCCGGGTCGGTCGGCGTGTGTGCGACGACCTCACCCGCGGTGTCGATCAGTGTGACGGCGGCGGCACCGACCGGGTGGCCCGTCGCGTCGGTCAGGGTGCCCCGCACCGTGCCCCCGCCGGCGACTGTCACGTCGTGCCGGGCGGGGGACGCGCCGACGGCGACCAGCCCGGCGTCGGGCCCGGCGCCGTCGGTGCGGGTCACCACCAGGTACGTCCCGCCGGTGCCCAGGGGCACGGCGTAGGTGCCGTCGTCGCCGCTGGCGGTCCGCCCGTGCTGGCGGCCGTCGAGGTCGGTGACGGTGACGGTCGCGTCCGGCACGGGGGTGCCGGACCGCCCCCGCACGGTGCCGACGACCGCAGGTCCGTCCCGTTCCGGTGTCACGTCGCGACCTCCCAGTTAGTTGCGCATCGCAACGATAACCTCCCGGGTGGGCGGTACGTCACCCGCACCGGTGTCGTCGGCCGGTGATCGGGCCGCCGTGCGCTCCGGGGGGCTTGCGTCACGTGTAACCGGTGGTAACGTTACCGGTGGTTACAGCATTGACGTCGTTGTCTGCGAGGAGTCGACATGACCGCCACCGTTCCGGAGCACGGGCTCGAGGTCGGGAACGACCGGCACGCAGAGGATCGGCACGACACCGCTGAGCGCCTCCTGCGGTCCTCCGAGGAGCTCTCGTTCGACCCGGCCACCCAGGTCGACTGGGACACGCCGCTGGACCGCGACTACCACGGCATGAGCCCGGAGTGGAGCAGCCTCTACGGCACCCCCTACTGGGCGGAGCTGACCGAGGAGCAGCGCAAGGAGCTGACCCGCCAGGAGTCGGCGTCGGTCGCCTCGACCGGCATCTGGTTCGAGATGATCCTGCAGCAGCTGATCCTGCGGGACTTCTACGCGAAGGACCCGACCGACCCGGCGTTCCAGTGGGCACTGACCGAGATCGCCGACGAGTGCCGCCACTCGATCATGTTCGCCCGCGGTTCGGCCAAGCTCGGCGCCCCGGCCTACATCCCGAAGAAGCGCGTCGTCGCGATGGGCCGGCTCTGCGCGGCCGTCTACTCCGGTGAGGCCGCCTACGCCTCCATCCTCGTCGCGGAGGAGGTCCTCGACGTGATGCAGCGGGACTGGATGCGCGACGAGCGCGTCGTCCCGTTCGTCCGGACGATCAACAACATCCACGTGGTCGAGGAGTCGCGGCACATGAAGTTCGCCCGCGAGGAGACGCGTGACCGTCTCCGCGGGGCGGGCCCGCTGCGCCGCCAGGTCCAGGCCCTGTTCGTGGCCCTGGCCGCCTACGAGATCGTCACTGCCATGTGGAACGAGGATCTGTACGAGAACGCGGGCCTCGACCGGAAGCGCGCGCTGCGCGAGGCGCGGAACAACGAGCACCACAAGGCGCTGCTGCGGTCCTCCTGCGCCGGGCTCATGGAGTTCCTGTCCTCCTGCGGCCTGCTCACCAAGCCTGCGCTGGCCCTCTACCGTCGCGCCAACCTGATCTGATCCGGAGCCGGCCGTGCCCTTCGCGATCACCCAGACCTGCTGCACCGACGCGTCGTGCGTCGCCGCCTGCCCGGTCAACTGCATCCACCCCACGCCGGACGAGGCCGACTTCGCCACGACCGACATGCTCTACATCGACCCGCGGGCGTGCATCGACTGCGGGGCCTGCGCCGACGCCTGCCCGGTGGACGCGATCTTCCCGGTGGAGCGGCTGAGCGCATCGCTCGCCGGGTACGCCGAGGTCAACGCGGACTACTTCGAGGGCAAGCCGGTCGCCGGGAAGCTGGAGGGCGACTCCCCGCTGTTCCACGAGTGGTACCCGCTGCAGTTCACGCGGTCCCTGCCCGCGGACATGGCCCCGCTCGACGTCGCCGTCGTCGGGACCGGGCCCGCCGGGATGTACGCCGCACAGGATCTGCTGCTGCACACCTCGTCGACGGTCACGCTCTACGACCGGCTCGACGTCGCGGGCGGGCTGGTGCGGTTCGGGGTCGCGCCCGACCACCCGTCGACGAAGGGGATCGGGGAGTCCTTCGCCCGGTTCCACTCCCACCCGCGGGTGCGGATGCGGCTGGGCACCGAGGTCGGCCGGGACGTCTCGGCCGACGAGCTGGCCGCCCGGCACGACGCCGTGGTCTGGGCCGTCGGTGCGCCCGCGCCGCGCGACCTGGGCCTGCCGGGGGAGGTGTTGCCCGGCAGCATCGCCGCCGACACCGTCGTGGGCTGGTACAACGGCCACCCCGACGTGCCGCGCGACGCCGTCGACACCTCGGTGGAGCGCGTCGTCGTGGTCGGCACCGGCAACGTCGCGATCGACGTCGCCCGGGTCCTCACCGCGTCGGCCGCCGATCTGGAGGGCACGCCGATCGACCCGGCCGCGCTCGCCGCGCTGCGCACCGGTGCGATCACCGAGGTCGTGCTGCTCGCCCGCCGCGGCCCCGACGCCGTCGCCGCGACCGCACCGGAGCTGCGCGAGCTGCTCGGGCGCAGCGGCGTCGAGGTCGTGGTCGACGAGCACGACCCGCGCATCGCCGAGTCCCTCGACGGCCCCGCCGCGTCCCCGTCGCACGCGCTGCTGCGCGGTGCCCGCCGGGAGAAGATCGACTGGTCGGTGCCGGCCGAGCGCCCACGGGTGGTGTTCCGGTTCCACTCGGCGCCCGAGCGGATCGACGGCACCGTCCGGGCCCAGGGGGTGCACACCGCGGACGGGACCGACATCCCGGCCGGTCTGGTCGTGCGTGCCGTGGGGCACCGCGGCCGCCCGGTCGCCGGCCTGCCCTTCGACGACGACCGTGGCGTCGTCCCGCACGACGCCGGCCGCGTCGAGGGCCGTCCCGGCCACTACGTCGTCGGCTGGATCAAGCGGGGCCCGTCCGGGGGGATCGGCACCAACCGCACCTGCGCGGCCGAGACGATCGGGTCCCTGCTCGACGACGCCGTCGCCGGCCTGCTCCCGTCGCGCCGCCCGATCTCCCGCTTGGGCGCCATCACCCGGCGGCTCCGCCGGAGCTGACCGCCCACCCTGCGCGTCGATCAGTACCTCAGCGCTGTCCCGCTGTCGGACGACGACGCTCAGGTACTGATCGACGGCCGGGCCGCTCGGGCACGGGCCAGCTGGGCGGCCATGGGCGGTCGTCCCGGGTCAGCGGCTCAGGTCGAGCAGGGACAGCGCGCCGCGCAGCACGTCGTCGATCCGCGCGACCGGGACGCTGCGGCGCCACTCGTCGAGCGTGCCGCGCACCAGGATCCTTCCGGGGGTGAGGTCCAGCCCGTTCAGCCGCAGCGCGCCGGGCAGCCCGGGGAGGTCGGCCCGGCCCGAGCGGATCGCCGCCAGCGGGCTGCGGTCGACCATCGCCCGCACCGAGCGACGGGTGTCCGCCGAGCGGGGTGGTCCCATCCACCGCCCGGCGACGGTCAGGCCGGTGACCTTCCAGGACAGGGTGTGCCCGTCCACCGACACCGCGAGGTCGGCGGCCCCGAGCCCGGGACGGCGACGCAGCCGGGCCCGGGCGACGCCGTCGTCGTCGACACCCACCTCGACCTGCGGGAGGTGCTCCCGCAGCCGCCCGGCGACCCAGGCCGGGTCGAGCTCGGCCTCGATCTCCACCGGGCCGGTCACCAGCTCCGGCGCGAGGCCGGGACGCAGCCGCACGTCCGCGGCGGTCACGGTGAGCCCGCGCAGCGTGAGACCTGGCCGGACGACGTCGCGTGCGGCGACGGTCACCGTGGCGAACCGCCCGGTCGTCAGCGCCCGGGCACCGAGCCCCGACGACGCGACGGCCGTCGGCACCAGCCGCACCTGGGCCCCGCGGGAGCGCAGCGTGGTCGGGCGCCCGACGTAGCGCAGCCGCGCGGCCTCCAGCAGCGCGCGCAGGACCAACGCCGATCCGGGCGCCGTCCCCGCGTCGAGCAGGGCCGTCGCCGCGGAGGGGCCGGCCGGCGTCTCGACTGCCATGACGCTGCTGGCTACCTCGAACGGTGGACGCGGTCGGTTCGAGCGTCGCAGGCCGGGCGCTCCTCCGCGCGGCCGCGTCGGGGATGTGCGACGACCCGCACGCCGTCGTCGGCCGGTGGCACGACGGCGGTCGGTCGGCACCGGCGCACGGCACGGCCCGCCGTCGACGGTCGCCCCGGTCGCGTGCCGCGGTCGACACCGGCCGGGGGCGGGCACCTCGCCGTCCGGCCGGTGTCCCACAAGGCATCCGGTCCTGGAACAGCCTCATCGGGGCGTTTAGGACTACCCGGGAGAGTGATGGACGGGCTCCGGCCTGGACACGGGCCCGGGTGGTGGCGGCACCGTCTGTCATGGCAGTGATGCGCTCTGCGGTCCCGGAGACCGACGTGATCGCCGGCCGCTACATCCTCGCGACCCATGTCGGCATCGGGTCGACCGCGACCGTCTACCGGGCGTGGGACCCGCACGAGGACCGGGCGGTCGCGGTCAAGCTGTTCCTCGACCGCTGCGAGGACGGCAGCCTCGACCGCCTGTGCCGTGAGCTGCGGACCATGGCGCACCTGGACCACCGGAGCCTGGTGCCGCTGCTGGGCGGGGGCGTCGACCGCGGCCGCCCGTTCATGGTGTCCGAGCTCGTCGTCGGCGGGACGCTCGCGGCTCGGCTGGCCCATGGTCCGCTGCCGGTCGAGCAGGTCGCCGGGATCGGTGCCGACATCGCGTCCGGCCTCGCGCACCTGCACGCCCGTGGGGTGGTGCACCGCGACGTCAAGCCCGCCAACATCCTGCTCTGCGCCGGGACCGGCCGGGCACGTCTCACCGACTTCGGCGTCGCCCGCGTGCTGGGCTGCTCGGCGCTGACCCGGACCGACGCCGTCCTGGGCACCGCGGCCTACCTCGCGCCCGAGCAGGTCGCCGGTGAGACGGTCGGCCCCGCCGCGGACGTGTACGCCCTGGGCCTGGTCCTGCTCGAAGCGCTCAGCGGGGAGCGGGAGTACCCGGGGACCACGGTGGAGTCCGCCGTCGCCCGGCTGCACCGGCCTCCGCGGGTCCCCGGGGAGCTGCCGCCCCGGCTGCGCCGGGCGTTGTCCGCCGCGGCCTGCCGGCACCCGGAGGAACGGTCGGCCGCCGACGACCTCGCCCTGCTCCTCCGGCACCACCGGCGACCGATGGATCTCCGGCGAGCCGGCGGCCCCGGACCGTCGTAGCCTGGCGCGGGTGCCGGACATCACCACCTTGATCCTCGACGACCACGCCTGGTTCCGCCGACAGTTCGCAGCCCTGGACGAGCTCCAGGCGCGCGACGCCGACCCCCGTGAGCTCGCCCGCCTCTGGGAGCCGCTCGCCGCGCGCCTCGACGTGCACGCCCTGGCCGAGGAGAAGATCTTCTACCCGCAGCTGCTCGCCCACGGAGAGGACCCGGAGGACGAGACGCTCGACGCCATCGGGGACCACAACGAGATCCGTGACGGCGTGGCGCAGGCCGAGCGCTGCCCGGTCGGCAGCGGCCAGTGGTGGGAGGGTGTCTGGGCTGCCCGCCGTGCGAACGACGAGCACATGGGCGAGGAGGAGAACGAGGGCCTCGCCAACTTCCGCCTGAACGCCACCACCGGCCTGCGTGATGCCCTCGGCCAGCAGTTCGCGGAGTTCCTCGACGCCCACCCCACCACCGCGGGCCTCGACAACTCCGACAAGGACCCCGAGAACTACGTCGAGGCGATCCAGGCCGAGATCGACCCGTCCGACCCGACCCGCGACGGGCTCGGCATCGGCAGCCTGAAGGGAAAGTAGACATGGCCGTGCACGACCACCTCATGCGGGAGAAGGCGCCGATCCCCACGACGGCCTGGAAGGCCGTCGACGACGAGGCCCGCGAGCGCCTCACGCCGCTGCTGGCCGGGCGTCGTCTGGCGGACTGGACCGGGACCGCGGGCTGGCAGACGTCCTCGGTCGACCTCGGCCGCTCGCAGCGGCTCGACGGGCCGCCGCCCGGTGTGGCCGGTGACGGCGTCACCGCGCGCCTGCGCCGGGTGCAGCCGTTCGCCGAGTTCCGGGTCCCGTTCACGGTCTCCCGCGACGAGATCGACGACCTGCAGCGCGGCGCGAAGGACCCGGAGTTCGACGACCTCGCCCGCGCCGCCCGCGCGGCCGCCGCGATCGAGAACCGCGCGATCTTCCACGGCTGGCCCGAGGCCGGCTTCGAGGGCATCGCGGGCGTCTCGCCGTACGACACGGTGGCCCTGGGCGACGACCCCGAGACCTACCCGGGGGCCGTCGCCCGTGCGGTGGACCAGCTGCGCCGCAACGGTATCGAGGGCCCCTACGCGATGGCGATCGCGCCCGAGGGCTACACCCGCATCGTGGAGACCGCCGAGCACGGCGGCTACCCGCTGTTCGAGCACCTGAGCCGGATCCTCGGCGGGCAGATCCTGCGCGCACACGGTCTCGACGGTGCCGTCGTCGTCAGCCAGCGCGGCGGGGACTTCCTGCTCGACGTCGGCCAGGACCTGGCGATCGGCTACTCCGACCACGACGCGCGCGAGGTGCACCTCTACCTGGAGGAGAGCTTCACCTTCCGTGCCGTCGAGCCGGACGCGAGCGTGCGCCTGCGCTGACCTGCCGCTCGTCCGCGAGACCGTGCCCCGTCGTCGTCCGGCGGGGCACGGTCGTGTGTCGGGCGGTCCCAGACCTCCGTGGCTCCTCGGATCCACGCTCCGTCGCCGCGCACGACCCGGACGGATTCCTTTCTCGACAGGTGCACGGGCGATGGCTCCGGTCGCTCGCACGATGGCTGTGTCCCTGCGGTAGGTCCGGCAGCGCACCGATCCCGCGACCCCTTCCCGAGCCGGAGATCCTGATGTCCCGAGGTCCCGACCGACCGCTGCCCGCGTGGATGTCGACGACGGGCTCAGACTGACCCCCTAGCGTCGGCTTGGGATTGACCCCCTCTGCACGACGCTGAGGGGGTGTTGTCGGTGGAGGACTGGGCCGAGATCCGTCGTCTGCATCGGGCCGAGGGTGTCCCGATCAAGGAGATCGCCCGCCGGCTGGGGGTGGCCCGCAACACGGTGCGCTCCGCGTTGCGGGCGCCGGGCCCGCCGAAGCGGGAACGGGGCCCGCGGGGATCGCTGGCGGATGCGGTCGAGCCGCAGGTGCGGGCATTGCTGGCGCAGTTCCCACGCATGCCGGCCACGGTGATCGCAGAGCGGATCGGGTGGGAGCACTCGCTGACCGTGCTCAAGGACCGGATCCGCCAGATCCGCCCCGAGTATGTCGGGATCGACCCGGTCGACCGGGTCGCCTACGCACCGGGCGAGATCACCCAGTGCGACCTGTGGTTCCCCGAGACCACGATCCCCGTCGGCCCAGGCCAGGAACGGGTCCTACCGGTGCTGGTGATGACGCTGGGCTACTCGCGGTTCTTGTCCGCGACGATGATCCCCTCGCGCCAGGCCGGGGACATCCTGTCCGGGATGTGGCAGCTGATCAGCGACGTCGGGCGGGTGACCCGCACGCTGGTCTGGGACCGGGAGTCTGCGATCGGCGGGACCGGGCGGGTCTCGGCACCGGCCGCTGCGTTCGCCGGCACTCTGGCCACCCGGATCCGGCTTGCCCCACCGCGGGATCCGGAGTTCAAGGGGCTGGTCGAACGCAACAACGGCTACTTCGAGACCTCGTTCCTGCCCGGACGTCGCTTCGCCTCCCCAGCCGACTTCAACCACCAGATCGACGACTGGCTGGCCCGGGCCAACACCCGCACCGTCCGAGCGATCGGCGGCCGCCCGGTGGACGTGCTCGCCCACGACTACGCGGCGATGACTCCGCTGCCGCCGCTGGACCCGCCGATCGGGCTGGCCCAGCGGATCCGGCTGGCACGGGACTACTACGTCCGCGTCGATGCCAACGACTACTCCGTGGATCCGCAGATGATCGGCCGGTTCGTCGATGTCGCCGCCTCACCGCGCGAGGTCGTCGTCTACTGCGCCGGCCAGGTCGTCGCCCGTCACGACCGCAGCTGGGCCCGCCACGCGGTGATCACCGACCCGGCGCACCAGCACACCGCCGCGGCGATGCGCCGCGCCCTGGCCCACGACCGCAACACCCGACAGGCCGCAGCACGCCGTCACCTCGACGGCCACCCGGTGACCCTGCGCGCACTGCCCGACTACGACGCCCTGTTCGGTGTCGACTTCGTCTCCACTGCCGAGGAAGCGAGCAGCTCATGACAACCACACCACCGAAGATCACCACCGACCCCGCTGGGAGCTCGGGGCCGGCCGGTCCGGTGCTGGCCGCGGTCCCCGACGGACTGCCGGCGATGATCGCCTACCTGACCCGGGTCCTGAAGACCCCGACCATCGCGGCCAGCTGGGAACAGCTTGCCGCCCAGGCCCGTGAGGAGAACTGGTCGCACGAGGAGTATCTGGGCGCGCTGCTGCAGCGCCAGGTCGCCGACCGCGAGTCCAAGGGCACGGTCATGCGGATCCGCACCGCGCACTTCCCCCAGGTCAAGACCTTGGAGGACTTCAACCTCGACCATCTGCCCTCGCTGCGCCGCGACATCCTGGCCCACCTGGCCACGAGCACGTTCGTCGCCAAGTGCGAGAACGTGATCCTGCTCGGCCCGCCCGGGATCGGGAAGACCCACCTCGCGATCGGGCTCGGCGTCAAAGCCGCCCACGCCGGCTACTCGGTCCTGTTCGACACCGCCAGCAACTGGATCACCAGACTCGCCGCCGCGCACCAGAGCGGCCGGCTCGAGGCCGAGCTGAAGAAGATCCGCCGCTACAAACTGATCATCATCGACGAGGTCGGCTACATCCCGTTCGACCAGGACGCAGCGAACCTGTTCTTCCAGCTCATCGCTTCCCGCTATGAACAAGGCAGCGTCATGGTCACCAGCAATCTGCCCTTCGGCCGCTGGGGCGAGACCTTCTCCGACGACGTCGTCGCCGCAGCCATGATCGACCGCCTCGTCCACCACGCCGAAGTCCTGACCCTGTCCGGGGACTCCTACCGCACCCGCGCCCGACGCGAGCTCCTGGCCAAACACAACCGCGCCAGCAACGACTGACCATCACCACACCACGCCGGGGGTCAGTTCCAATCCGTCGCTACGGGGTCACTCCCAACCCGCCGTTGACAGTGGACGTGGGACGACGAGGTAGCGACCGCACGACGACTGCGCTTCCAGCAGTGGACCCGGTGGAACTCGTCGAGGCTGGTCGACCAGCTCGAGCAGTACCTGCACCCGGCGTTCCTCTACGTCAGCGTCTTCGGCCGCCGCTACGACCGTGACGGCTACCTGACGCTCGTCCGGAGCCTCGAACCAGGAGCGACCTACATCGTCCACCGAGCCGCGGCCCGCGTGAACGGCCCGATCGCCCAGCTCGACGGCGACTACGTCACCCACTCCGTGACCAACGACGGGGAGGACCTCTCCGAGCACACCCGGTTCACCGCAACCTGGGTTGACGGGAGCGACGGCTGGCGGTGCCTGAACCAGCAGGGAACCAGCTACGAACCCGACGACCACACGCGGGATGAGGTCGCCGCACTTCTCCGCGACCAGCAGGGCCGGTGAGCGGTCCCGCCGAGTGACGTGCCCACGTCTGGAGGCGACGTCCGCCGACGACGAGCACACCCGTGCCAGGAGCAACCGACTCATTGTGTAGGTGAGTGCCCCCGGCAGGGCACCCCAAAGATGGGAACGGGAAGACTGACCATGACCGGTGCTCATGGGATTTCGACCGTCTCGTGGTCGTCCCGTTGGGCAGCGTAGAACGCCTGCTCGTACTCGGCCGGCGGCCGGTCGTCGAGGTAGCCGTGCAGACGCGTGGTGTTGTGCCAGTGCACCCAGCCCAGCGTGGCGAGCTCGACGTCCTCGACGGTCTTCCACGGCTGCTGGCGGGCAGGTCCGCGGATCAGCTCGGCCTTGTAGTAGCCGTTCACGGTCTCGGCCAGAGCGTTGTCGAACCAGTCGCCGACCGAGCCGATGGAGGGAACCGCGCCGATCTCGGCGAGCCGCTCGCCGTATCGCACCGATGTGAATTGCGCTCCTGCGTCGGGGTGACACCGCAGCCCGTCCAGGCGGGTGCCGCGTGACCAGCGGGCCATCTCGATGGCGTCGAGCACCATGCTGGTACGCATGTGGGGCGCGACGCGCCACCCGACGATCGTGCGGGAGAAACGCGTCGACGATGAAGCAGACGAAGGCGACTCCGGCCCAGGTCGGGACGTAGGTCAGGTCGGTGCCCCACAGCCGGTTCGGCGCCTCTGCCTGGAAGCGACGTTGTACCAGGTCGGGGTGCCGGGCGGCGGCCGGATCGGGCCGGGTGATGCGAGTCTTCTTCCTCCGTCGCACGCCCTCGATCCCGGCCACACGCATGAGCCGGGCGACCTGGTCCCGCCCCACACCCAGGCCGGCGCGGTGGGCTGCCTTCCAGAGCTTGCGGGCTCGGTAGACGCGGTAGTTGTTCTCCCACAACGTGACCAGCTGGGGCGTGAGCTCCGCGTCCCGGCACGCCCGCGCCGAGAGCGGACGTGTCTTGGCGGCGTAGTAGGTGCTCGGGGCCACCTGCAGGACCCGGCAGATGGGCTCGACCCCGAGTGGCTTGCCCTCGACCACGTCGTGGCGGTGGGCGTCGATGAACACGACTACCTGCGATGCTGGCGGCCGAGCTCCGCCCCGAAGAAACTCGCCTTGGACTCAACCGGCCCGCTTGAGGATCTCGTTGGCCCGGCGCAGCTCGCGGACCTCCTGCTCCAGCTCACGCACCCGGGCGGCCTCGTCGGTACTGACACCGGGAGCGTGGCCGTCGTCGATGTCGGCCCGGTTGACCCACAAGCGCACCGACTCGATCCCGTAGCCGAGCTGCTCGGCCACCCGCTTCACGGTCCCGTGATCGTGGCCCAACTCCGCGCGCAGGGTCCGGACCATCCGCACCGCGGCGGCCTTCTCCTCGGAGTACCGACGCGTGGTCGGCCTACCCAGCGACTGCTCTCTCGGCATGGCTCCATCCTCGTTTCCAAGGTCAAGAGCCTCCACCGAACCCAGGGCGAGTCACTGAGCCTTTGCCAACCTGGTCAGGGGGACTGTTTCAAGATCGGTGTTTTCGGCCCGACACGCCGGGCTGAGGTCCGGCGAGATGGGCACGGACAGTGATGACATCGGACCTTGTGGATCCAAGCGAGGGTGACCCGAAGCCTGCTCGGCAGGCGTCGGCGGAGCGGGCCGCTGCGGCGGCGATGGTGGCCGAGGCGAAGGCGCGCGGGCTGGCGTTGACCGGCCCGGACGGCCTGTTGAAGCTCTTTACCAAGAATGTTCTGGAAACGGCGCTGAACGAGGAGATGACCGAGCACCTCGGGCACGACAAGAACCGGGCCGACCCCGGCCGGGAATCCACCAACGTGCGGAACGGGTCCCGCTCGAAGACGGTTCTCTCGGATGCCGCGGGTGACGTGGAGATCGACGTTCCGAGAGACAGGGCCAGCACTTTCGAGCCGCAGATCGTGAAGAAGCGTCAGCGGCGCCTCACAGATGTCGACGAGGTCGTACTGTCGCTGTATGTGAAAGGGATGACGACCGGGGAGGTTTCCGCACATTTCGCTGACATCTATGGGGCGTCAGTATCGAAGGAGACGGTCTCGCGGATCACCGACAAGGTCGTCGCCGAGATGAATGACTGGGTTGGTCGGCCGTTGGATTCGGTGTACGCCGCGGTGTTCATCGACGCTGTCCACGTCAAGGTCCGGGACGGGCAGGTCGCCAACCGGCCGGTCTACGCAGCCATCGGCGTCACCGTGGACGGCTGCAAGGACGTGCTGGGGCTGTGGATGGGCGTCGGCAGTGAGGGCGCGAAGTTCTGGATGAGCGTGCTGGTCGACCTGAAGAACCGCGGCGTGCGTGACGTGCTGTTCCTGGTCTGCGACGGCCTCAAAGGACTCCCGGAGGTCGTGGCCAACGTGTGGCCGCAAACCATTGTCCAAACCTGCGTCGTGCACCTGATCCGAAACACTTTCCGGCTGGTGGGTCGACAGGACTGGGACGCGGTGAAGCGCGACATCAAACCAATCTATGCCGCGCCCAACCCGAATGCAGCACTTATCGCTATGGATGAGCTCGACGAGAAATGGGGCCGTAAGTACGCGGCGATGATCCGGCTATGGCGCAACGCGTGGGAAGAGTTCGTGCCGTTCTTGGACTACGACGTCGAGATTCGAAGGGTGATCTGCTCTACGAATGCGATCGAATCGCTTAACGCCCGCTACCGGCGCGCGGTGCGGGCGCGTGGTCATTTCCCCACTGAGCAGGCTACGATGAAATGCTTGTATCTTGTGACTCGCAGCCTGGACCCGACCGGGACGGGCCGCACGAGGTGGACGATGCGTTGGAAGCCCGTGATCAACGCGTTCGCCATCACGTTCGGTGACCGCTGGCCGGGAGCCGAGACCTACTGAGCAACGACGCCGAAACACCGATCACGAGACAGGCCCTTCCCAGTAGGTGCTGGTTGATCATGTGGTTCGGTCGTGCTCGACGTGGAGCAGGACGAGCGCGGCGGCGGTGATCGCGCCGATCCGCCAGGGGCAGAAGCTGACCCGACGTAGCGCCTTGAAGGTGGTCTTGAGCAGGGAGTTCCCGCGTTCGGCCACAGCCCTGACGGCGGAGTGCAGCGTGTTGACGGTGCGTTTGTCCACCGACAGTCCGCCGCCGGTGGGGGTCTTGAACGGGCAGGTCAGGCGGGTGTTCTCACCGTCGTAGCCGAGGTCGGCGAGCACGACGTGGGTGTCGTCGGTCCAGTCCTCGATCGCGTCGAGCAGGCCGGGGTGGCCGCGGGCGCAGGTGGTGTCGTGCTCGCGGCCCGGGCGCACCGGGGAGGTCCACAACGGCCACCCGTCAGGCGCGGTGAGGACCTGAACGTTCCCGCCGTGGACGTGGTGCTTACCCGACCACCACAGATCCACTCCCGGGGTCGGTCCGGGAGTGCGGGAGCGGTCAGTGTGGATCACGGTGCCGTCGAGGTGAACGTGGGTGTGCCCGGCGGTGCGGGCCGCGAGCAGCGCGCCGGGCAGTCCAGGCGCGGCGGCGGCCAGAACGTCGATGCCTTCGTGCAGGTAGCGGTAGGTACTCGACAGGCTCAGCTGGTTGTCGGCGGCGAGCTGGGCGACCCGGGTCGCGTCGAGGAACCAGCGCAGCACCAGCACCGCGTGGCGGTCACAGTCCAGCGCCCGACGCCCGCGCCGGGTCCCGCGCCGGAGGCGTTCCTCGGCCAACAGCCGCGACAACATGGACGCGGTGGGCTCCCCGATCGGGAGCACGGCGGTGTAGGTGACAGGATCGGGCACGCGGGACCTCGGTGGTGAGTCGATCTTTGAGCGGACCGATCTCTTCTACTGGGGTCCCGCACCCTCGTTGAGCACCTCCACGCCCCCGGCGTGTCGCCGCCAGCCGCTCCCCACTACTGGGAAAGGCTCAGTGGGCTCGGCAAGGGAAGTCTGTACGGGGCATTCGGAGATAAACAGAGCCTGTTCCTGCGCGTGCTGCGCGAGTACGACCGGGCCAACGACCGGATGCTGCGAACGTGGTTGGAGCAGGCCGACCGCGCGATCGAGGTGATCCGTGGTTTCGTCACCGGACCTGTACGCGATCCCAGCGGGGAGCAGGCCCGTCGGGGTTGCCTGCTCGCCAACACCGCGATGGAGCTTTCTGTGAGCGTCTCGGAGGTGGCGGCCGAGGCTCGGCGCAGCTACGCCTCGACTACTTCCGTGTTGCTCGAGGCCGTACGGCGATCGCAGGGCGAGGGCGATGTCGCACCCCATCTCGACCCGGACCGCACCGCCCGTGCAGTGCTGGCGGGCCAGCTCGGACTGATCGTTCTCGGCCGGGTCGGTCAGGACCCGGCCACCTTGTCGGCGTTGGCCGAGACCCTGCTCGACGGGCTCCTGCCCGCACCCTGAGCGCTCTCTCGGGTGACCTGGGGCACGATGCTCGAGTTCTGGACCGGATGGTCCATATGAGATTCCCTGGACCGGACAGTCCACAACGGTGACAGGGGTATCGTGGTGAAGGTCCTGGACAACAAGGTCGCAGTCGTGACCGGCGGGAACGCGGGTATCGGTCGGGAGATCGCGCGCGCCTACCGTGCCGAGGGCGCACGGGTCTTCGTCGCAGGCCGTCGACAAGACGAACTCGACAGGGTCGAGGCAGAGTTCGGACCTGAGGTGACCGGGGTGCGATGCGACGTGGGTCGGCTCGGGGACCTCGACGCGCTCTACGCGACAGTGAGCCTTTTTCAACCTGACCAGCGAGCTTCTGCGTCAGGAGATCGCGAAGGTTGCAGCGCAACTGCTCTGACCCGAATCCGCGAGTAGGTCATGAGCTGATCTTGGTCGGCCAAAGTTGATGTTGCTTGGGTCGGGAGTTGGGTGGTGGGCAAGCGGGCGGCCCGAGTGTCGCCTCGGGTGGCGGGTTCCTGTGCTGGTCGGGGCCGGTGCGGCCGGGTCAGGACGGAGCGGGCAGGGCGCGGACGCGGGCGAGGACCTCGGCGAGTAGGTGCTCGCCGGGTGGTAGGCGCAGGGTGAGGCCGCGGGCGTGGCGCACGAGGCGGGCGGGGATGGTGATCAGCCGCCGGCGCAGGGTGGCGATCATGGCCTGGCCGCCGCGGACGCCGTGCCCGACCAGGCGCCCGTCGCGGGTGCGGGCGGTGAGGTGGTGCAGCCACCCGCTGGTGGTGGCGGCCAGGAGTGCGCCCCACATCCAGGCTCGGTTCACCGCGAGGTGTCCGGAGGGGAGGTGGCGCAGCGCGGCGCCGTGCTTGGTGTCGCGGAACAGGTTCTCCACCTTCGTGCGGTGGCGGTACCAGTACTCGGCCTGCGCGGCTGCGGCAGGTGTGGAGACGTCGAGGTTGGTCACGATGAACGAGTAGGCGAACACCCCGTCGACCTTGGCCACCGTAGCGAGGTCGTCGAGCGGGAGCGCCCGCTGGGCGGGGTGCAGGGTGCGTCGGCGCCGCGCTCGCGGGTCACCGGAGACCTGGCCGTGGTCCAGGTCGAGCCGGACCCGACGGATCAGCAGCTGGGTCGCTGCGGGCCACCAGTTCGGGCAATAGTCGGCCACCGCGACCTGCGCGCCGGTCATGTCGATCGCGTCGGTCCACCCGTCGGCCGCGACGCCGTCGAGGATGCGCCACAGCGGCGCGATGCGTCGGGCGCCGATGGCGAACTCCACGCCGACGAACAGGGCTGCGCGGGCGAGCTGCCCGGCGAAGTAGCCCGCGTCCGCACGCACGCGGACTCGCCCCGCCCGCGCCTGCGCGGGGAGCGCGGCCAGCGCCCGGTAGAACAGCTCGGCGCTGGTGGCGCGGGGGTCATCCCGGCCCGAACCGAGGTCAGCGGCCAGCACCACCGCGGTGTCGGCCCAGGTCGCGACGTGCGGGCGGGCGACCCGCTGGCCTTGGTGGTTGAACGCCACGCCCTGCTTGAGCCGGCCGTAAACCTCGACATCGGTTGTCAAGTCCCGGGTTCGATAGAGGCTCGGTTCTCACGCTCCGGCGGGTTGCCGGGCGGGTTCTGTGACGGCGTGCAGGGCCTCGTGCTCAACGGGCGGGATCAGGCCGAGCTCGCCGTGTAGGCGGCGGTGGTTGTACCAGTCGATGTACTCGGCGACGGCCAGCTCGAGGTCGTCGGTGCCTCGCCACGGGCCCCGGTTGCGGACGAGTTCAGCCTTGAACAGCGAGTTGAACGCCTCCGCCATCGCATTATCGTAGGAATCGCCGACCGACCCGACTGAAGCCACAGCGTCGACTTCGGCGAGTCGCTCGCCGTACCGCACGGCGACATATTGGACTCCGCGATCCGAATGGTGTATCAACTCGGAGAGGTCCGCGCCCGCCCGTTGCCGGGTCCAGATCCCCATGTTGAGCGCGTCCAGCGCGAGATCGGTGTACAGGTTACGAGAGAGCTGCCAGCCCACGATCCGTCGGGAGAACACGTCCATCACGAAAGCCGCGTACACCCATCCAGAGAACGTGCGGATGTAGGTGATGTCAGCGACCCACAGGCGGTCCTGGGCGGGTGCGGTGAAGTCCCGTTCGACCAGGTCCGGGCGCCTGTCCGCGCCCTTGGCTCGGACCGTGGTGCGCGGCACACGCAGCCGGGACACTCCACGGAGCCCGTTGCGGCGCATCAGTCGTTCCACGGTGCAGCGAGCGACCCGGCGGCCGCCTACTCCGCCTTCCCGACATAACGCCGCCCACACCTTCCGGCTGCCGTAGACGCTGAAGTTGTCGCGATGCACCCGTTCGATCTCTTTCAAAGTCTCGGCGTCGGTGAGTGCCCGCGCCGAGGGCGGTCGCTTCTTCGACGCATGGAAAGTGGACGGGGCGATCGGAACACCGGCGTCCTTCAACACCGCGCAGATCGGCTCGACCCCGAACTGTGTCTTGTTCTCCTCGATATAGTCGAGGACTACCTGCTGGGGCGGTCGAGCTCCGCCGCGAAGAAAGCCGACTTGAGAATGGCGTTCGCCCGGCGCAACTCCCGAACCTCACGTTCGAGCTCTGCGAGCCGGGTCGCGTCGTCGGTGGTCGTGCCCGGCCTGGTGCCGTTGTCGATCTCGACCTGCTTGACCCAGCCCCGCAGCGTCTCCGGGTTGATCCCCAGCTGCTCGCCGATGCGCTTGAAGATGTTCCCGCCCGCGGACGCCGGGTCGGCCTTGGCGTCCAACACGAGCCGGATCGCTCGCTCCCGCAGCTCGTCGGGGTACTTCCTCGGGGCGGCCATCGGTCGATCATCCTCCAGGCTTGATGGTCTCCATCAAACCCGGGACGAGACAAGGTCCGGCGAGATGGGCACGGACAGTGATGACATCGGACCTTGTGGATCCAAGCGAGGGTGACCCGAAGCCTGCTCGGCAGGCGTCGGCGGAGCGGGCCGCTGCGGCGGCGATGGTGGCCGAGGCGAAGGCGCGCGGGCTGGCGTTGACCGGCCCGGACGGCCTGTTGAAGCTCTTTACCAAGAATGTTCTGGAAACGGCGCTGAACGAGGAGATGACCGAGCACCTCGGGCACGACAAGAACCGGGCCGACCCCGGCCGGGAATCCACCAACGTGCGGAACGGGTCCCGCTCGAAGACGGTTCTCTCGGATGCCGCGGGTGACGTGGAGATCGACGTTCCGAGAGACAGGGCCAGCACTTTCGAGCCGCAGATCGTGAAGAAGCGTCAGCGGCGCCTCACAGATGTCGACGAGGTCGTACTGTCGCTGTATGCGAAAGGGATGACGACCGGGGAGGTTTCCGCACATTTCGCTGACATCTATGGGGCGTCAGTATCGAAGGAGACGGTCTCGCGGATCACCGACAAGGTCGTCGCCGAGATGAATGACTGGGTTGGTCGGCCGTTGGATTCGGTGTACGCCGCGGTGTTCATCGACGCTGTCCACGTCAAGGTCCGGGACGGGCAGGTCGCCAACCGGCCGGTCTACGCAGCCATCGGCGTCACCGTGGACGGCTGCAAGGACGTGCTGGGGCTGTGGATGGGCGTCGGCAGTGAGGGCGCGAAGTTCTGGATGAGCGTGCTGGTCGACCTGAAGAACCGCGGCGTGCGTGACGTGCTGTTCCTGGTCTGCGACGGCCTCAAAGGACTCCCGGAGGTCGTGGCCAACGTGTGGCCGCAAACCATTGTCCAAACCTGCGTCGTGCACCTGATCCGAAACACTTTCCGGCTGGTGGGTCGACAGGACTGGGACGCGGTGAAGCGCGACATCAAACCAATCTATGCCGCGCCCAACCCGAATGCAGCACTTATCGCTATGGATGAGCTCGACGAGAAATGGGGCCGTAAGTACGCGGCGATGATCCGGCTATGGCGCAACGCGTGGGAAGAGTTCGTGCCGTTCTTGGACTACGACGTCGAGATTCGAAGGGTGATCTGCTCTACGAATGCGATCGAATCGCTTAACGCCCGCTACCGGCGCGCGGTGCGGGCGCGTGGTCATTTCCCCACTGAGCAGGCTGCGATGAAATGCTTGTATCTTGTGACTCGCAGCCTGGACCCGACCGGGACGGGCCGCACGAGGTGGACGATGCGTTGGAAGCCCGTGATCAACGCGTTCGCCATCACGTTCGGTGACCGCTGGCCGGGAGCCGAGACCTACTGAGCAACGACGCCGAAACACCGATCACGAGACAGGCCCTGGACATCACATCTAGCCCGGGGCTTTCATCGCGGTTCGCCGAGCGGGGCGTGTCAGAAGGCTGGAGGGTGCCACTGACCAGCAAGGATGGGGATTGCTGAGGTCCCGTATCCGCGCGAATCAGGAGCACCCTCCAGGTGAAGAAGGCTATCGGGTTCTACTCGTGCCCGGACATCGACACGGCCGCGACAGCGGTGGTGTCGCATGCCGGGACGAGGCTGCTGACCGAGACCATCGGCAAGGTCGGGCTCGACCACGCTCTGTCGCAGGCGTTGGAACCGTGGCGGCCGCGGTTGGCGGTGCACGACCCGGCGAAGGTCCTGCTCGATCTCGCGTTGACGCTGGCCGCCGGCGGGGACTGCCTGTCCGACATCGCGCTGTTGCGTGCGGAGCCCGCTCTGTTCGGTCCGGTGGCCTCAGACCCGACGGTCTCCCGCACGGTAGATCGCCTCGCCGCCGACTCGACCGCGGTGTTGGCGGCGATCGATGCCGCCCGCGCCACGGCTCGGGCGAAGGTGTGGGCGCTGGCCGGTTCCGCCGCTCCCGACCACCAGACGGACGCGGCGAACCCGCTGGTCATCGACGTGGATGCCACCCTGATCACCGCCCACTCGGACAAGCAGGGCGCCGCACCGACGTTCAAGAAGGGCTTCGGGCACCATCCGTTGTGGGCGTTCTGCGACCACGGCGCGGCCGGGACCGGTGAGCCTCTCGCGGCGCTGCTACGCCCCGGGAACGCCGGGTCGAACACCGCCACCGACCACGTCACCGTCATCCGGGCGGCGCTGCGCCAGCTCCCCGACCACCGCCCGGGCAACCGTCCCGGCCGCAAAGTTCTGATCCGGGTCGACGGCGCAGGTGCCTCGCATGAGCTCCTCGACTGGCTGGCCGGGCAGCGTCTGTCCTATTCAGTCGGCTTCGGGCTGTCCCAGGCTCTGGTCGACCAGCTCGCCGCGCTCCCGGCCACGGACTGGCAGACCGCGCTCGATGCCGACCGCGAGCCCCGTCCCGGAGCCTGGGTCATCGAGGCGACCGGCCTGATGAACTTGACCTCCTGGCCGAAAGGGATGCGGGTGATCGTCCGCCGCGAGCGCCCGCACCCCGGCGCGCAGCTACGGATTGCGGTTCCCCCATGATCGGGGAGGCATCAGCTATAAGGGGTAGCGATGCCAGAGGTACGGAAGCGCTACGACCGGGAGTTCCGTGACGGAGCGGTCCGGGTCGTGGAGGAGACGGGCAAGCCGATCGCCCAGGTCGCCCGTGACCTGGGGGTCAACGAGGGCACGCTGGGCAACTGGGTGGCCCGTGCACGAGAGGCCCGCGAGGACACCGAGGGCCTGTCTCGCGGCGGCGTCGAGGAGCTCAAGCGGCTGCGCGCGGAGAACGCCGAGCTGCGGATGGAGCGTGATGTCCTCAAGCGATCCGTGGTCCTGTGGGTCAAGGAGGCGACGAAGTGAGCGTGGCCCGTTTCATCGCCGACCAGAGGACCTTCCACCGGGTGCCGCACACGCTGGCCTGCGCCCTGTTGGGGGTGTCGATCTCCTGGCTGTACAAGTGGCTCGACCGCGCCGCGCGTTCCGACGGTGGTGCCACCGCGACCGAGAAGCGCCGCTGTGCGTGGGACGCCGCCGTGGCCGTGGCGTTCGACGACGCCCAGCGGCTACACGGCTCACCCCGTCTGCACGCCGACCTGTGTGAGGCCGGATGGCGGGTGTCGGAGAAGACCGTGGCGGACTCGATGCGCCGCCAGGGCCTGGTCGCCCGCCGGATCAAGCGGCACAACGGGCTGACCCGCCAGGACCGCACGGCGCCGAAGTTCCCGGACCTGCTTCGTCGGGGTTTCACTGCGGCCGAGCCGAACCGCAGATGGGTCGGGGACATGACCGAGATCCCCACCGCGGCCGGGAAGTTGTATCTGGCCACGGTGATCGACCTGTACTCGCGGCGGCTGCTCGGCGCGGCCACGGGGCTGCACCCGAACGCCGAGCTGGCGTGTGCGGCGATCCGGATGGCGGTGGCGGCCCGCGGCGGGGCGGACCGAATCGCCGGGGTGATCTTCCACACCGACCGCGGGTCGACCTACACCGCGGGCGCGTTCACCGCTCTGTGTCGGCGGCTCGACATCCGTCAGTCGATGGGCCGGGTCGGGTCGTGTTTCGACAATGCCGCGGCGGAGGCGTTCTTCTCCAGCCTGGAGTGGGAAGTGCTGTCCCGCAACGACTTCGACACCATCAGTAGGGCGCGGGCGGCGGTCATCGACTGGTGTTACGGCTTCTACAACCACCGGCGGCGACACAGTGCCGCCGCCGGGCTCTCACCGATCAACTACGAGAACGCCGCCCTCACCCGAGACGCGGCATAAGAACCCTCCACGATCTCGGGGGAACCGCAGATCACCGACCCGGACGGGTTGCGCTACACTGCATTCGCCACCAACACACACCCCGGTGGAGCGGGCCGCCAACTCGCCGACCTCGAGCTACGACACCGCCGCCGGGCCCGCGCCGAGGACCGCATCCGGGCGGCGAAGGACACCGGGCTGACCAACCTGCCCTTGCACGAGCTCGACCAGAACCGGATCTGGCAGGCCGTTGTCGCGCTCGCCTGCGAGATCACCGCCTGGGCGCAGATGCTCGCCTACACCGACCACCCGGCGCGGCGCTGGGAACCGAAACGACTCCGGCTGCGGCTGTTCTCCCAGCCCGCACAGCGAGCCCGGCACGCCCGCCGAACCGTCCTGCACCTGCCCGCCCACGCACCCTGGGCCAGGCTGCTCTGCGAAGGCCTCGCCCGGCTGCGCGCACTCGCCGTCCCCGGCTGAGCCCGACCCCGCCGTCACGACGACCCAGGACCCCGACCGGACCAGTGGAAACCGGCGCCCACCCGAGCGACCTCGGCTGAACTGTCACACCCGCCAGGCAGAATCAGCGCCACCACACCGACGAGCACCGGCACCGATCTTGAAACAGTCCCTGTCGATCAAGCCGGGACTGCCCGACGAAAGATCCGGGCTAGGACTGGCCGGAGCTGCTGCCGGTATACGGCTTCGGTGATGGCCGTACCGCTGTGCCGGACCAGTCGTGAGATGTGCTCCAGTGGCTTCCGGAGTCCGAGAGCAGCGAGACGAAGCTGTGCCGCATTTCCCCGGGGGGGGGGGGGTCCACTCGGCCGCGTTCAGGCCGGCGACGGGCGACCCTGCGGAATGAGCGGCGGACGTTGTGGGCGTCGATCGCCGATCCGGTTCGGGTGGCGACGACCGGCGAGTCCGGTGCACTGTTTCCTCGCCTCGGCCGAGCTCGACCGCCGACTTCGGTGATCGTCGACCAACTCGACGATCATCGGGACCGTGTCGGGGTCGAGTCGGTCTGCGGCGACCACGACGCGCGCGAGATGCACCTCTACCTGGAGGAGCGCTTCACCTTCCGCGCCGTCGAACTGAGGCGGGCGTGCGCCCGCGCCGGCTCGCGTACCCACCGAGCGTGCCCGTCCTGATCCGGCGGAGCACGCTCGTCCGGGCGCCACCGACCGGAAACTGGGGTTCTTCCGGGCCGGGGCGCGGTCGGATGGGGGCATGCACACGCGCAGGAGTCCGAAGGAGTGGTGGGGACAGTGACGGCACCGGGCACGACGACCGACTGGCTGCGCCGGTTCCACTCGCCCGGGAGGGACGAGGCCCGCCTCGTGTGCTTCCCGCACGCGGGGGGCTCGGCGACCTTCTTCCACCCGGTGTCGGCGCGGTTCGCCCCCGCCGCTGAGGTGCTGGCCGTCCAGTACCCGGGCCGCCAGGACCGTCACCGCGAGCCGTGTCTGACGTCGGTGGCGGAGCTGGCCGACCGGCTCGCCATCGAGCTCGCCGCGCTCCCGGCCCGGCCGACGGTGTTCTTCGGCCACAGCATGGGTGCGCTGGTCGGGTTCGAGGCCGCGCGCAGGCTCGAGCGGGACGCGCCGGGCTCCGCCCCCCGCTCGCTCGTGGTGTCCGGCCGTCGGGCCCCGAGCACCCGGCGCCCGGAACGGGTGCACGAGCTCGACGACGCAGGCCTGCTGGCCGAGGTGCGGGCCCTCGACGGGCCGGACATGAGTGCCCTCGACGACGACTTCCTGGCCCTGGTCCTTCCCGCGCTCCGCAACGACTACCGGGCGGTCGAGACCTACCGCGCCGACGACGGCGCCGTCGTCGGATGCCCGGTGCTCGCCCTGACCGGCCGGGACGACCCCCGCACCACGCAGGAGGAGGCCGACGCCTGGCGTCGGCACACCGACGGCGGCTTCGAGCTCGAGGTCATGCCCGGCCACCACTTCTTCCTGGTCGACCAGGCACGGGCGGTCTGCGACCGGCTGGACGAGCAGCTGGCCCTCGCGCACGGGGGCAGTGCCCGACCGCCCCGGGGCTGATCCGGGTCCGGCGATTCCCGGGATTTCCCCACTGTTGGCTGCGCTAGTTTTCCACCGGGTGCGCCGGAAAAAAGGGGCGCGTACCCAGGTCCGGCATTTCCACTGGTGGTAGCCGTAGTTCTCCCGGTATTTCTTGACCCTCCCCCCGGGGGGCTGCGAGCGTCCGTTCTGTTATCGGTCGAGCATATTCCTCGTGCCGCTTCGTACTCGGGTCCAGGAAAGGAAAGACATGGCCAAGCGTGCACTGATCACCGGAATCACCGGGCAGGACGGGTCCTATCTGGCGGAGCACCTGCTCTCGCTCGGGTACCAGGTGTGGGGGTTGACCCGGGGCCAGGCCAATCCGCACAAGATGCGGGTGCAGAAGCTGGCCTCGGAGCTCTCCTTCGTCGACGGCGACCTCATGGACCAGGGGAGCCTGGTCTCGGCGGTCGACCGGGTGCAGCCGGACGAGGTCTACAACCTCGGCGCGATCTCGTTCGTGGCGATGTCGTGGCAGCAGGCCGAGCTCGTGACCGAGGTCAACGCCGTGGGCGTGCTGCGGATGCTCGAGGCGATCCGCATGGTCAGCGGGCTCACCACGTCCCGGCAGGCTGCCGACGGGCAGATCCGCTTCTACCAGGCGTCGTCGTCGGAGATGTTCGGCAAGGTCACCGAGAGCCCGCAGAACGAGCAGACGGTGCTGCACCCGCGCAGCCCCTACGGTGTGTCAAAGGCCTACGGCCACCTGATGACCCGCAACTACCGTGAGTCCTACGGCATGTTCGGGGTCTCCGGGATCCTGTTCAACCACGAGTCGCCCCGGCGCGGGCCCGAGTTCGTCACCCGGAAGATCTCGCTCGCGGTGGCCCAGATCAAGCTCGGCCTCCAGAAGGAACTGCGGCTGGGCAACCTCGACGCGGTCCGCGACTGGGGCTTCGCCGGTGACTACGTCCGGGCCATGCGGCTGATGCTGGCCCAGGACGAGCCGGTTGACCACGTGGTCGGGACCGGCCGGGTGCACTCGGTGCGCGACGCGGTCCGGATCGCGTTCGAGTGCGTCGGCCTGAACTGGGAGGACCACGTCGTGGTCGACCCGGCCCTGGTACGCCCGGCCGAGGTCGAGCTGCTCTGTGCGGACTCGACCCGGGCCCGGGAGAACCTGGGCTGGGAACCGAGCATCGACTTCCCGGAACTGATGCAGATGATGGTCGAATCCGACCTGCGCCGGGCCGGGCGCGAACGGGACTACGCAGAGGTCCTCTCCGCCGGCAGTTGGTGATCCCGCGGGCTGTCGCGGCCCCGGTTTCCGACGCACATTCCGCCAGTAATGCATTCGGGCCGATCGCGGCCCTGTGAACGGGTGTGGGAGCACATGGACAACGAGCAGAAGCTCCGGGACTACCTCAAGCGCGCCAGCGCGGACCTGCAGCGCACGCGTCAGCGTGTGCAGGAGCTGGAGGAGGCGTCCCGCGAGCCGATCGCGATCGTCGGCATGAGCTGCCGCTACCCCGGTGGGGTGGCCGGCCCGGACGACCTGTGGCAGATGGTGGCCACCGGCTCCGACGGGATCTCCGGCCTGCCCACCGACCGGGGCTGGGACCTCGACGGCGAGCTGGCCGCCGCCGCGACCTCGGGCGGGTTCCTGCACGACGCCGCCGAGTTCGACGCGGACTTCTTCGGCATCTCCCCGCGCGAGGCCCTGGCGATGGACCCGCAGCAGCGGATCCTGCTGGAGGTCGCGTGGGAGGCGTTCGAGCGGGCCGGGGTGGACCCGGCGTCGGTGCGGGGCAGCCGGACCGGCATGTTCATCGGCGCGATGGCCCAGGACTACCGGGTCGGGCCCGACGACGGCGTCGAGGGCTTCGTGCTCACCGGGAGCAGCAGCTCGGTGGTGTCCGGGCGCCTGGCCTACTCCTTCGGCACCGTCGGACCGGCGGTCACGGTCGACACCGCCTGCTCCTCGTCGCTGGTGTCGCTGCACCTGGCCGCCCACGCCCTGCGCGCCGGCGAGTGCTCGATGGCGCTGGCCGGTGGCATCACCGTGATGTCCACCCCGGCGACGTTCCTGGAGTTCGCCCGGCAGGGCGGGCTGGCCACCGACGGGCGCTGCCGCTCCTTCGCCGACTCCGCGGCCGGCACCGGCTGGGCCGAGGGCGTCGGCGTACTGGTCCTCGAACGGCTGTCCGACGCCCAGCGCAACGGACACGAGGTGCTCGCCGTCGTCCGCGGGTCGGCGGTCAACCAGGACGGCGCGTCGAACGGGCTGACCGCCCCCAACGGGCCCTCGCAGCAGCGGGTGATCTCCGAGGCGCTGACCCGCTCCGGGCTGTCCGCCGACCAGGTCGACGTGGTCGAGGCGCACGGGACCGGCACCACACTCGGCGACCCGGTGGAGGCCCAGGCACTGCTGGCCACCTACGGGCAGCGCCGCGAGCGGCCGCTCTGGCTGGGCTCGGTGAAGTCCAACATCAGCCACACCCAGGCCGCGGCCGGTGTCGCCGGCGTGATCAAGATGGTGGAGGCGATCCGGAACGGCGTCCTGCCGGCGACGCTGCACGTCGACACCCCGTCGACGAAGGTGGACTGGGACTCCGGACAGGTCCGGCTGCTCACCGAGTCGATGCCCTGGCCCGCGACCGGTGCGCCGCGGCGCGCCGCCGTCTCGTCGTTCGGGATCAGCGGCACGAACGCGCACACGATCCTGGAGCAGGCCCCGGACACCCCGGATGCCCCCGTCGTCGTGCCGGCCCACGACGCCGACGGGGCCGGTCCGGCCCCGCTGCTGCTCTCCGGACGTACCGCCGAGGCGCTGTCCGCGCAGGCGGAGCGCCTGCTCGACCGGCTCGACGCCGCGGACGCCCCGGACCTGCGCGACGTCGCGTTCTCGCTGGCCACCGGCCGGGCGTCGCTGGAGCACCGGGCCGTGCTCCCCGCCGACGACGCCGAGCAGACCCGCGCCGGGCTGCGGGCACTCGCGGAGGGCACCATCGCGCCCGGGGCGGTCCGCGGCACCAGCCGCCGGCGTCCGTCGACGGCGTTCCTGTTCGCCGGCCAGGGCTCGCAGCGGCTCGGGATGGGCCGGGAGCTGTACCGGCGCTTCCCGGTGTTCGCCGAGGCGTTCGACGCGGTGTGCGAGCACCTGGACCCGTCGGTGCGCGAGATCGTGTGGGGCACCGACGCCGACGCGCTGAACGACACCGGGGTGGCGCAGCCCGCGCTGTTCGCGCTGGAGGTGGCGCTCCACCGGCTCGTCTCCTCCTACGGGGTCCGGCCCACCCAGCTGATCGGGCACTCGATCGGCGAGATCGCGGCCGCACACGTGGCCGGGGTGTTCTCGCTGCCCGACGCGTGCGCGCTGGTCACCGCCCGCGGACGCCTGATGCGCTCGCTGCCGGCCGGTGGCGCGATGGTCGCGATCGCCGCGTCCGAGGAGGAGGTCGCTCCGCACCTGACCGACGGGGTGTCGCTGGCGGCGGTGAACGGGCCGTCGTCGGTGGTCGTCTCCGGGACGGAGGCCGAGGTCCACGACGTGGTCGAGCACTTCGCCGACCGCCGGACCCGGCGGCTGCGGGTGAGCCACGCGTTCCACTCGCCGCTGATGGAGCCGATGCTCGCCGAGTTCCGTGCAGTCGTCGCCGGGCTCGACGCGTGCGCCCCGACGCTGCCGATCGTGTCCACCCTGACTGGGCGGCCGGCGACCGCCGAGGAGCTCGGCTCGGCCGAGTACTGGGCCGCCCACGCCCGCGGCACCGTCCGCTTCGCCGACGCCGTCGCCACGGCCCGCACGCTCGGCGTCACCGACCTGCTGGAGCTGGGACCGGACGCCACCCTGTGCGGCGCCGCCCGCAGCTGCCTGGACGCGGCCGGAGCCGAGGACGCAGCGACGCTGCCGGTGCTGCGTGCCGACCGGGACGAGGCCGCCACGCTGACCGAGGCGATGGCCGGGCTGCACGTGCGCGGGGTCGCCGTCGACCGGAACACGCTGGTCGACGGCACCGGCGCACACCGCGTCGACCTGCCCACCTACGCGTTCCGGCGTCGCCGGTTCTGGCCGAAGGGGCCGGCCGCGGCCGGCGGGGACGTGCGCGCCGCCGGGCTCGGTGCCGCGCACCACCCGCTGCTGGCCGCCGCCGTCGCGCTCGCCGACTCCGACGGGGTCCTGCTCACCGGCAGGCTCTCGATCGCCGCCCAGCCGTGGCTGGCCGACCACGCCGTGCACGGCCGCGTGCTGCTGCCCGGCACCGCGTTCCTGGAGCTGGCCATCCGGGCCGGCGACGAGGTCGGCGCCGACCACGTCGAGGAGCTCACCCTGGCCGCGCCGCTCGTGCTGCCCGAGAGCGGTGGCGTCGGCGTGCAGGTGTGGCTGGGCAGCCCGGACGCCTCCGGGCGGCGCGTGGTCACCGTCTACTCCCGCCCCGACGACGCCGACGACGAGCCGTGGACCCGGCACGCCACCGGTGTGCTCGGCCGCGGCGGCCCCGCCGCGGACACCGCGCCCGCGACCACCGGCCCCGAGTGGCCGCCCGCCGGCGCCGAGGCCCTCGACGTGACCGGCGCCTACGACAGCCTGGCCGCCGCCGGCCTGGAGTACGGGACCACCTTCCAGGGGCTGCGTGCGGCGTGGCGCCGCGACGACGAGGTGTTCGCCGAGGTCGCCCTGCCGCAGTCGGCAGGTACCGAGGGCTTCGGGGTGCACCCGGCCCTGCTCGACGCCGCCCTGCACGCACTCGCCATCGCCGGGAGCGGCGAGGACACCGGTACGTCGCTGCCGTTCTCCTGGGAGGGCGCCCGGCTGCACGCCGGCGGCGCGTCCGCGGTCCGGGTACGGATCACCGGTGCCGGGACCGACACGGTCTCGCTGGTCGTGAGCGACCCGGCCGGCGACCCGGTCGCCACCGTCGCGTCGCTGGCACTGCGCCCCCTGCCGGCCGGCGGCGTCGCCGGCGACACCGCCGGCCGGACGCCGCTGTTCGCGGTCGAGCCGACCCCGGTCCGGCTCGGCGAGGCACCCGCCTCGTTCGCCCTGCTCGACCCGGCCGGGCTGCTCGGCTCCACCTTCGCCCCGGCTCCGCTGTACGACTCGCTGGCCGAGCTCGCCGACGCCGGGGTCCCCGAGGTCGTCGCCGCCCCGGTCCCGGCGGTCGAGGGCGACGTGCCCGGTGCCGTGCGGGCCGTCACCGCGTGGGCGCTGGACCTGCTGCAGCGCTGGCTCGCCGACGAGCGGTTCGCCGGGTCCCGGCTGGTGCTGCTGACCCGCGGTGCCGACCTCGACCCGGTGCACGCCTCCGTCGTCGGCCTCGCCCGGACCGCCCAGGCCGAACAACCGGGCCGGGTCGCCGTACTCGACCTCGGCCCCGACGGCTCCGCCGCGGACACGCCGTCGCCCGCCACCGTCGTCGCCGCGCTGGGCACCGCCGACGAGCCGGAGCTCGCGCTGCGCGGCGAGGACGCGGTCGCGCCCCGCCTGACCCGCCTGCTCCCGCCCGGGGCCGCCGGCACGCCCGCCCCGTTCGACGCCGACTCCACCGTGCTGATCACCGGCGGGACCGGGGGACTCGGTGCGGTCATCGCCCGCCACCTGGTCGCCGGACACGGTGTCCGGTCGCTGGTGCTGGCCGGACGCCGCGGGCCGGAGGCCCCCGGTGCCGCCGAGCTGGCCGCCGAGCTGACCGAGGCCGGGGCCGAGGTCGCCGTCGTGGCCTGCGACGCCGCCGACCGCGACCAGCTGGCCGCGCTGCTGGCAGAGCACCCGGTCACCGCCGTCGTGCACTCCGCCGGGGTCCTCGACGACGCGACCATCACCTCCCTCACCCCGGCCGCGTTCGAGACCGTGCTGGCGCCCAAGGTCGACGCCGCCCAGAACCTGCACGAGCTGGCCGGGGACCTCACGGCGTTCGTGCTGTTCTCCTCGGTCGCCGGCACCGCCGGTGCGGCCGGGCAGGGGAACTACGCCGCGGCGAACGCGGCCCTGGACTCGCTCGCCGCGCGCCGTCGCGCCGCGGGTCTGCCGGCGACGTCGCTGGCCTGGGGCCCGTGGTCGGCCACGGGCGGCATGACCGGCGAGCTCACCGACGCCGACCTGGCACGCCTGGCCCGCGCCGGAACCCCCGCGCTGGAGCCGGAGCAGGGTCGCGAGCTCTTCGACGCCGCGCTGGCGGCCGACCGCGCCACGGTCGTCCCCGTGCGGCTCGACCTGGCGGTGCTGCGCGCCCGCGGCGAGGTCCCGGCGTTCCTGCGCGGTCTGGTGCGTGGGCCCGCCCGCCGCACCGCCGCCGCGGACACCGCAGGCCCCGGGTCCGGCGTGGCCGGTCTCTGGCGGGGCCTGGACGCCGCCGACCGCGACGCCGCCGTGCTCGCCCTGGTCCGCGACGAGGTCGCCGCCGTGCTGGGGCACGGTTCCGGCGCCGAGATCGACCCGGACCGGGCGTTCACCGACCTCGGCTTCGACTCGCTCACCGCGGTCGAGCTGCGCAACCGGATCGCCTCGACGACCGGGTTGCGGCTGCCCACGACGCTGGTCTTCGACTACCCGACCACGTCCGCGCTGGCCGGGCACCTGATCTCCGCCACCGTCGGCGGGGACGGCCCCGCCCGGCCGGTGACGCCGGTGCTCGCCACCGGCGACGACCCCGTCGTGATCGTCGGCATGGCGTGCCGCTACCCGGGAGGCGTGTCCTCGCCGGAGGACCTGTGGCGCCTGGTCACCGACGGCGGCGACGCGATCTCCGGGTTCCCGACCGACCGCGGCTGGGACCTGGAGACGCTGCATGACCCGGACCCGGACCGTCGCGGCACCACCTACGCCAGTGGCGGCGGTTTCCTGCACTCCGCGCCCGAGTTCGACCCCGGGTTCTTCGGGATGAGCCCCCGCGAGGCGCTGGCCACCGACGCCCAGCAGCGGCTGCTGCTGGAGTCGTCGTGGGAGGCGTTCGAGCGGGCCGGGATCGACCCGCGGACCCTGCGCGGCAGCGCGACCGGCGTGTTCGCCGGGCTGATGTACAACGACTACGGATCGATCCTGGCCCGCGGCGACTTCGAGGGGCTGCAGGGCAGCGGCACCGCGCCCAGTGTCGCGTCCGGCCGGGTCGCCTACGCGCTCGGGCTCGAGGGCCCGGCCGTCACGATCGACACCGCGTGCTCGTCGTCGCTGGTGGCGATGCACTGGGCCGCGCAGGCGCTGCGCTCCGGTGAGTGCTCGCTGGCCCTGGCCGGCGGCGTCACCGTGATGTCCACCCCGGCCGCGATCCTGGAGTTCTCCCGCCAGCGCGGCCTGTCCCCGGACGGGCGGTGCCGGGCGTTCTCCGACGACGCCGACGGTGTCGGCTGGTCCGAGGGCGTCGGCATGCTGGTGCTGGAGCGCCGGTCCGACGCACTGCGCAACGGCCACCAGATCCTAGCCGTGCTGCGCGGCTCCGCGGTCAACTCCGACGGCGCCTCCAACGGTCTGACCGCGCCGAACGGGCCCTCGCAGCAGCGCGTCATCCGGGCCGCGCTGGCCGGTGCGGGCCTCGGCACCGCCGACGTCGACGTCGTCGAGGCGCACGGCACCGGCACCACCCTGGGCGACCCGATCGAGGCCCAGGCCCTGCTGGCCGCCTACGGGCAGGACCGGGAGACCCCGCTCTACCTGGGCTCGGTGAAGTCGAACATCGGCCACACCCAGGCTGCGGCCGGGGTGGCCGGTGTGATCAAGATGGTGGAGGCGATGCGGCACGGGGTGTTGCCGGCGACGTTGCACGCGTCGACGCCGTCGTCGCACGTGGATTGGGACGCGGGTGAGGTGGAGCTGCTCACCGAGCCGCTGCCGTGGGACATCGACGGGCGTGCGCGTCGTGCGGGTGTGTCGTCGTTCGGGATCAGCGGGACCAACGCCCACCTGATCCTGGAGGCTCCCGAGCCCGCGCAGCTCCCCGCGCCGGGCACCGCGCTGCCGGGCACCGCGCTGCCGGACACCGCGCTGCCGGCCGCCCCGCTGCCGATCGTGGTCTCCGGGCGCACCCCGGCGGCCCTGCGCGACCAGGCGGCGCGGCTGTCCCGCCACCTCGACGCGCACCCCGACACCGACCTCGGTGACGTCGCGGCGTCGCTACTGGGCACCCGCACCGCCTTCGAGCACCGCGCCGCCGTGGCCGCCGAGGACCACGACGGGCTGCGCCGGGCGCTGGACGCGCTCGCCACCGGCGCCGCGGCGACGGGTCTGGTCGAGGGCACCCCCACCGGCGGACGCACCGCGTTCCTGTTCGCCGGCCAGGGCTCCCAACGCCCCGGGATGGGCCGCGAGCTGTACGCGCGGTTCCAGGCCTACGCGGCGGCGTTCGACGCGGTGGCCGCGCACCTGCCCGCCGAGGTGCTCGACGCCGCGCTCGGCGACGACGCCGACGCCCTGACCCGCACCGGTCACGCCCAGCCCGGCCTGTTCGCGCTGGAGGTCGCCCTCTACCGGCTGGTCGAGTCGTGGGGGATCGTCCCGGACCGCCTGGCCGGGCACTCGATCGGGGAGATCGCGGCCGCCCACGTGGCCGGGATCCTGTCCCTGCCGGACGCCTGCGCGCTGGTGTCGGCGCGGGCGCGGCTGATGCAGGCCCTCCCCGCCGGTGGCGCGATGGTCGCGGTCGCGGCGTCGGAGGACGAGGTCGTCCCGCACCTGATCGACGGGGTCGCGATCGCGGCGGTGAACGGGCCGTCGTCGGTCGTGGTGTCGGGGGCCGAGGCTGAGGTCGAGGCCGTGGTGGCCCGGTTCGCCGACCGCCGCACGAAGCGGCTGCGGACCTCGCACGCGTTCCACTCGCCGCTGATGGCGCCGATGCTCGACGAGTTCCGCACCGTCGTGGAGGGACTGAGCTTCGCCGCACCGCGGATCCCGGTCGTCTCGACCGTCGCCCGGGGCGCCGACCTCACCGACCCCGGCTACTGGGTCGAGCACGTCCGCGCGACCGTGCGCTTCGCCGACGCCGCGGCCGCCCTCGCCGACGACGGCGTCACTACCGCCCTGGAGCTCGGTCCGGACGGCGTGCTGTGCGCGCTGGTCGAGTCCGCGGCACCGGACCGGATCGCGGCCGCCCCGGTACTGCGCCCGGACCAGCCGGAGACGCGCACTGTCGTCGCGGCGCTGGGGCACCTGTGGGTGCACGGGGTGGACCTGCCCGCCACCCCGGGCGGCGCCGCCGGACCCGCCCGCCGGGTGGACCTGCCCACCTACGCGTTCCAGCACGAGCACTTCTGGCCGGACGTCCCCGCCGCGGGCGCCGCCACCGACGGCGACGGCAGCGCCGACCAGGCGCTGTGGGGAGCCGTCGAACGCCAGGACGACACCGAGGTCGCGGCCCTGCTCGGACTCACCGACGACCGGCACGCCGCGTTGTCCGCGTTGCTGCCCGCCCTGTCGTCGTGGCGCCAGGGCCGCCACGAGAAGGCGCGCCTGGACCGGTGGCGCTACCGGACCGGATGGACCTCCCGCCGCGTCACCGCCGGCGCCCGCCTGGACGGGACGTGGCTGCTGGTCCGCGCCGACGACCCGGCGGGACAGGCCCGCGCGACCGAGGTCGCCGACGCGCTGCGCGCCGCCGGGGCCGAGGTCGCCGACCTCGTCCTCGACGCCGCCTGCACCGACTCCGCCGAGACGGCGGCCCGGCTGTCGGCCCGCCCCGCCGAGCTGACCGGGATCGTCTCCCTGCTCCCGCTCGCCGAGCGCCCCGCGGCACACCGCCCGCAGGTCCCGCTGGGGCTCGCCCTGACCGGCGCGCTGGTGCAGGCACTGGCCGCGATCGAGTCCGCGACACCGCTCTGGACGCTGACAGCGGGCGCCGTGCGCACCGGGCCCGCCGATCCCGCCGATCCCGCGCCGCACACCGACCAGGCCGCCGTCTGGGGTCTGGGCCGGGTCGCCGCGCTGGAGCACCCCCGGCTCTGGGGCGGGCTCGTCGACCTGCCCGCCGAGCCCCACCCGAACGCACTCGACCGGCTGGCCGCCGTGCTCACCGGCCCGGCGGGTGAGGACCAGGTCGCGCTGCGGGCCGGCACCGCCTGGGGACGCCGGCTGTACCGGCACCCGGTCGACGCGCTGCCGCCGGAGACCGCGTTCACCGTGTCCGGCAGCGTGCTCGTCACCGGTGGCACCGGAGCGCTGGGCGGCGAGGTCGCCCGGCTGCTGGCCCGTTCCGGCGCCCGGCACCTGGTGCTCACCGGGCGTCGCGGACCGGACGCTCCCGGCGCCGCGGACCTGGCGGCCGAGCTGGAAGGACTCGGCGCGAGCGTGCACGTCGCGGCCTGCGACGTCACCGACGCCGACGCCGTCGCGGACCTGCTCGCCGCGGTCCCGGCCGAACACCCCCTGACCGGTGTCGTGCACGTCGCCGGCATCGGTCAGGCGTCCACGCTGGAGGACACCGGCCCGGCCGAGTTCGATCGGGTCTACGCGGCCAAGGTCACCGGCGCGCGCGTGCTCGACAACCTGCTCGGCGACCGCGAGCTGGACCTGTTCGTGCTGTTCTCCTCGATCGCGGGGGTCTGGGGCAGCCGCGGCCAGGCCGCCTACGCCGCCGGCAACGCCGCCCTGGACGCGCTCGCGGAGGAACGTCGTGCCCGCGGTCTGGTCGCGACGTCGGTCGCGTGGGGCCCGTGGGCCGACGCCGGCATGGCCACCGACGACGCGGTCGCCGCCGACCTGGCCCGCGCCGGGCTGCGCGCTCTGCCGCCCGCCCCGGCCGTCACCGAGCTGCGCCGCGCCCTGGTCCAGGACGACACCTGCGTCACCGTCGCCGACGTCGACTGGCAGCGCTACGCCCCGGTGTTCACAGCCGCCCGCGCCTCGGCACTGTTCGACCCGATCGACGACGTCGCCGCCCTGGACCGGGCGCCCGACGACGCCGCGGGCGGGGAGCTCGCCCGTCGCCTGCGCGACCTCGACGGGGCCGCCCAGCAGCGCCTGCTGCTCGACCTGGTCCGCGCCGAGGCCGCCGCGGTGCTCGGACACGGCACCGCCGACGCCGTGGCGGCGACCCGCTCGTTCCGGGACGCGGGACTCGACTCGCTGACCGCGGTGGAGCTGCGCAAGCGCCTGGTCGGGCTGACCGGGCTGGCGCTGCCGGCCACCCTGGCCTTCGACCACTCGAGCCCGTCCGCACTGGCCGAGCACCTGCGCGAGCAGCTGCTCGGGCTCACCGACGCGGGTGGCCCGGTCGCGGCCACGACCGCGGTCGACGACGAGCCGATCGCGATCATCGGGATGGGCCTGCGGTTCCCCGGCGGCGTCGCCACACCCGAGCAGTTCTGGGACCTGATCTCCGGTGGCGTCGACGCCACCGGCGAGTTCCCGACCGACCGCGGCTGGGACGCCGACGGCCTGCACGACCCGGACCCGGACCGGCCCGGGCGCACCTACACCACCCGCGGCGGGTTCCTGCACGACGCCGCCGAGTTCGACCCCGCCTTCTTCGGCATCTCCCCACGCGAGGCGCTGTCGATGGACCCGCAGCAGCGGCTGCTGCTGCAGACCGGCTGGGAGGCGTTCGAGCGGGCCGGGATCGACCCGGCGACCCTGCGCGGCTCCCGCACCGGCACGTTCGTCGGATCCAGCTTCCAGGACTACGGCGCCGGCGCCGCGGCCGGCAACGGCGCCTCCGAGGGGCACATGGTCACCGGGACCATCCCCAGCGTGCTGTCCGGGCGGCTGTCCTACCTGTTCGGGCTGGAGGGCCCCGCGGTCACCGTCGACACGGCGTGCTCGTCGTCGATGGTGGCACTGCACCTGGCCTGCCAGTCGCTGCGCAGCGGGGAGAGCACGCTCGCCCTGGTCGGCGGCGCGACCGTGATGGCCACCCCGGCGCCGTTCGTGGCGTTCAGCCGCCAGCGCGCACTGGCCGCCGACGGGCGGTGCAAGGCCTTCGGCTCCGGCGCGGACGGGATGAGCCTGGGCGAGGGCGTCGCGGTGCTGCTCGTGGAGAAGCTGTCCGACGCGCGCGCCAACGGGCACGAGGTGCTCGCCGTGGTGCGGGGGTCGGCGGTGAACCAGGACGGCGCCTCGAACGGGCTGACCGCGCCGAACGGGCCGTCCCAGCAGCGGGTCATCCGGCAGGCGCTGGCCAACGCTGGGGTGGAGCCGGGCGAGGTGACCGCGCTGGAGGCGCACGGCACCGGGACACCGCTCGGCGACCCGATCGAGGCCCAGGCCCTGATGGCCACCTACGGCCTCGACCGCGACCCGCAGCGCCCGCTGCTGCTCGGGTCGGTCAAGTCCAACATCGGGCACACCCAGTCCGCCGCCGGTGTCGCCGGCGTCATCAAGATGGTGCTGGCCATGCGGTACGGCCTGCTGCCGCCGACGCTGCACGCCGGCGAGCCGTCGGCACAGATCGACTGGTCGCCGGGCGGGGTCGCGCTCGTCGACGAGCCCACCGAGTGGCCCGAGGGCAGCCGCCGGGCCGGGGTGTCGTCGTTCGGGATCAGCGGCACCAACGCGCACGTGATCCTGGAGGAGGGCGACCGGGTCCCCGCCCGCGCCGAGCAGGTCACGGTGGACGCCCAGGACGCGTCCGCCGACGCCCTGGAGCCGGATGCGCCGGCGCCGGCGACACCCGCAGCCCTGCCGTTCCTGATCTCCGCCCGCGGCGCGGAGCCGCTGCGCGATCGCGCCGCTGCGATCGCCTCCCTGCTGGGCGCCGCCGACGCCCCAGCCCCGGCCGATGTGGCGTTCTCGCTGGCCACCACCCGCGCGCAGATGGTCGACCGGGCCGTCGTCGTGGGCACCGGCACGGACGAGCCCGCCGAGCGGGCCCGTGCACTGGCCGCGGGGGAGCCCGCCGCCGGGATCGTCACCGGCACCGCCGACGTCGACGGCCGGACCGTGTTCGTGTTCCCCGGGCAGGGCGCGCAGTGGGCGGGGATGGGCGCCGAGCTGGCGGCCGCGTCGCCGGTGTTCGCCGCCCGCCTCGACGAGTGCGCGGCCGCGCTGTCCCCGCACGTCGACTGGGTGCTGCGGGACGTGCTGACCGGCGCCGAGGGGACACCGACGCTGGAGCGCGTCGACGTGGTGCAGCCCGCGTCGTTCGCGGTGATGGTGTCGCTGGCGGCGGTGTGGGCCGCCCACGGCGTCACCCCGGACGCGGTGCTGGGGCACTCGCAGGGCGAGATCGCCGCCGCGGTCGTGTCCGGTGCGCTGTCGCTCGACGACGGTGCCCGGGTGGTTGCGCTGCGCAGCCGCGCGATCGCCGAGCACCTGTCCGGGGCCGGCGCGATGATGTCGGTCGCGCTGCCCGCCGACGAGGTCAGGGCCCTGCTGGCGGAGCACCCGGGCGAGCTGTCGGTGGCCGCGGTCAACGGGCCGCGCTCGGTCGTGGTCTGCGGCGAGCCGGACGCGGTGACCGCGCTCGGCGAGCAGCTGCAGGCGCGCGAGGTGCGGGCCCGCCGGATCGCGGTGGACTACGCATCGCACTCGGCCTACGTCGAGGCCGTCGAGGAGCCGGTGCGCGCCGCCCTCGCCCCGATCACCCCGGTGGCCTCGAGCGTGCCGTTCCTGTCCACGGTGACCGGTGACTGGCTCGACACCACGACGATGGACGCCGGCTACTGGTACGAGAACCTGCGCCGCGAGGTGCGGTTCGCCCCGGCCGTGCGCGCCCTGCTCGAGCAGGGCCACCGGAGGTTCCTGGAGATCAGCCCGCACCCGGTGCTGACGATCGGCATCTCCGAGACCGTCGAGGAGCTCGGCGCGGACCTGGGCGGCCCGGCACTGGTGTCGGGCACCCTGCGCCGCGACGAGGGCGGCCCGGACCGCGTCCTGACCGCACTGGCCCAGGCCTGGGTGCGTGGCGTCGACGTCGACTGGGCCCCCGCCGTCGAGGGTGGGCGCCGCGTCGCACTGCCCACCTACCCGTTCCGCCGCGAGCACCTGTGGGCGATCGCCGAGCCGGTGGCGACGCTGCGTGAGTCCGACGCGGCCGAGGTCGCGTTCTGGGACGCCGTCGACGCCCAGGACCTCGACACCCTGAGCTCCGACCTGGACCTCGACGCCGGGACCGACGGTGTCTCGCTGGCCGCGGTGCTGCCCACACTCGCCGACTGGCGTCGCCGGCACCGCGAGCGCGACACCCTCGACGCCTGGCGTTACCGCACGGTGTGGAAGCCGCTGCCGAACACCGCGCCGGGGACGCTGGAGGGCACCTGGCTGCTCGTCGGCACCGGGGACACCGGGAGCACCGGGGCCGACGGCGCCGTGGTGCGGACGCTGCGCGAGCACGGTGCCGAGGTCCGGTACGTGGAGCTCGACCCCACCGGCACCGACCGGGCCGAGATCGCCGCCCGTCTGGGCAGCGGCCCGGTCGCCGGGGTGCTCTCCCTGCTCGCCGCCGACGAGCGGCCGCTGGCCGAGGGGACGGCGGACGAGCAGCCGTCGCTGACCCGCGGCGTCGCGCTCACCGTGGCGCTGATCCAGGCTCTCGGGGACGCGGGCGTCACCGCGCCGCTGTGGTGCGTGACCACGGGTGCGGCGAGCACCGGACGCGCCGACCCGGTCACCGCTCCGCTGCAGGCGCTCGTGCAGGGCGTCGTGTGGACCGCGGCGCTGGAGCACCCGGAGCGGGTCGGCGGCACCGTCGACCTCCCCGCCGAGCTCGACGAGCGGGCCGCAGCCCGCCTGGCCGGCGTACTGGCCGGGTACACCGGCGAGGACCAGCTCGCGCTCCGCGACTCCGGTGTGTTCGCCCGCCGCGTCGTGCGGGCCGCCCCCGGCGACGCGGCCGGCGGCCCCGGCTGGACCCCGCGCGGCACCACCCTGCTCACCGGCGGCACCGGCACCCTGGCCCCGCACATCGCCCGCTGGCTGGCCCGCCGCGGCGCCGAGCACCTGGTGCTGACCAGCCGCCGCGGCCCGGACGCCCCGGGCGCCGCGCAGCTGCTCGCCGAGCTGGCCGAGCTGGGCACCGAGGCCGAGATGGTCGCCTGCGACCTCGGCGACCGCGACTCGGTCGCGGGACTGCTGGAGGGCCTGCGCGCCGAGGGCCGCACCGTGCGCACGGTGCTGCACACCGCGGTCTCGATCACTCTGGCCACGATCGACGAGACCGGCCCGGAGCAGGTCGCCGACGTGCTGCGGGCCAAGGTCGACGGTGCCCGGCACCTCGACGAGCTGCTCGACGACGACCAGCTCGACGCGTTCGTGCTGTTCTCCTCGACCGCCGGGATGTGGGGCAGCGGGGCGCACGCCGCCTACGTGGCCGGCAACGCCTACCTGGCCGCGCTCGCCGAGCAGCGCCGTGCCCGCGGGGTGCCCGCGACCGCGATCTCCTGGGGGATCTGGGCCGACGACCGCGACCTCGGCCGGGTCGACGCCGACCAGATCCTGCGCAGCGGCCTGGTGTTCATGGACCCGGCCACGGCGCTGGCCGGACTGGCCCGCGCGCTCGACGAGCGGGACACCGTGCTCGCCGTCGCCGACATCGACTGGGAGCGCTACCACCCGGTCTTCACCGCGGTCCGGGAGAGCACCCTGTTCTCCGAGCTGCCCGAGATGCGCCGCCCCGCCGCCGCACCGGAGCCCGCCGCGGCCGCCGCGGGCGGAGCACTGGCGACCCGGCTGGCCGGGCTCAGCCCGGCCGACACCGACCGCGTCCTGGTCGACATCGTGCGCGCCGAGGCCGCCACCGCGCTCGGCCTGTCCGGACCGTCCGAGCTCGGCGAGCGGACCGCGTTCCGCGACGTCGGGTTCGACTCGCTGACCGCGGTCGAGCTGCGCAACCGGCTGGCCGCCGCGACCGGACTGACGCTGCCCACCACGACGGTGTTCGACCACCCGAACCCGGTCGCGCTCGCGGCGTTCCTGCGCTCGATGGTCACCGGCGACACGGCCACGCCCCCGACCGGCCCGGTGCCGGCCGCCGCCGTGGACGACGAGCCGGTCGCGATCGTCGCGATGAGCTGCCGCTACCCGGGCGGGGTCGGCTCGCCCGAGCAGCTGTGGGACCTGGTCACCGGAGGTGTGGACGCGGTCTCCGGGTTCCCCGCGGACCGCGGATGGGACGCCGAGGCGATCTTCGACCCGGACCCCGACCACCCCGGGACGACCTACTCCACCCAGGGCGGCTTCCTGCACGACGTCGCCGACTTCGACGCCGACTTCTTCGGCATCTCGCCCCGCGAGGCGCTGTCGATGGACCCGCAGCAGCGGCTGCTGCTCGAGACGGCCTGGGAGGCGTTCGAGCGCGCCGGGGTGGACCCGGCGACCCTGCGCGGCAGCACCACTGGCACCTTCGTCGGTGCCAGCTACCAGGACTACTCGGCGGGCGCCGGCGAGGGCGGGTCCGAGGGCCACATGGTCACCGGCGCGCTGTCGTCGATCCTGTCCGGGCGGGTGGCCTACCTGCTCGGGCTGGAGGGGCCGGCGATCACGCTGGACACTGCGTGCTCGTCGTCGCTGGTGGCGCTGCACCTGGCGTGCCGCTCGGTGCGCAGTGGTGAGAGCTCCCTCGCGCTGGCCGGCGGTGTGTCGGTGATGTCCACCCCGGACGCGTTCATCGGCTTCAGCCGGCAGCGGGCGATGGCGGTCGACGGCCGTTGCAAGGCCTACTCCGACTCCGCCGACGGGATGACCCTCGCCGAGGGCGTCGGGCTCGTGCTGGTCGAGCGGCTGTCCGAGGCCCGGCGGCTGGGCCACCCGGTGCTGGCCGTGATCCGCGGCTCGGCGATCAACTCCGACGGCGCGTCGAACGGCCTGACCGCCCCGAACGGGCCCGCGCAGCAGCGGGTGATCGGTGCCGCGCTGGCCGACGCCGGGCTGACCCCGGCCGAGATCGACGTCGTCGAGGGCCACGGCACCGGCACCGCCCTCGGCGACCCGATCGAAGCACAGGCGCTGCTGGCCACCTACGGCCAGGACCGGGAGCACCCGCTGCTGTTGGGCTCGGTGAAGTCCAACATCGGCCACACCCAGATGGCGTCCGGCATCGCCGGCGTGATCAAGACGGTGCTGGCGATGCGGCACGGCGTCGTGCCGCGCACGCTGCACGTCGACCGGCCGTCCACCCACGTGGACTGGAGCGCCGGCGAGATCACGCTGGCCCGGGACGAGTTCTCCTGGCCACGGACCGGGCGTCCGCGCCGGGCCGCGGTGTCCTCGTTCGGGCTGAGCGGCACGAACGCCCACACCGTGCTCGAGCAGGCCCCCGACGAGGCCGAGGACGTGACCGAGCCGGCGCAGGTCTGCGTGCCGGTGATCGTCTCCGGCCGCTCGCGGGAGGCGCTGAAGGCGCAGGCTGCGGCGCTGCGGGAGCGTCTCGCCGAAGGGGTGCACCCCACCGATCTGGCCTACTCGCTGGCCACCTCCCGCGGGCTGTTCTCCCACCGCGCCGCGGTCGTGACCGGGGGCCCCGACAGCGACCCGGACGCACTCGACCGCGCGTTGTCCGCGATCGCCGACGACCGGCCCGACCCGGCCCTGATCCGCAACGACACCGCGGGCGCCGGCCCGGCACGCGGCGGCCTCGCCGTGGTGTTCACCGGGCAGGGCAGCCAGCGGCCCGGCGCCGGACGTGAGCTCTACCGCGCGTTCCCGGCGTTCGCCGACGCGCTCGACGAGATCCTCGCCCGATTCGACACCGAGCTGGACCGTCCACTGCGCGAGGTGATGTTCGCCGAGGACGGCAGTCCCGACGCCGCCCTGCTCGACCGCACCGGGTACACCCAGCCCGCGCTGTTCGCGATCGAGGTCGCGCTGTTCCGCCTGGTCGAGTCCTGGGGCGTGCACCCGGACCAGGTCGCCGGGCACTCGATCGGTGAGCTGGCCGCCGCGCACGTCGCGGGCGTGCTGTCCCTGGACGACGCGTGCACTCTGGTCGCTGCCCGCGGTCGCCTGATGGAGGCGCTTCCCCCGTCCGGCACGATGATCGCCGTCGAGGCCTCCGAGGACGAGGTGACCCCGCTGCTCACCGACGGCGTCGCGATCGCCGCGGTGAACGGGCCGCGCGCGGTCGTGGTCTCCGGGGACGCCGACGGGACGCGTGCGGTCGCCGCACAGCTGGCCGCGGGCGGTCGCCGCACCCGCGAGCTGACCGTCAGCCACGCGTTCCACTCGCCGCTGATGGACCCGATGCTCGCGGAGTTCACCGCGATCGCCTCCCGGCTCCGGTTCCACGCCCCGCGGATCCCGCTGGTCTCCGACCTGACCGGGGAGCCGGTCGACGCGGAGGCGGTCACCACGGCGCAGTACTGGGCCGACCACGTCCGCGGCGCCGTCCGGTTCGCCGACGTCGTCCGCGGCCTGGTCGCGGCCGGAGCCGGCGCCGTGCTGGAACTGGGCCCGGACGCGGTGCTCACCGCGATGGCCCGGGACACCCTCGACGCCGACGGCCTCGGCGCGGACGTCGCGCTGGTGCCGAGCCTGCGCCGGGACCGCCCGGAGGCGGCCGCGCTGACCGCGGCCCTGGCCGGGCTGGTCGTGCACGGCGCGCAGACCGAGCTCGGCGCGTTCTTCGCCGGCACCGGCGCCCGCCGGGTCGACCTCCCGACCTACGCCTTCCGGCGTCGCCGGTTCTGGCCGGAGCCGACCGCTGCCGGCGCCACGCCCACCGGCACGACCGACCCGGTGGACGCCGAGTTCTGGGCCGCGATCGAGCACGCCGACCTGGACACACTCGCCACCGAACTCGAACTCGACGGTACGACGCTCGGCACGGTGGTCCCGGCGCTGTCGTCGTGGCGACGTCGCCGGACCGAACGCAACGCCGTCGACGGATGGCGCCACCGCGTCACCTGGGCGCCGCTGCAGTCCTCCCGCGACGCCGTCGTCGACGGGACCTGGCTGCTGGTCGGCACCCCCGACACCGCGCCGCTCGCCGACGCGCTGGCCGGCGTGCTGGGGCAGCGGACCGTGCGGTTCGAGACCACCACCGCCGAACGCTCCGACCTGGCCGCTGGGCTGACCGCGCGGCTGGCCGAGGCGGCCGCGCCGGTGACCGGCGTGGTCTCGCTGCTGGCGACGACCCCCGGCGAGGTGACCACCGCGGCCGGGCCGGTCCCGGCCGGGCTGGTCGCCACCACCACGCTGCTGCAGGCACTCGGCGATGCCGGGATCACCGCGCCGCTGTGGGCGCTGACCCGCGGCGCGGTGTCCACCGGACGCTCGGACCCGCTGCGCTCGCCCGAGCAGGCGGCCGTGTGGGGCCTGGGCCGGGTCGCGGCGCTGGAACACCCCGACCGCTGGGGCGGCCTGGCCGACCTGCCCGGCGACGCGTCGGCGTCCGACCCGTCGGTGCTGCGCCGCCTGGCCGGAGCGCTGGCGGCCACCCCGGGCTCCGGGGAGGACCAGATCGCCGTCCGTACGTCCGGGGTACTGGGCCGGCGGCTGAGCACCGCGCCGGACACGACACGCGCTGCCGACGGCGTCGACCTCGCCGACCTGGCCGGTTCCACCGTGCTGGTCACCGGCGGCACCGGCGGGATCGGTGCCCGGCTGGCCCGGCAGCTGGCCGGGGCCGGTGTCGCGCACCTGCTGCTGGTCAGCCGGCGCGGACCGGACGCGCCCGGCGCGGACCCGCTGCGTGCCGAGCTCACCGCGCTCGGCGCCGGGGTCACCCTCGTCGCGGCCGACGTCGCCGACCGCGACGCGATGGCCCAGGTCCTGGCCGGGGCACCGGCGGACGCGCCGCTGCGCGCGGTGTTCCACACCGCGGGCGTCGTCGACGACGGCGTCCTGGACGGGCTCACCCCCGAGCGGCTCGGGACCGTGCTGCGGGCCAAGGCGGGCGCCGTCGCGGTGCTCGACGAGCTCACCGCGGACCACGACCTGGCCGCGTTCGTCCTGTTCTCCTCGGTCGCCGGCACCATCGGCGCCGCAGGGCAGGGCAACTACGCCGCCGCGAACGCCGTGCTCGACGCCGCCGCCGTGGTGCGGCGTGCCGCAGGGCGCCCGGCCACCTCGGTGGCGTGGGGCCCGTGGGACGAGACCGGCATGGTCGCCGACGGGGACGGTGTCGCGCGTCGCGTCGCCCGCGGGGGCCTGCACCCGATGGCACCCGAGCGGGCGCTGGGCGCGCTGTGGACCGCGCTGGCCCACGGCGACACCACTGTCGTCGTCGCCGATGTCGACTGGAGCCGGTTCGCCCCGGTGCTCTCGGCGTCCCGCCCGGCCCCCCTGGTCGCCGACCTGCCGCAGGTGCGGGCGCTGGCGCCCACCGCGGTCGAGGCCGGTCCGGCGGCACCGGACCTGGTGCGCACGCTCGCCGCGCGGCCGGACGCGGAACGGGCCGGTGTGGTCGCCGAGCTGGTCACCGCCACGGTGGCCGGTGTACTCGGCCACGGTGACCCGTCCGCGATCACCGCGGACCGGGCGTTCACCGACCTGGGCATGGACTCGCTGACCACGGTCGAGCTGCGCAACGCCCTCGGCGCCGCGACCGGCCTGACCCTGCCCACGACCGTCGTGTTCGACCACCCGACCCCCGGTGCGCTCGCCGCGCACCTGCTCTCCGAGCTGCGTCTCGGCGAGCCCGCGGCGGCGGTCCCGGCCCACCGGGCCGCCTCTGCCGGGACGGGCCACGACCCGGACGACCCGGTCGTGATCGTCGGCATCGGCTGCCGCTACCCCGGCGGGGTCACCTCGCCGGAGGAGCTGTGGGACCTCGTCGACGCTGGTCGTGACGCCATCACCGGCTTCCCGGCCGACCGCGGCTGGGACCTGGAGTCCCTGGCCGCGGGCGGCTCGGACACCGGCCACGGCGGGTTCTTGCACGACGTCGCCGACTTCGACGCCGGCTTCTTCGGCATCTCCCCGCGTGAGGCGCTCGCGATGGACCCGCAGCAGCGACTGCTGCTGGAGACCGCGTGGGAGGCGTGCGAGCGGGCCGGGATCGACCCGCGCAGCCTGCGCGGCGCCGACGCCGGCGTGTTCGTCGGCACCAACGGGCAGGACTACCCGCAGATGCTGCGCCGCGCCCGCGCCGACGTCGCCGGGCACGTCGCCACCGGCAACACCGCGAGCGTCCTGTCCGGGCGGCTGTCCTACGTCCTCGGGCTCGAGGGGCCCGCGGTCACCGTCGACACCGCCTGCTCGGCGTCGCTGGTCGCGCTGCAGTGGGGCGCGGCGGCACTGCGCTCCGGCGAGTGCTCGCTGGTGTTCGCGGGCGGGGTCTCGGTGATGGCCGGGCCGGACTCGTTCCGCGAGTTCTCCACCCAGTCCGGGCTCGCCCCGGACGGGCGGTGCAAGGCCTTCGGTGACGGCGCCGACGGGACCGCCTGGTCCGAGGGCGCCGGCGTGCTGGTCCTGGAACGCCTGTCCGACGCCCGCCGCCACGGCCACCCGGTGTGGGCGGTCGTCCGCGGCGGAGCGATCAACCAGGACGGCGCGTCGAACGGGCTGACCGCGCCGAGCGGGCCCGCCCAGCAGCGGGTGATCCGCACCGCGCTGGCCGACGCCGGGCTCGGCCCGGCCGACGTCGACGCCGTCGAGGCACACGGCACGGGCACCACGCTGGGCGACCCGATCGAGGCCGGTGCCCTGATGGCCACCTACGGCGCCGACCGCACCGAGCCGCTGCGCCTCGGCGCGCTCAAGTCCAACATCGGGCACAGCCAGGCAGCCGCCGGTGTCGGCGGCGTGATCAAGATGGTGATGGCGATGCGGCACGCCACGCTGCCGCGCACCCTGCACGCCGAGACCCCGTCGTCGCACGTGGACTGGGCCGCGGGCGCGGTCTCGCTGCTCGTCGAGGCGACGCCGTGGCCGGAGCGCGACCGCCCCCGCCGGGCCGGCGTCTCGGCGTTCGGTGTCAGCGGTACCAACGCGCACGTCATCGTCGAGCAGGCCCCGGCCGAAGCCGAGGCCGAGGCCCCCGCCGCGGAACCGGTCGGGCACGTGCCGTGGGTCGTCTCCGGCGCCGGCCGGGCCGCGCTCGACGACCAGCTCGCCCGCCTGGACGGGCACCCCGGCTCCCCGGTGGACGTCGGATGGTCGCTCGCGACCGGCCGCACCGCGTTCCGGCACCGGGCCGTCCTGCTGACCGACGGCGACACCACCACCGAGGTGGCCCGCGGCACCGCCACCACGGGCGGCCGGCTGGCCGCGCTGTTCACCGGGCAGGGCTCGCAGCGCCCGGGCATGGGGCGGGAGCTGTACGCCCGCTTCCCGGTGTTCGCCGACGCGTTCGACGCCGTCTGCGCGCACCTGGACACCGAGCTGGACCGCCCGCTGCGCGACGTCGTCTGGGGGGAGGAGCCCGGCGAGCTGACCCACACCGGCTACGCCCAGCCCGCGCTGTTCGCGATCGAGGTGGCGCTGCACCGGCTGCTCGAGTCCTGGGGCGTCGTCCCGGACGTGCTGGCCGGGCACTCGGTCGGCGAGATCGCGGCCGCGCACGTGGCCGGGGTGTTCTCGCTGGCCGACGCGTGCACGCTGGTCGCCGCGCGCGGCCGGCTGATGCAGGCGCTGCCCACCGGCGGCGCGATGGTGGCGCTGGGTGCCTCCGAGGACGAGGTGACCCCGCACCTGACCGGCGGTGTCGCGATCGCCGCGGTGAACGGCCCGACCTCGGTCGTGGTCTCCGGCACCGAGGCCGAGGTCGAGGCCGTGGTCGCGCGGTTCGCCGACCGCCGGACCACGCGCCTGCGGGTGAGCCATGCCTTCCACTCGCCGCTGATGGACCCGATGCTCGACGACTTCCGCCGGGTCGTGCAGGGTCTGGAACTCGCGGAGCCCACCCGGCCGGTGATCACCGCCCTGGCCGGCACGACCGGCGCGGACATGGCCGGGCCCGACTACTGGGTCCGCCACGTCCGGGAGCCGGTGCGCTTCGCCGACGCCGTCGCCGGGCTCGTCGCGGCCGGCGCCACGGGCTACCTGGAGATCGGCCCGGACGGCCCGCTGTCCGCGATGGCCGCGCCGATGATCGACGACCCGGACGTGGTCTGCGTGCCGGCACTGCGCCGTGACCGCGACGAGGTCGCCACCCTGACCACCGCGGTGGCCCGGCTGCACGTCACCGGGGTGCCGGTGGACTGGGCGCGCTGGTTCGACGGCACCGGCGCCCGCCGCGTCGACCTGCCGACCTACGCGTTCCAGCGGTCCCGCTTCTGGCCCGAGCCCGCACCCGCAGACGCCGCCGGCACGGACCCGGTGGACGCCGCGTTCTGGGACGCCGTGGAACGCGGGGACCTGGAGTCGCTGGCCGGCACGCTGCACGTCGGCGACGACACCCTCTCCGCGATGGTGCCGGCGCTCTCGGCGTGGCGCCGGGACCGTCGCGAGCGCACCGCCGCCGACGGGCTCCTCTACGCCACGACCTGGCGGCAGATCACCGACCGCGAGATCACCGACCGGGCGACGCCGGAGCAGGCACCGCGGGTGCTGCTGCTCGTCCCGTCCGGCACCGGCTCCCATGATCACCTGGAGCACCTGGACGCGATCCGGGTCGAGGTCGGCCCGGACGGCGACCTGACCGGAGCGGAGACCGACGTCGACGTCGTGCTCTCGCTGCTCGACACCGCCCCGGCGGAGCTGCTCGCGGCCCTGGACCGGGCCGGGGTGGACGCACCGCTGTGGTGCGCCACCCGCGGAGCCGTCGCGGTCGACCACACCGAGGCGCCCACCGACCTGGACGCGGCCGCCCGCTGGGGTGCCGCCCGGACCACCGCCCGCACCGCGCCCGAGCGCTGGGGCGGGATGATCGACCTCGACCTCACCCCCGACCTCGACGCCACGGATGCCGCGGCGCTCGCCGAGGCCCTGACCGGCCACCACGGCGACGAGATCGCGGTCCGCGGCGGGCGTGTCCTGGCCCGCCGGCTGGTCCGCGCGGACGGCACGACCCGGCCCTGGACGCCGACCGGGACGGTGCTGGTCACCGGCCCCGCCGACGGTCTGGGCGGGCGGATCGCCCGCCGGGTCGCCGCCCGCGGCGCGGAACGCGTGCTGCTGCTCGACCCGGCCGGCCCGGACACCCCCGCGGCCGTGACGTTGCACGAGGAGATCGGAGTGACCGTCGTCGCCACCCGCGCCGCCGACTACTCCGCCGACCGCGCCCCCGCCTTCGACGGCGACACCCCGACGGCCGTCGTGCACGCCGAACCCGCTGGCCGCAGCGCCGTCGACGGGGCGCTCGCCCTGGACGCGGCACTGCCCGACGTGGACGCGTTCGTCCTGTGCACCACGATCGCCGCGACCTGGGGCGTGCGCGGGCAGGACGCCGACGCCGAGACCGGCGCCGCCTACACCGCCATCGCCGAGCGCCGCGCCGCACGCGGCGCGTCCGGCACGGCCCTGGCCTTCGCGGCCTGGAGCGGCCTGGTCGAGAACTCGATGGCCGCGCACCTGCGGCTCAACGGCCTGCCCACCCTCGACCCGGACCGGGCACTGTCCGCGCTCGGCGCGGCGGTGGCCGCGGGCACGTCGGTCACCGTGGCCGACGTCGACTGGGCGACGTTCGCGCCGTCGTTCGCCCCCGGGCGGATCGCGGCCCTACTCGACGAGCTGCCCGAGGCCCGGCGCGCGATCACCGACACCAGCACCGCCCCCGCGGGCGACGCCGAGCTGTCCGCCCGCCTGGCCGGCCTGACCGCCGAGCAGGGCGCCGAGGTGGTGCTCGACCTGGTCCGGGCCGAGGCGGCCCACGTACTGGGCCACGACGGCCCGGCGGCCGTCGAACCGGACCTGCCGTTCACCGACCTCGGGTTCGACTCGCTCACCGCGGTCGACCTGCGCAACCGGCTCACCGCGGCGACCGGGCTGACGCTGCCGGCGACCCTGGTGTTCGACCACCCGACCCCGGACGCGCTGGCGGAGCAGCTGCGCAGCGAGCTGACCGGGCAGCGCAGCGCGGTCGCCGACACCTCGGTGACCGTGGCCGACGCCGACGATCCGGTCGTGATCGTCGGGATGAGCTGCCGCTACCCCGGCGGGGTCCGTTCCCCGGAGGACCTGTGGCGGCTGCTGACCGAGGAGACCGACGCCGTCGGCGGGCTGCCCGTCGACCGCGGCTGGGACCTCGACCGGCTCGCCGCCGGGCGGGGCGTGTCCCGCGCAGGCGGGTTCCTGCACGACGTCGCCGACTTCGACCCCGGCTTCTTCGGCATCTCACCACGCGAGGCGATGGTGATGGACCCGCAGCAGCGGATCGTCCTCGAAGCCGCACAGGAGGCGTTCGAACGGGCCGGGATCGACCCGTCCACGCTGCGCGGCAGCGACACCGGCGTGTTCGTCGGCGGCGGCACCGGTGACTACCGGCCGCCGTCGGGCCAGGAGGGGCACTCGGCCACCGCACAGTCGGCCAGCCTGATCTCCGGCCGGCTGTCCTACACCTTCGGGCTGCAGGGCCCGGCCGTCACCGTGGACACGGCCTGCTCGTCGTCGCTGGTGGCGCTGCACCTGGCCGCGCAGGCGGTGCGGGCGGGGGAGTGCTCGATCGCCCTCGCCGGCGGTGTCACGGTGATGTCCACCCCCGTCGGGCTCGTCGAGTTCGGCGAGATGGGCGCGCTGTCCCCGGACGGGCGGTGCAAGGCGTTCTCCGACTCCGCCGACGGCACCGGCTGGTCCGAGGGTGTCGGCCTGCTCGTCGTCGAGCGCCTGTCGCAGGCCCGCCTGCGCGGCCACGAGGTACTCGCGGTGCTGCGCGGCTCGGCCACCAACCAGGACGGGGCGTCGAACGGGCTCACCGCGCCGAACGGCGGCGCCCAGCAGCGCGTCATCCGCCGCGGGCTCGCCGTGGCGGGGCTCTCCCCGGCCGAGGTCGACGCCGTGGAGGCACACGGCACCGGCACCACGCTCGGTGACCCGATCGAGGCCCAGGCCCTGCTCGCGACCTACGGGCAGGACCGGACCGAGCCGCTGCTGCTCGGGTCGGTGAAGTCCAACATCGGCCACACCCAGTCCGCCTCCGGTGTCGCCGGCGTGATCAAGATGGTGCTGGCGATGCAGCACGGAACCCTCCCGGCGACCCTGCACGTGGACCGGCCGTCCTCGCACGTCGACTGGTCGGCCGGCTCGGTGTCGCTGCTGACCCGGGCGCGGCCGTGGCCGGAGACCGGCCGACCGCGCCGGGCCGCGGTGTCCTCCTTCGGCGCCAGCGGCACCAACGCCCACGCGATCCTGGAGCAGGCACCGGCCGTCGAGGCACCGGCGGCACCGCGGACCTCCCGGACGGTCGTGCCGGTACCGGTGTCCGGCCGCAGCGCGGCGGCACTGCGCGCACAGGCACAGCGGCTGCGCGAGCACGTCGCCCGCACCGGCGACGGCGTCGCCGACATCGCGTTCTCCGCGGCCACCACCCGGGCCGCCTTCGAGCACCGCGGCGCGGTCGTCGCCGCGACCCACGACGAGCTGCTCGACGGGCTGGCCGCACTCGCCGAGGGCCGTCGCGGACCGGGCGTCGTCGACGACCGGGCCGTGCGGCGGGGCAGGACCGCGTTCCTGTTCGCCGGGCAGGGCTCGCAGCGCCTCGGGATGGGCCGGCAGCTCCACGAGCGCCTCCCGGCGTTCGCGGCCGCGTTCGACGAGGTCTGCGACCGGCTCGCCGGCCACACGGACGTGGACGTGCGTGCGGTCGTCCACGGCACCGACGCCGACGCGCTCGACCGCACCGGCAATGCTCAGCCAGCGTTGTTCGCACTCGAGGTGGCGCTCTACCGGCTGCTCGAGTCGTGGGGCGTGACGCCGGCGTTCGTGGCCGGGCACTCGGTCGGTGAGATCGCCGCCGCGCACGTCGCGGGCGTGCTGTCGCTCGACGACGCGTGCGCCCTGGTCGCGGCGCGCGGCCGGCTGATGCAGGCGCTGCCGACCGGCGGCGCGATGGTCGCGGTCTCGGCCACCGAGGAGGAGGTCACGCCGCTGCTCACCGCGGGGGTGGCGATCGCCGCGGTGAACGGGCCCACCTCGATCGTCGTGTCCGGGGACGCGGACCAGGTCGAGGCCGTGGTCGCGCCGCTGCGCGAGCAGGGCAGGCGTACCCGGCGACTGTCGGTCAGCCACGCGTTCCACTCGCCGCTGATGGACCCGATCACCGAGGACTTCCGCGCGGTCTGCGCCTCGCTGACCTTCCACGCGCCGTCGATCCCGGTGGTGTCCACGCTGACCGGCCGGATCGCCGAGGACGGGGAGCTGGGTGACCCGGAGTACTGGGTGCGCCACGCCCGCCACGCGGTGCGCTTCGCCGACGCGGTGACCACCCTGGCCGGGCGCGGCGTGACCGTGTTCGGCGAGCTCGGCCCGGACAGCACGCTGGCCGCCCTGGCCCGGGAATCGCTCCCCGATGGCGACACCGCGACCGTCGCCGGGCTGCTGCGGCGCGACCGCGACGAGGAGACCACCCTGATCACCGGGCTGGCGACGCTGGCCGCGGGCGGGGCGGGCGTGGACTGGCCCGCGTTCTTCGCCGGTACCGGGGCGCGACGGGTCGCGCTCCCGACCTACGCCTTCCAGCACGCCCGCTTCTGGCCGGAGCCCGTCGCCCCGGCCACGGCGGCACCGGCCGGCGCGGCCGGCGACGACTCGGCCTTCTGGGACGTCGTCGAACGCGGCGATCTCGCCGGGCTGGCCGGCACGCTGGGCGTCGAGCACGGCGAGCTGTCCGCGGTGCTGCCCGCACTGGGGGAATGGCGCCGCCGGCACCGCGAACGTTCGGTCACCGACGGCTGGCGCCAGCGCATCACCTGGACCCCGCTGACCGACCTGCCCCGGGCCCGGCCGTCCGGGACCTGGCTGGCCGTGCTGCCCGCCGGTCTGGCCGGCGACGCCTGGGTGCGCGCCACGCTGGACGCGCTCGGCACCGGCGTCGTCCCGCTCGAGGTCGGGGCCGGTACGCCGCGCGCCGAGCTGGCCGCGCAGCTGAGCCCGCACGTCGGCGCCGTGTCCGGCGTGCTGAGCCTGCTGGCACTGGCCGACCCGGAGCCGGACGCCGTGGTACCGGCCGGCACCACGGCCACCGCCACGCTGGTGCAGGCGCTCGGCGACGCCGGGCTGCCCGCACCACTGTGGGCGGTCACCCGCGGGGCCGTCTCGGTCGCCGCGACCGAGGCACCGGCGCGACCGGAGCAGGCCGGGGTGTGGGGCCTGGGCCGGGTGGCCGCGCTCGAGCACCCGGACCGCTGGGGTGGTCTGGTCGACCTCCCGGAGGCAGCGGGTGACATCGACGACGCCGTCGCCGCGCGGCTGGCCGCGATCCTGGCCGGCCACGAGCACGAGGACCAGGTCGCGATCCGGGCGTCGGCGGCGTTCGGCCGCCGGCTCGTCGCGGCCGGGGACAGCGACGACGACACGGCCTGGGAGCCGACCGGCACCGTGCTGATCACCGGCGGCACCGGTGCACTCGGTGCGCAGGTCGCGCGGCACCTGGCCACGACCCGCAGCGACGACGGACGGGCCCCGCACCTGCTGCTCGCCGGGCGCCGCGGGCCGGACGCACCGGGTGCGGACGATCTGGTCGCGGAGCTCACCGGGCTCGGCGCACAGGTCACGGTCGCGGCGTGCGACGTCGCCGACCGCACGCAGCTCACCGCGCTGCTCGACGGTGTCGGTGACGAGCGGCCGCTCACCGCCGTCGTGCACACCGCGGGCGTGCTCGACGACGGCGTCCTCGACGGCCTCACCCCCGAACGGTTCGCCGCGGTGTTCCGGTCGAAGGTCACCTCGGCGCTGCTGCTCGACGAGCTGACCGGCGACCTGGACGCGTTCGTCCTGTTCGCCTCGGCCTCGGCCGCGGTCGGCAACGCCGGGCAGGCAAACTACGCCGCGGCCAACGCCGTGCTGGACGCGCTGGCCGAGCGTCGCCGCGCCACCGGCCGGGCCGCGACGTCGATCTCCTGGGGGGCCTGGGGCGGTGCCGGGATGGCGGCCGGTGCCGACGCCGAGGAGGTGTCGCGGCGCACCGGCGTCACACCGATGGACCCGGACCGCGCGGTGGCGACGCTGCGCCGGCTGGCCGGGGGACATCAGGCCACCGCGGTCGTGTCCGACGTCGACCTGGCGCGGTTCGTGCGAACGTTCACCGCGGCCCGCCCGAGCCCGCTGCTGCGCGAGCTGCCCGGCTACGCCGATCTGGCGGCCACGACACCGGAGCCCGCGGGCACCGACAGTGGCCCGTCGCTGCGGGAGAAGCTGGCCGGACTGTCCCCGGCGCGGCGCCGGCGGACGCTGCTGGAGCTCGTGTGCGGCCGTACCGCCGACATCCTCGGCTACGGCGGTGCCGACGAGATCGGGCCGGACCGCGCGTTCCGCGATCTGGGCTTCGACTCCCTCGCCTCGGTGGAGCTGCGCAACCAGCTCGGCGCGGCGACCGGGCTGAGCCTGTCGGCGACGCTGGTCTTCGACCACGCGACGCCCGGTGAGCTCGCCGACCACATCGGCACCGAGCTCGGAAGCGGGTCCGGCAGCGGACCCGACAGCGGATCGGACCCGGGGCCGGACGCGCAGGAGGCCGAGGAGGCCGGGATCCGGGCACTGCTGGCGAGCGTGCCGCTGGAGCTGTTGCGTGAGTCCGGGTTGCTGGACCCGGTGCTCGCACTCGCCGGCAGCCCCACCCACGGCCACGCGGGCGGCAACGGGCACGCAGCCGCCGACGGCCACACGGCCGGCAACGGCAACGGCCACGCGGCCGCCAACGGCAACGGCAACGGGCACGCGGGCGGCAACGGGCACGCCGCCGCTCACGGCCCGGACGGCGACGACGGCGCGATCGACGACATGGCGATCGATGGCATGGCGATCGACGACCTCGTCCGCGCTGCCCTGGACAACGAGCACGACGAGGACCGGAGCGCACGATGACCACGTCCCAGGACAAGCTGGCCGATGCCCTGCGCGCCTCAATGAAGGAGGGCGAGCGTCTGCGCCGGGAGAACCGGCGCCTCGCCGGGGCCGCCTCCGAACCGATCGCGGTGATCGGCATGGGCTGCCGCTACCCGGGCGGGGTGAACTCCCCGGAGGACCTCGCCGACCTCGTCGAGTCCGGGCGGGACGCGGTCACCGGGTTCCCCACCGACCGCGGCTGGGACCTGTCGGCACTGCAGGACGGCGGCGTCGACGAGCGCGGCACCAGCGTCAGCCAACAGGGCGGCTTCCTGGACGGCGTCGCCGACTTCGACCCGGGCTTCTTCGGCATCTCGCCCCGCGAGGCCCGCACGATGGACCCGCAGCAGCGGCTGCTGCTGGAGGTGTCGTGGGAGGCGATCGAACGGGCCGGGATCGACCCGACGTCGCTGCGCGGCACCCCGACCGGCGTCTACACCGGCACGAACGGCCAGGACTACGCCTACCTGGTGGTCCGCTCCCTGGCCGACGCGGACGGCGACGTCGGCACCGGTATCGCCGCCAGCGCCACCTCCGGACGGCTGTCCTACACCTTCGGGCTGGAGGGCCCGGCCGTCACCGTGGACACGGCGTGCTCGTCGTCGCTGGTGGCGCTGCACCTGGCCGCGCACGCGCTGCGGGCGGGGGAGTGCTCGCTGGCGCTGGCCGGCGGCGTGAACGTGATGTCCACGCCCGGCTCGCTGCTGGAGTTCAGCCGTCAGGGCGGCCTCGCCGCGGACGGGCGCTGCAAGGCGTTCTCCGACGACGCCGACGGCACCGGCTGGGCCGAGGGCGTCGGAGTGCTGGTGCTGGAGCGGTTGTCCGAGGCCCGCCGGCGCGGGCACCCGGTGCTGGCGGTGGTCCGCGGCAGCGCCGTCAACTCCGACGGAGCGTCGAACGGGTTCACCGCCCCCAGCGGCCGTGCCCAGCAGCGGGTGATCCGCGCGGCACTGGCCGCCGCCGGGCTGAGGGCGGCCGACGTCGATGTGGTGGAGGCGCACGGCACCGGGACGCCGCTCGGCGACCCGATCGAGGCCCGCGCGTTGCTGGCCACCTACGGCGACCGGGACCCCGCGCAGCCGCTGCGGCTGGGCTCGGTGAAGTCCAACATCGGCCACACCCAGGCCGCCGCGGGCGTCGCCGGCGTGATCAAGATGGTGCAGGCGATGCGGCGGGGGACCGTGCCGGCGACCCTGCACGCGGACACGCCCTCCTCCCACGTGGACTGGAACTCCGGCGCCGTCCGCCTGCTCACCGACGCCGAACCGTGGCCCGAGACCGGACGGGCGCGCCGCGCGGCGGTCTCCTCGTTCGGTGTGAGCGGCACGAACAGCCACGTCGTCCTGGAACAGGCACCGGCCCTCGACCCGGCCGGCGACCCGGCGGTCGACCCGGCCGACGGCCCGGCGCGCACCGTGCCGTGGCTGCTGTCCGCACCGACCGCGTCGGGGCTGCGGGCCCAGGCCGGGCGCCTGCACCGCGCCCTGGACGGCGCAGCGGCCGCGGCGTCGGACGTCGGGTACTCGCTCGCCACCTCACGCACCCGGTTCCCGCACCGGCTCGCCGTCGTCGGCGACGACACGTCCGCGCTGGCCGGGGCCCTGTCCGGCTGGCTCGACGGCGCACCGGCCGCGGCGCAGGGCACCGCCCGCCGCGACGCCCAGCTCGGCGTCCTGTTCGCCGGTCAGGGCTCGCAGCGGCTCGGGATGGGGCGTGAGCTGCACGCGCGGTTCCCGGTGTTCGCGCGAGCCTTCGACGAGGTGTGTGCGCACCTGGATCCCGCGGTGGGGGAGGTGATGTGGGGTGACGATGCCGGTGCGTTGAACGACACCGGTGTGGCGCAGCTGGCGTTGTTCGCGCTGGAGGTGGCGTTGTTCCGGCTGGTCGAGTCGTGGGGTGTGGTCCCGGATCACCTGGTCGGGCACTCGATCGGGGAGATCGCGGCCGCGCACGTGGCGGGGGTGTTCTCGCTGGCCGATGCGGCGACCCTGGTGTCGGCGCGTGCCCGGTTGATGGGTGCGCTGCCGGCCGGTGGCGTGATGGTGGCGGTCGCGGCCACCGAGGAGGAGGTCACGCCGCTGCTGACGGGGGGAGTATCGATCGCTGCGGTGAACGGGCCGTCGTCGGTGGTGGTCTCGGGTGCGGAGTCCGAGGTGGACGCGCTGGTGGGCCGGTTCGCGGACCGGCGGACCAAGCGGTTGGCGACCTCGCATGCGTTCCACTCGCCGTTGATGGCGCCGATGATGGAGGAGTTCCGGGCGGTGGTGGCGGGCCTGGAGTTCGCCGCGCCGCAGATCCCGATCATCTCCACCGTTGCCGGGCGCACCGGCGACGACGTCACCGATCCCGCCTACTGGGTGGAGCACGTCCGCGCCACGGTGCGCTTCGCCGACGCCCTCACCACCCTCACCGAGGAGGGCGTGCACACCCTGCTCGAGATCGGCCCGGACACCACGCTCTCCGCGCTGGCCGCCGGGGCGGGAGCCGACATCGCCGTCCCGGCACTGCACCCCGACCAGGGCGAGGAGACCTCGGTCGTCACCGCGCTCGCCCGCCTGGACACCGCAGGCGCCACCGTCGACTGGGCACGGTTCTTCACTGGCGCCACCCCCGTCGACCTGCCCACCTACGCGTTCGAGCACGAGCGGTTCTGGGCCCGTGGCGGCAGCGCGGCGACCGACGCGGCCGGTCTCGGGCTGACCCCGGCCGGACACCCGCTGCTCGGGGCCACCGTGCCGGTCGCCGGCACCGGCGACGTCGTGCTCACCGCGGCCCTGTCCACCGCGACCCACCCGTGGCTGGCCGACCACGTCGTCGGCGGGGCCGTGGCCTTGCCCGGCACCGGCTTCCTGGAGCTCGCGATCCGGGCCGCCGACGAGGTCGGCTGCGAGCGCGTCGAGGAGCTCACCCTGGCCGCGCCCCTCGTCCTGCACGGCGCGGCCGCGACCCACCTGCAGCTGCGCGTCGGCGCCCCCGCCGACGACGGGCGTCGCGACATCGGGATCCACTCCCGGGCCGGGGGCACCGACGAGTGGGTGCGGCACGCCACCGGAACGCTCGCCGGCGGCGCGCCCGCGGGCGGCGCCGCGCACCCGGACCTGTCCGGGACCTGGCCGCCCGAGGGCGCCACCGCGGTCGACATCGACCACCTCTACGCCACGGACACCGGCGTGCAGTACGGCCCGGTGTTCCGTGGGCTGCGCGCGGCCTGGCGCCGCGGCGAGGACGTGTTCGCCGACGTCGCGCTCCCGGACGAGGTCGACGACGCCGGCGCGTTCGGGCTGCACCCCGCGCTGTTCGACGCCGCGCTGCACGCCATCCGCTCCGCCCACGACGACGAGGACACCGCGCTGCTGCCGTCCTCCTGGTCCGGGGTGACACTGGCGGCCTCCGGCGCGTCCGCGCTGCGTGTGCGGATCGGGCGCCGCGACGGCGACGAGGTCACCCTGGACGCCGCCGACCCCGACGGCGGTCCGGTGATCTCGGTGGAGTCACTGGCCCTGCGCCACGCCGACCCCGCGACGGCGACGGCGCGCCGAAACGACCTGTCCGGGCTGTTCCGCCTCGACTGGGTCACCGGCGCGGCCGTCCCCGGCCGCGCCCCGACGCGGGTGACGGTGCTCGGCCCGGACCCGCTCGACCTGGTCCCGGCACTGACCGGCGCGGGCCACCACGTCGCACACCGCGACGACTCGGCCGACGCCGGGCCGGCCGACGCCGCGGAGACCGCGGACACGGGTCCGGTCCTCGTGCCCCTCGCCGGGGGCCCCGCCGGATCGGGCGACACCCGCGCGCTGGTCGCCGCCGCGCTCCGGCGGTTGCAGGACCTCGTCTCCGGGGACGGCGCCGGACGGGTCGTCCTGGTCACCCGGGGCGCGGTCGCGACCGACCCCGGCGACGACGTCACCGACCCCGCCGCCGCGGCCGTCTGGGGGCTCGCGCGCTCGGCACAGGCCGAACACCCGGACCGGGTGCTGCTCGTCGACCTGGACTCCGCTCCGGAGTCCGCCGCGCGCCTGCCCGAGATCGTCGCCGCACTGGACCCGGAGGAGCCGCAGGTCGCCGTCCGCGCCGGCGTGCCCCGACCGGCCCGGATCGCGCCGCTCACCACGAGCACCGCACTGGTACCGCCGGCCGGCACCCCGTGGCGGCTCGACGCCACCGGCGGCGGCAACGCCGACGGCCTCGCACTGGTGCCCTGCTCGGAGGTGACCGAGCCGCTGACCGGACGCGACGTCCGCGTCCGGGTGCACGCGGCCGGCCTCGGCCCCCGGGACGTCCGCACCGCGCTGGGGGCGCACCGTGGCGACGCGCGGCGGCTCGGGTCCGAGGCGGCCGGTGTCGTCACCGACGTCGGACTGCTGGTCACCGACCTGCGCCCGGGTGACCGGGTCGCCGGGATGCTGTCCGGCGGGTTCGGCCCGGTCGGCGTCGTCGACGAGCGGCTCCTCGCCCGGATCCCGGACCGGTGGTCGTTCGAGGAGGCGGCCGCGGTGCCCTCGGCGTTCCTCACCGCCTACTACGCACTCGTCGACCTGGCCGGGGTGCAGGCGGGCCAGAAGGTGCTGGTGCACAACGGTGCCGGTGCGGTCGGGATGGCCGCCATCGAGCTGGCCCACCACCTCGGGGCCGAGGTGTACGCCACCGCGGGCCCCGGCACGCAGGACATCCTGCGCGGGCTCGGTGTCGCCGACGACCACATTGCCTCCCCGCGTGACACCACGTTCGCCGAGAGCCTCGCCGGTGCCGGGATCGACGTCGTCCTCCACGCGCCGACCGACGGGTTCGCCGACGCCTCCCGCGGACTGCCGGTGCCGGGCGGGCAGGTCCTGGACCTCGGCCCGACCGACGACCCCGTCGGGCAGCCCGGCACCACCGACGCCGCGTCCGCCCTCGACACCGTCGACCCGGACCGGATCCACACGATGCTCGAGACCGTGCTCGGACTGCTCGCCGACGGCACACTCGACCCGCTGCCCCGCGTCGCGTGGGACGTGCGCCGGGCGCCGGAGGCGTTCCGGTTCGTCACCCGCGCCGGGCACGCCGGCGCGGTGGTGCTGCGCGTCCCGCGCGAGCAGGACCCCCAGGGCACCGTGCTGATCACCGGTGGTCTGGGCGGGCTCGGCGCCGAGCTCGCCCGCCACCTGTCCGTGCGGGGTGCGTCCCGCCTGCTGCTGGCCGGCCGCCGCGGCCCGGACACCCCCGGCGCACTCGAGCTGGCGGCCGAGCTCGCCGCCCACGGCACCGACGCCCGGGTGGTGGCCTGCGACCTCGCCGAACCCGGTGCCGCAGCGGACCTCGTCGCGGGCGTCGACCCCGACCACCCGCTGACCGCCGTCGTGCACGCCGCGGGCGTCCTCGACGACGGCGTCCTGGAGGCGATGACCCCGAAGCGCCTGGACACCGTCCTGGCCCCGAAGGTCGACGCCGCCTGGGAGCTGCACCGGGCCACCGAGCACCTCGACCTGGCGGCGTTCGTCCTCTACTCCTCCACCGCCGGGGTGATCGGCAGCCCCGGGCAGTCCAACTACGCGGCGGCGAACGCCGGCCTGGACGCGCTCGCCGCGCACCGGCGCGCCACCGGCCTGCCCGCGGTGTCGCTGGCCTGGGGTCCCTGGGAACAGGGTGCCGGCATGACGGCGACGCTCGGCGAGCGTCAGACCCGCCGGTTGGGCGCGGCCGGGATGCCACCGCTGCCGGTCGAGCGGGGACTCGCCCTGTTCGACGCCGCGCTCGGCTCCGACGAGGCGTTGATCCTGCCGCTCGGCACACCGCCCTCGGGCGGTGGCGCGCCGTCCGGGCCGGTGCCCCCGGTCCTGCGCAACCTGGTCCGGGGCGGGCGGCGCAGCGCCGCCGCCGGGTCGGCGGCCTCGGCCCCCGACCTCGCCGCGCGACTGGCCGACCTCCCCGAGACCGACCGCCGCGCCGCGCTGACCGACCTGGTCCGGACCGCGGCGGCCGCCGTGCTCGGGCACGCCTCGCCGGACGCCGTCGACGCCGACCGGGAGTTCCGCCTGCTCGGGGTCGACTCGCTGACCGCCGTCGAGCTGCGCAACCGGGTCGGCGCGGCCACCGGGCTGCGCCTGCCGACGACCCTGGTGTTCGACCAACCGACGCCGGTCGCGGTCGCCGAGCACCTGGCGGAGTTGCTGCCGACCGGCCCCGGGTCGCCCGACGGCGGGGGATCGGTGCTCGACCGGCTCGCGAACTTCGAGGCGGCCATGGGCGCCGCCGCCCCGGACGCCGACGAGCGCGCCGACGTCACCGCGCGCCTGCGCCGGATGCTGGCCCGCTGGGAGACCGCGCCCGCCGACGGTGTGGGTGACCGGCTGAGCGGGGCCAGCACCACGGACCTGTTCTCCTTCATCGACAACGAGCTCGGCCGCTCGGCGGGCGCCTGAGAGCGTGTCGTGAAACCTCGTGAGTCAGGTCCCGAGGTCTTCTGACATCCGGCGGGCGGCTTCCTTCTCGATCTCGCTGCGGGGTTCGGGGAGCTGCTCGCCGGCCGACCGCGCCGACATCAACCGCTGACCAGCACACTTACCGCCCACTGCCTGTTGGTCGACGACGAGTCATGAGCCGGGTGACTCCGGTGGGACCACCAACGCCGCCGCGCCGGACGATCACCGGTTTCACAACACGTTCTGAGCCGCGCTCCGGCCCGCCCCCGCCACCCGGCGGCGCCGCGGCCCGGCCGCCCGGCCATGATCGCCACGTCTGAGCCGATCGGTGCCGGAAACGGCACCGATCCCTGCACTGGTGGTGATCATGGGGTGCCTCGGCCCCCCTGAGCCGCCGGCTCGGACCGGGGGACACGGAACGGGCCGCGTCCTGGTGGACGCGGCCCGTTCCCGTCGGAGTGTCGTCGGTCAGGGCTTGCGCCAGTACACGCCCATCCGGTCGATGTCGATGATCTCCGCGTCGATCCCGTGCTGCGCGCGGTAGTCGGTGACGGCGTCGGCACAGCCCGGTACGCAGTAGTCGTCGATGATGACGAACCCGCCGGAGGACAGCCGCGGGTAGAGGTTCACCAGGGCGTCCATCGTCGAGTCGTACCAGTCGCCGTCGAGGCGCAGCAGCGACAGCCGCTCGATCGGCGCGGTCGGCAGGGTGTCGGAGAACCACCCCGGCAGGAACCGGACCTGGTCGTCGAGCAGCCCGTAACGGTCGAAGTTCTCCTGCACCTGCGCCAGGTCGACGGCCAACATCCGTTCGTTGACCGTCGCGACGTCGTGACCCATCGCCGCGACCGGGTCGGGGTCGCGATCCCCGGCGGGGGGCAGGCCGGCGAACGAGTCGGCCACCCACACGGTGCGGTCGGTACAACCGTGGGCGACGAGGAAGGCCCGCATGAAGATGCACACCCCGCCGCGCCAGACGCCGGTCTCGATGACGTCGCCGGGGACGTCGTCGGCGAGGATCCGCTCGAGGCACTCGTGGACGTTGTCCAGCCGCCGCCGCCCGACCATCGTGTGGGCCACCGTCGGCCAGTCCCGACCCCCGTCGCGGGCGTCGGCGTCGAACTCGAGCAGCCGCTCACCGAGACCTTCGACCGGAATGGGCATCTCGGTGGAGTCGGGATCGTCGATCTGCCGGATGTGGGCGTAGGCCCCGTCCGGATAGATGACGTTGGTCAGAACCTTCTTCATCAGATCCAGATAGCGGTCGGTGCCGGTGACCCGTCCGTCGGCCACGTCGACCACGTCGACCTGTGGGGAGATCGTCATTTCCTGCTCCTTCGCAGCAGTTCGGTGGGATGGCGCACAGTCACCGAAACTGTAGGACGACCGGATCTGGTGAATTCCCTGAACAACGCGGTCCGGGCCGGGTCAGGTGCCGGCCGGCTCGCGGTAGGCAGTGAGCAGGCCCAGCTCGACGGCCTCGGACAGCGTCGGCGCGGCCGCGTCCTTGTCCGAGCGGATCGGGTCCTCGGTGAGATTCCAGGGAATCGCCAGATCGGGGTCGAGCGCCTGAATGTCGATCATTGTTCCGGGCACGTACTCGGTGTCGCACAGATAGTTCATGCACGTGTCGTCGGTGAGTGCCAGGAATGCGTGCCCCAGGCCGTCCCCGAGGTAGACCCCGACACCGGAACCGGCCTCCTGCAGGGTGGTGTCCACGGCCCCGAACGTCGGCGAGCCCACCCGCAGGTCCACCACCACGTCCAGCGCGGCGCCCCGGACGCAGGTCACCAGCTTCGCCTGGCCGGGCGGCAGGGTGGTGCCGTGGATGCCGCGCAACGTGTTGCGGTGGGACACGGAGAAGTTGGTCTGCGCGACCCGGAACGGCCTGCCGAGCGCGGCCTCGACGTCCGAGATCCGCCACGCCTCGTAGAACAGGCCCCGCCGGTCGGGGATCTGGGTCGGGGTGATCCGGAACGCGCCCGGCACCGCCGTCTCGGTGATCTCCATCGTGCCGCTCCGCTCCGCTCGCTCGTCGTGTGACGGGCCCAACGCTAGGGCGGGGATCCGCACGGCCGGGGGCTTCCGGGGCAGGTCAGGGGATTGCCCTAGACATCGTCGCGCCGGCGGCACGGGTCGGCTGCTTCCGGGGTTCTTCCCAGTCCGGCGTTGGTAGACCTCGTCCGATCTCTCCCGACCCCGAGGAGCACGCAGTGAAAGGCATCGTCCTGGCCGGCGGATCCGGCAGCCGGCTCCACCCACTGACGCTGGCCGTGTCCAAGCAGCTGATGCCGGTCTACAACAAGCCGATGATCTACTACCCCCTGTCGGTGCTGATGCTGGCCGGCATCCGGGACATCCTGATCATCACCACCCCACGTGACGTCCCGGCCTTCCAGGCCCTGCTCGGCGACGGCTCGCACCTCGGACTCTCGCTGACCTACGGCGAGCAGCCGGAGCCGAACGGCCTGGCCGAGGCGTTCCTGATCGGTGCCGACCACATCGGCGACGACCCGGTCGCGCTGATCCTGGGCGACAACATCTTCCACGGCCCGGGCTTCGCACCGCTGCTGCAGCGCACGGTCGACGAGGTGAAGGGCGCCGTGCTGTTCGGGTACCCGGTCGCCGACCCGCACCGGTACGGGATCGGCGAGATCGACGCCGACGGCGTGCTGGTCTCGATCGAGGAGAAGCCGGCGTCGCCGCGCTCGAACCAGGCGGTCACCGGGCTCTACCTCTACGACAACGACGTCGTCGAGATCGCCGGTTCGGTCCGGCCGTCGGCGCGGGGGGAGCTGGAGATCACCGACGTCAACCGGGTCTACCTCGAGCGGGGACGGGCCCGGATGATCAACCTGGGGCGGGGGTTCGCCTGGCTGGACACCGGCACCTACCCGTCGCTGCTCGACGCCGGTCAGTTCGTGCGCACGCTGGAGGAACGGCAGGGCACCCACATCGCCTGCCTGGAGGAGATCGCCCTGCGGATGGGGTTCATCGACGTCGAACAGTGTCGCGTCCTCGGCGAGCGGCTGGAGCGGTCCGGCTACGGGCGGTACGTCCTGGAGACCGTCGAGGCGGTGCGGTCGTGAGGCGGGTCCTGGTCAGCGGCGGCGCCGGGTTCATCGGCTCGAACTTCGTCCGCATGGCGCTGACCGGTGCGTTGCCCGGCCTCGAGCCGGACGAGCTGGTGGTGCTGGACAAGCTGACCTACGCCGGGAACCGGGCGAACCTGGCACCGGTGTCCGACGACGACCGGCTCCGGCTGGTCATCGGCGACGTCTGCGACCCGGAGCTGGTCGCGCGCGAGACGGCGGGCACCGACCTGGTCGTGCACTTCGCCGCCGAGTCGCATGTGGACCGCTCCATCGCGGGCTCCGCGGACTTCGTCACCACCAACGTGGTCGGGACCCAGGTCCTGCTGCAGGCGGCGGTGGCCGCGCGGGTCGAGCGTGTCGTGCACGTGTCCACCGACGAGGTGTACGGGTCGGTGGGCGAAGGTGCCGCCGCCGAGGACCACCCGCTGCTGCCGAACTCGCCGTACGCGGCGTCGAAGGCGTCGTCGGACCTGCTCGCGCGTGCGTTCCACCGCACGCACGGCCTGTCCGTGTCCACGACGCGCTGCTCGAACAACTACGGGCCCTACCAGTTCCCGGAGAAGGTCATCCCGCTGTTCGTCACGAACCTGATCGAGGGCCGGACCGTGCCGCTCTACGGCGACGGGCTCCACGTCCGCGACTGGCTGCACGTCGACGACCACTGCCGCGGGATCGCGCTGGTCGCGAACGGGGGCCGGGACGGCGAGGTGTACAACATCGGCGGCGGCACCGAGCTGAGCAACCGCGACCTGACCGACCGGCTGCTGGCGGCCACCGGCAGGGACTCCTCCGCCGTCCGGCGGGTGACCGACCGCCTGGGCCACGACCGTCGCTACTGCGTCGACATCACCCGCATCTCCGACGAGCTCGGCTACCGGCCCCAGGTCGGTTTCGACGACGGCCTCGCCGCCACCGTCGACTGGTACCGCACCCGCCGCGACTGGTGGGAACCGCTGCGGACGAGTGTGTCCGGAGCGGCCTGAGCCCCGCCCTCCGGCCCCGCCCGCTGCACACCGACCGACCACTCCCGACCGACGAAGGATCTCCCGTGCGTGTGCTCTTCGCCATCTCCTCGTGGACCGGCCACTACTTCCCGATGGTCCCGCTGGCCTGGGCGATGCGGGCCGCCGGACACGACGTCCGCGTGCTCTGCCGTCCCTCCGACCAGGCCGACGTGACCGCGGCGGGACTGATCCCGGTGCCCGCGCTGGACGGCCTCGACCTGCTGCGTGGCGCCCGGCTGCTCAACGTGATGAGCCTACTGCAGGGGACGTGGCCCTACCCGCAGCCGCCGCCCCACCCCGACACCGGGGAGGCGATGGATCCGGCCGGGTTCGACATCGCGGCGTGGCACGCGGAGAACATGCCCGCCATGGTGGCGTCGTCGCGGGCCGGTACCGACGCCGCCGTCGCGTTCGGCCGGTCCTGGGCCCCGGACCTGGTCGTGCACGACCAGCTGAGCCTGGAGGGTCCGCTGGTCTCCGCGGTGACGGGCGCGCCGTCGGTGCTGCACCTGTGGGGGCCTGCCGGCACCGCCGACGCGTTCGCCCCGGTGGGTGGCGAGCAGGCGGGTCTGCCGCAGGACCTCTCCGACGCCTTCACCCGGTACGGCGCCGGGACGCTCAGCCACGACCTCGCCGACCACGTACTCGACCCCTGCCCGCCCCCGCTGCGGACCGCCGTGGCCGGGCGCGACGCCGGCATCCGTTACGTCCCCTACAACGGCCCCGGGGCTGCCCCGCTCGACCTGCCCGAGCCGGACGGGCGACGGCCGCGGGTCTGCGTGATCTGGGGCCGGTCGGTGACCAGGACGTTCGGACCGGTCGTGAACCGGCTGCCCCAAGCCGTCCGGGCCGCCGCCGACCTCGGTGCCGAGGTGCTGCTGCTGGCCCGGCCGGAGGACGCCCGCGACGCCGGCCCGCTCCCCGACGGCGTGCGTCCGTTCCACGAGGTCCCGCTGAGCCTGGTGCTGCCGGGCTGCGACGCGGTGGTGCACTACGCCGGTGCCGGTTCCGTGATGACCGCGCTGACCGCGGGGGTGCCGCAGCTGTCGGTGCCCTGCGGGTTCGACCAGCCGATGGTCGCCGAGCGACTGAGCGCGACCGGGGCCGGCCTGCACGTGCACAACCTCGACGCGGATGCCGCGACGCTGGGCGGCGCCCTGGAGAAGCTGATCGGGCAGCCGTCCTACGCCGACGCGGCCCGCGACCTCGCCCAGCGGTGCGCCGCCATGCCCAGCCCGGCCGAGGTCGTCGCGGACCTGGAGGCGCTGGCCGCCCGTTAGCGCGGCCCGGACGGCACCGTACGGCAAGAACGAGACAGCAGGAACGGCACGGCAGGAACGGCACGGGGGCGGGCGACCACGGTCACCCGCCCCCGTGCCGTCAGCCGACGGTGGAGCGCGTCGGATCCGGGAGTCGGACCGCGACCCGGCGGATCTCCTGCAGCAGACGGGCGGTCTCCCGGGCCGCGGCGGTCCAGGCCTGCTCGTCACGGTGGTCCGGCCCCGCGGTCGCGGCGTGGGCGAACGACCGCAGCGACTCCCGGAACTGGTCACACGGTTCGACCACGACCGTGTCGGTGGTGTGCTGCTCCTCGATCCGCAGCAGCGACCGGTGGTCCGGGGGCGGGGTGAAGAAGCGGTCGATCTCCAGCGACGCGGTGGAGGTCCAGAGCCGGTACCGGTTGCGGTAGCGGTGCCGGAACCCGAAGTCGAAATCGGCGACGACCCCGTCGGCGGAGTGCAGCAGGACGTGGCCGGACACGTCGACGCCGAACCGGTCGTCGACCTGGCTCGTCGCCGCGACGACCGTGAGCGGGCCCTCGAGCAGTTGCTGGGCCGCCCGTACCGGGTACACACCGACGTCGAGCAGTGCCCCGCCGCCCAGCTCGGGGGAGTGCCGGATGTCGTCGGCGGGCAGCTCCGGGATGCCGAACGTCGCGGCGAAGGTCCGCAACGACCCGAGCTGGCCGGCCCGCAGCAAGTCCGCCACCACGGTGTGCTGGGGATGGTGCAGGAACGCGAAGTTCTCGCGCAGCACCAGGTCGCGTGCTTCGGCGAGCTCGGCCAGCTCCTCGGTGTCGGGGAGGTTGTCGGTCAGCGGCTTCTCGCAGAGCACGTGTTTGCCCGCCCGCAGCGCCGCGGCTGTCCACCGGTGGTGCAGCGCGGCGGGGGTCGAGACGTACACGGCGTCCACGTCCGGGGCGTCGATCAACTCCTGGTAGCCGGTGGGCCGTCCGCCGTGCCGCTCGGCGAACTCGGCCGCGCGCTGCCGGGTCCGGCTGGCCACGGCGACCAGCTCGATCTCGCCGAGCGAGGTCGCCGCGGGCAGCGCCTTGCGGTCGGCGATCTCCGAGCAGCCCAACGCACCGAGCCTCAGCGGCCGCGTCACGCGAGGCCCCGCAGGCAGGCGATCAGGCTGCGCGCCTGGACGTTGACGTAGTTGTTGTGCAGGAGCAGGCCGTTGAGCTGGGCGACGGTGAGCCAGCGGTGGTCGGGGGTCGTGCGGTCGTCGAGCACGGGATCCACCTCGATGATCTGGTAGCGGTTGCGGGCATGGTGGAAGCGCCCACCCTCCTCGGACAGCTCCGCGTCGAACAGGACGCGCTCGCCGGGTCCCGCCTCCTCCACGACGTCGAGGAACGCGGGTGCGGCGAGCCCCAGACCCCGGTAGGTCTCGGGGGCGAACTGGACGGTCGGGGCCAGCTCGACCGCCTCCAGGTACCCGGGCTCGACCCGGGCGTGCATCAGCGCGTGCAGGACTCCGCCGAAGCGGGCCACCAGCAGCGCGACCCGCCCGACGCCGTGCGGTTCCAGCAGGGGCTGGGTCCAGCTGCCCACCTCACGGCTGGTCGCGGTGACGGCGACGGCGATGACGCTGAAGAAGCTCTCCGGATCGTGCCGGATGCGGTCGGGGGTGCGCCGCCAGTGCGCCACGTCGTGCAGCGGGATCAGCTCGGTGCGGATCTCGTGCCCGGACTGCCGGTCGGTGATCCAGCTCAGCACCTCGGCGTCGGTGTGCAGCCCGCCGCTGGACGCGACGCAGGACCGGGCCAGCGCGTCGGCGAGCCCACCGGACCCGGTGCCGGCCATCCCCTCGAACCCGGTGGGCATCCCGGCCAGGACGGTGCGGGTGTCCATGTTGACGATGTTGTCCACGGCGCACAGCTCGTGCACCTGGCCGAGCGGGATCCAGCGGAAGTCCTCGTGTGCCTCGAACGGCTCCTCGACCTCGACGACCATGTTCCGGTTGCGCTTGCGGTAGAACCAGGAGCCCTGTTCGGACTGCAGCACGTCGGAGAGCACGCGCCCGGCTCCCGGGTTGCGGAAGTACTCGAGGTAGGGCACCGCGTTGCCGGCGTGGACGCCGGTGTAGTTGCTCCGCGTCGCCTGCACCGTCGGGCTGAGCTGGACACCGTTGACATTGCCGGGCTCGGTCTTGGCCTGCAGCAGGCAGTGCAGCACGCCGTCGATCTCGGCCATCAGGATGCCGAGGATCCCGATCTCGGGCTGGTTGATGATCGGCTGGGACCAGGACCGGACCGGGCCGTGGTCGGTGTGCACCTGCAGGCCCTCGACGCTGAAGAAGCGCCCCGTGTCGTGTCGCAGGTTGCCGGTGGCCGGGTCGAACGCCCAGCTCCGGAGCTCGTCGAAGGGGATCCGTCGGACGTCGTGCCGGTGCGCGGCGTTGCGCTCGGCGATCCACTCCCGTGCCCGCGCGGCACCGGCGGCGTCCCACAGCGCCGAACGGGCCAACCTCCGGGGCAGCGTCCGGTCGGCGGTCCGGAGTGCGGGAGGTGCCGGGCTCACGGTGTCCCTCCGGCCGGGACCGCGCGGTGGCCCTGCTCGCTCGGGTTCGGTTCCATTCCGCTCACACCTCTCACAGTCGGGCACGTGCACGTGCCCGGAGGCGGGCAGCACGCGGGACGCGATATCGGGTCAGTTGTCGCACGCGGCGCACCGGTGAATCACCAGTCGTTGCCCCCGCCCGCACCGGCGGTCCCCTCGGCTTCTGGGGAATTGACCAGTGGACCCGCACCTAATGTCCGTCGCGCCCCGACCGACGTCTCGAAGGTGATGGGATATGACGCAGACCCCGGCGACGCCCGTCGACGACCAGGTGGCGATCGTGGGCATGGCCTGCCGCGCACCCGGTGGTGTGCGCAGCCCGCAGGACCTCCGCGAGCTGACCCTGTCCCGGGGCGAGGCGTTCTCCGCGTTCCCCACCGACCGGGGGTGGGACCTCTCCGCGCTGTCCGGTGACCAGCCCGTGGCGAACGGGCGCGGCGGCTTCCTCGACGACGCCGCGGGTTTCGACGCCGGGTTCTTCGGGATCTCCCCGCGCGAGGCGGTGGCCATGGACCCGCAGCAGCGTCAGCTGCTGGAGGTGTCGTGGGAGGCCCTGGAGCGGGCGGCGATCGACCCGCGCACGCTGCGCGGGACCGACGCCGGCGTGTTCGTCGGTCTGCACGGTCAGGACTACGCGGTCGCCGCCCACGGCTCGCGCGACGACCTCGTCGGCCACGCCATGACCGGGATGTCGGGCGCCGTCGCCTCCGGCCGGCTGGCCTACGTGCTGGGTTGCGGCGGACCCGCGGTCACGCTGGACACCGCGTCCTCGTCGTCGCTGGTCGCGCTGCACTACGCGGTGCGGTCGCTGCGCTCCGGCGAGTGCTCGCTGGCGCTGGCCGGCGGTGCCAGCGTGATGTCGACCGAGTCCGGGTTCCTCGGCTACGGACGCCAGGGCGGCCTCTCGCCGTCCGGGCGCCCGGTCCCCTTCTCCGACGACGCCGACGGCACGGTATGGGGCGAGGGCGTCGGGCTCCTGGTCCTGGAGCGGCTGGCCGACGCCCGCCGCCACGGCCACCCGGTCCTGGCAGTGGTCCGGGGTACCGCGGTCAACCAGGACGGCGCATCGGACGGGCTGACCGTGCCCAGCGGGGCCGCCCAGGAACGGGTCGTGGCCCGCGCACTCGACGACGCGGGGCTGCGGCCCGCGGACGTGGACGTGGTGGAGGCCCACGGAACCGGCACCCGGGTCGGCGACCCGGTGGAGGTCACCGCGCTGCGGGCGGCCTACGGAGCGGGACGCGAGCGTCCGCTGCTGCTCGGCTCGGTGAAGTCGCACGTGGGCCACCTGCAGGCCGCGGCCGGGGTGATCTCGGTGATCGCGACGGTGCTGGCGATCCGTACCGGGGTGCTGCCGGGCCTGCGCCGGCTGGGGACACCCACCACCCGGGCCGACTGGTCCGGGGAGCTGCTCGAGCCGCTCGCCCGCACCACCGACTGGCCGGACACCGGGCGGCCGCGCCGGGCGGGGGTCTCGTCGTTCGGGGTCTCCGGGACGAACGCCCACGTCGTGCTGGAGCAGGCCGCCGGGCCCGGGCCGGTGGACGGGGCGCAGGCCCCCGACGACGACCGGCTCGTGCCGTGGGCGGTGTCGGCGCGCACGGCGACCGCGCTGCAGACCGCCGTCGAACAGTTGCGGGGCGCGGCGGCCGGGCGATCCCGGCGCGACGTCGGCCACACGCTGGCGGTCGGGCGCGCCACGTTCGACCACCGCGCGATGCTGCTGGCCGGTCCGCAGGGGACGGTGGAGGTCGCGCGCGGACGCGTGGGCGACGGGGAGACGGCGCTGCTGTTCGGTGGCCGGGCCGCACCGGCCGGGGCCGGCCGGGAGCTGGCCGAGCGGTTCCCGGTCGTCGCCACCGCCCTCGACGGCGTCCACGCGCACCGTCACTCCGACGGCGGCGACGAGACCGCGACGTTCGCGTTGCAGGTGGCGCTGTACCGGCTGTGGGAGTCCTGGGGCGTCACACCCCGCCGGGTGGCCGGATCGGCGGTGGGGGAGGTCGCCGCGGCACACGTGGCCGGGGTCCTGTCGCTCGCCGACGCGACCGCCCTGCTGGAGGCCCGGGCCCTGCTCGGCGAGCGACCGGCCGACCGGGCGGCCGGGCCGGATCCGGAGCTGGACCGGTTCCGCGCCACGTTCGCGGGACTGCGGTTCGCACCGCCCCGGATCCCGGTCGTGTGCGGCGCGGCCGGACGCGCCGCCACGGCGGACGAGCTGGCCGACCCCGACCGCTGGGTCCCCCGTCCGGGCCCGGTGGCCGATCCGGTGGCCGCGGCGCGGGTGCTGCACGCCGACGGGGTCGAGACGTTCCTGGAGATCGGGCCGGACGCGACCGCGTCGGCTGCCGTGCGCACCGCGCTCGGCGAGCGGGTCACGACGGTGCCCACGCTGCGCGGCGGCGGCGACGAGGTCACCTCGGTGCTGACCGCGCTGGGCCGGCTGCACGTCGCCGGGACCCCCGTCGACCTCACGGCGGCGGTCGGGGACGGTCGCCGGGTCGAGCTGCCCGGCTACCCGTTCGAGCATCGGACCTACTGGCCGGCCCCCGGCGACGGCGGCCGGACCGGCGCCACCGGGCATCCCCTGCTCGGCGCCCGCGACGACCTCGCGGGCGCGGGCGGGCTGCTGTTCAGCGGCCGGGTCCCGGCGCGGGCCCACCCGTGGATCGCGGACCACCGGCCGGGCGGCGGCGGCGCCACGCTGCCGGTCCCCGCGCTGGTCGAGCTCGTGCTGCGCGCCGCCGACGAGGTGGGGTGCGACCGGATCGACGACCTGCGCGCGGGCGACCCGTTGCCGGTCGACGAGCACGGCACGGTCGAGCTGCAGACCTGGCTCGGAGCGGCGAACGCCGGCCGGCGCGTGGTCACGGTGCACAGCCGGACCGCCGGCACGGGGCAGCCCGGTGCCGAAGGGTCCGGCTGGGAGCTGCGTGCCCGGGCGACGGTGTCCCGGGGGGCCCCCGCCGCGGGCGGGGACGGTTCCGACCTGCCCGACGGGGCCGTGCCGCTGACCCCGGCTGCGCTGGGCGAGCGTCTCGACGGGGCCGGGTTCGGCCCGGACCTGGCCGGGCTCGTCGGTGCGGGCTGGGAGCTCGACGACGACACCTGGGTCGAGGTGACGCTGCCGCCGGACGTCGACCGGGCCGGTTTCGGGCTGCACCCTGCTCTGCTCACCGCCGCGCTGGGCGCCGTCGGTCGCCGGGGGGACGGCTCGGAGGTCCCGGCCCGGTGGCGGGACGTGGCGCTGCACGCCGAGGGTGCGAGCGCGGTGCGGGTGCGGATCACCCGCACCGACGGGTCGACGCTGAGGCTCGAGGCCGTCGACGTGGCCGGTGCCCCGGTGCTGACGGTGGGCGCGATCGAGCTGGGCCGCGGCCGGACGGTCCCGGTCCCGTCCGCCGTGCCCGACGCGCCGGACCGGCCCGCCCGCCCGGTGCGCCGGGCCGCGGCGCTGCCGGGCGCCTCCGGCGCCGGCGCCACCGGCGTCGACGTGGTGGCCCTCACCGGGCCGCACCGCAGGCGCGGGCTCCGCATGCTGGTCCGGGCCGAGGCCGCCGACGTGCTGGGGCTGTCCGGTCCGGACGAGGTCCTCGGCCGGGCCCGGTTCAAGGAGCAGGGCTTCGAGTCGTTGACCGGCGCCGAGCTGGTGAACCGGATGGCGGCCCGCACCGGGCTGGCCCTCCAACCCGGCCTGGTGTTCGACCACCCGACCCCGGACCTGCTGGCCGGCCACCTGGCCGACGAGCTGGACGCCCGCGACGACGGTCCGGCCCCCGACGCCGTACCCGACCCCGCTCCCGGCCCCGGACCGGAGCCCGGGTCCCCGGACGACCCGCTCGACAGCGAGATCGCCGACGCCTCGCTGGACCGGCTGATGGACATCATCGATGCCGAGATCGGCGTGGCCTGAACCGCGGCTCGACGAACCGACCGCGCACAGCACTTCTTCGCCCCGTACGTGAGGACGGACCATGACCGATGCAGAGCAGAACGCCGGCACCCAGCAGCACGACGGGGCCGCGACGGCCCCCCAGGACAAGGTGGTCGACTACCTGCGCAAGGTCACCACCGACCTGCGGCGCACCCGTCGTCGCCTCGACGAGATAGAGACCCGCGAGAACGAGCCGATGGCCGTCGTGGGCATGGCGTGCCGCTACCCGGGCGGGGTCCGCAGCCCGGAGCAGCTCTGGGACCTGGTCGCCTCCGGCGCCGACGCGATCACCGGGTTCCCGACCGACCGGGGTTGGGACCGGCAGGCGCTCGCCGGCGGCGGAGCGGGCAGCAGTGCCACCGCCGACGGCGGCTTCCTCGACGGCGTCGGCGACTTCGACGCGGAGTTCTTCGGCATCTCCCCGCGGGAGGCCCTGGCGATGGACCCGCAGCAGCGGCTGCTGCTGGAGGTGTCCTGGGAGGCGCTGGAGCGGGCGGGGATCGCCCCGACGTCGCTGCGGGACAGCGCGACCGGGGTGTTCGTCGGCTCCTACCACTGGGGGCACTCCCAGGGCCCGGCCGACCCGGAGGTCGACCTCGGCGGGCACACCCTCACCGGCACCGCGGCCAGCGTGGCGTCGGGCCGGATCTCCTACACCCTCGGGCTCCGCGGCCCGGCCCTGACCGTGGACACCGCGTGCTCGTCGTCGCTGGTCGCGCTGCACCTCGCGGCGCGGTCGCTGCGTGCGGGCGAGTCGTCGCTGGCGCTGGTCGGCGGCGTGACCGTGATGTCGGACCCGTCGCTGTTCGTGGAGTTCAGCCGCCAGGGCGGGCTGTCACCGGACGGGCGCTGCCGGGCGTTCGGTGAGGGGGCCGACGGCACCGGGTGGGCCGAGGGGGCCGGCGTCCTCGTGCTGGAGCGCCTCTCCGACGCCCGCCGGCACGGGCACGAGGTGCTCGCGGTCGTGCGCGGCTCGGCGGTCAACCAGGACGGCGCCTCGAACGGGCTCACCGCCCCGAACGGGCCGTCGCAGCGCGCGTTGATCGGTGCCGCACTGTCCGCCGCGGGGCTGCGCCCGGGCGACGTCGACGTCGTGGAGGCCCACGGCACCGGCACCTCGCTCGGTGACCCGATCGAGGCGCAGGCCCTGCTCGCCACGTACGGGCGCGACCGGGAGCAGCCGTTGTGGCTCGGCTCGCTCAAGTCCAACATCGGGCACACGCAGGCCGCCGCCGGCGTCGGCGGAGTGATCAAGATGGTGATGGCGCTGCAGCGCGGCATGCTGCCCGCGACGCTGCACGCCGAGACCCCGTCGTCACGCGTGGACTGGTCGGCGGGCGCGGTGCGGCTGCTCACCGAACCGGTCGCGTGGGAGCCCGGGGAGCGTCCCCGCCGGGCCGGTGTGTCGTCGTTCGGGGTCTCCGGCACGAACGCGCACGCGATCATCGAGGAGCCTCCCGCCGCCGATCAGGAGGACACCTCCGACCGGCCGGACGCGCTGACCACGTGCGCGTGGTCGTTCTCCGCCCGCGGCCCCGAGTCGCTCGGCGCGCAGGCCGCCGGGCTGGCGGCGCGGCTCACCGACTCCGACCCCTACGACGTGGCCTACTCCCTGGCCCGCACGCGTGCCTCGCTCGAGGACCGTGCGGTCGTCATCGGTTCCGACCGGGAGGAGCTGCTCGCCGGGGCGCGCGCGGTCGCCGCGGGCGAGCCGTCCGCGGCGGTGGTGACCGGACGGGCCGACCTCGACGGCGGCACGGTCTTCGTGTTCCCCGGTCAGGGTGCCCAGTGGGCGGGCATGGGAGCCGAGCTGCTCGACACCTCTCCCGTGTTCGCCGAGGCGTTCGACGCCGCGGCGGCCGCCCTGCGGCCCCACGTCGGGTTCTCCCCGCACGACGTCGTCCGCCAGGTGCCCGGCGCACCCGGGCTGGACGCCGTCGACGTCGTCCAGCCGCTGAGCTTCGCCGTCATGGTCGCGCTGGCCGCGGTGTGGCGGCACCACGGTGTGCACCCGGACGCCGTGCTCGGCCACTCGCAGGGCGAGATCGCCGCCGCCGTGGTGGCCGGGGCACTGAGCCTGGACGACGGCGCGCGGGTCGTCGCCCTGCGGGCCAGGGCGATCGGCGAGCACCTGGCCGGAGCCGGGGGGATGCTCTCGGTCCCGCTGAGCCGCGACGAGGTCGTCACCCGGATCGGCTCCCGGAGCACGCTGTCGGTCGCCGCGGAGAACGGGCCGCGCGCGGTCGTGGTGTCCGGATCGGCGGAGACGGTGCAGGGCCTGCACGCCGAGCTCGTCGCCGACGGTGTCCGGGCGCGCATGATCGCCGTCGACTACGCGTCGCACTCGGCGCACGTGGAGGCGATCGAGCAGCGTCTGCTCGACGACCTCGCCGGGCTCACGCCCGGCCCGGCCGCCGTGCCGATGCTGTCCACCGTCACCGGCGAGTGGCTCGACGGCGGTGAGCTCGACGCCGGCTACTGGTACCGCAACCTGCGCCGCACCGTCGGGTTCGGGCCGGCGGTCGAGACGCTCCTCGAGCAGGGCCACCGGGCGTTCATCGAGGTCGGACCGCACCCGGTGCTGTCCGGCGCGGTGGCCGACTCCGCGCGCGAGCGCGGGACCGACGTGCTCGTCACCGGCACACTGCGCCGGGGCCGGGGCGGCCCCGCCCAGCTGCTCACCTCGTTCGCCGAGGCCCACGTCCGCGGGATCGACGTGGACTGGGCGTCGTTGTTCCCCGGTGGGCGCCGGGTCGCGCTGCCCACCTACCCGTTCCGGCGCAGGCGCTTCTGGGCCGGTCCGGCCACACCCGAGAGCGCGGCGGCCGACCCGGCCGGCGTGGACCCGCAGGAGCAGGCGTTCTGGGCGGCCGTGGAGGACGGCGACGTCGCGGCGCTGACCTCGAGCCTGCACGCCGACGCCGACTCCCTGGCGGCCGTGCTCCCTGCGCTGTCGGACTGGCGGCGGACGAACCGGGAGCGGGCGACCCTCGACTCGTGGAGCTACCGGGTCGAGTGGCGACCGGTGCCCGCGGCCGGCACACCCACCCTGTCCGGGGACTGGCTGGTGGTCACCACCGACGACGACACCGACACCGGGGACGACGTCGTCGCCGCCCTCACCGCGGCCGGTGCCGCCGTGCACCCGGTCGTCCTGGACGGGGCGTGCGACGGCCGTGCCGCCGCCGCCGAGCTGCTCGCCGCAGCCACCGGCGTCGCCTCGGCCGCCGGGGTCGTCTCGCTGCTGGCCGCCGACGAGCGGGCGGACCCGGACCACCCCGGCTCCACCGTGGGCCTGTCCCGCACGCTCGCCCTGGTCCAGGCGTTGGGCGACCTCGGGGTGCATGCGCCGCTGTGGTTCCTCACCCGCGACGCCGCGCGGACCGGTCCGTCCGACCGTCTCACCCACCCGATCCAGGCGCTGGTCCACGGCCTGGCCTGGACCGCGGCGCTGGAGCACCCGGACCGGATCGGCGGCACGGTGGACCTGCCGCCGGGCGCCCTCGACGCGCACACCGGGCCGCGCCTGGCCGTCGCGCTGTCCGGTGCGCCGGGCGAGGACCAGCTCGCCGTCCGGCCGGCGGGGCTGTACACCCGCCGGATCGTGCGGACCGTGCCCGGTGCGGCGTCCACCGGGGGCCCGGAGCGGGAGTGGGCACCCCACGGGACGACCCTGGTCACCGGGGCCGGCGGCGCCCTCGCCCCGGACCTGGCCCGGTGGCTGTCCCGCCAGGGCGCCGAGGACCTGGTGCTCGTCGGCCGCCGCGGACCGGACGCCCCCGGAACCGCCGAGCTGGTCGAGGAGCTGGCCCGGCTCGGGACCGCGGTGCGCGTGGAGGCCTGCGACGTCGGCGACCGGGACGCCGTGGCCGCGTTGCTGGCCGGGCTGGCCGAGGCGGGTCACGTCGTCCGGCACGTCGTGCACGCCGTCGCGGTGATGGAGCTGGAGAGCGTCGACGCCACCGACGCGGCCGAGGTCGCGAACGTGCTGCGCGGCAAGGTCGACGGTGCCCGCCACCTGGACGAGCTCCTCGACGGCGGGTCGCTGGACACGTTCGTGCTCTACACCTCCACCGCCGGGATGTGGGGCAGCGGGCGGCACGCCGCCTACGCCGCCGGCAACGCCTACCTGTCCGCGTTGGCCGAGCACCGCCGCGCCCGCGGCCTGCCGGCCACCGCGGTGCACTGGGGCAAGTGGCCCGACGCGGTGGGTTCGACGGAGGAGGCCACCGACCCGCACCGGGTCCGGCGCACGGGCCTGGAGCTGATCGACCCCGACACCGCCATGGCGGGTCTGCGCCGGGTGCTCGACCACGACGAGCACGTCATCGGCCTCATGGCGGTGAACTGGCCCCGCTACCACGACGTGTTCACCTCCGGGCGACCGACGACCCTGTTCGACGAGATCCCGGAGGTCCGGCTGCGGAACACCGCCGCGGACGCCGGCGCACCCGCGGTGTCCGAGCACGGGGACGGACGACTGCTCGGCCGGTTGCGGCCGCTGCCGGCGGCCGAGCAGGAGCGGCTCCTGCTGGAGATGGTCCGCGCCGAGGTCGCCGCCGTGCTCGGGCACGGATCCGGTGCCGAGGTGCCCGAGCTGCGGGCGTTCCGCGACATCGGCTTCGACTCGGTGACCGCGGTCGACCTGCGCAATCGGGTGGCCGCGGCGACCGGCGCGAACCCGCCCGCGACGATGGTGTTCGACCACCCGACCCCGATCGCGCTGGCCCGCCACCTGCGCACGGAGCTCCTCGGCGGGGAGAGCACCGCCCCCGCCGCTCCCGCGCCCGGTGCCGCCGCGTCCGACGACCCGATCGCGGTCGTCGCGATGAGCTGCCGGCTGCCGGGTGGGGTCGCGTCCCCGGAGGACCTGTGGTGCCTGGTCGCCGACGGGCTCGACGTGATCTCCGACTTCCCCGACGACCGGGGCTGGGACGCCGACGCGCTGCGTGATCCCGACCCGGACGCGCCCGGGCGGACGTACTCCACGGTCGGCGGCTTCCTGCACGACGCCACCGAGTTCGACGCGGGGTTCTTCGGCATCTCCCCGCGGGAGGCGCTGTCGATGGACCCGCAGCAGCGGCTGCTGCTGGAGACGACGTGGGAGGTCTTCGAACGGGCCGGGATCGACCCGGCGGCGCTGCGTGGCTCCGCCACCGGGGCGTTCGTCGGTGCCGGCGCGCAGCCCTACCCGCACGCCGTCGGCGACGCGGGTGAGACGCACATGATGACCGGCACCGCGGCCAGCGTGCTGTCCGGGCGGATCTCCTACCTGTTCGGGCTGGAGGGCCCCTCGGTCACGGTGGACACGGCGTGCTCGTCGTCGCTGGTGGCCCTGCACCTGGCGTGCCGGTCGCTGCGCAGCGGGGAGAGCTCGCTGGCACTGGCCGCCGGCGCCACCGTGATGCCCACCCCGGAACCGTTCGTCGGGTTCAGCCGCCAGCGGGCGCTCGCCACCGACGGCCGGTGCAAGGCGTTCGCCGACGGCGCGGACGGGATGAGCCTGGCCGAGGGGGTCGGCGTGGTGCTGCTCGAGCGCCTGTCCGACGCCCGGCGCCACGGCCACCGGGTACTGGCGCTGGTGCGCGGCTCGGCGATCAACTCCGACGGCGCGTCGAACGGACTGACCGCGCCGAACGGCCCGTCCCAGCAACGGGTGATCCGCGCCGCGCTGGCCGATGCCGGGATCACCCCGGACGGCGTGGACGCCGTCGAGGCCCACGGCACCGGGACCGCGCTCGGCGACCCGATCGAGGCGCAGGCGATCCTGGGGACCTACGGCCGCGACCGCGACCCCGACCGGCCGCTGCTGCTCGGGTCGCTGAAGTCCAACATCGGCCACACCCAGGCTGCCGCCGGTATCGCCGGGGTGATCAAGACCGTGCTGGCGTTCGGGCACGACGAGCTGCCGCGGACGCTGCACGCGGGGACCCCGTCGTCACGGGTCGACTGGTCGGCGGGCGCGGTACGGCTGCTCGACGAGCCGTCCCCGTGGCCGCAGGCCGAGCGCCCCCGCCGCGCCGCGGTGTCCGCGTTCGGGATCAGCGGCACCAACGCCCACGCGGTGCTGGAGCAGGCGCCGCCGGAGCCGGTCGCCGCCGGACCGGAGGCCACCGTCGTGGCGCCGGGCGGCGACGCCCCGGTACACGACACGCCCACGATCTGGCCGCTGTCCGCGCGTTCGGCGGAGGCGTTGTGCGCCCAGGCCGCGCGGCTGCGCGCGTCCTTCGACGGGCACCGGCCCGACGGCCCCGGCCGCGCCGAGCCCACCGGGGATCCGGCGCGGCGCCCGGACGACGTCGGCTGGTCGCTGGCCCGGCTTCGGGCCGGTTTCGAGCACCGCGCGGTCGTGCTCGGCCAGGACCTCGACACCCTGCTCGCCGGGCTGGAGTCGGTGGCCGCCGGGGAGACCGCCCCCGGGGTACAGCGGGGCACTGCGGCGGAGGGCGACCGCCGTCCGGTGTTCGTCTTCCCCGGCCAGGGCTCCCAGTGGCAGGGGATGGGGCGCGAGCTGCTGGCATCCTCGCCGGTGTTCCGGGCCACGATCGCCGACTGCGAGCGGGCGCTGTCCCCGCACGTGGACTGGTCGCTCACCGAGGTACTGGCCGGTGACGCCGACCCGGCGCTGTCCGCCCGGGTCGACGTCGTGCAGCCCGCGCTGTTCGCGACGATGGTCGCCCTGGCGGCGCTGTGGCGGGCCTACGGGGTCGAGCCGGCCGCGGTCGTCGGGCACTCGCAGGGCGAGATCGCCGCCGCCCACGTCGCCGGCGCGCTCACCCTGGACGACGCGGCGATGATCGTCGCGCTGCGCAGCCGCGCGTTGCTGACGATCTCCGGCGCCGGTGGCATGACCTCGGTCGCGGCCGGGCCGGACCGGGTTGCCGAGCTGATCGCACCCTGGTCGGACGCGATCACCGTCGCCGCGGTGAACGGGCCGTCCTCGACGGTCGTCTCGGGGGACGCCGCCGCCCTGGACGAGCTGGCCGCGCACTGCGCGGCCGAGGGGGTCCGGTCGCGGCGGGTGGACGTCGACTACGCCTCGCACGGCACCCACGTGGAAGCCGTGCGCGACGAGCTGGCCGCCGTGCTGGCCGGGGTGCGCCCGGTGTCGTCGCCGATCCCGTTCTACTCCACGGTCGACGGTGCCGTGGTCGACACGGCCGGGCTGGACGCCGGCTACTGGTACACCAACCTGCGCGAACCGGTGCGGATGGAGGCGGCGACCCGGGCGCTGCTCGACGACGGCAGGCGGGTCCTGCTGGAGATCTCCCCGCACCCGGTGCTGGGCACGGCGATCGAGGAGACGGTGGAGGCGCACGGAGCCGACACCGCCGTCGCACTGGGAACCCTGCGCCGCGACGACGGCGGCCCGGACCGGGTCCTGACCGCGGTCGCCGAGGCACACACCCACGGTGTGGCGGTCGACTTCGCCGCGGTCTTCGCCGGGCGCGACGCCCGGCCGGTGGACCTGCCGACCTACGCGTTCCGCCGCCGCCGGTACTGGCCCGAGGAGATCGCACCGGCCGCACCGGCACCGACCGACGGCGTGGGCGGGCGGTTCTGGGAGCTCGTCGCCTCCGGTGACGGGGAGTCGCTGGCCGCCGAGCTGGGCGTCGGGTCGAACGGCACCCGGTCCTCGCTGGACGCGGTGCTGCCGGCCCTGTCGGCCTGGTGGGACCGGGCCGCCCGGCGCGACACCGCCGACGGCTGGCGCTACCGGATCGGCTGGACCCGGATCCGCCCGCAGAGCGCCGGGCGCCCGGCCGGGCGGGTCCTCCTCGTCCGCCCGCCCGGGATGCCGGACCTGGAACCGGTACGCGAGGCGTTCGGCCCGGGGACGACGACGGTCGAGCTGGACCCGATCGTCGCGGCCGACCGAGCCCGCGCGGCCGCGGCACTCGCCGACGCCGCGGTGGGCGCCGACCTGGTCGTGTTCCTGCTGGCCGCGGGCACCCCGTCCGACGACGGCGAGGTCCCGACGGCGCTGGCGGCGACGTTGGGCCTGGTCCAGGCGCTCGGTGACATCGGGGCGGCGGCGCCGCTGTGGTGCGTCACCCGCGGCGCCGTGCGCACCGGGCCCGGCGACACCACGGTCGTGGACCCGGGCGCCGGCTCGGTGTGGGGCCTCGGCCGGGTCGTGGCCCTGGAGAACCCCGCACGCTGGGGCGGGCTGATCGACCTGCCCGCTGAGCCCGACCGGCGCAGCGCCGAGGCGCTGGCTGCGTTCCTGGCCGCTCCGGCGGGGGAGGACCAGGTCGCGGTCCGCTCCGCCGGGATCTCCGCGCGCCGTCTGCTGCACGCCACCCCGGCCGCGGACCGCCCGTGGACGACGTCCGGGGCCGCGCTGGTCACCGGCGGCACGGGCGGGGTGGGCGCGCTCGTGGCCCGCTGGCTGGTCGACCGGGGTGCCCGGCACCTGGTGCTGACCAGCCGGCGCGGGCCGGACGCGCCGGGCGCGGCGGAGCTCGTCGCCGACCTGCGTGAGCGCGGGGCCACGGTCACCGTCGTGGCCTGCGACGCGGCCGACCGGGCGGCGCTCGCCCAGGTCCTGGACGGGATCGACACGCCAGGCGGGCTGCGCTCGGTGTTCCACGCCGCCGGGGTCTCCGACGGCGACGCCCCGGTCGCGGACCTGACCGGCGAGCAGCTGCGCGCGCTGCTGCACCCGAAGGCGCCCGCCGCCCAGCACCTGGACGAGCTCGTCGGGGACCGGGAGCTGGACGCGTTCGTCCTGTTCTCCTCCGGCGCGTCGGCCTGGGGCAGCGGCGGCCAGCCCGGCTACGCGGCGGCGAATGCCTGGCTCGACGCGCTGGCCGAGCGGCGGCAGGCACAGGGCCGGGTCGCGACGTCGGTGGCGTGGGGCGCGTGGGCACAGGCGGGGATGGCGACCGACCCCGTCGCGCACGCCCGCCTGGAACGCCAGGGGGTCACGGCGATGGATCCCGACCTCGCCCTGCAGGCGCTCGACACGACGCTGGCCCACGCCCCGGCGGTGGCCGCGATCACCGCGATGGACTGGACGCGGTTCGCCGACGGGTTCACCTCGGTCCGGCCGAGCCCGCTGCTCGCGGAGCTGGCCGAGGCACAGGAGGTGGTGGACACCGTCCCGGACGCCGCAGCCGACGGCGTGGCGCCACTGCTCGGCCGGCTCGCGGGACTCCCGCCCGCCGAGCGCGACCGGGCGATGCTGGAGGCGGTGCGCACCGAGGCCTCCGCCACCCTGGGCCACGACGATCCGGCGGCGGTCCCGGCCGGGCGGGCGTTCCGCGACGTCGGGTTCGACTCGGTGACCGCGGTGGAGCTGCGCAACCGGCTCCGCGGCGCGACCGGGCTGCGCCTGCCCGCCTCGCTGGTCTTCGACTTCCCGAACCCGCGCGACCTGGCCCGACATCTGGGCACGCTCGCGTTCGGCGGCGACGCCGCCCCGGACGGCCCGCCCGACCCGGACGCTCCCACCCGCGAGCTGCTCGCGTCGATCCCGCTGGACCGGCTGCGCCGGGCCGGGCTGCTCGACGAGCTGCTGCGCCTGGCGGGAGCCCCGGAGGACGACCCGCACGAGCAGTCGGACGAGCACGGCACCTCACTGGACGACATGGACGGCGAAAGCCTCCTGCGCCTGGTGTCCGAGGCCTCGAACTGACCCGTGGGCGACTGACCCGTGGGCCACGAACCGAACCTGGAGAACCGATGACCACCGACAGCAACCAGTACGTCGAGGCGCTGCGGTCGTCGCTCAAGGAGAACGAGCGGCTGCGCCGGCAGAACGAGGCCCTGACGGCCGCCGCCGCGGAGCCGATCGCCGTGCTCGGGATCGGCTGTCGCTTCCCCGGCGGGGTCGCGTCCCCGGAGGATCTCTGGGAGCTGCTCGACCGGGGCGGCGACGCCGTGTCCGGGTTCCCCACCGACCGTGGCTGGGACCTCGAGACCCTCGCCGCCGGCAGTGCGGGAGGCGACGGCGGCGAGGGGCGCAGCCTGGCCACCGAGGGCGGCTTCCTGGACGACGTCTCCGGTTTCGACGCCGGGTTCTTCGGGATCTCCCCGCGGGAGGCCGTCGCGATGGACCCGCAGCAGCGGCTGCTGCTGGAGGTCACGTGGGAGGCCCTCGAACGGGCCGGGATCGACCCGTCGAGGCTGCGGGGCAGCGACGCCGGGGTGTTCATCGGCACCACCGGGCAGGACTACGGCGAGGTGCTCGCCGGGTCCGCCGACGATGCGGAGGTCTACGCCACCACCGGGCACGCGGCGAGCGTGATCTCCGGGCGGCTGTCCTACACCCTCGGCATCGAGGGCCCGGCCGTCACGGTGGACACGGGGTGCTCGTCCTCGCTGGTCGCGATGCACCAGGCGATGCAGGCGCTGCGGGCGCGGGAGTGCTCGCTGGCCCTGACCGGTGGTGCGGCGATCATGGCGACCCCGCTGGCGTTCACCGCGTTCACCGCCCAGAACGGCCTGGCCGCGAACGGGCGCTGCAAGCCCTTCGCCGACGCCGCCGACGGCACCGGCTGGGGTGAGGGCGCCGGTGTGCTGGTGCTCGCGCGCGTGTCCGACGCGCGCCGGCTCGGGCACCCGGTCCTGGCCGTGCTGCGCGGTTCGGCGATCAACCAGGACGGCGCCTCGAACGGGCTCACCGCGCCGAACGGCCCCTCCCAGCAACGGGTGATCCGGGCCGCGCTGCGCAACGCCGACCTCGAACCGACGGACGTGGACGTGGTCGAGGGACACGGCACCGGCACCACGCTGGGCGACCCGATCGAGGCCCAGGCGCTGATCGCCACCTACGGCCGGAACCGCCGGCAGCCGCTGTGGCTCGGGTCGCTGAAGTCGAACATCGGACACACCCAGGCCGCCGCCGGCGTCGCCGGTGTGATCAAGATGGTGCTGGCGATGCGGCACGGCACCGTCCCGGCCACGCTGCACGTGGAAGCGCCGTCGTCCAACGTGGACTGGGACGGCGGCGGCGTGGAGCTGCCGGTGACCGCGCAGCCGTGGCCGGAGACCGGCCGGGTGCGGCGCGCGGCGGTGTCGTCGTTCGGGATCAGCGGCACCAACGCGCACGTGATCCTGGAACAGGCCCCGGCCGAGGCACCGTCCGGGGCGCAGACCCCGGCCCGCGACGCCGAACCGGCGTGGCCGGTGCCGTGGCCGGTCGGTGCCCGGGACGACGACGCCCTGTCCGACCGGGTGCGGGCCCTGTGCGACCCGGCCGGGTCGGCCGGGTCGGCCGTGGACGTCGGCTGGTCGCTAGCCACCGGCCGCGCCGCGTTCGAGCACCGTGCGGTGCTGCTGCCCGGCCCGACCGGCCACGCCGAGGTCGCGCGCGGCGTCACCGACGAGGGGCTGCTCGCGACGGTGTTCGCGGGACAGGGGTCGCAGCGACTCGGGATGGGCCGGACGCTCCACGAGCGCTTCCCGGTGTTCGCGCAGGCCTTCGACGAGGTGTGTGCGCACCTGGACCCCTCGGTGCGCGAGGTGATGTGGGGGACCGACGCCGGTGCCCTGAACGACACGGGAACCGCGCAGCCGGCGCTGTTCGCGGTGCAGGTCGCGTCGTTCCGCCTGCTGGAGTCGTGGGGGGTGGCACCGGACTACCTGGTCGGGCACTCGATCGGGGAGATCGCGGCGGCGCACGTCGCCGGTGTGCTGTCGGTGGCGGACGCGGCGCAGCTGGTGTCGGCGCGGGCCCGGCTGATGAGCGCGCTGCCCGCCGGCGGGGTGATGGTCGCGGTCGAGGCGACCGAGGACGAGGTCACCCCGCACCTGACGCCCGGGGTGTCGCTGGCCGCGGTGAACGGGCCGTCGTCGGTGGTCGTCTCGGGTGCGGAGTCCGAGGTCGACGCCGTGGTGGGCCGGTTCGCCGACCGCCGGACCAAGCGGCTCGCGACCTCGCACGCCTTCCACTCCCCGTTGATGGCACCGATGATCGAGGAGTTCCGCGCCGTCGTGGCGGGGCTGACGTTCGCCGCGCCGCGGATCCCGATCATCTCCACCGTCGCCGGGCGCACCGGTGACGACGTCACCGACCCCGGCTACTGGGTGGAGCACGTGTCCGCGACCGTCCGGTTCGCCGACGCCGTCGCCGAGCTCGGTCGCCGCGACGTCGGCACCACCCTGGAGCTGGGCGCGGACGGGACCCTGTCCGCACTCGTGGGCCAGGTGCTGCCGACCGCGACCGTGGTCCCGCTGCTGCACCGCGACCACGACGAGGACCGCTCCGCGATCACTGCGCTGGCCCGGGTCTGGACCACCGGCGCGGACGTGGACTGGACCGCGCTGCTGCCCGGCGGGCGTCGGGTCGACCTCCCGACCTACCCGTTCCAGCGGCGCCGCTACTGGCCCGCACCCGCCCGTGCGGCCGACGCGGGCGCGGCCGGCCTGGACGCCGTCGAGCACCCGCTGCTCCGCTCCGCGGTCACACTCGCCGACGCCGCCGGCGTCGTGCTCGCCGGACGGCTCTCGCTCGCCACCCAGCCGTGGCTGGCCGACCACGAGGTCGCCGGGCGGGCACTGCTGCCGGGCACCGCGTTCGTCGAGCTCGCGGTGCGGGCCGGCGACGAGGTGGGCTGCGAGCGCGTCGAGGAGCTGACCCTGGCCGCCCCGCTGATGGTGCCCCCGACCGGCGCGGTGCAGATCCAGGTGCACGTCGGGGCGGCGGAGGGGACCTCGGCAGGCCCCGTCCGGCGCCCGTTCACGGTGTCCTCGCGCGCCGCGGGCGCGGTCGAGCTGCCGTGGACCCGGCACGCCGCGGGCACCCTGACCGGCGGCGACCCGGACGCCGGGGAGACCGCGCCGTTCGACGCCGAGGCCTGGCCGCCGCCCGGGGCCGAGCCGGTCGACCTGGACGGCTGCTACGAGCGCCTCACCGACCTGGGCTTCCGCTACGGGCCCACGTTCCGCGGGCTGCGCGCGGCGTGGCTGCGCGACGGCGAGGTCTACGCCGAGGTCACCCTGCCCGGCGACGACCCGGACACGGCCCGGTTCGGGCTGCACCCGGCCGTGCTCGACGCCGCCCAGCACGCCGCCGTCTACGCCGACCTGGGGCCGCTGAGCGAGGGCGGGCTCCCGTTCACCTACGAGGGCGTGACGCTGCACGCCGCCGGGGCCACCACCGTGCGCGTCCGGCTGACCCGCCAGAGCGACGACTCGGTGTCGATCGCCATCGCCGACACCGCGGGCGGCGCGGTCGCCACCGTCGGCTCCCTGGTCTCGCGGCGGACCGGCGCCGGGTCCCCGGCCGGGGCCGCCGGTGCGGGCCGGGACCCGCTCTTCGCCATCGACTGGCACCCGCAGGCGCCCACCGCGGCGACCCCGGAGCCCACGGCCGTCGCCGTCGCCGGGCCGCTGCCGGCCGGGTTCGACGGCGCCCACGTCGCCGTGCACCCCGACCTCGACACGCTGCTCCACGACCCGGCCGGGCCGTCCGGCACGGTGCTGTTCCCGGTCGTGCCCTCCGGGGCGGACCTGCCCTCCGCGGTCCGCGAGGCCACCGCGACCGTGCTCACCGCCCTGCAGCGCTGGCTCGCTGACGAGCGCGGCGACGGGGCACGTCTGGTCGTCGTCACCTGCGGCGGCGCCGCCGTCGCCGACGGGGACGACGTGGACCCGGCCGGCGCCGCGGTGCGCGGCCTGGTCCGCTCCGCACAGGCCGAGAACCCCGGCCGGTTCGGCCTGCTCGACCTGGAGCGCGACGCCGACGCCCCGGCCACCGCGGCGGCCGCGGCACTGGCCGGCCTGCACGGCGGCGAGCCGGACCTCGCCGTGCGCGGCGGGAGCGTCCTCGTCCCGCGTCTGGTCCGGGCCCTGCCCGGCACGGCGGACCCGGGCGCACCCGGCTGGCGCCCGGACGGCACGGTGCTGATCACCGGGGGCACCGGCGGCCTCGGCGCGCTCACCGCCCGACACCTGGCCGCCGAGCGCGGCGTGACCCGGCTGCTGCTGCTCAGCCGGCGCGGACCGGACGCGCCCGGCGCGGCCGAGCTGGTCGCCGAGCTGGGGACGCTGGGCGCCGAGGCCACCGCGGTCGCCGTGGACGTCGGCGACCGGGACGCCCTGGCCCGCGTGCTGGACGCCGTGCCGCGCGAGCACCCGGTGCGCGCCGTGGTGCACACCGCGGGCGTCGTCGACGACGGGGTGATCGGATCCCTGACCCCGGACCGGCTGGACACCGTGCTGCGACCGAAGCTGGACGCGGCGTGGCACCTGCACGAGCTGACCGGCGACCTCGACGCGTTCGTGCTGTTCTCCTCCGTGGCGGCCGTCGTCGGCAGCCCCGGGCAGGGCAACTACGCCGCGGGCAACGCCGCGCTCGACGCCCTCGCCGCGCACCGGCGCGCCGCGGGCCTGCCCGCGTTGTCGCTGGCCTGGGGTCCGTGGACGCGCACGGTCGGGATGACCGCCGCGCTGTCCGACGCCGACGCCGCCCGCGTCGCCCGGTCCGGCATGCCCGAGATCGACGTCGACGCCGGGCTGGCGCTGCTCGACGCCGCGCTGGACCAGCCGCGCCCGGCCGTCGCGCCGGTGCGTCTGGACCTGGTCGCACTGCGCGCGGGCGGCGACGTGCCGCACGTGCTGCGGGCACTGGTCCGGCTCCCGCGCCGCCGCGCCGCCGCCCGCGGCGAGGTCGCCGACGGACTCGCCCGCAGGCTGGGCACGCTCGGCGCACCGGAACGCGACGAGGCGTTGTTCGACCTGGTCCGCGAGGAGGTCGCCCGGGTACTCGGGCACACCGAGGCGGGGGAGGTGCCGGCGACCCGGCCGTTCACCGAGCTCGGCATCGACTCGCTCAGCGCGGTCGAGCTGCGCAACCGGCTCTCCGGGGTCACCGGCCTGCGGCTCTCGGCGACGCTGGTGTTTGACCACCCGACGCCGCGGGCCCTGGCCGGGCACCTGCGTGACGAGCTGTTCGGCGGCGGGACCGAGGCCCCGGTCCCGGTCCCGATGCTCCCCGCCACCGCCGAGGACCCGGTGGTGATCGTGGGCATGGCGTGCCGCTACCCGGGCGGGGTGTCCTCGCCGGAGGACCTGTGGCGTCTGGTCACCGACGGCGGCGACGCGATCTCCGGGTTCCCGACCGACCGCGGCTGGGACCTGGAGGGGCTCTACGACCCGGACCCCGATCGCCCGGAGCACACCCACGCGGTGGGCGGCGGGTTCCTGCACGGCGCCGGCGGGTTCGACGCCGAGTTCTTCGGGATGAGCCCGCGCGAGGCGTTGGGCACCGACGCCCAGCAGCGGCTGCTGCTGGAGTGCTCGTGGGAGGCGTTCGAGCGGGCCGGGATCGACCCGGTGTCGTTGCGCGGCAGCGCGACCGGCGTGTTCGCCGGCGTGATGTACAACGACTACTCCACGCTGCTGCCCGGCGGGGAGCACGAGGCGTTCCGCGGCAACGGCAGCGCGCCCAGCGTCGCGTCCGGCCGAGTGGCCTACAACCTGGGCCTGGAGGGGCCGGCCGTCACGATCGACACCGCGTGCTCGTCGTCGCTGGTGGCGATGCACTGGGCGGCGCAGGCGTTGCGTTCCGGTGAGTGCTCGCTGGCCCTGGCCGGTGGTGTCACGGTGATGTCCACACCCAGCACGTTCGTCGACTTCTCCCGCCAGCGCGGGCTGTCCCCGGACGGGCGGTGCCGGGCGTTCTCCGACGACGCCGACGGTGTCGGCTGGTCCGAGGGTGTCGGCATGGTCGTCCTGGAACGCCTGTCGGACGCGCGGCGCAACGGGCACGAGGTGTTGGCGGTGCTGCGTGGCAGTGCGGTGAACCAGGACGGCGCCTCGAACGGGTTGACCGCGCCGAACGGCCCGTCGCAGCAGCGGGTGATCATGGCTGCGCTGGCCTCGGCCGGCCTGCGCAGCTCGGACGTCGACGTCGTCGAGGCGCACGGCACCGGCACCACCCTGGGCGACCCGATCGAGGCCCAGGCCCTGCTGGCCGCCTACGGGCAGGACCGGGAGACCCCGCTCTACCTGGGCTCGGTGAAGTCGAACATCGGCCACACCCAGGCTGCGGCCGGGGTGGCCGGTGTGATCAAGATGGTGGAGGCGATGCGGCACGGGGTGTTGCCGGCGACGTTGCACGCGTCGACGCCGTCGTCGCACGTGGATTGGGACGCGGGTGAGGTGGAGCTGCTCACCGAGCCGCTGCCGTGGGACATCGACGGGCGTGCGCGTCGTGCGGGTGTGTCGTCGTTCGGGATCAGCGGGACCAACGCCCACCTGATCCTCGAGGCACCCGACCCGGCCCCGGTGGCCGAGGCCGCGGACCAGGAGAGCGGCGTCGTGCCGTGGCCGCTGTCCGGACACACCCCGGACGCGCTGTGCGCCCAGGCCGCACGCCTGGCCGACGCCGCCCTGCGTGAGCGGCCCGTCGACATCGGGTTCTCGCTGGCCACCACACGGGCGACGTTCGCCCACCGTGCCGTGGTCCTGGCACACGACCACTCCGACGCCGAGCAGGCGTTGCGTGCGCTCGCCGACGGGACCGCCGACGAGCGCGTCGTCACCGGGCGGGCCGGGACCGGCACCGGCGTCACGTTCCTGTTCGCCGGCCAGGGCGCCCAACGCCTCGGCATGGGTCGTGAGCTGTACGACCGGTTCCGGGTCTTCGCCGACGCCTTCGACGCGGCCTGCGCCCACCTCGCCCCGGCCGTGCGGGAGGTGATGTGGGCCGACGACGCCGAGGCCCTGCGCGACACCGCGATCGCCCAGCCGGCGTTGTTCGCGCTGGAGGTGGCGTTGTCCCGGCTGCTGGAGTCCTGGGGCCTGACCCCGGAGCGGGTGGTCGGGCACTCGATCGGGGAGATCGCCGCGGCGCACGTGGCCGGGGTGCTGTCCCTGCCCGACGCCGGGACACTGGTCTCGGCGCGTGCCCGGCTGATGGGTGCGCTGCCGGCCGGTGGTGCGATGGTGGCGGTCGCGGCCACCGAGGACGAGGTGACGCCGCTGCTGACCGCCGGGGTGTCGATCGCGGCGGTGAACGGCCCGTCGTCGGTCGTGGTGTCGGGTGTGGAGTCCGAGGTCGACGCCGTGGTGGCGCGGTTCGCCGACCGGCGCACGAAGCGGCTGGCGACCTCGCACGCGTTCCACTCGCCGTCGATGGCACCGATGCTCGACGAGTTCCGCACCGTGGTGGAGGGACTGAGCTTCGCCGCGCCGCGGATCCCGGTGGTCTCCACGGTCGCCGGGCGCACCGGCGCGGAGATGGCCGAGCCGGGCTACTGGGTGGACCACGTGGCGGCCACGGTCCGGTTCGCCGACGCCCTCACGGGCCTCGGCGACACCGTCACGGTCGAGATCGGACCGGACGCGACGCTGACCGCACTCGCCGCCGGCGTCGCGCCGGCCGGGGCCACGGCCGTCCCGGCACTGCACCCCGAGCGCGACGAGACCGGCACAGTCCGGGCCGCGGTGGCCCGCTGCTGGAGCGCGGGCGCCGACGTCGACTGGGCCGCGGTGCTGACCGGCGGTCGCCGTGTCGACCTGCCCACCTACGCGTTCCAGCACGAGTACTTCTGGCCCGAGCCCGTCCCGCGGGCCGCCGACGCCGGCACCGTCGGGCTGCGCCCCGCCGGACACGGGCTGCTCGACGGCGTCATCGAGACCACCGACGGCGTGCTGCTCACCGGACGCATCTCCCGGACCACCCACCCGTGGCTCGTCGACCACGCCGTCTCCGGCACCGTGCTGCTGCCTGGCAGCGCACTGCTCGACCTGGCCGCGCGGGCCGGGGAGGAGACCGGGTACGACCGGGTCGAGGAGCTGATGCTCACCGCGCCGCTGGCGCTGCCCGAACAGGGCGGCATCGCGCTGCGGGTCACCGTCGGCGCCGCCACTCCGGACGGCCCGCGCACCGTCGTGGTGCACTCCCGCCCGGACGCGGCGCACACCTGGACGTCACCGACCTGGACCGAGCACGCCTCCGGGCTGCTCGGCAAGCACACCCCGCCGCTCTCCCCGTTCGCGCAGCAGTGGCCGCCGGCCGGGGCGGTCCCGGTCGACGTCGACGGGTGCTACCAGCGCTTCGCCGACGACGGCTTCGACTACGGCCCGGTGTTCCGCGGCCTGCGCGCGGCGTGGCGGCGCGGCGACGAGCTGTTCGTCGAGGCCGCGCTGCCCGACGGGACCGACCCGGAGCCGTTCGGCCTGCACCCGGCGCTGCTGGACGCGGTGCTGCACCCGATCGCCGAGATCCAGCCTGACGACGAGCGCGGCGCCGTCCCGTTCGCCTGGCGCGGTGTCACCCGGTACGCCGACGGCGCCACGTCGGCCAGGGCACGGTTGCGCCGCGTCGGGCCCGGGGCCGTCTCGATCGACCTCGCCGACGCCGCGGGAGCACCGCTGGCCGCGGTCCACCAGCTCGAGCTGCGTGCACTGACCGCGTCGCGTACCGCGGCACCGGACCGTGACGCGTTGTTCCGGCCGGGCTGGGAGCGGGTCCCGGCGACTGTGCCGTCCGGGCTGACCGTCCACGCCGAGACCGTGGACGGCGGTCCGGTCGGGCCCGACCTGGCCGCGCTGCTCGAACGCTCCGGCGTCCGGGGCGCCGACACCGCCGAGGTCCTGCTGCTCGACGCCAGGTCCGGCGGGACCGCCGCGACGCCCGACGGCGCCGCGCACGCCCGTACCACGGCCGTCCTGGCCAGGCTGCAGACCGAGGCGTCCGGGACCCGCCGGACCGTCGTACTCACCCGCGGCGCCACCGACGGCGCCGACCCGGCGGCCGCCGCCGTCGCCGGTCTCGTCCGCTCGGCCGCGACCGAGCACCCCGGGCGGTTCACCGCGCTCGACACCGCGCTCGACACCGGGGCCGACGCCCTGGACGCGGCGGCGTTCGCCGCGGCACTCGGCCGCACCGACGAACCCCAGCTCGCCGTGCACGACACGGAGCTGCGGGTCCTGCGCCTGACCCGCCTGGAGCCGCCGGCCGACCCCGCGTCGGCGGAACGTCCCGCCGTGCCGTGGCGCCCGGACATGACGGTCCTGGTCACCGGCGGCACCGGCGGCCTCGGCGCGCAGGTCGCCCGGCACCTGGTCACCGCGCACGGTGTCGGGTCGCTGCTGCTGGCCGGGCGGCGTGGCCCGTCCGCGCCCGGGGCCGCGGAGCTGACCGCCGAGCTCACAGCGGCCGGGGCCCAGGTCGAGGTCGTGGCCTGCGACGCCGCCGACCGCGACGCACTGGCCGCGCTGTTGGCCCGGCGTCCGGTCGACGCCGTCGTGCACGCGGCGGGCGTCGTCGACGACGGCGTGCTGGAAGGCCTCACCCCCGACCGGCTCGCGGCCGTGCTGCGGCCCAAGGTGGACGCCGCCCAGAACCTGCACGAGCTGGCCGGGGACGTCGAGGCGTTCGTGCTGTTCTCCTCGCTGGCCGGGACGCTCGGCTCGGCGGGGCAGGCCAACTACGCCGCCGCGAACGCGTTCCTGGACGGCCTCGCCGTCCACCGGCACGCCGCGGGACTGCCCGCGACGTCGCTGACGTGGGGGCCGTGGAGCGGCGCCGGCGGGATGGTGGGCGACCTCGACGACGCCGCCCGCGAGCGCATGGCGCGGGCCGGGATGCCGCCGGTCGAGCCGGGCCGCGCGCTGGCGCTGTTCGACTCCGCCGTCGCCACCGGGGAACCGGTTGTCGCGCCGGTCCCGCTGGACCCCGCCGCCCTGCGGGCACGGGGCGGCGACGTGCCGGCCGCGCTGCGCGGCATCGTCGGCGCGGTGCGCCGTGCCGCGGCCACCGCGGTCATCCCGTCCGGGCTGCGCGAGCAGCTGGCCGCACGGCCCGTCGCCGAGCGCCGGGCCCGGATCGGCGGACTGGTCCGGGACGAGATCGCCCACGTCCTGGGGCACGCCGAGGGGTCCCGGATCGATCCGGATCGCGCGTTCCTCGACCTCGGGTTCGACTCGCTGACCGCGGTCGAGCTGCGCAACCGGCTCGCCGCGTCCACCGGCCTCGGGCTCCCCGCGACGCTGGTGTTCGACCACCCGACCGCCGCCGCGCTCGCCGTGCACGTGCACGACGAGCTGTTCGGTGCCGACACGGCGCCGGAGCCGGTGACGGCCACGGCGACCGGACCGGCGGACGGCGACGACCCGGTCGTCGTCGTCGGGATGGCCTGCCGCTACCCGGGCGGGGTGTCCTCGCCCGAGGACCTGTGGCGCCTGGTCACCGACGGCGGGGACGCGATCTCGGAGTTCCCGACCGACCGCGGCTGGGACCTCGCGAACCTCTACGACCCCGACCCCGACCACCCCGGCACCTCCACCACCCGCCACGGCGGGTTCCTGCACGGGGCGGGCCGGTTCGACGCCGAGTTCTTCGGGATGAGCCCCCGCGAGGCGCTGACCACCGACGCCCAGCAGCGGCTCCTGCTGGAGTGCTCGTGGGAGGCGTTCGAGCGGGCCGGGATCGACCCGGTGTCGTTGCGCGGCAGCGCGACCGGCGTGTTCGCCGGCGTCATGTACCACGACTACGGCGACCTGCTCCACGCCCCGGAGCACGAGGGGTACCAGGGCCACGGCAGTGCCGGCAGCATCGCGTCCGGCCGGGTCTCCTACACCTTCGGCCTGGAGGGCCCCGCCGTCACGGTGGACACCGCGTGCTCGTCGTCGCTGGTCGGGATGCACCTGGCCGCGCAGGCGTTGCGTTCCGGTGAGTGCTCGCTGGCCCTGGCCGGCGGCGTCACGGTGATGGCCACGCCGGCCACGTTCGTCGAGTTCTCCCGCCAGCGCGGGCTGTCCCCGGACGGGCGGTGCCGGGCGTTCTCCGACGACGCCGACGGTGTCGGCTGGTCCGAGGGTGTCGGCATGGTCGTCCTGGAACGCCTGTCGGACGCGCGGCGCAACGGGCACGAGGTGTTGGCGGTGCTGCGTGGCAGTGCGGTGAACCAGGACGGCGCCTCGAACGGGTTGACCGCGCCGAACGGCCCGTCGCAGCAGCGGGTGATCATGGCTGCGCTGGCCTCGGCCGGCCTGCGCAGCTCGGACGTCGACGTCGTCGAGGCGCACGGCACCGGCACCACCCTGGGCGACCCGATCGAGGCCCAGGCCCTGCTGGCCGCCTACGGGCAGGACCGGGAGACCCCGCTCTACCTGGGCTCGGTGAAGTCGAACATCGGCCACACCCAGGCTGCGGCCGGGGTGGCCGGTGTGATCAAGATGGTGGAGGCGATGCGGCACGGGGTGTTGCCGGCGACGTTGCACGCGTCGACGCCGTCGTCGCACGTGGACTGGAGCGCCGGGGCCGTGGAGCTGCTCACCGCGAACCGTGTCTGGAACGCGGACCGTCCCCGCCGGGCCGGGGTGTCCTCGTTCGGGATCAGTGGCACGAACGCCCACGTCGTCCTGGAGGCGCCGGAACCGGCCGAGGCCGTCGCGCGCCCGGACACGGCGGGGCCGCTGCCCTGGGTGCTGTCCGCCCGTACCGGCCCCGCGCTGGCCGCGCAGGCCGCGCGGCTCGCCGGGTCGCTCGAACACCGGACCGACGTCGACGCCCTCGACGTCGGATGGTCGCTGGCCACCGGGCGCGCCCGGTTCGGCCACCGCGCCGTCGTCCTCGCCGAGGACACCGCGGCGGCCCGCCGTGCACTCGCCGCGTTCGCCGCGGGCGAGCAGCACCCGGCCGTCGTCGAGGGCACCGTGGCCGCCGGCGGGACGGCGTTCCTGTTCGCCGGTCAGGGCTCGCAGCGGCTCGGGATGGGGCGTGAGCTGCACGCGCGGTTCCCGGTGTTCGCGCGAGCCTTCGACGAGGTGTGTGCGCACCTGGATCCCGCGGTGGGGGAGGTGATGTGGGGTGACGATGCCGGTGCGTTGAACGACACCGGTGTGGCGCAGCTGGCGTTGTTCGCGCTGGAGGTGGCGTTGTTCCGGCTGGTCGAGTCGTGGGGTGTGGTCCCGGATCACCTGGTCGGGCACTCGATCGGGGAGATCGCGGCCGCGCACGTGGCGGGGGTGTTCTCGCTGGCCGATGCGGCGACCCTGGTGTCGGCGCGTGCCCGGTTGATGGGTGCGCTGCCGGCCGGTGGCGTGATGGTGGCGGTCGCGGCCACCGAGGAGGAGGTCACGCCGCTGCTGACGGGGGGAGTATCGATCGCTGCGGTGAACGGGCCGTCGTCGGTGGTGGTCTCGGGTGCGGAGTCCGAGGTGGACGCGCTGGTGGGCCGGTTCGCGGACCGGCGGACCAAGCGGTTGGCGACCTCGCATGCGTTCCACTCGCCGTTGATGGCGCCGATGATGGAGGAGTTCCGGGCGGTGGTGGCGGGCCTGGAGTTCGCCGCGCCGCAGATCCCGATCATCTCCACCGTTGCCGGGCGCACCGGCGACGACGTCACCGATCCCGCCTACTGGGTGGAGCACGTCCGCGCCACGGTGCGCTTCGCCGACGCCGTCGCCGCCCTGGACGAGGACGGCACCCTCGTCGAGATCGGGCCCGACGCCACCCTGTCCGGGATGGCCGGGCAGCTGACCGACGCCCGCACCGTGCCCACGCTGCGGACCTCCGGACCCGACGGCGACCGGGACGAGGTCACCGCCCTGTTCGCCGCGCTCGCCCGGCTCGGGACCGCCGGCGCCGACATCCGCTGGGAGACCGCCCTCGACGGCGGCCGGACCGTCGACCTGCCCACCTACCCCTTCCAGCACGACACCTACTGGCCGGCACCGGCACCCGCGAACCGCGGCGACGCCGGATCCCTCGGCCTGTCCGGGCCGGGGCACCCGCTGCTCGGCGCGGTCGTCGCCCGCGCCGACACCGACGGCGTCCTGCTCACCGGCCGGCTGTCGACCGTGACGCAGCCGTGGCTGGCCGACCACGTCGTCGGCGGCCGGGTACTGCTGCCCGGCACCGCCCTGCTGGAGATGGCGGTGCGGGCCGGGGACGAGGCCGGCTGCGACGTCGTGCGCGAGCTCACCCTCGCCGCGCCGCTGGAGATCCCGCAGGGCGGCGTCACCGTGCAGGTCTGGCTCGACGCCCCGGACGACGCGGGCGACCGCGCCGTCTCGATCCACTCCCGGGCGGGCGAGACCGCCCCGTGGACGGTGCACGCGACCGGCCTCCTGGGCACCGGCGGGACCGCCGCCCCGGAGACCCTGACCGTCTGGCCGCCGCAGGGCGCGGAGCCCTTCGACGTCACCGACCGCTACGACCGCCTCGCCGAGACCGGACTCGCCTACGGGCCTGCGTTCCGCGGGCTGCGCGCGGCGTGGCGCCGCGGCGGCGACGTGTTCGCCGAGATCGTGCTGGGCGAGGGCGCCGGGCCCGCCGACGGGTTCGGCCTGCACCCCGCGCTGCTCGACGCCGCCCTGCACGCGGCGGGCACCGTGGGCGGGACGGCGTCGGTGCCGTTCGGCTGGGGCGATGTCACGCTGCACGCGACCGGCGCGACCGCGCTGCGCGTCCGCCTGCGCACCGACGCCCCGGACACCCTGTCGGTGCTGGTCGCCGACGGCGCCGGGGACCCGGTCGCCACCGTCGGCGCACTCACCCTGCGTCCGCTCCCCGAGGGAGCCCCCGGTCGCGCCGAGCGTGACCTGTACCGGCCGGTCTGGATCCCTGCCACCGACACCCCCGACACCGGGGAGACAACGATCGGTGTGCTCGCCGAGGACACCGCCGTCCTCGACGTGCCGGGCGGCACCCGCCACGCCGACCTCGCCGAGGCCCTCGACGCGGCACCCGACGTGCTGCTCGTCCCGGTCGCCACGGGCGACGGCGACCTCGCCGCCCGCACCCACGACGCGACCTCGCGGGTCCTGGACCTGCTGACCCGCTGGACCGCCGACGAGCGCAGCGCCGGCTCCCGGCTGGTCGTCCTCACCCGTGGTGCGGTCGCCGCGCAGGACGGCGACGGTGTCGTCGACCCGGCCGCGGCCGCCGTGTCCGGCCTGGTCCGGGCCGCGCAGGCCGAGTACCCGGGCCGTATCGGGCTGCTCGACCTCGACCTCGACTTCGACGCCGACCCGGCGTCGGCGGCAGCGATCCCGGTCGCGCTGGCCGGGGACGAGCCGCAGCGGGCGATCCGCGCCGGCCGCGTCCTCGACCCGCGCCTGCAGCGCCACGACGTCACCGCCACCGACGGCACCGACGGCACCGACGGCACCGACGGCACCGCCACCGATGGCACCGACGCCACCGGCGGCACCGCCGGGGGGACCGGATGGCGCCGCGACGGGACGGTCCTGATCACCGGTGGCACCGGCGGGCTCGGTGCGCTCACCGCCCGGCACCTGGCCGCCCGGCACGACGTGAGGCACCTGCTGCTGCTCAGCCGCCGCGGCCCGGACGCGCCCGGCGCTGCCGATCTGACCGCCGAGCTGGAGGAGCTCGGCGCCCGGGTCACCGTGGTCGCCGCCGACGCGGCCGACCGCGCGGCACTGACGCGCGTGCTCGACGCGATTCCCGCCGAGCACCCGCTGACCGCGGTCGTGCACACCGCGGGCGTGCTCGACGACGGAGTCCTCGCCTCGCTGACCCCGCAGCGCCTGCGCACCGTGCTGCGCCCGAAGGTCGACGCGGCGTGGAACCTGCACGAGCTCGCCGCCGACATCGAGGGGTTCGTGCTGTTCTCCTCGGTCGCCGGGACGCTCGGCGCCGCCGGGCAGGCCAACTACGCGGCCGCCAACGCGTTCCTGGACGCGCTGGCCACCGTCCGCCGGGCGGCCGGCAGGCCTGCGTTGTCACTGGCCTGGGGCCCGTGGGAGCCGGTGGGCGGCATGACCGGCACCCTCACCGACGCCGACCGCGCCCGGATGTCCCGCAGCGGCCTGCCCCCGATGCCCGTCGCGCGCGGCCTCGAGCTGCTCGACGCCGCTCTGGGAGAGGCCGCCCCGGTAGAGACAGCACCGGTGCTGCTGCCGGTGCCCTTCGACCTCGACGCACTGCGCGGACGACCGGAGATCCCCGCGATGCTCCGGGGTCTGGTGCGCGCGCCGTCGGCCCGCCGCTCGGCCGCGGCCGGCTCCTCCGGCGCGTCCGGCACGCTCGGTGACCGGCTCGCGGCGCTGGGCGAGGCCGACCGGCACGACCACGTGCTGGGCCTGGTCCGGGACGAGGTCGCCGCGGTGCTGGGACACGCCTCCGCGGCGTCGGTGGACCCCGCGCGGGCGTTCACCGACCTCGGGTTCGACTCGCTGACCGCGGTCGAGCTGCGCAACCGGCTGACGACCGTCACCGGGTTGCGGCTGCCGTCCACACTGGTGTTCGACCACCCGTCGGCCGGCGCGCTCGCCACGCATCTGCTCGGCGAGCTGGTCGGGCACGTCGCGGCGACGCCGGTCGGGTCCCCGACCGCGGTGGACCGCGACGACCCGGTCGTCATCGTCGGGATGGCGTGCCGCTACCCGGGCGGGGTGTCCTCGCCGGAGGACCTGTGGCGTCTGGTCACCGACGGCGGCGACGCGATCTCCGGGTTCCCGACCGACCGCGGCTGGGACCTGGAGGGGCTCTACGACCCGGACCCCGATCGCCCGGAGCACACCCACGCGGTGGGCGGCGGGTTCCTGCACGGCGCCGGCGGGTTCGACGCCGAGTTCTTCGGGATGAGCCCGCGCGAGGCGTTGGGCACCGACGCCCAGCAGCGGCTGCTGCTGGAGTGCTCGTGGGAGGCGTTCGAGCGGGCCGGGATCGACCCGGTGTCGTTGCGCGGCAGCGCGACCGGCGTGTTCGCCGGCGTGATGTACAACGACTACTCCACGCTGCTGCCCGGCGGGGAGCACGAGGCGTTCCGCGGCAACGGCAGCGCGCCCAGCGTCGCGTCCGGCCGAGTGGCCTACAACCTGGGCCTGGAGGGGCCGGCCGTCACGATCGACACCGCGTGCTCGTCGTCGCTGGTGGCGATGCACTGGGCGGCGCAGGCGTTGCGTTCCGGTGAGTGCTCGCTGGCCCTGGCCGGTGGTGTCACGGTGATGTCCACACCCAGCACGTTCGTCGACTTCTCCCGCCAGCGCGGGCTGTCCCCGGACGGGCGGTGCCGGGCGTTCTCCGACGACGCCGACGGTGTCGGCTGGTCCGAGGGTGTCGGCATGGTCGTCCTGGAACGCCTGTCGGACGCGCGGCGCAACGGGCACGAGGTGTTGGCGGTGCTGCGTGGCAGTGCGGTGAACCAGGACGGCGCCTCGAACGGGTTGACCGCGCCGAACGGCCCGTCGCAGCAGCGGGTGATCATGGCTGCGCTGGCCTCGGCCGGCCTGCGCAGCTCGGACGTCGACGTCGTCGAGGCGCACGGCACCGGCACCACCCTGGGCGACCCGATCGAGGCCCAGGCCCTGCTGGCCGCCTACGGGCAGGACCGGGAGACCCCGCTCTACCTGGGCTCGGTGAAGTCGAACATCGGCCACACCCAGGCTGCGGCCGGGGTGGCCGGTGTGATCAAGATGGTGGAGGCGATGCGGCACGGGGTGTTGCCGGCGACGTTGCACGCGTCGACGCCGTCGTCGCACGTGGATTGGGACGCGGGTGAGGTGGAGCTGCTCACCGAGCCGCTGCCGTGGGACATCGACGGGCGTGCGCGTCGTGCGGGTGTGTCGTCGTTCGGGATCAGCGGCACCAACGCCCACCTGGTGATCGAGGCCCCCGAGCCGTCGGCCGCGCCGGTCGCACCGGCCGGAGCCGCCCAGGACGACCCGGGCGACCTGGTCCCGTGGGTCCTGTCCGGACGTACTCGGGAGGCCCTGCAGGCCCAGGCCGCCGCGCTGCGGACCGCGGCACCGGACGGCCCGCGGGCCGACGTCGGGTTCTCCCTGGCCACCACACGCAGTGCGTTCGAGCACCGGGCGGTCGTACTGGCCACGAGCCGCGACGAGGCGCTCGCGGCGTTGGAAGCGCTGGCGCGCGGGGACCGGGACGAGCGGGTCGTCGACGGGCGCACCGCCGCGGGCGGGACGGCGTTCCTGTTCGCCGGCCAGGGCTCGCAGCGGCTCGGCATGGGCCGGGAGCTGCACGCGCGGTTCCCGGTGTTCGCCGAGGCGTTCGACGCGGCCTGCGCCCAGCTGGACCCCGCCGTGCGCGAGGTGATGTGGGCCGACGACGCCGAGGCCCTGCGCGACACCGCGATCGCCCAGCCGGCGTTGTTCGCGCTGGAGGTGGCGTTGTTCCGGCTCGTCGAGTCGTGGGGTGTGGTCCCGGATCACCTGGTCGGGCACTCGATCGGGGAGATCGCGGCCGCGCACGTGGCGGGGGTGTTCTCGCTGGCCGATGCGGCGACCCTGGTGTCGGCGCGTGCCCGGTTGATGGGTGCGCTGCCGGCCGGTGGCGTGATGGTGGCGGTCGCGGCCACCGAGGAGGAGGTCACGCCGCTGCTGACGGGGGGAGTATCGATCGCTGCGGTGAACGGGCCGTCGTCGGTGGTGGTCTCGGGTGCCGAGTCCGAGGTCGACGCGGTGGTAGCGCGCTTCGCCGACCGGCGCACGAAGCGGCTGCGGACCTCGCACGCGTTCCACTCGCCGCTGATGGCGCCGATGATGGAGGAGTTCCGGGCGGTGGTGGTGGGCCTGGAGTTCGCCGCCCCGGAGATCCCGGTCGTGTCCACGGTGGCCGGGCGGACCGGTGCGGAGATGACCGACCCGTCGTACTGGGTGGAGCACGTGTCGGCGACCGTCCGGTTCGCCGACGCCGTCACCGCCCTGGACGAGGACGGTGTCACCACCCTCGTCGAGATCGGCCCGGACACGACCCTGACCGCGCTCACCGCGCAAGCCCTGACCGGTGAGCAGATCTCGGTGCCCACCCTGCGCGCCGGGGAGGCCGAACCGGCGACCCTGCTGCGGGCCGTGGCCACGGTGCACGTCCGCGGGCGGACCGTCGACTGGGCGGCGCAGCTGCCCGGCGCGCGCCGGGTCGAACTCCCGACGTACGCGTTCCGGCACACCCGGTTCTGGCCGACCGCGTCCGCGGCACGCTCCGGCGACGCCACCTCGCTCGGCCTGGCCCGCCCCGGGCACCCGTTGCTCGGCGCCGTCATGGACCGCGCCGACGCCGACGGCGTCGTGCTCACCGGGCGGCTCTCACCGGCCACCCAGCCGTGGCTGGCCGACCATACCGTCGGCGGCCGGGTGCTGCTGCCCGGCACCGCGCTGCTCGAGATGGTGGTGCGGGCCGGGGACGAGGTCGGCTGCGACCTCGTGCACGACCTGACCCTGGCCGCGCCCGTCGAGATCCCCCACGACCGGGCGGTGCAGCTGCAGGTCGTGGTCGGTGAGCCGGACGGCGACGGACGCCGGACCGTCGACGTGCACTCCCGCGGGGAGGGCGACCGCACCTGGACCCGGCACGCCACCGGCGTCCTGGCCGGTGGCGCGTCCGCCGGGTGGAGCCCGGACGTCTGGCCGCCGGCCGGCGCCGTCCCGCTCGGGCTCGACGGGTGCTACGACCGGTTCGCCGAGGCCGGCTTCGGCTACGGGCCCGCCTTCCGGGGGCTGCGCGCGGCCTGGAGCGACGGTACGACGACCTTCGCCGAGGTGGCCCTGCCCGAGGGCACCGGCGCCGACCGGTTCGGGCTGCACCCGGCCCTGCTCGACGCCGCACTGCACGCCGCGATGCTCGACACCGGTGACGACGACGCCGCCGGCCTGCCGTTCTCCTGGCAGGGCGCCGCGCTGTACGCCTCCGGGGCGTCCGCGTTGCGGGTCTGCCTGGGCCGTGACGCCGGGGGCGGGCTCACCATCGACGCGACCGATCCCGCCGGGGCACCGGTGGTGTCGGTCGGCTCGCTGCAGGTCCGTGCCGTCCCGGCGCAGGCGCACACCGGCGCCGTGCCGCGGGACGCGCTGTTCCGCCCGACCTGGGCGCCGCTGCCCGACGCCCCCGCCCATACCGGGTCGGTGACCGTGCTGGAGGCGGGGCTCGACGAGCTCGGCGCCGGCCTGGACGCCGGGAGCGCCGCGCCGGAGACGGTGCTGCTGCCCGTGCACGGCACCGGGGACGTGCCCACGTCGGCGCACGAGCTCAGCGCCACGGTGCTGGCCGCGGTGCAGACCTGGCTGGCCGACGAGCGTCTGGCCAGGTCCCGGCTGGTGCTGCTCACCCGCGGAGCGGTCGCCACCGGGATCGGGGACACCGACGGCGACGTCACCGACCCGGCCGCCGCGGCGGCCCGTGGCCTGGTGCGGTCGGCCCGCGCCGAGCACCCCGTCCGGTTCGGACTGCTCGACCTCGACCCGGCCACCGACACCGGGGTACCGGACGGCCTGCCGTTCGACACCGAACCGGACCTGGCCGTCCGCTCCGGCACGGTGTACGCCCTGCGCCTCGCGCGGGTCCCGGACACCGCCCGCGACGACGCCGCCACCGGGTGGGACCCGGACGGCACCGTCCTGGTCACCGGTGGCACCGGCGGTCTGGGCCGGGCCGTCGCCCGGCACCTGGTCACCGACCGGGGTGCCCGGCACCTGCTGCTCGCCAGCCGCCGCGGCCCGGCCGCCGACGGCGTCGACGCACTGGTCGAGGAGCTCACCGCGCACGGCGCCCGGGTGGGTGTCGTGGCCTGCGACCTCGCCGACCCAGCGGCCGCCACCGCCCTCGTCGACGGAGTCGACCCGGAGCACCCGCTGGTCGCCGTGGTGCACACCGCCGGTGTGCTCGACGACGGCGTGGTCGATGCCCTGACCCCGCAGCGGGTTGAGCGGGTGCTGCGGCCCAAGGTCGACGCCGCGTGGGCGCTGCACGAGGCCACCCGCGGGACCGACCTGCAGGGCTTCGTCCTGTTCTCCTCGGTGGCCGGCACCGCCGGGTCGGCCGGACAGGCGAACTACGCGGCCGGCAACGCGTTCCTGGACGCGCTCGCCGGGTACCGCCGGGCGAGCGGCCTGGCCGGGCAGTCGCTGGCCTGGGGCGCCTGGGACGGCGACGGCGGCATGGCGGCCGCGCTCGACGACGCCAACCGTGCCCGGATGGCGCGGGCCGGGATGCCGCCGCTGTCCACCGCAGAGGGACTGGCCCTGTTCGACGCCGCCCTCGATGCGGACGACGCGCTGCTCACGCCGGTCCGCCTGGACCTCGCGGTGCTCCGCGAGCGTGCTGAGGTGCCGTCCCTGTTGCGCGGTCTCGTCAGGGCGCCTGCCCGCGGCGCCGCCGCGAGCGCACCGGACGTCGCCGACCTCGCGGGGCGGCTCGCCGGCCTGGACGAGGACGGCCGCAGGCAGGTCCTGCTCGACGTCGTCGCCACGCACGTGGCGGGCACGCTCGGGCACACGGACCTGTCCGGGATCGGCCCGGACGACGAGTTCGGCGAGCTCGGGTTCGACTCGCTGACCGCGGTCGAGTTCCGCAACCGCCTCGGCGCCGCGACCGGGCTGGCCCTGCCCGCAACGCTGGTGTTCGACCACCCGACACCGGGTGCGCTGGCGGGGCATCTCGGCACGCTCGTCACACCCGCCGGGGCGGACGGGGCCGACGCGCTGCTCGACGAGCTGGCGGAGCTGGAGCGCCGGTTCGGTGCCGTCGAGGTCGACGAGGCGGCGCACGAGCGTGTCGGAGCCCGCCTGGAGGCGTTGCGCTCGCGGTGGGCGGGCATCCGCCCGACCACGGACGAGGCGGCCCCGGCCGACTCCGGCACGGCGGAGTTCGACTTCGACACTGCCTCCGACGACGACATGTTCGCTCTGCTGGACAGCCAGCTCGGGACGACCTGACGCGTCGGCTCCGCGCAGCGCGCGCGATCCCGGGGGAGTCGGCGAGTGACCTCGTCGACTCCCCCGGCTACGGGTGCTCGGCGGCGGCCGAGGTGACCTGGTCGCCGGACCCGTCCTTCCTGGTCCGCGCGGCACGCGACCCCCAAGACTAGGCATTTCCGGGCGGTCCGTGCGCTTCAGTCGTGGCCAGGATGCGAGGACGGCCTCGACCGGAGCACCGGCCACGACATGGGCGACCGGGCCGCGGCGCGCCCCACACCGGAGATGGAGAGGTGCACTGCGATGACGGACGAAGAGAAGCTCGTCGACTACCTGAAGTGGGTCACCGCCGATCTGCACGAGGCGCGGCGACGACTGGCCGAGGTCGAGGCCGGCCGGCAGGAGCCGGTCGCCATCGTGGGCATGGCGTGCCGGTTCCCCGGCGGGATCGGATCCCCCGAGGACCTGTGGGAGCTCGTCTCCACCGGGGGTGACGCCATCTCCGGTTTCCCCGCCGACCGCGGCTGGGACATGGACGCGCTCCGCGACGGCCGCAGCGCCACCGACCAGGGCGGGTTCCTGGAGGGCGCGGGCGACTTCGATCCCGGGTTCTTCGACATCTCCCCGCGCGAGGCCGTCGCGATGGACCCCCAGCAGCGCCTGCTGCTGGAGGTCTCCTGGGAGGCGCTCGAGCGGGCCGGGGTCGACCCGCGTGGCCTGCGCGGCAGCCGCACCGGGGTGTTCGTCGGGACCTCCGGGCAGGACTACATCCACCTGGCACTGGCCGCGGACGTCGACATGGAGGGGCACGCCTCGACCGGCCTGGCCGCCAGCGTGATGTCCGGCCGGTTGTCCTTCGCGCTCGGTCTGCAGGGCCCGGCACTGACCGTGGACACCGCCTGCTCGTCGTCGCTGGTGGCGCTGCACCTCGCGGCGCGCTCGCTGCGCGACGGAGAGTGCTCGCTGGCACTGGCCGGGGGCGTGACCGTGATGTCGACCTCGGCGAACTTCAGCTCATTCAGCCGCCAGGGCGGCCTCGCCCCGGACGGGCGCTGCAAGACCTTCGCCGACGCCGCCGACGGCACCGCGTGGTCCGAGGGCGTGGGGGTGCTGCTGGTGGAGCGGCTCGCCGACGCCGAGCGGCTCGGGCACCCGGTACTGGCCGTGGTCCGCGGCAGCGCGGTGAACCAGGACGGCGCCTCGAACGGCCTGACCGCGCCGAACGGCCCCTCCCAGCAGCGGGTCATCCGGGACGCCCTGGCCGCGGGCGGTCTCGGCCCGGCCGACGTCGACGTCGTCGAGGCCCACGGCACCGGAACCCGCCTCGGCGACCCGATCGAGGCCCAGGCGGTACTGGCCACCTACGGCGCCGAGCGCGAGCGACCCGCGCTGCTGGGCTCGGTGAAGTCGAACCTGGGTCACACCCAGGCCGCGGCCGGCGTCGCCGGGCTGATCAAGATGGTGCAGGCGATCCGACACGGGACCGTGCCCGCGACACTGCACGTCGACCGGCCGTCCTCCCACGTGGACTGGACACAGGGCGCCGTCGAGCTGGCCACCGAGTCGCAGCCCTGGCCGGAGACCGGCCGGGAGCGCCGGGCCGCGGTGTCCTCGTTCGGGATCAGTGGCACCAACGCCCACGTCATCGTCGAACAGGCACCGCAGACCGGCCCCGACCCCGAGGCGGACACCGGCACCCCCGTCCCGGGCCTGGTCCCGTGGGTCGTCTCCGCCCGGACCCCGGACGAGCTGGACGCCCAGATCGTGCGGATCGGCGCGCTCGCCGCCCCCGGCGGCCCCTCGGCGACCGACGTCGGTTTCGCGCTCGCCACCGGCCGGACGCTGTTCGACCACCGGGCGGTGCTCGCGCCGACCGCCGACGACGTACGTGAGCTCGCACGTGGCAGCGCCGCGCACGCAACGGGCAGCGTCGGCGTCCTGTTCTCCGGCCAGGGCTCGCAGCAGCTGGGGATGGGCCGGGAGCTCGCCGCCCGCTTCCCGGTGTTCGCCGAGGCCTTCGACGCGGTCTGCGCCGAGCTCGACCCGCTCCTGGGCCGCCCGTTGCGCGAGGTCGTGTGGGGCGACGACGAGTCGGTGCTGCAGCAGACCGGATGGGCCCAGCCCGCGTTGTTCGCCGTCGAGGTCGCGCTCTACCGGCTGGTCGAGTCGTGGGGCGTGCGGCCGGGGATGCTCGCCGGGCACTCGGTCGGCGAGATCGCGGCCGCGCACGTCGCCGGGGTCCTCTCGCTCCCCGACGCGGCCCGGCTCGTCGCCGCCCGCGGACGGTTGATGCAGGCCCTGCCGGCCGGCGGGGTGATGGTGTCGGTCCGCGCCACCGAGGACGAGGTGACGCCGCTGCTCGAGGGCGTCGTGTCGGTGGCCGCGCTGAACACCCCCGGCGCGGTCGTGCTCTCCGGCGCCGAGGACGCCGTCGACGCGGTGCTGGCCGGCCTGGGCGGGCGGCGCAGCACGCGGCTCTCGGTCAGCCACGCGTTCCACTCCCCGCTGATGGACCCGATGCTCGAGGACTTCCGGGCCGCCCTGTCCCCGATCGTGTTCGGCGAGCCCACCATCCCGGTGATCTCCGACGTCACCGGCGAGCCGGCCACCGACCTCGGCGCCGACTACTGGGTGCGCCACGTCCGGGAGACCGTCCGGTTCGCCGACGGCGTCCGCGCGATGTCCGCCGCGGGCGTGACCACGTTCGTCGAGGTCGGGCCCGGAGGTGTGCTCGCCGCGGCGGCCGCCCAGTCGCTCCCGGCGTCGGCCACGGTGGTCCCGCTGCTGCGCCGTGACCGCAGCGAGGAGGAGTCCGCGGTCGCCGCGCTGGCCGGGATGCACTCCGTCGGCGTCGCCGTCGACTGGCCGGCGCTGTTCGCCGGCACCGGGGCCCGGTGGGTGGATCTGCCGACCTACCCGTTCCGCCACGAGCGCTACTGGCCACGGCCGGCGACGACGGGACACCCGCTGCTCGGCCCGCCCGTCCCGGTCGCCGGTACCGGCGAGACGGTGCTGACCGGGCACCTGTCGGTGCGCTCGCACCCCTGGCTGGCCGACCACGTCGTCGGCGGGCACGTCATCATGCCCGGTGCGGCCACCGTCGAGCTGGTGAACCGGGCCGGCGACGCGGTCGGCCGGCACCGGATCGAGGACCTGACGCTGGTCGCGCCGGTCGTCCTGCCCGACCGTGACGCGGTGACGGTGCAGGTCCGTGTCGGGGAACCGGACGGGCACGACCGCTGCGAGATCACCGTGCACGCCCGCCCGGACGGCGGCGAGTGGATGGTGCACGCGGTCGGTTCCCTGGCCGGCGACCCGGTCGACCTCGGCTTCGACGGCGGCGTGTGGCCGCCGGCGGGCGCGACCGAGGTCTCGCTCGAGGGGTTCTACGAACGCTACGCCGAGACCGGCCTGCAGTACGGGCCCGCCTTCCGGGGTCTTCGGTCGGTCTACACCCGCGGGGACGAGGTGTTCGCCGAGGTCGTCGCGCCGGAGTCGGCCGCGACGGCGAACGGGTACGGGCTGCACCCCGCACTGCTCGACGCCGTCCTGCACGCCAACGTGTTCATCGGCCGGGGCGACGGCGGCGCACTCCCGTTCGCCTGGAACGGGGTGTCGCTGCACCGCAGCGGGGCCTCGGTGCTGCGTGCCCGCCTGCGTCCCGGCACGGGCGACGGCGTCGAGATCGCCGTCACCGACGCCGAGGGCGACCCGGTGCTGTCGGTGGCGTCGCTGGTCGTGCGGGCCGCATCCGGCGCGGGCGCCGGGACCGCCGGTCAGCTGTCCGGCATCCGCTGGGTGCCGGGTACCGCGGCCGAGCCCGCCACCGGGACCCGCTGGGCCGTCGTCGGTGGCGACGAGCTCGACCTCGGCTACGCCCTGCACCGGGCGGGGGAGGCCGTGACGGCCTACGCCGACACCCTGGGCGGCGCGGTCGGCGAGGACGGCTCGCTGCCGGACGTCTTCCTGGTCCCGCTGGGCACCGCAGGCGCCGGGGAGGACGACGCCGACGTCCCGGCCACCGCGCACACGCTGACCCATCGGGTGCTCGCGCTGCTGCAGGAGTGGCAGTCCACCCCGGCGCTCGCGGCGACCCGGCTGGTGTTCGTCACCTGCGGCGCCGTCTCCGTCGACGCCGAGCCGCTGCGCGACCCGGCCGCCGCGGCGGTGTGGGGCCTGGTGCGCGCCGCCCAGGTGGAGATCCTGGGCGCGAAGCTGCTGCTGGCCGACCTGGACGACGCGTTCGCCTCGGCGTCGGTGCTCCCCGCCCTGCTCGGTGCCGACGAGCAGCAGGTCGCGGTGCGCGACGCCGCGGTGCGGGTGGCCCGTCTGGCCCCCCTCAGCGCCGGGCCGGACCTGGTGCCGCCCGGACCCGTCTGGCGGCTGCACCCCGCCCGGCCCGGCAGCATCAGCGGGCTCGAGCTCGTGGAGTGCCCGGAGGTCACCGAGCCGCTGACCGGCCGCCAGGTGCGGATCGGCGTCCGGGCGGCCGGGATGAACTTCCGCGACGCCCTCACCACGCTGGGCATGTATCCCGGGGAGGCCGGGCTGCTCGGCGGGGAGGCCGCGGGCGAGGTCACCGGGACCGGTCCGGAGGTGACCGGTCTGCGCACCGGCGACCGCGTGACCGGCCTGGTCTTCGGCGGGTTCGGGCCGATCGGCGTCACGGACGAGCGTCTGCTGGTGCGGGTGCCGGAGCCCTGGTCCTGGGCGCAGGCGGCGTCGGTGCCCCTGGTGTTCCTCACCGCCTGGTACGCGCTGGTCGACCTGGCCGGCCTGCGTGCGGGGGAGAAGGTCCTGGTGCACGCCGGCGCCGGCGGGGTGGGCATGGCCGCGATCCAGATCGCCCACCACCTCGGGGCCGAGGTCTACGCCACCGCCAGCGACGCCAAGCAGGACGTGCTCCGCGACCTCGGTGTCGCCGACGACCACATCGCCTCCTCGCGCACGACCGACTTCGCGTCGGCCTGGGCCGGCGCCGGCATCGACGTCGTGCTCAACGCGCTGTCCGGTGAGTTCGTCGACGCCTCGCTCGGGCTGCTCGGCGACGGTGGCCGGTTCGTCGAGATGGGCAAGACCGACGTCCGCGACCCGGACGCCCTGCCCGGTGTCGCCTACCGGGCGTTCGACCTGATGGAAGCCGGCCCGGACCGGATCGCGGCGATGTGGCAGACGCTGCTGGAACTGTTCGAATCCGGGGTACTGGCCCCGTTGCCGGTGCGCACCTGGGACGTGCGCAGCGCCCGGGCCGCGTTCACGCACATGAGTGCCGCCCGCCACGTCGGCAAGCTGGTGCTGACCGTGCCGCCGGCCCGCGACCCCGACGGCACGGTGCTGATCACCGGGGGCACCGGTGGTCTCGGCGCCGAGCTGGCCCGGCACCTGGTCTCCGAGCACGGCGTGCGGCACCTGCTGCTGACCGGGCGCCGCGGCCCGGACGCCCCGGGGGCCCTGGAGCTGCGCGCCGAGCTGACCGCGCACGGCGCCGACGTCACGGTGCTGGCGGCCGACGTCGCCGAGCGCGACGAGGTGGCCGCGCTGCTGTCCACCATCCCCGACGAGCACCCGCTCACCGCCGTCGTGCACGCCGCCGGTGTCCTCGACGACGGCATGCTCGACTCGCTGAACCCCGACCGGATGGACGCGGTCCTGCGGCCCAAGGTCGACGGCGCCTGGCACCTGCACGAGCTCACGGCCGAGGCCGACCTGTCCGCGTTCGTCCTGTTCTCCTCGATCTCCGGGCTGATCGGTGGCCTCGGACAGGGCAACTACTCCGCCGCGAACACGTTCCTGGACGCGCTCGCCGAGCACCGCCGCGGACTGGGACGGGTGGGGACGTCGCTGGTCTGGGGCCCCTGGGACAGCGAGGCCGGCATGGTCGGCGGGCTCACCGACGCCGACCGTGCGCGGATGAGCGGATCCGGGATGCCGCCGCTGCCGGTCGAGCGCGGACTCGCCCTGTTCGACGCGGCGCTGACCACGGCCGAGCCGGTCGTGGTGCCGGTACGGCCGGACGTCAGGGGGCCGGCCGTGGCCGGCGCCGTGCCGTCGGTGCTGCGCGGCTCGGGAGCGGCGACGCGCCGGACCACCGAGACCACATTGGACCGGCTCCGCGGCCTCGACGCCGACGCCCGGGAGGAGCTGCTGCGCGAGCTGGTCATCAGCCGTGCGGCTTCCGTGCTCGGGCACACCGACACGACGGCGATTGACCCGCGCCAGGAGTTTCTCTCCCTGGGGTTCGACTCGCTGGTCGCGGTCGAGCTGCGCAACCACCTGGCGGGCGAACTCGACCTGACGCTGCCCGCCTCGGTGGTCTTCGACAACGAGACCCCCGACCGGCTCGCGTCCTGGTTGCACGAGGAGCTCGCCGGGCACCTGGTCGCGGCGGACGCACCGACCGAGGGCGGGCAGCCGGCCGCCGTCGCGGTGGACACCGACTCGGAGGAGACCCTGGTCGGGTTGTTCCTCGCGGCGGTGCGCCGGGACAAGAGCGTCGAGGCGATGCAGATGCTGGACGCGGTCGCCGCACTGCGTCCGACGTTCAGCCGGACCTCGGAGCTGGAGCGGCCCGCCTCCCCGGTGGTGCTCGCCGACGGGCCGACCACACCGAAGCTGATCTTCGTCAGCGCGCCGGGAGCGACCGGCGGCGTGCACCAGTACGCGCGGCTGGCGGCGCACTTCCGTGGCCGCCGCCGGGTGCTCGCGCTGCCGCTGGTCGGGTTCGAGCCCGGTGAGACGCTGCCGGCCACCGGCGAGGCGGCGATCGAGTCGGTCGCCGAGAGCGTGCTCCGGGCCGCGGACGGAGCACCGTTCGTGCTGGTCGGGCACTCCACCGGCGGTTCGCTGGCCTACGAGGCGGCCGGGTTGATGGAGGAGCGGTGGGGGGTGCAGCCGGAGGCGGTGATCATGCTCGACACGATGAGCCTGCGCTACGCCGAGGGGGAGGGCGCCGACTACGAGGGCGTCGGCCGCTACTACCTCGCCGACATCGACTCACCGGCGGTCGCGCTCACCAGCACCCGGCTCACCGCGATGGTGCACTGGTACAACCGCGCGGCCGCGCTGCGCCCGGTGGGCGAGACGACCGCCCCCACCCTGCTGGTCCGCGCGTCGATCCCGCTGCCCGGTGGGAAGGGCCCGCAGGAGGCGCCTCCGCTGGACACCGACGCGGTGCTCACGATCGACGCCGACCACCTGACGATGGCCAAGGAGCACTCCGGTGTGACCGCCGAGGCGATGGAGGAGTGGCTCACCAGCCTGCAGGCGGCCACCCGGTGAACAGCACGGCCCCGATCCCGAACAGGAAGGATCCGTCATGACCACGAACGACATCCCGACGGTCGCCACCGGGCCGAAGCAGCGCCTGCGCCCGAGCCCGGAGATGGCGCGGCTGCAGGAGCAGGCTCCGGTGCACCGGGTGCGCACCCCGGCCGGCGACGAGGCGTGGCTGGTCACCCGGTACGCCGAGCTGAAACAACTGCTGATGGACAAGCGGGTCGGACGTTCGCACAAGGACCCCGCGTCGGCGCCGCGCTACATGGACAACCCGTTCATGGACATGCTGATCATCGAGGGTGACGGCGAGACCGGGATGCGCGAGCACACCGACATGCGCTCCACGCTGAGCCCGATGTTCTCGTTGCGACGCATCAACGCGCTGCGACCGATGGTGGACGCCTCGGCGAACGAGCTGGTCGACGCCATGGAGGCGGCCGGCCCTCCCGCGGACCTGCACCGTGACTTCTCGATGCCGTTCGCGCTCAACGTGCTCTACGGGCTGATCGGGGTCGCCCCGGACAAGCGCGGCCGGATGTTCGAGCTCCTCGGCGCGATGGCGGTGCTGACGGACCCGCAGAGCGCCCGAGATGCCGGGCTGGCGATGTCGGCCTTCCTCAACGACCTCGTCGCCGGGAAGCGGTCCGACCCGGGCGACGACGTGATCAGCCGGTTGATCGAGGCCGGGTTGTCCGACCAGGTGATCGCCACCCGGTGCGCCGGACTCCTGTTCGCCGGCCTGGACAGTGTGGTCAGCCACATCGACGTCGGCGTGGTGCTGCTCGCCGAGTACCCGGAGCAGCGCGCCGCGGCGCAGGCGGACCCCACCGTGCTCAAGCACGCGGTGGAGGAGGTGCTGCGGACCGCCTCGGCGGGCGACTCGAGCCTGCCGCGCTACGCCAACGCCGACATCGAGATCGGTGGCGTGACCATCCGCGAGGGGGATCTGGTGCTCCTCGACTTCACCCTGACCAACTTCGACCCGCGTGAGTTCGACCGTCCCGAGGAGTTCGACGTCGAGCGCCACCCGAACCCGCACATGACGTTCGGGCACGGGATCTGGCACTGCGTCGGCGCCCCGCTGGCCCGGGTCGAGCTGCAGTCGGCGTTCGTGACGCTGTTCGGGCGCCTGCCCGGGCTGCGACCCACCACCCCCCTGCTGGACCTCGACGCCGACTCGGTGTCGCTGTCCGGAGGGTTCAACCACCTGCCCGTCACCTGGTGAGGACACCTTCCAACCACGAGAACGGCCGCCCGCGGACTCCGCGGGCGGCCGTTGTCGTGTGACCGGTGGGTGGTCAGGACACGGTCGCGTCCTCCCGCAGCACCCGGTGCGGGTCCTCGTTGTCGACCCAGCCCAGGTTCGGCGGGCAGATGTCGTAGCCGAGCAGGCGCTGCAGCTCCTCCGGGTACTCCCGGAGGATCTCGCGCGGCACGGCCAGGTACTGGTTCTCCTCCTGGCGGAGGTTCCCCCGGACGTAGGACATCGTCAGGCCGGTGCGCGGGCCGGGGGAGCGGTTCGGTCCACCCCGGTGGTAGAGGCCGCCCACCCAGATCAGGCAGGAGCCCGGCGACATCTCGGTGGCCACCGCCTCCTCGGGCGTCGGGGACCGGTCGGCCTCCCAGCGGTGGCTGCCCGGGTAGACGACCGTGCCACCGTTCTCGGCACTGAACTCGCTCATCGCGAGCATGATCTGGACCCGGTTGGTCGGGCCGGGGCAGGGCAGCAGGTGCGCGACGTCGTCGCGGTGCGCGACCTGCTGGCTCTCCCCGGGCCAGATCTGGATCGCCTGGGTGATGCTGACCTGGATGTTCGGCGTGATCTCGACGCGCTGGGACCCGAACTGCTCGGCCGACGCACGCTGGATCTGGGCCCGCGCGACACCCAGGAACAGCGGGTTCAGCGCGAGCTTCTCCATCTGCCTGGACCGGGCGAACAGCGACGAGAGTCGCTTGGTCTTCTGCCCGGCGAAGGAGTTGGTGCCGTACTCGTTCCCGGCCAGTGCCGGTCGCAGATCCGCCCACAGCGCCTTGAGGGTGTCGCGGTCGATCAGGTTCTCGGCGATCAGACCGCCGTCGCGGTCCAGGATCTCCGACGCCTCATCGACGCTGGCGTCGGCGGGGAGTCGGCTGAGCTGGGGTGACATGGTGATCTCCCGGTCTCGGTGGTGATGGGGTCATGCCGGCTGGGTGGGGGTTGCGGTGGGCGTGAGCAGTCCGAGCAGTTCGTCGGCCGCGGTGCGCCGCCCGCCGGCCTGCCGCAGCAGCCGCTGGTAGTGCGCTGCGCGGTCGCGGAAGGCCGGGTCGCGCAGGACCCGGTCGAGCTTGTCCATGACGTCGGCGACGTCGACGGTCTCCGGCCGGTCCAGGGTCAGGCTCACCCCGAAGTCGCTGCCGCGGACGGCCTGGTCGTCGCAGTCGATCCAGAGCGGGCGGACCACGAGCGGGACGCCGAAGTAGAGGCCCTCGTGGAACCCGTTGCCGCCGGCGTGGGTCAGGAAGACCCGCACCTTCTCGTGCGCCAGGACGTCGAGCTGCGAGGGCACCCAGCTCTCGATGCGCACGGTGTCGGGCCGCATCTCGGCCGGGGGCAGCATCGTCTGCTGGTCGGGGGGCAGCTTCCAGAGCACGTGGTGCCCCTGCTCGCCGAGCCGCCGGCACACCTCGAGCAGGGATTCGACGTGCTCGCGGGTCAGCCGGGTCACCGTGCCGAAGCCCATATAGACCACCGAGTCGCAGGAGTCCAGCCAGGCACCGAGCCCGCCGTCGTCGGGAGCCTGCGGCAACGGCGGGACCATGGTGCCGACCAGTCGCATCGTGTCCGGGTAGGACATCGGGTACTCCAGCTCGGCGACCGTGTAGCTCAGGATCAGCGCGGCGTGGTCGACCCGGGACAGGAAGCCCTTGGCCTCGGGCGCGATGCCGAGTTCCGCGGTGACCTTCCGGTCGCGTCGCAGGAGCTCACGCATCGTCTTCTGCAGCGACATGCCGACCGTGCGCCACTTGAACGTCTCGTTGGTGATCCGCTGCGCGAGGGTCATGTCGTAGGGCAGGCCGGAGTGCGGGACGGGGAACCGCCGCGGGGTGTAGGAGCGCATGAGCGGCACGTGCGAGGTGAGCAGGTTGCTCGGCATGAACGGGTTGCTGAGCGCGTACCGGATCTTCTTGGTGATGGCGAGCTCGACGCCGTAGGCGCACATGCTCTCGATGACCATCAGCGCCGGACCGATCCGCTCCACGGCGGCCTCGAGCAGCCGGTACTTCTCGATCGAGGCCTCGGGGTGGAAGGTGTGCTCGATCAGCGCCCGGTGCGCCCGGAAGCGGGACCGCTGTGTCACGGCCCGGTAGGTCTCGTCGTCCCAGGTGGCGGCCGTCCACTCGGGAACGCTGTCGCCGAGCGGGACGAACGTGATCGGGGTGCGGCTCCCGGCGGCCTCGACATCGGCGCGCCGGTAGGAGTCGGCGGCGAAGTACAGGTCGGCCACGCCGCGGCGGGAGAGCTCCTCGGCCAGCACCAGCATCGGGTTGAACAGCCCGCTCTCCGGATGGCTGACGAACACGATCGGCTGCCGGGTCGGCTGCATCGAGATCACCTTTCGCTGGATGCCCGGACCGTTGTCCCACGTCCGGACGCGGGGAATCCCCAGACCCGGTCAGGTCGGGTCAGGTCGGGTCAGGTGAGGACGGGCTCGCGGAAGCCGCGCACGGCACCGGCGATGCCCACCGCGGCGAGCACCAGGCAGGTGAACAGCGCGATCGTGACCAGGTTTCCGGGGTCGGAACCGATGGCCAGGCTGCGGCTGGCCTCGATGACGTAGGTGAGGGGGTTGACCCCGGCGATCGCCGCGAGCCACGGCGAGAGCGCCTGCAACGGCACGAACCCGCTGGAGAGGAACATCAGCGGCAGCACCGCCAGGACACTGATGCTGTTCATCGTCTCGGCGCTGCGGGTGCTGGCCGCGATGGCCAGGAAGATCCAGCTCAGGGACCAGCAGAGGAACAGCGTCAACGCGCAGGAGACCAGGATCCCGCTGAGCCCGCCCTGCGGGGCGTAGCCCATCAGCGCCAACGCGATGAGCAGCAGGAGCACGATCTGGACCACGTTGCGGACCAGGTCGGCGAGGCTGCGGGCCAGGAGCATCGACACCGGTCGGATCGGCAGCGAGCGCAACCGCGACACGATGCCGTTGTCCAGGTCCTCCACCAGGCCCACCCCGGACTGGGTGGAGGACTGCACGACATGGTTCACCAGCACCGCCGGCATCAGGAAGTCCAGGTAGGACGTCCCGGCGGGCAGCACAGAGGTCTGGATGATGTTGCTGAAGATCTGGGTGAACAGGAAGAGCAGGACGCACGGCTGGATCAGCCCGAACACGACCAGCCCGGGGTCGTGCACCATCGCGTACAGCTGCCGGCGGGTGAGGATGGTGACCTGACGGACGAAGGGGGCGCCGTGCCAGCGCTCGGCGGTCGGCGCGGGACGCAGGGCCGGGGTGCTCATGCCGCGAACTCCGGGGTTCCGTGGGCGAGTGCGAGGTAGACGTCGTCGAGCGTCGGTTCGCCGAACGCGAGCTCGGCGACGTCGATGCCGACCTCGTCGAGCGCCCGGATCACCGTGGCGGTCTCGCGGGACGCGCTGATCGGCACGACGATCGTCCCGTCGTCGCGCACGGCCGGGGCCGTCCCGGCCGAGACCAGCGCCGACCGTGCGGTGCCGGTGGCCGATCCGGGAGCGAGGGTGACGGTGACCGTGCGCTGCCCGACCTGGCTCTTGAGCTCGGCGCTGGTGCCGGAGGCGACCACCCGGCCCGAGGACAGGACGGTGATCCGGTCGGCGAGGGTGTCGGCCTCGTCGAGGTACTGGGTCGTCAGCAGTACCGAGGTGCCCTCGTCGACCAGGCCGGTGACGATGTCCCACATCGCCCGGCGGCTGCTGGGGTCCAGGCCGGTCGTCGGCTCGTCGAGGACGATCACCTCGGGGTTGCCGACCAGGCAGGCGGCCAGGTCGAGCCGGCGGCGCATCCCGCCGGAGTAGGTGCGCGCCTTCCGGGACGCCGCGTGGGTCAGCCCGAACGCCTCGATCAGCTCGTCGGCGCGGGCGCGGGCGCGGGTCTTCGACGCCCCCAGCAGGCGGGCCAGCAGGACCAGGTTGTCGATCGCGGACAGCTTCTCGTCGACCGAGGCGTACTGCCCGGTCAGCCCGATCCGTTTGCGGACCTCACCGGGTTCCCGGCTGACGTCGAAGCCGGCCACCCTGGCGGTTCCGGACGTGGGGGGCACCATCGCGGTCAGGATGTTGACCAGGGTCGTCTTCCCGGCGCCGTTGTGTCCGAGCAGACCCATCACCGTCCCCCGGCCGACGGTCAGGTCCACTCCGGCCAACGCCGGGGTCGAGCCGAACATGCGGCCGATCCCGATCGCCTCGATGATCGGTTCATCGGACCTGGCGCGGGTCATGGGGCACTCCCTGCAGGATGGATCGGGCCGCCGGGGACGGCGGGCGCCGCGGGTGGTCGCCGCCACGATGCGAGGGTGCGGGCGCCCTGTCGAACCGGTCGTAGCACCTCAGAACTGGGGGGACCCGTGGTTCCCCGCGGGCGCGGTGCACGGGGCAGGTCGCGCCGTCGCCGGGCGACCGGGGTGTGCGGCCTCTCCCGGCCCCACTCGTCCGTTCCGCCCGGCATGTCGCGGAACTGGCCTAGACTGATGATCTTCCGGTCCGGGCGCGTGTGCCGACCGGACCGGTCGATCCCGGAGGTTTGTCCATCGATGTCCGACCACAGCCCCGGTCGCAGGCGCCTCGTCGGCCGTGACGTCGAATCGGCCTGGCTGGCCGAGGCACTCGTCGCCGCTGCGGCCGGGGAGCCCGCCGTGCGGCTGCTGGTCGGCCGGGCCGGAATCGGCAAGTCCGCGCTGCTCGACCAGCTGTGCGACACGCGGCCGCCCGGTGCGGACGTGCGCCTGCTGCGGGCCCGCGGCCGCGAACAGACCGCCGACGTGTCCTTCGCCGTGGTCCGGGACCTGTTCGGTCCGCTCGGCCTCGGCTCCGGGGCGGGGAGCCCCGAGCTGCTCGAGGGCGGCGCGCGGTGGAGCATGTCCGCGCTGGCCGAGGACTTCGCCGGCGCCGATCCGGACAACGTCTACCCGGTGCTGCACGGGTTGTACTGGCTCACGGTCAACCTCACGACGCAGGCCCCGTTGCTCGTGGTCGTCGACGACCTGCAGTGGTGTGACGACGGGTCCCTGGCCTTCCTGGCCTTCCTCCTGCGCCGCTGCGCCGGTCTGCCGCTGGCGGTCGTGCTCGCCACCCGCACCGACGAGACGGGAACGCTCCCGGCCCGGCTGGCCGGTATCGGCGGACAGATTGGCGTGGACGTCAAACAGGTGCGCCCGCTGGGCCGCGCGGACATCGCCCGTCTCGCCGTCGCCCGTGGCCCGCTGGACGCGGAGCCGTTGCACGCCGACCTACTCGACGCGCTGGCCGAGGCCTCCGGCGGCAGTCCGTTGCTGGTGGAACGCCTGGTCGCCGAGCTCGGCCCGGTGACCCGGGAGCAGGCGACCGGACGTGTGCACGAGCTGGGGCGCGAGGTGCTCGACCGCCTGGTCGAGCGGCACGTCGTCGCGCCGGACGTCGCGGCCGTGGCCTCGGCGGTCGCCGTCGTCGGCGCCGAGGCCACCGATGTGCTCGCCTCGCTGTCCGGCGTACCGGCCGGCTCCGTGAAGGACGCGGTCGACATCCTGGTCCGGACCGACGTGTTCGCTCCGGGCCGCACGGACTTCCGGCACGACCTGCTGCGCTCGGCGGTGCTCCGCCGGCTGCCCGAGGACCGGCTGACCGAGCTGCGGCGGCGCGGCGCGCGCGTGCTCAGCGACGCCGGACGCCCGGCCGAGTCGGTCGCCGCCGTCCTGCTGGCACTGCCCGAGATCTCCGAGCCCTGGATGGCCGACGTGCTGCTCGAGGCCGCGACCGCGGCCGGGCACCGGGGCGCACAGCCCGCCGTCGCGCGGTACCTGGCCCCGGTGCTCCAGGCCCGGCCGCACGACGTCGGGGTGCGGATGCGGCTGGCCGCAGCACTCGGGCAGACCGCGCCGGACGAGGCGGTCCGGCAGCTGCGCGAGGCCCTCGACCTCGCGCCGGACCTGCCGACCCGGGCCAGGGTGGCCGTGCAGCTGGCGATGACCTCGCTCGCGGTGCAGCAGGCACCGGAGGGGGCCCGGATCCTCCAGGACGTCCTGGACGCCCTGGACACTGCGGCGGACACCGATTCCGGCCCGGAGGCGACCGAGCTGCGCACCCACGTCGAGGCGGCGCTGCTGGTGGCGGGACTGGACGAGAAGAGCACCGTGGCCGAGACGATCGCCCGGCTGCGTCGGATGTCGGTCCCCGCCGGACGGACCCCGGCCGAGCGGCAGAAGCTCGCCATGATGACCGTCGCCAAGGCGATGGAGGGCGACGGGGCCGACGCCGCGGTGGAGATGGCCCGGCGGGTCCTGCTCGTCGACGAGGCCACCCTGGGCGGGTGGGCCGTACTGGCGTCGTCGTTGGTGCTCCGCCTGGCCGACGAGGTCGAGGAGTCCACGGCGGTGCTGGACCGGCTCGTCACCCAGAGCCGCCGGCAGGCCTCGGCCTGGACCTACAGCCTCGCGATCGGGACCCGCTCGGCCAACCAGTTACTCGTCGGCGACCTCGCCGGGGCCGAGGACGACGCCCAGGCCGCCCTCGACGTGGCCGAGCAGGAGGCGTGGCGCGGCAACACCGTGGTGCCCACGATCGCGTTGGCGAGTGTGCGCCACCTGCAGGGCAGCCCGGAGGAAGCGCTGGCCCTGCTGGACGGGTTGAGCCGGCCCCGGCTGGAGGACTTCGCCTGGGAGTACCACCTCTACCTGATGACGCGGGCCGGAGCGAGTGCCGACACGGGCGACGTCGAGGTGGCACTCGCCCTCTACCGCCGCTGCGGGCAGAGCCTGGACGCCGCGGGCATCGCCAACCCGATGCTGGCGCCCTGGTGGGCCCACGCCGCAGTGCTGCTCGCCGACACCGGCCGGGCCGCGGCGGCGCGCGGGATGGTCGAGCTGGGTGAGCAGAGCGCCGCCCGGTGGGGCACCGCCCGCAGCCGCGGGCTGGCCCTGATCGCACGCGGGGTGATCACTCCGGGGCCGGGGGGACCGGAGCTGCTCGACGAGGCGGTCGCGGTGCTGGAGAACTCCCCGGCGCGGATGGAGCTCATCCTGGCCTACCTCCGGCTCGGCCGTGCCGTGCTCGAGCTCGGGTACCCCGAGGCCGCGCGCGAGCACCTGCGTCACGCAGCGACCCTCGCGGCGCGCTGCGGCGCGCTGCGGGCGGCGACCGCGGCGCGGGAGCTGCTCGTCCGGGCGGGCGGCCGGATGCGCAGACCCACCGGCTCGCCGCTGGACCCGTTGACCGGCGCGGAACGTCGGGTGGTGGCCCTGGCCGTCGACGGTGCCCGCAACCGGGAGATCGCGGAGGCCCTGTTCATCACACTGCGGACCGTCGAGGTGCATCTGACCAGCGCGTTCCGCAAGCTCGGGGTCGCCGACCGGGCCGGTCTGGCCGAGATCGTGAGCGGCGCCCGGGTCCGTCGGGGATGAGCGAACCCACGATCCGCGTGCGTGGCGGCGGGACCGCGGCCCTCGGTCGTGCCCTGGACTCGCTCGCGGCGGGGACCTCGACGGTCGTCACCGTCACCGGCGAGCCCGGCACCGGGCGCTCCCGCCTGCTGCACACGGCGGCGGCAGGGGCGCGCGCGAGGGGTGTGCGCGTCCTGACCGCCCGGGCGGTGGTCGCGGAGAGCGAGTACCCACTGGGGGTCGTGCACGGGCTGCTCCGGCCGCTCGACGGGTCGGCGGAGCTGCGGCGCGCCCCGGGCGCACCGGCGGACACCGCGCTCCTGCACCGGTGGTGTCGACTCGTGCTCGACGCCGCGCACCGGCGACCGGTCCTGCTGGTGGTGGACGACCTGCACTGGGCGGACACTGAGTCGCAGCGCTGGCTGCAGATGCTGCTGCGACACCGGCACGGGGCACCCGTCGGGGTGCTGGTGGCGGCGAACGGGACACACGAGGCAGCGGAGTGGGCGGGGGCCCCGGCCATCCGCGCCAACGTCACGCTCCGGACCGGGCCGCTGCCGCTCGCGGCCGTCCGCGCCGCCGTCACCGCGGCCTACGGCGCCGCGCCGGACCGCGCGTTCTCTGTCGTGGCCCGGCGTGCGACCGGGGGGAACCCGGCCGTCCTCGCCGCGACGCTGGCTCGGCTCGACCGGTCCGTGACCCCGACCTCCCCGGCCGTACCCGAGCTGCGCCGGTGCGCGGCACTCGCGCGCGCCGAGCAGGTCAGGGCGGTACTGGACGGGATCCCGGCCGACCTGGTCACGGCCCTGCGCGCGGCGGCCGTCTGCGGCCCGGATCTCTGGCCGGTGGTCGACCGGATCGGTGGGCCCGGCCCGTCCACCGGGGCCGATGTGCGGACCAGGCTGGCCGCCACCGGCCTGGTCCGCGGGCCGGGCTGCCTGCTGCTCTGCGACGAGGTGGTCACCGACGTGGTCCTGGCCGGGATCGACCCCGACCGGCGCCGGGGCCTGTTCGCCCGGGCCGCGGCGCTCGCCGTCCGCGCCGGGCTGCCGGACGACGGTGTGGCCCGCGCGCTGCTGGCGGCCCCGACGCTCGGCGAGCCCTGGGGCGCGGAGCTGCTGTACCGGGTCGCCTGCGGCCACCGGGGTCGCGGGAACCACGCCGCGGCCGCCGCGTGCGCCGAACGTGCCCTGCTCGAACCGGTCCCGCCGGGGCTGTCCGGGCCGCTGATGGTCGAGCTGGCCACGGCCAGGTCGTGGACCGAGCCGGTGGCGGCCCGCCGGATGCTCGCCCTGGTCGTGCAGGAGGCGGATCCCACGGACGGCCCGCACGGGGCGCAGGCAGCCGACCTGCTGCTGGCCGACGGCGACGTCGGTGCCGCGCGCCGCGCACTCGCGATCACCGTGCGTCGGTGCGCGGGCGACACGACCGCGCACCGGGACCTGCTCTCGCTGTCCCGGCTGACCGACGAGCTGGGCTACGACGACCTGCTGGCGGCACCGTCGTGCGCACCGGAGCCCGCCGGGCCGGGGACGGACCCCCCGCCCGCCGCGTCCACCGCCGCCGCGAGCGGGTCCCTGGCCTGGTCCGAGGCGGTACGGGGCCGGGACCGGGCCGCGGCGACCCGACTCGCCCGCGAGGCACTGGCGGCTCCGGACGCCGGGTGGACACCGGTGATGCCCCGGGTCATGGCCGCCATGACGTTGGAGGTGGCGGGCTGCCCCCACGAGGCGCTGCGCGCGCTGGAACCGGTGCTGCTCGACCTCGCCGGCGACCGGAGCGTGCCGCCCGCGATCCTGGCCATGACGGCGCTGGTCGCCCTGCGCGCCGGTGACCTCGACGGCGCCCGGCGCGACCTGCGTGCTGCCCGGGCCGCGTCGGCGGGACGGGCCCGGCCGGGCGGCGGCGACCCGCTGGTCGCGGCCGTGCAGATCCTGCTGCACCTCGCCGAGGGCGACCTCGCCGAGGCGACCGTCGTGGCGTCGGCGAGGCACGGGGTCGGGGGCGACCGGCCCGGCATCGCGCTCCTGGCCTACGCCCTCGGGCGGGTGCACGCCGCCCGGGGTGGGGCCCGGGCCGGATTCGAACTGTTCATGAGGTGCGGGCGGTTGTTGCTGGACCGGGGCCGGGTCAACCCTGCTCTCGTGCCGTGGCGCTCGGCGGCCGCGGCGGCTCTCGCGGCCTGCGACGAGCACGCGGCCGCGCTGCGGATCGCGCGGGACGAGCACCGGCTGGCCGTCCGATGGGGCGCGCCGGGGCCGATCGCGGTCGCGGGGGCCGCGGTCGCGGCGCTGGGACGGGAGTTGTCGCATGTTGCGGGACCGTGAGCCGGAGCTGCGTGTGCTGCGCGACGCCGTCCTGCGCGCCGCGGACGGCCGGGGCGGTGCGATCCTGCTCGGCGGCGGTCTCGGCACCGGCCGCACCGCCCTGCTGGACGCCGCGGCCGACATCGCCGTCGCCGCCGGGCTGCGGGTCCTGCGGGCCACCGCCGACGTCGTCGAGCAGGACTTCGACCACGGCGTCGCCCGTCAGCTCTTCGACCCGTTGCTGGCCACCGCCGCGCGCGGCGACCGGGAGCGCTGGCTCGCAGGCCGCGACGTTCCGCAGGCGTTGGCGTACGTGCCCGCGGATGCCGACGACCCGACGGTGGCGCACCGGTGGATCCAGGAGCTGCAGGACCTGCTGGAGGCGGTGGCCGCCGGCGGCCCGGTCGCCGTGTGCGTGGACGACCTGCAGTGGGCCGACGGCCCGTCGCAGCGCTGGCTGAATCACCTCGCGGTCCGTGTGACCGGGTTGCCGGTCGTCCTGGTGGCCACGGCACTCGACGGCGACCCCTGCTCGCAGCGGCCGCCGGTCCGCGCGTTCGCCCGCAGCGCCGCCGTGCTGCGGGCCCGCAGGCTCCCGCCCGAGGCGGTCGACGCCGTGATCGCGGAGCGGTTCTGGCCCGCGGCCGCCCCCGAGTTCGTCCTGGCCTGTCACGAGACCTGCGCGGGCAACCCGCTGATCCTCGACACCGTGCTCGGCGAGCTCGTGGCCGCCGGTGTCCGGCCGGACGCCGCGCAGGCCGGGGCGGTGCGTGCGGCGCGGCCGGTGGCACTGCGGGAGCGGCTCGCCCGGTGCGTGCGCGGGCAGGACCCGTCGGCGCGGCGCTACCTGCGCGCGGTTGCGGTGCTGGGTGCGGGGCCGGACCCGGAGGTCCTGCGCCGGCTCGGCGAGCTGGACCGGGCGGACCTGCGCACCGTCCCGGCGTCGCTCGTCGAGCAGGGTCTCCTGACAGGACAGGGGGTCGTCCGGGTCGTGCACCCGCTGGTGGAGGAGGTCGCGACCGAGCCGGCGGAACGGGAGGACCTGCACCACCGGGCCGCCCGGTACCTGCACGAGTTCGGCCATCCCGCCCTGGAGGTCGCGGGCCACCTGCTGGCCGTGACCGCACCGCTGGCCACCTGGGCCATCGAGGTCCTGCGGGCGGCAGCGCAGCAGGCCGCCGCGACGCCGGTTCCCGACGCTCGGCACTCCGGCGTACCGGACCCCGACGCCGTGGACACCGCCATCCGTTGCCTGCGCCGTGCGTTGCTCGACAGCGGGGCGACCAGCCGCGAGCGGGGAGTGCTGCTGGTCGAGCTCGCCTCGGTGGAGCGCTTCGTCGAGCCGGGCACCGCCGTGCGGCACGTCGCGCAGGCCCTCCCGCTCCTCGACTCGGCCCGGGACCGCGCCGCGGCGCTCACCCTGATCGACCCGGCCATGTGCCGCGATGCCCCGGACTCGGTGCAGGAGGCGATCCGCCGCGCGGACACGGGGGACGCCGACGGGACCGTCGCCCTGCGGATCCGGGCCCGTGCCCGGCGGATGGCGGAGGAACGCCCGGAGGGGCTGGCCGAGTCGTGCCACCTGCTGCGCGAGGTGCTCCGCGCTCCGGACGCGATGCTGAGCACCTCGGCGGGGCGGGAGCTGGTCGGGGTGCTGCTCCACGCGGCGATGCTGACCGGGCACGTTCCGGCTCGCGACATCGCGCACCTGGGCGAGCGTCTGTTGCGGATCACACCCGCCCGGCAGCTGCCACCCCCGCCCGGCGTGCCGCCCGGGGACGGACCACGCGGTCTGCTCGTCCTGGCGCTGGTCGCCGCCGACCGTCCGGCCCCCGTCGAGGCGTGGCTGGCCGGTCAGGGGGACCGGGACCCGGCCGTCGCATCGGCCGACGAGCTCGCTCTGGTGCAGCTCGCGCAGGGACGGGTGGCGGCGGCAGCGTTGCCCGGCGTCCTGCGGGCCGCCGGACCCCCCACGGCGTTCCACGCCGCGCTCCTGGCCGCCGCGCTCGACTCGCGGGTCCTGGTGCCGGGACGCGCCGTCACTGATCGGCCACCCGGCGTCGGTCTGCTCGCCCACGTGACGCACCAGATGATGCGCGCGGCCAGGGCCTGCGCACACGAGGAGCCGGATCTCGCGCTGGAGTGCTTCCTCGACGGCGGCCGCCACCTCGACCACCTGGGATGGCGCAACCCGGCGCTGTTCCCGTGGCGGGGCTGGGCGGCGCGGCTGTACGGGCGGCGCGGCGAGTACGACGCCGCGGTCGCCTACGCCGACGAACAGCTCACCCTGGCCGAGGCGTGGGGCGCACCGGCCGCGCTGGGGCGCGCCCTGCGGATCCGAGGCTCCCTGGCCGAGGGCGCCGACGGCACCGCCCAGCTGCGTGCTGCCGTCGACGTCCTCGCCGGTTCGGGCGACCTGCGCGAGCTGGGCCGGTCCGAGATCGCGCTCGGCGGGCGGCTCGCCCGGGCCGGCGATCCGGCCGGGGACGAGCTGGTGCGTCGGGGCCGGCAGCGCACCGCCGAGCTGGGGGCGGACGCCGCCGCGACGGTCGACCCGGCCCCGGCCCCGGCCGCGGGCGGGACCCCACCGGCCGAGCCCGCCACGGAGGCGGCGGCCGGGCCCACCGGGCCGGAGGGCCCTGATCCGCTGACCGAGGCCGAACGCCGGGTGGTCCGCCTGGCCGTCGGGGGCGCGACCAACCAGGCGATCGCCGACGACCTCGGTATCAGCCGGCGGGCCGTCGAGAAGCGCTTGACCAGCGTCTACCGCAAGCTCGGGGTGAGCGGGCGGGCGGCGCTGCCCGGCGCGGGCTGAGCCGGATCAGGCCGCCCCGGCCCAGCTCGCCGGGGATGCGAACCCTCCGTGGCCGGGCCAGGTGACGACCCGGCGCGGCGGGTCCCGCCGTGGCCGCGCCGCGCCGGCCGACGCGAGCACGGCGAGGGTGACCGCGGCGATCTCGGTCTCGTCCGGGTACCCGCCGCTGATCTGGATCCGCGACCCCGGATCGCGGGTGTCGGCCGAGGCGCTCACGTCGGCGGGTTCCCGTGCTTGCGCTGGGGCAGCTCGGTCCGCTTGGCGCGCAGCACGGCGAGGGCCTCGACCAGCGCCGCCCGGGTCTCCGCGGGGTCGATGACGTCGTCGACCAGACCCGCCTCGGCGGCGTAGTAGGGGTGCATCAGCTCCTGGCGGTACTGCTTGATCCGCTGGGACCGGGCTTCCTCGGGGTCCGGTGCGGCGGCGATCTCACGGCGGAAGACCACGTTCGCCGCCGCCTCAGCCCCCATCACGGCGATCTCGTTCGTCGGCCACGCCAGCGAGATGTCGGCGCCGATCGAGCGCGAGTCCATCACGATGTAGGCGCCGCCGTAGGCCTTGCGCAGGATGACCTGCACCCGGGGGACCGTGGCGGCGCAGTAGGCGTAGAGCAGCTTCGCTCCGTGCCGGATGATCCCGCCGTGCTCCTGGTCGCCGCCGGGCAGGAAGCCCGGGACGTCGACCAGGGTGACCAGCGGAATGCTGAACGCGTCGCAGGTCGACACGAACCGGGCCGCCTTCTCGGAGGCATGGATGTCGAGCACGCCCGCCATCGACGACGGCTGGTTGGCGACGATCCCGACCGTGTGCCCGTCCAGCCGGGCCAGCCCGCAGATGATGTTGGTGGCCCATGTCGCGTGTACCTCGAACAGGTCGCCGTCGTCGACGACCTCGGCGATCACGTCGTGCATGTCGTAGGCGCGGGAGGTGTCGGCGGGGACGATGTCGAGCAGCGCGCCGGTCATCCGGTCCCGGGGGTCGTCGGTGGCCACCACCGGCGGGAGCTCCCGGTTGTTGGAGGGCAGCAACGACACCAGGTGCCGCACGTCGGCGAAGCAGGTCTCCTCGTCGTCGTAGGCGAAGGCGGCCGCTCCGGTCTCGGTGGCGTGCACGTGCGCGCCACCGAGCTCCTCGTGGGTGATCGACTCGCCGGTGACGGCGGAGACCACGTCAGGTCCGGTGATGTACATCTGCGAGATGTCGCGGACCATGAACACGTAGTCGGTCAGCGCGGGGGAGTAGGTGGCGCCCCCGGCGCACGGGCCCAGCATCACGCTGATCTGCGGGACGACGCCGGAGGCGCGCACGTTCCGGCGGAAGATTCCCCCGTAACCGGCCAGGGCGGTGACCCCCTCCTGGATCCGGGCCCCGGCCCCGTCGCTGAGGCTGATCAACGGCGCACCGGCCGACTCGGCGAGGTCCATCACCTTGTGGATCTTCGTGGCGTGCGCCTCACCGAGGGAACCACCGAAGATCCGGAAGTCGTGGGCGTAGACGAAGACGGTCCGCCCGTCGATCCGACCCCAGCCGGTGACCACACCGTCGGTGTGCGGGCGCCGGTCCTCCAGACCGAACCCGGTGGCGCGGTGGCGGCGGAACTGCTCGATCTCGCGGAACGACCCCGGGTCGAGGAGGAGGTCGAGTCGTTCGTGCACGGTGAGCTTGCCGCGGGCGTGCTGCTGCTCCGTCGCCTGACGCGACGGCCCCAGCCGGGCCTCCCGCCGTGTCGCGTGCAGCTCGGCCACCCGCGATCGCAGGTCCTGCGTCGCCGCGTCGATGTCGCTGGTCGCAGTCATATCGTTCCCATCGTCTCGGGTCGGTCGCCGGCACTCGGCGCCACGCGATCCGTCGTGCGAATCCGTCCGGTCGCGCCGGCAAGCCGATCCCTGCACGGCCGAACCGGACAGCGGGCTCACTTGACGTGGTCGGGAACCACCTGAGGCGGCCAGGAGCCGAGTTCGAAGAAGCCCATCGAGTAAGCCTTCGAGATCAGGGCTGGGCGATTCTTCACCTTCATCTTCCGGAGCAGCGCCGTCACGTGGTATTCCACTCCGCCGCGGCTGAGGAACAGAGTCGAGGCCAGCTGGACGGTCGAGGCCCCGGAGGCGACACCCTCCAGGATGCGGGCGTCCATGTCGGACAGGATCTTGCGCGGTGCGCCTCTGCCGGCCATCGGTCCGGCGTCGCCCTCGACGGGGCGAAGCACGGCCATCACGCCCTCGACCCGGCCTGCGTCCCGAGCGGTTGCGGTCGCCATCAGGTCGCCCCACACCGTCGAGTCCGGACCGAGCAGGGCGACCGAGCGTTCGTACACGCGGGGCTGCTGACCGTCGAGCAGGCGCTCGAGCTGGTTGCCGAGCCTGGTCCGGATGCTCGGGTGGACGAGCGTGCAGAATGACGATCCGCAGATACTCGCGGTGTCCGTCCGGTGAAATCTACGAAACATCTCCTGGTTCGCCGCCACGATGCGCAGGCTGCGGTCCAAGGAGACCATGCAGGCGCTCGTGGAATCGCTGGAGAGGCGCTCCCCGGTCATTCCCTCGGATGTGCTGACTCGCATGTATTACTCCCCGGAGGTTCGCGTGGCAGGAGCCTGATGTGAAGACGTTTTCGACGTTAGGAAGGGGGAGCGACGGGCGTCAACGAAGCCGGCGCGTAAGCGCTTAACACTGTGGCTGCGGGGGGTACGGAGTTCGGTACGGGGGCGGTTCGGTGTGTGACAGCGGTCACTACGGTGTGGTGCGGTGCCCGAGGGTCCGCGCGGCACGCGCCCGGTCGCCGGGCCGGGCCACCGCGGAGCCCGGACGGACCGACGCGTGGCCGGGGACCGGGTGCGGCGGCGTCCCGCGGGCTCCATCGCCTCGGACCCCATTGCGCCGGGCCCCATCGCGTCGGGCGCCGCCGCGCCGGGGGTCAGTGCTGGAGCACGCCGGCGTCGGTGAGGTCGGCGATCCAGTCGCACATCTGGTCCCGGATCGACCAGGGGTCGGCGTCCCAGGTCCGGGCCAGCGACGCGACGGCGTCACCGAGCTGCCACGACTCCTGACAGAGCACGATCCACATCGCCGTGCCCATCTCGTCGCAGAGCAGGCGGTCCGCACTGTCCGGGCGGGAGATCTCCATCCACCCCGTGTCGAACACCCTGACCGACAGCCCGGGAACTGGTTCCACGGCCCCCCCTCCCGACTCTGCGCGGCGGAACCCCTCTGTTCCCCGCCGGCGTCCACCCGTGGTCCGGGCGATGACGTGTGCTCACCCACGGCCGTGCCGCATGCGCCGACGCGAGTCTCCGGGGGACCGAACCCGGACATCACCAGTATCCGATCGGTCGCACGATCGTGATCCAGACTGGTCCGGTCGGGAAACTTCCGGTGACGTGCGGTGACTTCCGGTGTTTTCCCGAGTCGGGATCTCGTCGAATGGGGCACGATCGTTACAGCCACACCCGACGAGTCGGAGGTCGCATGCACGCTGACGCCGCTCCGATGAGCCCGGTCCCCGGTCCGGCCGTCCTGCACGAGCGGGACGATGACATCGCCGCCGTCGAGGGGATCGTCGACCGGTCGTTCGGCGGGACCGGGGGGCTGGTCGTCGTCACCGGGCCGCTGGGTGCCGGGCGCACCGCCCTGCTCGCGGAATGTGCGCGGCGGGCGGCGGAGCGCGACGTGCTGGTCCGACGGGCCCGCGGGGCCGCCGCCGAACGCAGGTACGGGTTCGGGGTCGTACGCCAGCTCCTGGGCGGCGACGCACCGGACCTGTTCCCCGCGCCGGAGCACCCCGGTTCCGGGCCGGCCGGATCCTCGGACGCCGTGTCCGAGGCTCTGCTGGAGGTGCTGCGGGACCTCACCTCGGCCCGGCCCGGCCTGCTGCTCGTCGACGACGTGACCCGGGCCGACCCGGCCTCGTTGCGGTGGCTCGCCCACCTGGGCCGGCGCTCGGCCGGTCTCCGGGCGACCGTCGTGCTCGCCGTCCCCGACGGCGACGTCCCGGTCGGCGACACCGCGGTCGGCGAGCTCCTCGCCCGCGCCGACGTCGTCCGCCCGCTGCGCCCGCTGACCCCCGAGGGGATCGCGGGCGTGGCCCGGGCCCGGCTCGGGACGAGGGCCGACGACGCGGTCGTCACCGCCCTCGGCGAGGTCTCCGAGGGCAACCCGCTGTTCCTCGACGCGGTCGTGGAGGAGCTCCGGGCGGCGCCGTCCGACGGACGCCGGGTGAGCGGACACCAGGTCCGCGCCTGTACGCCCGCGCGACTGCGGGACCGGATGGCGGCCGCGGTCCGGCTGCTGCCCGAGCCGACCCGGCGGTACCTCGCCGCGCTGGCCGTGATCGGGGACGTGGCCGACGACGTCCTGCTCGCCCGCCTGGCCGAGCTGGACCACGCCGACGCCGACGCCGCCCGGCGGGTGGCCGGTGAGGCCGGGTTGATCCGCCCGGGCCGGCGCCCGCGGTTGCGCCACCGGGTGGTCGCCGATGCGCTGGCCACGACCGGCTCGGCCGAGGAACGGCGGCAGACCCACCTGCGTGCCGCCACGTTGCTGCACAACGACGGCATCCGACCCGACCGGGTCGCGTCGCACCTGCTGACGGTCACCAGCTCCTACCCCCGGTGGGCGATCGGCGCGTTGCGTGAGGCGGCCGTGCTGGCCACCCGCCGCGGGGAACCGTGGACCGCGATCCGCTACCTCCGCCACGCACTGCTGGCCGACGCACCGGAGGCCGACCGCGCCCAGGTGCTGGTGGAGCTGGCCTCCCTGGAACGGTCCGTCGACGCCGGCCTGGCCCTGCGCCGCGTCGTCGCGGCGGTCCCGCTGCTGGCTCCGCTCACGGCGCGGGCGGACGCGCTGTGCCGGGCGATGCCGCTCACGCTCGAGGGCGCCGCCTCCTCGGTGCTCGCGATGCTGCGTGGCGTGGCCGAGGAGCTGGACGGCGTCACCGATCCCGACCCTGCCACCCGGGAGCTGGCGCTGCGGCTGCGGGCCCGTGTGCTGTACGCCGACCGGCACCGCCCGGCCGGCGTGACCGCTGCGGTCGCCCGGCTCGACGAGCTCGAGCGGCAGCCGGGGGGGCTTCCCCTGGACACTCCCGGGGAACGGGAGCTGGCCTGCGTCCTGACCCACGCTGCCGCGTTGAGCGGCCGCCGGACGGCGGCCGCGGTGGCCGCGGTCGGCCGGACGATCCTGGCCCGCGAGCCGTCGGCGCAGCACGTGCACAGCACGATCGGGCTCGTGGTGGGGAGCCTGTGCATGGCGGACGCGCCCGAGGAGCTGACGGCCTGGCTGGGGGTCGCCCTGGACCACGCCAGGGCCGAGGGGGCCACGGCGACCGAGGCCGTCGTACGGGCCGAGCTCGCCGCCGTGCTGGTCTGCTCGGGCCGGATACCCGAGGCGGAGGAACAGGTCCGGCTGTCGTTCGAGCTGTTCGGGGAGGCCGACGAGGACGCGCTGCTGCCGGGCCTGATCCTCGCCGCGGTCCTGCCCGGCCTGCAGGACCGGGCCCCGGCGGAACACATTCTGGCCCGGTACGGGGCTGCGGCCGAGGTGCCCGAAGGGTTCGGGGCGTGCCTGCAGATGCTGCGAGCGCGGGTCGCCCTGGACGCCGGGGACCCGGACGCGGCCCTGGAGTACTGCCTCGACGCGGGCCGGCGCTTCGAACGTGCGGGCTGGGACGGCGCCGCCGTGGCCTGGCGCCCCTGGGCGATCGAGATCCGGCGAGGTCTCGGCCAGCTGTCCGAGGCGCGCGCACTGGCCGAGGAGGAGCTGGTACGCACCCGGGCCTGGGGAGCCCCGCTCCAGCTCGGCCGGGCACTGCGGGTGCTGGGTGAGCTCTGTGGGCGGGACCGGGCCGAGCCGTTGCTGACCGAAGCGGTCGAGGTCCTGCGGAGCGCGAACGACGACCGGGAGCTCGCCCACGCGCTCCGGTCACTGCACGCCCTGCCCGACCGGGTCGGGCATCCGCCACCGGACGGGTCATGTCCGACGACCGTGCAGACCGCCGGGTTCACCCCGTCGGTGCTGGTCGACCTGTCACCGGCCGGACGACGGGGCGGGCACTCCGGGGCGACCTGGGCCCTGACCCGGTCCGAACAACGGGTCGCCCTGATGGCGGCGCAGGGGCGCACCAACCAGGAGATCTCCGACGTGCTCGGGGTCAGCGTGCGAGCGGTGGAGAAGCACCTCACCGGGGTCTACCGGAAGCTGAGGGTGTCCGGCCGGTCGGCCCTGGGCCGGATGTGGGAGGACGGGTCCGATCTCTCCGCCTGAACCGGGCCGCGGCCCCGTGGACGGGGCGCCGCTGCTGGAGCGGCGGGCCGAGGTCGACGCACTGCGGGAAGCGGTGGCCCACGCCTGCGCCGGGCGGACACGGGTCGTCGTCGTCACGGGTCCCGCCGGGTCGGGCAGGACCCGGCTGCTCGACGTCGCCGACGGGCTCGCCGCCGCCCACGACGCCCTGGTCCTGCGCGCCGGGGGTGGTACCCGGCATCCCGGCCGGTCGCCCTTCGCCTTGGCACGTGACCTGTTGCGCCGCAGCGCCGCCGGGCCCACTACCGACGCGGCGGCCCTGCTGCGCGACGCCGCCCGCCGGGCACGCACCGAAGGGGCCGCCGGGACGGACGTGGCGGCGATACTCGGTCTGGTCCGGTCGGTCGCCGGCCTGACCGCGGAGTCGCCGGTCGTCCTGCTCGCCGACGACCTGGACCGCGCCGACCCGGAGTCCGTCCGGTGGCTGGCGCACCTGGCGCATCACGCCGACGGACTGCCCCTGCTCGTCGTCGGGTCGGTGCACAGCACACCGGGCGCCGGGCCCACGGCCCGGGCGCTGGACGAGCTGGCGTCCGCGCCGGGCGTCGGACACCTCGCCCCCGCCCCGCTCTCCCGCGACGCCGTCCGTTCCTGGCTGCACGCCGCAGCCGTCGTCCCGGCCCATCCCGAGGTGCTCGACGCGTGCGTCGGCGCGACCGGCGGGAACCCAGCCCTCGTGGCCCGGGTCGTGCAACGGCTCGCCCACCCGGCGCCGGTCACCGACGCCGCGGACCGCATCCACGGGATCGGCGCCGCGCTGGCGGTGGAGGGCGTGTCCGCGGTCCTGCGCGACCTGTCACCCGAGGAGATCGCGCTGGCCCACGCGGTCGCCGTCCTCGGTGAGGACACGGCGCCCAGAGCCGTCGCCCTGGTCGCAGAGCTGGACGACGTGGCCGTGGACCGCGCCGCCGCGCGCCTGTCGGCGCTAGGGATCCTCGACCGCGACGGGCGACGGTTCCGGCACGCGGCGGCCCGCACGGCCGTGCTCGGGACCCTGTCCGACGATCGCCGGTGCCGGCTGCGGGCGTGGGCGGGGCGGGTACTGGAGTCCGAGGGCGCCCCGCCGGAACGCGTGGCCGTGCAGTTCCTGGACGCGGGGCCGCCGGCCGACCGGGGCGTGGTCGAGCTGATGCACGGTGCGGCCTGCCGGGCGCGGCAGCGGGGCGCTCCCGAGCTCGCTGCGTCGTTCCTGGTGCACGCGCTGCGCGGGAACGTGCCGGACCGGACGCGTGCGGCCCTGCTCCTCGACCTCGGGATCACCGAGCGGCACAGCGCGCCCGGCCGCGCGCACCGCCACCTCACCAGGGCCCTGTCGCTCAGCGGGTGCGCGCGCGAGCGTGCCCGGGTGATCACCCTGCTCGTCGCGTTCCACACCGGGCCCGACGCCGAAGGTCTGGTCGGGCTTCTGGAGCGCGGCCTGCGCGACCTCGCCGCCGCCGTACCGGAGTCGGGTCCGGAACCGCCCGGTGACCGGGACCTGCGGCTGGGTCTGGAGGCGTTGCTCCTCTACGCCTCGGCCGAGGACAGCGCGCAGATGGCGGCGGTGCGGGACTGGGGCGACCGGACCGATCCGCACACGCTCGGCTGTGGGGCGGGCGCGAGTGCGTTGCGGAGCGCGCACGTGTTCTATTCGACGCTCCTCCTGCGCACCGACGCGGCCGAGTCGGCCGTGCTGGCCCGCGGCGCCCTGGACGGGGCGCTCGACGAGAGCGAGGCACTCCAGCCGATCCGGATGGGTGCCCTCGGTGTCCTGGCGTGGACCGAGGCCGACGACACACTCGCGCCCCTGCACGAACGCGCCCTCGCCGACGCCCGGAGGCAGCAGCGGCCCGAGTTGCACGCGTCCCTGCGCGGGGTCCGCTCGATGCTGCACCTACGGTGCGGGCGGGTACCGGAAGCACTCGCCGACGCCCGTGCCTCGCTGGACGTGCTCACCGGGGAGCTCAGCGGCGAGACCCGACTGATGATCCTGCACTGTGCTGTGCTCGCGCTCATCGAGCTCGGGGAGGTGAACGAGGCCGCGGCGCTGGTGCACCCGGCGAACCTGGAGGGGACGTCGGACCGGTCGTGGCGGTGGAGCTGGCTGCTCGACGCCCGCGCGGCCGTACTGGCGGCGCGGGGACGCCCACGAGAGGCACTGGCGCAGGCGCAGGAGGCCGGACGGCGCCTGCGCAACGTCGGCATCGTGAACCCGGCCGCGCTGGGCTGGCAGGGGCGGACCGCGTTGCTGCACCACGAGCTCGGTGAGCACGCCGCCGCCCGGGCCGTGGCCCTGGAGCACCTCGGGCTCGCCCGCCGATGGGGGACCCACGGCCACGTCGGCGCCGCGCTGCGCGTGCTGGGCGTGGTGCAGGGCGTCAGTGGGGGGCTGAGGTCACTGCAGGACGCCGCGGTCGAACTGGGCCGATCGCCGCGGGTGCTCGACTCGGCGCGGTGCGCCGTCGATCTCGGGGTAATGGTCCGGGAGATCGGAGACGAGGCGCAGGCACGAGTGCTGCTGCGCGAGGGAGTCGACCTCGCCGAGGGGTGCGGGGCGCGGGTGCTCAGCAGACGCGCCCGAACCGAGCTGACGGCGGCGGGGGGCCGGGGGAGACGACGGTCCGGTGGCGTGTCGCTCACCCCGGCCGAACTCGAGGTGGCCCGACTTGCGGCTGCGGGCGCAAGCAACCGCGATGTCGCCGCGTCGCTGGGCGTGAGCCGACGCACGGTGGAACTCCACCTGACGCGCTGCTACCGCAAGCTCGACATTCCAGGGCGTGCCGAGCTCGCCAGGGCGTTGCGTCGTCGGGTGCTCCCGCAGCCGGGAGAGAGCGGGTGACCCCGGCCGCGAGCCTCCCGGTACCGCGACCACGCAGACCGGGCCTCTGTGCAGGTTCCGTCAGGTAACGCTGAGGAGCGGCCGTTCGATCTCGGTGCGGTAGGCGGGAGGATCGCTAGCGTCACAAGGATGCGAGCTCGACGAGCCCACCACGACCGCCGCGCCGACACTCGCGCGGGTCTGTAACAGGAACGGTGGCTCCGGCGTTGTTTGTCAGTAGTGCTCGGCGGACGGCCAGCGGTCACTGAAAGTGATCGCGAAGGCGTTGATCACCGGCTTCCAGCGAATCGTCCACCGTGCACGCCCCTTCCCGGTCGGGTCGAGGCCGCGGGTCACAAGATACAGGCATGTCAACGCGGCCGCCTCGCTGGGGAAATGCCCTCGCGCTCGTACCGCTCGGCGGTATCGGGCGTTGAGTGATTCGATCGCGTTCGTCGAGCACAACACGGCACGGATCTCAGTGTGGTAGTCGAGGAACGGCACGAATTCGGGCCAGGCGTTGCGCCACAACCGGATCATCGCCGGGTAGGTTCGACCCCATTTCTCGTCGAGGTCGTCGAGGGCGGCCAGCGCCGTGTCGGCGGTGGGTGCGGTGTAGATCGCGCGAATGCCGCGTTCGATCGCATCGGTGTCGCGCCGCGAGGTCAACCGGAACGAATTCCTGATCAGGTGCACGATGCATGTCTGAACGATGGCCTGCGGCCACACGTTCTCCACGACTTCGGGCAGGCCCTTCGATCCGTCGCAGACCAGGAAGAACACATCGCGGACACCGCGGTTACGCAGATCGGTCAGCACCCCGAGCCAGAACTCCGCAGCCTCCCCGCTACTGCCGGCCCACAGGCCCGGCACGTCCTTACGGCCGTCGACGGTGACGCCGATCGCGGCGTAGACGGGTCGGTTGGCGACCTGCCCGTCGCGAACCTTGACCATGATGGCGTCCACGAACACGGCGACGTATACCGCATCGAGTGGCCGCGACACCCAGTCCTGCATCTCGGTGATCACCGAGTCGGTGATCCGTGAGACGGTCTCCTTCGACACCGGCGCCCCGTAGATCTCCGAGACATGCGCCGAGATCTCCTCGGTCGTCACACCCTTCGCGTACAGCGACAACACGATCTCATCGACATCCCCAACCGCCGTTGCCGTTTCCGCACGATCCGCGGTTCGAACGTCGGGTCGCGGTCTCTCGGGACCTCGATCTCGACCTCGCCGACAGCATCGGAGATGACCGTCTTCGACCGGTGACCGTTCCGGTTGTTCGTCGATTCCCGGTCCGGGTCGGCCCGGTTCTTGGCATGGCCGAGGTGCTCGGTCATCTCTTCGCCGAGCGCGGTCTCCAGCACGTTCTTGGTGAACAGCTTCAACAGCCCGTCCGGGCCGGTCAGCTCCAGCCCGCGCGCCCGCGCGTCGGTCACCATCGCCGCCGCGGCGGCCTGCTCCGGGGAGAGCTGACGCCATGAACCCGTCTCATCCTTGGCTGAACCCACAAAGTCCGATGTCATCACTCACAGTGCCCATCCCACCGGACATCAGCCCGGTTGTCGGGCCGGACCCACCGTTCCGTGCACAGGCCCGAACGCCACCGTCGTCGAGGCGTGATCGATAGCGCTGCCGTCCTGATCGACCCATGCTAAGCTGCTGGGTCGGGTCGGGTCAGTCGGCGTCGCGGAGGAACAGGACGGCGTCGAGTTCGTCGAGCAGGTCGTCGTCGATCGGGAAGTAGCCGGGGTGGCTCGTCGCTCGTGCTGGGCGTCCGGTGCGCAGGTCGCGCAGCTCCTGCCCGGCGACGAGCCGGCTGCCCGGAGGGAACGCGGCGAGCGCACCCTCCGCAGTCGACGGGTCGGGCTCGCCGATGCTGTGTTCCCCGGCGTGGCCGACGGTCGTCGCGATCACGGCGTACCCGTCGCCGAGCCGGGCGGCCAGATGCGCTCCGGCGGGCTGCCAGCGCAGCATCGTCGGTGGGACGTGGACGCCTGCGATCGTGACTCCGCCCCAGGCCATCGTCGACGTCCCGGTGCGCAGGTGTTGGTGGTGGGCGAACAGCAGCACCGGTGTGCGCCGGGCGAGTGCCGCGACGTTGTCGGCCATCATCGTGTCCCGCAGTGCGCACAGGAGCCCGGCGCGGTCGTCGGATGGGCGGGCCATCGCGGTGTGGTGGGCGAGCAGACCGGTCGCGGTGCGCGCGGCCAGCTCGGCGTCCTCGAGGCCGGGGTCGCCCGCGCGGCGCAACGCCGGTGCCTCGACCTCCAGGGTCCGGGTGAGGTCGTCGGCGAGCAGTCGCACCTCGCGCACCCGCTGCTCGCCGCCGACCGAGCGGTCCGGGTCCAGCATCGCCATCGGCTCGGCCCACGGTTCGTCCGCGCCGAGGAGCCGGGTCAGCGTGTCGCGGTCGCACGGCAGAGCACGGTCCAGGTCTCGGCCGCTCAGGTAGTCGTACAGATGCAGCAGCGTGGCCCGCGGGCTCGGGGTGGCGACCATCTCCATCGGGCCGTCGAAGCCGGTGACCCGCACCTGGTCGCCGGCCGGGAGACCGGCGTTTCGCTCGCGCGCCCAGCGCACCAAGTCCCGGTTCGCCGGCGAATCACCGAATCCGTGACTGAACCCGTGAGCCATGACCTGGTCCTCGGTCAACCCCTCGCAGCCCGGGGTGTGGCGGACCCAGACGTCCACGAGGCGACCGGCCCAGGCATCGCTCTCCAGTGCGATCGTCCGGAAGCCGGCGTGCTCGACGAGGTGCTCGAACACCTCGTTGCGCACCCTCGGGAACGCCTCGATGCCGTGTACCGGCTCGCCGAATCCGAGCACCTGGGGCATCGCGCGGCGATCGGTCAGTAGGCGGTACACGAGCGCGGCCGGGTTCGAATCGTGTGTCGTGGTCATGTCCCTGAACGGTATCCTTGAACCTTCTGTGGGGACTTTGCACTTATCAGCACTGGGAGACTGCCCAAAACCCTCAAGCGGAGCGATAGTATGCGTTCGATCGACCTCGCCCGTGAGCACGGTCTGTCGACGCAGGCCGTGCGCAACTACGAGGCCGCCGGCATCCTGCCTGCGGTGCGGCGCACATCCTCGGGATACCGGGCCTACACCGAGCAGCACGCCCGCGCGCTGCGGGCGTTCCTCGCGCTGGTGCCAGGGCACGGACACGGCACCGCGCGGGCGATCATGGTCGCCGCCGTCGATGGGCGGACCGCCGACGCGCTGGAGCTCATCGACCACTCACACACGGACCTGACGGAACGACGCAGGGTGCTGGACGGTGTGCGACGTACCTTGTCCGGGCTGACCGATGTCGACGTCCCGCCCGGGCCGGGGATCCCGATCGGCGCGCTCGCCCACCGGCTCCAGGTACGGCCCGCGACCTTGCGGCGCTGGGAGTCTGTCGGGCTGCTGCGACCCGCGCGCGACCGCGCGGGACACCGCACCTATCACCTAGCCGACGTTCGGGACGGGCACGTGATCCGGGAGCTGCGTCGCGGCGGGCACCCGATCCCTCGCATCGCCCCGCTGCTCGACGAGCTCCGCGCCGCCGGGGACACGGCCGCGCTGTCGGCGGCCCTGGACGAACGGCGTGGAGCGCTCACCGCTCAGGCTCGCGCCATGCTCCGCGGAGCGGGCCTGCTCGATGCATTTCTGTCGGACACGGCATGTCTCCCGATGTCGTCGTCCTGATGCGAGAGCGCGGTCTCGCGACGTCGTCGTAGTTCTTGGGCGCCGCGCGTCCTTGGCTGGGGCTCAGCGCGATGATGCGGCGCCGTCGACGATACGGCGCTGATCTGTTCGGGCATCTGCGGCAGGGTCAGCATCGGCACGCCGTGGTAGATCGCTTCCATGGTCGAGCCCATCCCGGGGTGGGACTCGGTCCGACTCCTCTCCGCCAGTCCGGGACCGATGAGCATGCCGGACGCGAGCGGTCGGACGGGTGTTCCGTGCGACACCGCCGGCCCCCGCACCGTGGCTGCCGACGGCGCAGTGCACCGTGCCCTCCCCGGGCAAGGCCCGGGCTCTGCCGGGACATCGCCCGGCAGTGGGTCGACCTGCGCGTCCAGTCCGGTACGGAGCACGTGTCTCGGTGGTCACCCGGCAGCGGGTCAGTCGGTGACCACTCCGCCCGAGTCGCCGCCGGGACCACCGACCGCCGGTCGTCGGCGGCTCCGGTAGGCGGCGACGCTGGCGCGGTGGGCGCAGGTCCGTGTGCAGTACTGCTTCGAGCCGTTGCGTGAGAGGTCCACGAACGTGGCCCGGCACGACGCCCCGGCGCAGACCCCCAGGTGGTCGGGGCCGAGCGTGGTGATCACGGCCGCGAGCGCCCCGAGGGTGACGGCGGCCAGGTGGGCCGCAGGGCGGTCGGCGTCGGCGACGACGTCGGCCCACCACCCGTCCTCGTCCCGGCGGATCGTGGGGACGACGCGGTGGCGGCGCAGCCCGGCGTTGACGATCTCCGCGGCGCGGTCGGCGTCGGCGCCGGCCGTCTCGAGCACGGCGCGCACCGTCGCGCGCACCGCCCGGACCTCCGTGAGATCGGCGTCGGTGAGCGGAGGCGACACGTCGCGCTCAACGGCCGGCAGATGGTCGACGAGGAAGGTCCGCAGCTGCGGCAGGGTCTCGAGATCGTCCTCGCCACGGAACGGCCGCCAGGTGTTGGCCAGGTCCACCGCCGTGGCCACCCTGGCCGGGGTGTAACTCGCATTCCGCATTCGACGTATCTCCCGGCGCCTTCTATCGTGACACTCGTAGCAGCTCTAGCGTGTCACAGGAAGGGGGCGACGTGGCTGTCGAACGGTTCGAGGTGACCGTCGCCGAAGCCGAGATCGCCGATCTACGCGACCGGCTGCGACGGACGCGCTGGCCCGAGCGCGAGCCGGTGGCGGACCGGTCGCAGGGCCTGCCGCTCGCCGAGGCGCAGGAGCTGTGCCGCAGCTGGGCCGAGGACTACGACTTCGGGTTCGCCGAGCGGGTGAACGCCTTCCCACAGTTCCGCACGGCGATCGACGGCCTCGGCATCCACTTCCTGCACGTCCGTTCGCCCGAGCCGACCGCGTTCCCGCTGGTCCTCACGCACGGATGGCCGGGATCGGTGCTCGAGTTCCTCGAGGTGCTCGGCCCGCTGACCGACCCGCGCGCGCACGGCGGGGACCCGGCCGAGGCGTTCCACGTCGTCGCGCCGTCGCTGCCCGGCTACGGGTGGAGCGACAAGCCCTCGACGACCGGCTGGGGTGTCGAGCGGACGGCGCGCGCCTGGGACACGCTGATGGTGTCGCTGGGCTATCCGCGCTACGGCGCGCAGGGCGGTGACTGGGGATCGGCGGTGTCCGGCGCGTTGGGCGAGGTGGCGCCCGACCGGGTCGCCGGCGTCCACGTCAACCTCGGCTCGGTCGCGCTGGGTGGGTTCGACGATCCGACGCCGGCGGAGCGCGCCGCCGCGGAGGCGGAGCAGGAGTTCGCCCGCTCCGGGCGGGGTTACTCGGCGTTGCAGTCGACCCGTCCGCAGACGATCGGCTACGCCCTGACCGATTCGCCCGCGGGGCAGGCCGCCTGGATCGCCGAGAAGTACCTGGCCTGGACCGATGAGGCGAGTGCGGTGTCGACGCAGGCGCTGCTCGACGAGATCTCGGTCTACTGGTTCACCGCCTCGGCGACCTCGTCGGCCCGGTTGTACTGGGAGAGCTTCGCCCGGTTCCGCGACCCGGTGCACGCACCGTCCGGACTGTCGGTCTACCCGCACGACATCACCCGCCCCTCGCGACGGGAGGCCGAGCGGCGGTTCACCGACCTGCGCTGGTTCGCCGAGCTCCCGCACGGCGGCCACTTCGCGGCGCTGGAACAGCCGGCGTCGTTCGTCGAGCAGGTGCGCGGCTTCTTCCGTCTCGTCCGGTGAGCGGTGCTGCGCGGCGTGGCCTCCCGGCCTCGGGCGGCCGGTGCGGGCCGGTCGTCCCGGTGGTCACTGGTTCCTGAACTCGTGTGGTGAGACGCCGAACCGCCGGTGGAACACCCGGCTGAAGTGCGCCGGATCGGGCAGTCCGCACCGGCGCCCGATCGTGGCGACGGACTCGCGGCGACTCCCCGGGAGGTGAGCGCCCGCACCCCCGCCTGCAATCGCTCCTCCCGCATGAGGGCGGCGACCGTGTGCTCCTCACCGGCGAAGACCCGGTGCAAGTGGCTCACGGAGAGCCGCACGCCGCGGCGATCGTCGCGGGGGACAGGTCCGGGTCCCGGAAACGACGCCGGACGAGGGCACGGACGAGGGCGACGGGGACCCGGGAGGGCTCGCCGGCCGGGCCGGTGGGGGCCAGGCGGGAGACCGCGGCCAGCAGCGGCTCCTGCAGGGCCAGGGCGTCCTCCGGGTCGGCCCAGGTCCGGTCGGGCAGGACGAGGGAGTCCACGAGGTGGCGCACCGCCCCGGCCAGACCGTCGCGGGCGGACCCGGGCCGGACCGTGCAGGGTGGTGTCCACTCCGTCGGGCAGTCCCAGGAGGCCCTTGGGCATGAGCAGGATCGTGTAGTGGAGGGAGCCCCGGGTGCGGAACTCGAAGGGCCGAGCACCGTCGTAGAGCAGGAAGTCCCCGGGCGTGAGCGTCGCCGTCCGCCCGTCCTGCTCGACGACCGTCGTGCAGCGGTTGACGAAGAGGAGGTTGAGCTCCTCGGGGTCGCCGCCCCGCCGGATGTCGCCGTCCCGGCGCCGGAACGTGTGCTCGGTCCCGGCGATGCGTCGGACCCTGGTGTCGCCGATCTCGCGGAACCGGATCCGCCCCTGCACCTGCTGGCCCGCCGGGACGACCAGGAGCGGCACGAAGCGGTCGCACACGCACTCGTGCCAGTACTCCAGTCGCTCGCGGGCGGGAACGACCCTGGTGTCGACCTCCACGCCGACCAGTGGACCACCGGGCGCGCCGGTCGGGGTGCAGCGGCGTGACAGGTCTTGTCAATGCATCGCCTCGCGTTGACGCATCGAGAGTCGAGGTCGGAGGGTCCCGCCATGACCGACGCAGCAGACCCCACCACCACGACCCCCACCACCGACGACCGGCCGCTCTACGACCGCCTGGGCGGCTTGCCGGTCGTCACCTTCCTGGCCAAGACGCTCGTGCAGCGGGCCATGCTCAACCCCACCATCGGCCACATCTGGAACCACACGACCCAGTCCGAGGTGCAGGGGGAGATCACCAGCTTCGTGGAGTTCCTCGGGGAGCCTGGGGCGGCCCGCACACCTACACCGGCCGCGACATGGCCACCGCGCACCGCGGGATGGGCGTCACGGAGGAGGAGGAGTACTGGACCGCGCTCTTCGACGAGATCGTCATGCCCGCCTACGCCGAGTTCGGCCACCCCGAGCGCGAGGCGAAGGAGATCGACGAGTTCCTCCGCTCGTTCAAGGAGGTCGTCGTCGGCAGCCCCACGTTCAAGGAGGTCCTCGTCGCGAACCCCGAGATGGACGTGTTGGCCGGCATGGAGAGCGTGGGCGTGCACTGGCCTGCTTCCCGCGCCGCGGGCTGACGAGGCACCGGGAGCACCGCATGGGTGAGCACTACAGGGGCGAGAACGGACGCGACGGCGACCCGACGGCGTGGCGGATCGACGTGTCACGGGCTGCATCTCCGCGGGCCTGTGCCTGGCGACCGCGCCGGACCACTTCGAGTTCGTGGGGGTCCGGGCCCGCCCCACCGGTGAACCGGTCGACGAGGAGGGCGCCGTCGCGGTCCTCGACGCCGCGGACCGGTGCCCGGCCGCCGCCATCACGGTGGCCACCGGGTCGTCCCCGGCCTGAGCCGTCCGGCGCGCAGGGACCGACCTCCGCGGGCCGACACCATGCCCGCGACCACCTGGTCCGCACCGGCGACCGGCCGCGCAGTGGGAGGGGCGGGCGTGCCCGGGGACGCCCGCCCGCCCCTCCGTGCGCCGTCGGCCGCCCCTGCCACCACATCGGACGGGGCGGCGACCGGCTGCTTCTTCTTGTGATAACTAAGGAAAGTCCGGGCGGTCCTCCTTGACGATCGGAGGTGTTCGGCCTGTCCAACCGAGAGGGACGACGCGTGAACACCAACCCTGTCCTCGTCATGCCCGGAACGGTGCCCGCGCCGCGCGGCGGGATCCTGCACGATCTGCACGCCCGGCACGACGGCGTACGCGAGGTACTCGCCCGGATCGACGCCGCCGCCCGCGGCCTGGACCTCCCCGCGGTGTCGCCACGGCTCGTCGAGGGCGGCGAGGTGGCTCCCGGGCGGGGCCCCGACCTGCAGTACGTGGAGATCTTCGCGGTCAGCATCGCCACCCAGCGTGCGCTGGTCGGGACGGGCGTCGAACCGGCGGCCCTCGTCGGCCAGAGCGTGGGGGAGCTGTGGGCGCTCGCCGCGGCCGGGTACATCTCGGTCGAGGACACGGTCCGGCTCGCGGTGGCCCGGTCCCGCGCCCTCACCCGGCAGGACTGGCAGGGCACGATGATCGCCGTCGGGGTGGACGGCCGCCGGGCCGAGCACCTCGCCGGCCTCTTCGGACACCCCGATCTGGTGCTGGCCTGTGAGAACGCGCCGCACCAGAGTGTGCTGAGCGGCCCGACCGCGCTCACCGCCGACATCGAACGGGTGGCCGCGGCGGCGGGCTGGCCCACGAACCGGCTCGACGTACCCCACCCCACGCACTCGCCCGCACTGGCCCGGTCGGCCAGGGAGCTCCGCGCCGGTGCGCCCCGTGTGCCCTACGGCGGTGGCCGGGTGCGGGTGTGCTCGCCGTGGCTGGGCCGTGACGTCGCCGACGACGACCCCGTGGAGCTCATGGCCGGTGCCCTCACCGCCCGCGTGCGCATCCTGGACGCGATCCGCGAGCTGCACGCCTCCGGCGCGGAGGTGTTCGTCGAGTGCGGCGAACGCGCGGTCGTCGCGAAGATGATCCAGGCGAGCGTTCCGGGCGTGCGGTGCACCGTGCCGTTGGCCGAGCGCGACGCCTCCGCTGTCCTGGCCGGGCTCACGACCGGCACCCCGTCACGGAACGGCGCGCACCCGGGTGCCCCGGTCGTCGTGCGCCCCGAGCCGACCGTCGCCGCACCCACTCCCGCGACGGACCCGCCGGCCGCGGTGGCCACACCGGCGGCGCGCCCCGAGCCGGTCGAACCCGCCGCGGCCCCCTCCGCCCCGGCCCCCTCCGCCCCGGCCCCCTCCGGCGGAGCCCCCTCCGCCGGGGCCCGCGACTACGACGTCGTCATGGCGCAGTTGCGTGACCTCTACGGCGGCTACCTCGGTTACCCGCCGGACCTCCTCGGTGAGGACGACAGCCTGGAGGCCGACCTCGGCGTCGAGTCCCTCAAGCAGGTCGCACTGCTGGGTCAGGTCGCGGACCTGTTCAACCTGCCCGACCTGCGCTCGAACGCCTCGTTGCTGGGTTTCGGCTCACTGCGGCTCATCGCGGACGCCGTCGTGGCCGGCGGAGCGGTCGGCGAGGCTGCGTGAACGGGCACGAGGGCTCCGCGGACGACTTGACGGGGCGGATCGCGCTGGTCACCGGCGCGGCACGCAGTCTGGGTGCCGACATCGTGCGGAGCCTGGCCCGCCGGGGCGCGCACGTGATCGTCAACTACTTCCACTCGGTCGAGGCAGCCCGGGAGCTGGAGGCGGAGCTGAGTGCCGCAGGCCGCTCCTGCGAGTTCATCCGCGCCTCGGTGGCCAAGACCGCCGAGGTGGACCGGATGTTCGACCTCGTCCGGGAGCGGCACGGTGGCCTCGACATCCTGGTGAACAACGCCGCGGCCGGCGCCTTCCTCCCGCTGCTCGACGTCGACGACGTCTACTGGGAACGGGCCTGGCGCACCAACGTCATGGGGCCATACCACTGCGCGCGGCGGGCGGCCGAGCTGATGGACGGCCGTCCGGGCGCGGCGGTGCTGTGCCTGTCCGCCGTGGGCTCCCACCTTCCGGTGCCCGGCTACGGGCCCGGGGGCGTGACGAAGGCGGCCGCCGAGTCGCTGGTCCGCTACCTGGCGCTGGAGCTGGCCCCGCGGGAGATCCGGGTGAACACGGTCCTGCTGGGCTCGGTGGCGAGCGACATCGTGAGATCACTCGCCGACCCGGACACGATCGGTGACCGCGCCGACGACGAGCGGCTGCTCCGGCGCACGATCTCGACGCCGGACGCGGCCGACCTGATCTGCCACTTCCTGCACCCGCACGCCGGGTTCGTCACCGGGCAGACCCTCGTCGCCGACGGCGGCATCGGCCTCACCGGGATGCAGACGCTCCAGCTGCACAGCAACCTCGCCGCGCACGCCGCTCCCGTCCGCGGGACGGCGTCGCCCACACCCGCCGGACCGCCGAGCGGGGACCCCGAGCCGGCGGAGACCGTGACCGGGGCCCCCTCCGAGGAGCCCCGTGCCGACACCGTCGCTGCCGCCGACGACGCCGTCGCCGTCATCGGGATCGGGGTGGCGCTGCCCGGCGCGAACGACCGGCGGGAGCTGTGGGACCGGCTGCGCGAGGCCACGCTGCAGGCGAGCGAACCGACCGGCTTCGCGCTCGAGCACTTCCACGCCTCCGACCCCACGGTGCCCGACCGCTTCCACGCCCGCCGGGCCGGCTACCTCACCGGCTTCGTCCCGGATCCGCGCTCGCTCAGCGAGCCACACGGACTGCGCGACCACCCCGGGGTGGCACCGACCGCGCGCTGGTTGCGGCACTGCGCCGTCCAGGCACTCGACGGCGTGCGCCGCGGAGCGGGTGACCGGTGGCTCGCCGTCACCACGGGAGCGCACGACCACATCGGGCTCGGCGACCGGGCCCCGGTGCTGGGGACGCAGTACGCGAGCATGCTCCGCGGGGCGACGGCAGCCGACCCGGACGGTGACTGGCTCGGTGAGATGGCCGAGCACGCGGTGCTCGCCCACTACTCCGGCAGCGGTGCCGACCCGCTTATGCACCAGCCCGCGTCCGTCTCTCGGGTGGCACTCGGCGGGCTCGTGCCCGACGACGCCCGCCACCTCACGCTCGATGCAGCCTGCGCCAGCGGCCTCTACGTGCTCGACGCCGCCGTGAAGGCACTGCGGGAGGGCTCCTGCGACGTGGCGCTCGCCGGCGGCACCTCGGTGGCCGAGCCGACCCTGCTGACCCTGTTCTGCAAGGCCCAGGGCATCACCCCCAGCGGCCGGGTGCGCCCGTTCGACCGGGACGCGGACGGGACGCTGCTCGCCGAGGGTGCGGTGGCGCTCGTGCTGAAGACCCACGCTAGGGCCGTCGCGGACGGCAACGAGATCCTGGGGCTGGTGCTCGGCACCGGCCTGGCCGCCGACGGCCGGGGCAAGGGCATCCATGCCCCGGCCGAACGCGGTCAGGAACTGGCGATTTCCCGCGCCTGGTCCGACGCCGGTGTCGGAGCCGACGACCTCGACTGGGTCGTGGCCCACGGCACCGGCACACCGACCGGTGACGAGGTCGAGGTCCGAGCCCTGCTGGCGCGGCTCGGGCAGGGCCCGCGCACCTGCCTGCTCACCTCCAACAAGCAGGTCTTCGGCCACACCGGTGTGCTCGCGGGGCTCGTCTCGGTGGCGCACGCGCTCACCGCGATCGAGCACGGGGCGATCCCGGCCCAGACGGACCGGATCGTCCCGCACGCGCTGCTGGACGGGGAGGAACGGCTCGGGGTGCCCGTCACCGAGGTCGACTGGCGGCCCTCGGACCGGCCACGTGTAGTCGGCGTCTCGTCGTTCGGGCTCGGTGGCGCCGACGCGCACGTCGTGCTGGCCGACCGCGTCCCGACCCCGCGGCCCGCCAGGGCGATCCCGGAGGACCTCGTCGTCGTCGGCTGGAACACACACCTGCCCGGCTCCGACCGCGACGCGACCGCTGCCTGGCTGGCGGGTACCGGGCCCGGTCCCTCGGCGGGGTTCGGCGACCCGTACCCCGTCCCGTCGCCGCGCGAGGTGCGGATCCCGCCGCGCACCACCGCGCACATGGACCCGAGCCACCTGATGATGCTGCAGGCGGTGGACCCGCTGCTGGCGCAGCTGGGCGACGCGGCCGCGGACCTGCGTCCCGACACCGCGCTGCTGATCGGGTCGGCGCTGCCCAGCAGGCACGCCACCCGGATGGCCGTGCGGGTGCACGCCGCCGAGTGCGCCGACGCGCTCGGCCTGCTGCCCGACCCCGACATGGTCGCGACGCTGCGTGAGCGGCTCGCCGCCGCCGTCGACGCGTCCGCTCCCGACATCAGCGAGGACGACTTCACCGGTGCCGTCTCCTGCATCGCGGCCGGCCGGGTGACCAACTACGACGACCTGCAGGGATTCGGCGTCGCCGTCTACGACCACCGGGACTCCGGCACCGCCGCACTCGACCTCGCGATGCGTCAGCTCCGCCACGGGGCCTGCGAGCTGGCGCTGGTGGGGGCCGTGAGTGTGGCACCGGTCCGGGGCTGGGACGGACATCTCGGTCCGCTCGTAACGGACGGGGCGACGATCGCGGAGGGCGCCGCCGTCGTGGCACTGGCCCGGCGCTCGACCGCCGAGCACCACGGTCTGCCGATCCTGGGAACGGTCGCGACGGCCGGCCCGGCGGCGGTGCCGCCCGCGCCCCCGGCGCCCGATCGCACCTACCTCGCCGTCGACGCGCTGTTCGCGCTGCTGCACGGTGTCGTCACCGGCCGCGAGACGACCGTCGGCGCGAGCGACCCGGCCACACCGGGCCTGCGCTTCACCGGCGTACGGCCCGCCGACGCACCGGAACCCGACATCGGTACCCGGGGCACGGTGGACCTCGTCGACATGCCCGTCCCGACCGGGGCGACCCCGCCGCACCCGGTCCCGCCGGGCACCGTCGTCGTCACCGACTCCACGGACGTCGTGGCCGCGCTGGAGGGCTGCGTCGACGTCGCCGTGTGGACGACCGACGCCGTCGCCGCGGAGGACGCGGCCGGCGCGCTCGCGGAGCTCCCGTTCGTCCCGGCCCACGTGCGGGTACTGACGCGGTTCACCGACCGCGGTGACGCCCCCACCGACGCCCTGCGCGCCGAGACGCTGCAGGACCTGCTCCTGACCACGGCCCAGGCCCTGCTCCCGGCCCTGCGCAACGGCGGAACCGTCGGCGCCGCGCTGCTCGACGCCCTGCCCGGCGACCGTCCGCACCCGCTCGCCGGTCTGTTCACCGGGTTCGTCCGCTCGGTCCGGGCCGAGATCACCCAGTGCGGGGGAGCCGCGCTGCTCACCGCGGCGCCCGACGCGCTGACCGCGCTGCACCAGCTGGCCCGCGCGAGCGGCGACGCCGGTCCGCTGCACACGGTCGCGGCCCGCGGGGACGGGAGCTGGGCCCGGATGGACGTCTGCCCGGACGGCGTGCCCGCCGGCCCGGGCGGGACCTCGCTGGCCCCGGGCTCAGTCGTCGTCGCGTTCGGCGGCGCACGCGGGATCACGCCGGAGCTGCTGCACGCGCTCGCCGTCCGCGTCGAGCGGCCGCACGTCTACCTGATCGGCCGCACCCCGGTCCCGGACGGCCCGCCCACCGAGCCGGCACCCCAGGCGGAGTTCATCGCCGAGCAGCGACGCCTGCATCCCGAGCTGAGCCTGCGCGAGCTCAAGGCGCGGTACGACCGTCTCGACGCCGCCCGGGAGGTACGGGCGACACTGCGGCGGCTCGCCGAGGTCTGCGGTCCCGACCGCGTGCACCACCGCGTCTGCGACGTGCTCGACGGCGAGGCCACCACCGCCGTCCTCGACGAGATCCACGACCGGCACGGCCGCGTCGACCTCGTGGTGAACGCCGTGCTCGACCTGCGTCCCCGCGCGCTGCACGCCAAGGCGCTCGCCGACTTCCGGGCCGTGCGGGCCACGAAGGCCACCGGCTACCGCAACCTGAAGCACGCCCTCGCCGGACGACCACCGACGATCCTCGCCACCTTCAGCACCCTCGCCACGGTCGCGCCGGCGCCCGGCGACGTCGACTACTGCGCGGTGAACTCCTACCTCGAGTACGCCACGGCCGCCGCCGACCGGGACCTGCCCACGGGGCACCGGGAGATCGCGATCCTCTGGAGCGGCTGGAAGGACGTCGGTGTGGCCAGCGGCGTCGCCATGGAGGAGACGCTGCGGCGCAACAACATGGACGCCTACATCACGCCGGCCCAGGGGTGCGCGCAGTTCCTCTCGTCGCTGGCCCACCCGCCGGCGAACGGACTGACGTTCTTCCTGCGCGGGCCGGAACGGGCCATGCTCGCCCGCCGGGGCATCGGACCGGACGCCCCGCCGATGCCGCCCCCCGACGTCCCGCCCCCCGCCGTACCGGGTCCGGAACCGGCCTCGCCGCTCCTCGACGGCATCACGATGGAGGGCCGGTCCTGGGTGGTCGCGACGAAGACGTGGGACCCCCGCACGCTCGACGAGCGGGACGGGCGGTGGATGCGTCACCACCGGGTCAACGGCGCCGTCGTGCTCCCCGGCACTTTCGCGCTCGAGGCCGCCGCGGCCGCCGCGTCCCGGCTTCGGCCGGACATGGTAGTCACCGGTTTCCGTGACCTCGCCTGCCACGCCTCGGTGACGGTACGGCCCGACGGTCCTCCCCGCACCGTCACGGTCTCCGCGCGGGTGACGACCGAGGATCCCGCCGGGGCCCGGGTGTCGGTCCGGGTCACGACGAACCGGATCAGCTCGACCGGGAAGGTGCTCCGGTTCGGCGACCTCTGCTACGAGGCGGACGTCCTGCTCGCCCCGGTCCGCCCCCACCTCGGCCCGGCGCCGGACCTGCGGGCGCACACCCCCGTCCCGGGGTTCCGGATGCCGATCTACGACGGACATCCCGTACTGGCGCTGAGCGGGCCGTTCGCCGGGACCTCGGCCCACGCCCACGGGCCGGGCGGGACGAGTGCACTGTTCTCGTTCGACCACGCGGGGTTCTCGGCCGAGCTCGGCGGGACGACTGTGCCCTCGATCCTGATCGACGCGCTCGCTCACCTGCTGCTCGTGCCGCGGGACGGGGCCGAGGGCGAACCACCGGTGCCGGGCCCCCTCGCCGGTATCGCCGAGGTCGATCTGGGGTGTGCCGGCAACGACTGCGACCTCGCCGCTCGCCACCCGGTCGTCCGGCTCGGCCACGACACCGCGTCCGGAGTGCTCACCGCGGCCGCCGACGACCGGGTGCTGGTCCGGGTCCGCGGCGTCACCGCCTTCTCGAGCAGCGAACCGGGGCGCCTGGTCCGTCCGGGGGCCGACGACCACCGGCCCGTCCCCGCCTGAGGAGGCACTCGTGCTCTGGTCCGACGTGAACATCGCGGGCAGCGGGTCGTGGATCCCGCCCATCCGGCCGCGGGCAGGTGCCCGGCCGGACACCCCCTCGGCGGCCGACGCCAACGGGTTCGGCTCCGCCGCCGTGGCCACGGGCGACACAGCCGTCGGGATGGCGGCACGCGCGGCGCTGAAGGCCCTGCGGCACGCCGGCGCCGTCGGCTCCGACCTGAGCCTGCTCGTGCACGCGAGCTTCCAGGACGTCGACCACTACACCCCCTCGCCCTACCTGCTGCGTGCCCTGGGCACCACGGTGGCGACGGGGATGGAGATCGGCGCCGCGAGTGACGGCGGTGCAGCCGCGCTGGTCACGGCGGCCGAGCACCTCACCGCACGTCCGGACGCACGGGCGGCGATGGTCACCGCGGGGTCCCGCTTCCCCGCCGAACGCTGGGACTTCGTCCACGAGATCGGCTACCTCGCCGGTGACGCGGGCGGGGCCGCGGTGCTCACCCGCGCGCCGGGCCGGGCCCGGCTGGTGGCGACCGCACACGCCGCGGTGCCCCGTCTGGAGGAGATGAGCAGGGCCGCGGCCGGCGTGGCGGGCGGGGCGACGGGCCGGCGCATGGCGGTCGAGGAGACGGGGCTCGCCCCGCACGTCACCTCCCTGCAGGAGGCCACGCGCTCCTGCGTCGAGCAGGTGCTGGACGAGGCCGGTCTCGGACCGGCGGACGTCGCGCACATCGCCGTCGTCGCGATCGGGTCGGCGGTGCTGGACGTCCTGCTGTCGGGGCCACCGTTGCACGCCCGTGCGGCCGACACGAGCTGGACGTTCGGACGCCACGTCGCCCATGCCGGACCGTGCGACCTGCTGCTGGCCCTCGACCGGCTGCTCCGCGGCGGGACGGTCGTGCCCGGCGACCGCGTGCTCGTGGTGAGCTTCGGGCTCGGGTTCCGCTGGACCGTCGCGGTCCTGGAGATCACCGCGCCCGTCCCCGGACGGACCGCGGCATGACCGCCCCGATCCCCGAGTTCCCCCTGCCGCGTGCGGCCGGCTGCCCGTTCGACCCGCCGCCGGAGCTGCTCGGACTGCATGCGCGCGGACCGGTCGGCCGGGTCCGCATCTGGGACGGCAGCACGCCGTGGTTCGTCACCGGACACGCGCTGCAGCGCGAGCTGCTCAGCGACCCGCGGGTCAGCGCCGACCCCACCCACGACGGCTATCCGCACGTCACGGCAGGGATCAAGGCACGCCACGCCGACGCGCGCTCCTTCATCACCATGGACGATCCGGAGCACCGGCGGCTGCGCCGGATGCTGACAAGCCCGTTCGCCGTACGGCGGGTCGAGGCCCTCCGGCCCACGATCCGGCGGATCGTCGACGAGCGGATCGACGCGATCCTCGACGGACCGCGTCCCGTCGACCTCGTCACGGCCTTCGCACTGCCCGTGCCGACGATGGTGATCTGCGAGTTGCTCGGGGTGCCCTACGCCGACCACGAGTTCTTCCAGCGGTCGAGCCACGTGCTCATCCACCGGTACTCGACGGTGGATCAGGTGCTCGCGGCGCAGCGCGGGCTGGTGGGGTACCTGGAGGACCTGATCGCGCGGCGGCTCACCGACCCGGCCGAGGACATCCTGTCGCGGATGGCGGCCCGGCACGTCGCCACTGGGGAGCTGACCTCGTCCGAGCTGGCGTCGATGCTCCTGCTGATCCTCGTCGCCGGTCACGAGACCACGGCCAACATGATCGCGCTGGGCACGCTCGCGCTGCTCGGCCACCCCGAGCAGCTCGCGGCGTTGCGCACCACCGAGGACCCCGCGCTGGTGGTGGGCGCGACCGAGGAGCTCCTGCGGTACCTGCCCATCGTGCACTCCGCGCGGCGCCGGGTGGCGCTGGCCGACATCGAGCTCCCCGACGGGACCACGGTCCGCGCCGGCGACGGCATCGTGCTGCCCAACGACGTCGGCAACCGCGACCCCGAGGCCTTCCCCGACGCCGAGCGGCTCGACATCCGCCGCGACGCCCGGCACCACGTCGCGTTCGGCTTCGGCCCGCACCAGTGCCTGGGGCAGCCGCTCGTGCGGGTCGAGCTGCAGGTCGTCTACGGCACGCTCTACCGCCGCATCCCCACCCTGCGCCTCGCCGTCGAGGCGTCCGAGGTGCGGTTCAAGCACGACGGCCTGATCTACGGCGTCCACGACCTGCCCGTCACGTGGTGACCGGACCCTCCGAGACAACGAGGTGACCATGCCCCGCCCCCCCGTCGATCCCGCTCGCACCCGGCGCGCTGCCGGTGCTGGGCCACGCGGTGCCGCTGCTGCGGGACGCGCTCGCGTTCACCTCGTCGCTGCCCGCGCTCGGGCCGCTGGCGCGGATCCGTCTGGGCCCCTTCTCGGTCGTGATGGCCTGCGACCCGGACGTGACCCGCAAGGTCCTGCTCGACGACCGCACCTACGACAAGGAGGGCCCGGTGATCGAGCGGATCCGCGAGGTCGCCGGCAACGGCCTGTCGACCTGCCCGCACAGCAGCCACCGCCGGCAGCGGCGGTTGTGCCAGCCCTCGTTCCAGAACGACCGGTTCCCCGGCTACGCCGAGGTGTTCGCCGCGACGGCCGAGGCGAGCAGCAGCGCGTGGCACACCGGGCAGCACCTCGACGTCACCCGCGAGATGATGACTCTCACCGCCCGCGCGACCATGGAGACGATCTTCAGTGGTGAGCTGCCCGCGGATGTGGTCGACCGGAGCATCGACGACACGACGACGCTCGTACGGGGTGTGTTCCGGCGGATGCTCACGCCGCCGCTGCTGAGCCGGCTGCCCATCCCGTTCAACCGCCGGTTCGACGAGGCCCGCGCGCGGCTCCTCGACGTCGTCGCGACGATCGTGGCGAACCGCCGCGCCGACCCCACCGATCACGGCGACCTCATGTCCTCGCTGCTGGGGGCGGTGGACGACGGCGCGACCCTCACCGATTCCGAGCTGGCCGACCAGGTGCTCACGTTCTTCATCGGCGGCACCGAGACCGCCGCGAACACGCTCGCGTGGGCGCTGCACCTGCTGGCCACCCACCCCGACGTGCAGGAGCAGGTCACGGCGGAGGCACGGGCAGCGGACGGAGTCCGGCCGCCGCCGCTCGACGGTGTCACCGGCCGGGTCCTCACCGAGACCCTGCGGCTGTTCCCGCCCGCGTGGCTGTTCACCCGCACCCTGACCGCGGACACCGAGCTGGGCGGGGTCGAGCTGCCGCGCGGGACCGTGGTGGCCGTCAGCCCGTACCTGATCCAGCGCCGCGGTGACCTCTACCGCGACCCCGATCGGTTCGATCCCGGCCGGTGGGTCGACCGGGCTCCCGACCGCAGTGCCTACCTCCCCTTCGGCGCCGGCGCCCGCAAGTGCATCGGCGACCGCTTCGCACTGACCGAGATGGTCACCGCGCTGCACGCGGTCCTCCGGCGCTGGCGCGTCGAGCCGCTCTCACCGGAGCCGTTCCGGCCTTCGGCGGAGGCCACCATCACCGCACGCGGCCTGACCCTGCGGGTCGTGGCACGGGCCGCCGCACCGGCGGTCGGCGAGCCCTCGGCAGGGGCCGGGTGCCAGGCATGACGGCGGGCTACGGAGCGGGTCACCTCGACCACGACGAGCCGCTGGAGCTGCGCAGACTCCGGGCCCACGAGGAGTTCGCCGACGCAGGTTCCCGACGGGCCCTCGACGGACTGGACCCGATGCCCGGCTGGCGGTGCCTGGAGCTCGGCGGGGGGACCGGGTCGGTGGGGCGCTGGCTGGCCCGGCGCTGTGCGCCGGGCGAGGTGGTGGTCACCGATCTCGACACCACCCTGCTCCCGACCGACGTCGGGAACCTGACGCCGTTGCGGCACGACGTCCTGCACGACGACTTCCCGGCCGCCTCGTTCGACCTCGTGCACGCCCGCGCCCTGCTGGAGCACCTGCCCGACCGGGCCGCCGCGCTGGCCAGGATGGTGGGGTGGACCGCGCCGGGCGGGTGGGTCTGCGTCGACGCCACACTCCGCATCACCCCGCCCGGCGGCAGCCGCACCGCCTTCCACCGCTGCCTGGAGGGGCTCTCCCGGCTCGCGTCCGGCCGGATGGGCGCCGACATCGGGTGGGCCACCGGCCTGCCGCTGATGCTCGCCGAAGCCGGGCTGGTGGAGGTCGGTGTGCTCTGCACCCCGGGCGTCGTGGGGTCGACCGGCAACGCCACCAGCCTCGTCCGTGTCTCGCTGGAGCAGTTCGGCCCGCTGCTGCGCGAGCACGATCTCGTCTCCGACGACGACATCTCCGACTGCCTCGCCCTGCTCGACGACCCCGGGCATGCCGACCTGCCGTTCCTGCTGATCTCCGCCTGGGGCCGGCGGCCCCGCCCGTGAGCACCCCCACCACCACGGAGGACCTGCGATGTCCGGTCTCACCCGCTACATCCACGACGACTTCGGTCCCGCCCGCGCCGATGCGCTGACCGCGACCGGGACCGGCACCGCGCTGCCCTATCCCGACGGCTGGTTCTGCCTCGCTTTCTCCGACGAGCTCCCGCCCGGTGGCGTCCTCACCCGCACGCTGATGGGGGAGGAGGTGGTGCTCTACCGCACCCGCGGGGGAGTGCTGCGGGCCGTGCGCCCCTACTGCCCGCACCTGGGAGCACATCTGGGGGCGGGCGGCGCGGTCGAGGGCGAGAACATCGTCTGCCCGTTCCACCGGTTCGCCTTCGACACGGGCGGGACCTGCGTGGCGACCGGCTACGGGCTGCAGCCGCCGAAGGCCGCGCTGACGCGGTACGACGTGTGCGAGGTGAACAGCTCCGTCTACGTGTGGCGGCATGCGCTGGGAGAGCCGCCGACCTGGGAGGTGCCCGCCCTGCACGGCCCGCGGCCCAGCGTCTTCCGGCACACCACGGTCGACCTCGCGGGCCATCCGCAGATGATCGTCGAGAACGCGTTCGACTTCGGGCACCTCACCCAGCTGCACGGCCTGAGCGGGCTCACCATCGACGCCGATCCGGTGATCGGGGAGCCCACCTGCACGATCCCGGTGACCGCGGGCGGGCGGGCGTTGGTCCCCAGCGCGTCCTACGAGCTGACCGTCGTCGGCCTCTCGACGTTGGCGGCCGTGGCGCGGCTCGGCCCGCTCGGTGACATGTACGTCCTGCTGCACGCGACCCCCACGGCGCCGGGCAGGCTCCACCTGCGCCTGGGCGCCACCGTGGCGCTGGAGAAGGTCCCGTTCGTGCCCGACGTCCTGGGCCGGCTGATCACCGACCCGCTCTCGCAGCTGTTCAGCCGCCTGGCGCACCACATCACCCTCCGGGACGCCGCTCCCGACTTCCCGGTGTGGAACCACCAGATCTACGTCGAGTACCCGAAGCTCGCCCCCGGTGACGGGCCCGTCGGCCGCTACCGGCGGTGGGCCCGGCAGTTCTACTCCGCTCCGGCCGGCGGGGACGTTCCGGTGGCCCCGCCCCGGACCTGACCCGGGCCGACCGGCCCGGCGCCCGCCTGCGGTCGGGGCGGCTCGGCCTCGACGGGCCGGTCGGTGTCCCCTCCTGCGACGGTCGGGGTCGGCCGTCACGGGCGGAACAGCGGGCCCGCCGGGGCCGGGGGACACGTCGAGCGGGGAGCCGCCTCAGCCCCGTGCCCGGTCCGTGGCGGCCAGCGAGCCGAGCAGCCGCAGGGCGTCGCCGGAGGCGCCCGGCTCACCGTGGTAGACGACGAGCTGCTGGCCGGGGGCTGAGCGGACGTCGAAGGTCTGCACGGTCAGGGTCAGCGGCCCCACCCGGGGATGCCGGAGGCGCTTGCGCTCCAGCGACTTGCCCCGCGCGTCGTGCGCCGCCCACAGCGCCTCGAACTCCGGGCCGCTCGAGAGCAGCCGGTGCAGGACCGCCCTGATCCGCGGGTCCTCCGGGTTGCGGCCGTGGTGGAGTCGGAACCCCGCGACGGTGTTCGCCGCGACGGCGTCCCGGTCGACGTAGAGGCTGCGGGCGGCCGGATCGCAGAACACGATCTCCATGAGGTTCCGCGAGAACGACCAGCCCCCGAACAGGGCATCGGCGATCTCGTTGGTCGCCAGGACGTCGAAGGCCCGGTTGTGGACCAGCGCCGGGTTGTCCGGCCACGCGTCCATCAGCTGCGCCAGTGCCGGGTCCACCCGGTCCGTCGCGACGGCTGTCGCCGTCCTGGGTGTGGCCCCCGCCAGGGCGAACAGGTGCAAGCGCTCGTCGGCGTCGAGTTGCAGGACCGTCGACAGCGACTCGAGGACCTCCGCCGACGGGCGTCGCTCGCGCCCCTGCTCCAGACGGACGTAGTAGTCCACGCTCATCCCGGCGAGCGTCGCGACCTCCTCCCGGCGCAGCCCCGGGACCCGGCGTAACCCCGCCGAGGGCAGACCGACCGCGGCCGGGGTGATCCGGGCGCGCCGGGTGGCGAGGTACGCGCCGAGCTCCGAAGCCATGCCGCACACGGTAGGACGTCCGGCGCAGCCGTGGGTGGGGGCGGCACACCCACGGACGACCGGGGCCTCCCGGTGCGGGCGTGCACCGGCGACGGTGGGCCCATGACCACACAGAAGATCATCTTGGTGACGGGGGCCAGCAGCGGGATCGGGGAGGCGGTGGTGCGCCGGCTCGCGGGCGAGGGGCACGTCGTCGTGGCCGGGGCGCGCCGTACGGACCGGCTCGCCGCGCTGGCCGACAGCGCGGGGGGCGTTGTGGAGGCCGTGCGCGTCGACGTGACCGACCGCGACGACGTCCGGGCGTTCGTCGACTCCGCCCGGGAACGGCACGGCCGGGTGGACGTCCTGGTGAACAACGCGGGCGTGATGCCGCTGTCCCGGCTCGACGCCCTGCTCGTCGACGAGTGGGATCGGATGGTCGACGTGAACCTGCGCGGTCTGCTGCACGGCATCGCCGCGGCTCTGCCGGTGTTCACCGAGCAGGGTGGCGGGCACTTCGTCACGACCGCGAGCATCGGCGCGCACCAGGTCGTCCCGACGGCGGCGGTGTACTCGGGCACGAAGTACGCGGCGTGGGCGATCACCGAGGGCCTCCGCCTGGAGAGCGACCCCTCGATCCGCGTGACCACCCTGACCCCCGGCGTGGTCACGTCCGAGCTCGCGGACTCGATCTCCGATCCGGACGCAGCGGGCGGGATGCGCACCTACCGCGCCCACGCGATCGACCCCGATGCCATCGCCCGCTCGGTGTCCTTCGCCCTCGCCCAGCCCGAGGACGTCGACGTCAACGAGATCGTGGTGCGGCCCGCCCGTCAGCGCTGACCGCTCGCCCCGGCGCGGGCCCGCGCCGGCCCGGTGCCGCCCGCACCGTGGTCGCGCGCCGGCGGCGCCGGGACCGGGTCCGCGTTCCCCCGCCCAGCACATCGGAGGGGCTGCGAGCTTCTCCCCGGCGCTACGCTGCCGCCCACGTCAGCCGTGCCTCGCCGGGGTACCGGTCCGGCCTGTGACGTAGTCGTGACTGCACGCGCCCGCTTCCGGCATTACCTTCCGAAAGGCCCGCGACCAGCGCGAGCGACGAGGCACGCGCAAGATCGAGGAGAGTGCATGAGCGACAGCCCTGAGCCGTCGGGACCGGTGATGCGGATCGGTGTGGCCGCGGAGTCCGAGCCCGAGACGCGCGTGGCGATGAGCCCCGAGACCGTCGCGAAGGTGGTCGGTCTCGGCTACGCCGTCACCGTCGAGTCCGGGGCCGGTGCCCGGGCCGGGTTCACCGACGAGGCCTACGCCGAGGCGGGCGCCGACGTCGCCGACGGTCCCGTCTGGGACGCCGACGTCGTGGTGCGCATCAACGCCCCGCAGCCCGACGAGATCGGCAAGCTGCGCGAGGGCTCCGTGCTGATCGCGATGCTCGCGCCGCGCTTCGAGGAGGAACGCACGGCCGCGCTCGCCGCCCAGGGCGTCACCGCCCTGTCGATGGACGCGGTGCCCCGGATCTCGCGGGCCCAGTCGATGGACGTGCTGTCGTCGATGGCGAACATCGCGGGCTACCGCGCGGTGATCGAGGCGGCCCACGTGTTCGGCCGGTTCTTCACCGGTCAGGTCACCGCCGCGGGCAAGGTCCCGCCGGCGAAGGTGCTCGTGGCCGGGGCGGGCGTCGCCGGGCTCGCCGCCATCGCCGCCGCCAACAGCCTGGGCGCGGTGGTTCGGGCGACCGACCCGCGCTCCGAGGTCGCCGACCAGGTGCGGTCGCTCGGCGGGGAGTACCTGGCCGTCGAGGTGGAGCAGGAGGCGTCCACCGACGGCTACGCCAAGGCGACCTCGGCGGACTACGACAAGCGTGCGGCCGAGATCTACTCCGAGCAGGCCGCGGACTGCGACATCATCATCACCACCGCGCTCATCCCGGGGCGGCCCGCGCCGAAGCTGATCACCGCCTCTGACGTGGCGTCGATGCGCCCGGGCAGCGTGGTCGTCGACATGGCGGCCTCCCAGGGCGGGAACGTGGAGGGGTCGGTGGCCGGCGAGGCCGTCGTCACCGACCACGGCGTGACGATCATCGGCTACACCGACCTCGCCGCCCGGTTGCCCGCGCAGGCGTCGCAGCTCTACGGCACGAACGTGCTGAACCTGCTCAAGCTGATGACCCCGGAGAAGGACGGGCGGCTTGCGCTCGACCTGGACGACACGGTGGTCCGTGGCATCACGATCGCGCACGCGGGGGAAACGCTCTGGCCCCCGCCCCAGGTGAAGGTGAGTGCGGCGCCCGCGGCCCAACCGGCCGCCGAGCCCGTGGCGACGGAGCCGGAGAAGCCACGGTCCCCCTACGCGGGGCTCGCCGCCGGCGTCGTCGGCGCGGTGGCGCTGTTCGCGGTCACGGCACTGGCCCCGGCCGAGCTCGCAGGGCACCTCACGGTGTTCGTGCTGGCGATCGTCATCGGCTTCTACGTCATCGGCAACGTGCACCACGCGCTGCACACGCCGCTGATGTCGGTCACGAACGCGATCTCCGGGATCATCGTCGTCGGCGCGATCCTGCAGATCGGCACCGGCGGCGACGCCCTTGTCATCGGGCTCGCCGCGGTCGCGGTGCTGCTCGCCGCCATCAACATCGTCGGTGGCTTCGCGGTGACGCGCCGCATGCTGCAGATGTTCACGAGGAGCTGAGCCGTGCAGACGTGGACCACTGCGGCGTACCTGATCGCCGCGATCCTGTTCGTGATCAGCCTCGCCGGGCTGTCGAGGCACGAGACCGCCAAGTCCGGTGTGCTGTTCGGCATCACCGGCATGACCATCGCCCTGGTCGCCACCGCCGTCGTCGCGCTGGGGCAGGCGTCCGGGCTCGGCGTCGCGCTGCTGCTCGCGGCCGTCGTCATCGGTGCGGCGATCGGGCTCTGGCGGGCACGCGTCGTCGAGATGACGGGCATGCCCGAGCTCATCGCGCTCATGCACAGCTTCGTCGGTCTCGCCGCGGTGCTGGTCGGCTGGAACGGCTTCCTGGAAGTCGAGGCCGGGCACCTGGTGCTGGAGGGACCGCTGCTGGGGATTCACCACGCCGAGGTCGCGGTCGGGGTCTTCATCGGTGCGGTGACCTTCACCGGCTCGGTGATCGCCTACCTGAAGCTGTCGGCGAAGATCAAGTCGGCGCCGCTGATGCTGCCCGGCAAGAACGTCCTCAACCTCGGCGCGCTCGTCGCGTTCGCGGTGCTGACGGTGTTCTTCGTCATCACGCCGCAGATGTGGATCCTGGCCGTGCTCACGGTGCTGGCGCTGCTGCTCGGCCTGCACCTGGTCGCCTCGATCGGCGGCGGTGACATGCCGGTCGTGGTGTCGATGCTGAACTCCTACTCCGGATGGGCCGCCGCGGCGGCGGGCTTCCTGCTCGGCAACGACCTGCTGATCATCACCGGCGCGCTCGTCGGGTCCTCCGGTGCCTACCTGTCCTACATCATGTGCAAGGCGATGAACCGGTCGTTCATCTCGGTCATCGCCGGCGGCTTCGGGGCCACCTCCTCGGCGGCCGCCGCGGTGGAGGGCGAGCACCGCGAGATCGACGCCGACGGCGTCGCCGAGCTGCTCGCGAACGCCGGGAGCGTCGTGATCACCCCCGGCTACGGCATGGCGGTCGCCCAGGCCCAGTACCCGGTGGCGGAGCTGACCCGGTCACTGCGCGACGCCGGCGTGAAGGTGCGCTTCGGTGTCCACCCGGTCGCGGGACGGCTCCCCGGCCACATGAACGTGCTGCTCGCCGAGGCCCAGGTGCCCTACGACATCGTCCTGGAGATGGACGAGATCAACGACGACCTCGCCGAGACCGACGTCGTGCTGGTGATCGGCGCCAACGACACGGTCAACCCGGCCGCGTCGGAGGACCCGGGATCCCCGATCGCCGGGATGCCGGTGCTGCGGGTGTGGGACGCCAAGGACGTGATCGTCTTCAAGCGGTCGATGGCCACCGGCTACGCGGGCGTCCAGAACCCGCTCTTCTTCCGGGACAACACCCAGATGCTGTTCGGCGACGCCAAGGAGCGCGTGCAGGACATCCTCGCCTCGATCAAGAGCCTCGCGAGGACGGGCTGACCGTCGGGGGTCTTCACCCGGGCGGGGCGCAGGTGTTACCGAGCCGACTCCTGCGCTCCGCTTGCCCGGAACGTCCGGTGGGCACCCTGTGACCATGAGTGAGAGCAGCACGCAGCACGCGAACGAGACCTGGCCCCACCCCGAGAGCGAGCAGGCCCGGCACGACGGGCGCTACACCCCGGTCGCCCGCGGGGGCCACCGCGGCCACCGGTCCGACGACCCGTCGACCGTCATGTGGGACTGACCTGACCCCACCGCCCGGTCCGCGACGGATCGGGCCCGATGAGAACCGGTCGCCGTCACCCGCCCTCGGGCGTGGGGTGCGGCGACCCTGTCGTTGCGGGGCCCGTCGTGGGCCCGGGCGTCTCAGGACGCGGGGGTGCACAGCCCCGGGCAGCGGCCGATCCGGCCCCGGAACGTGACGGTGGTCCCGTCCGGACCCGGCTCCACCCGCACGTCCTCCGCGACCGCCTCGATCATCCCGATGCCCCGTCCACGGTGGCCGGGGTCGGTGGGCGGGTCGCGCCAGCACCCGCGGTCGCTGACCTCCATCCGCACCCGGTATCCCTCGGCCTCGCCGTGCAGCAGGACCGTCGCGGCGGCCTCCGAGCCGGCGGCCCCGTAGGCGTGCTCGATGCAGTTGGACACGGCCTCGTTCACCGCGAGGACGAGGTCCTGCACGGTCGGGCACTGCTCGTCGGTCCCGCACAGCGACGCGAGCCACCTGCGGGTCTCCCGGCGGGAGCGACCTGCCGACGCGGGTTCGACGGGCAGCTCGACACACAAAGTCGGGGGCATGGGGCAGCAGTACCCACCAGGTCGCCGTGCAACTCATCGGAGTGACCGCCGATCGAAAGAACCGACCAGGTCACGCGAAGTTCGACGTGCGGGCCCGCGGCCCGCGGCCTACCGTCGATCGGTGATGGCAGTCGATCGTTGCCGGCCGCGGAGACGGCATGGCTGAGCCGAGTACGGACGCGGACACCCGCCCCGACGAGTACACCCACCTCGTCGAGCCTCTCCGTGCCTTCGCGGCCGCCGGCCCCGGGGATCCGGAACGGGAGCGGCTGCGCTCCGAGCTGGCACAGGGCTACCACCCGGTGGTCCGGCACATCGCCGGGCGCTACCGGCACCGCGGCGAGCCCGTCGAGGACCTGGAGCAGGTCGGCGCGATCGGTCTGCTCAACGCGCTGGACCGGTTCGACCCGGAGCAGGGCACCCCGTTCCTGGCCTACGCCGTCCCCACGATCACCGGGGAGATCCGCCGATACTTCCGCGACCGCACCTGGTCGATGCGGGTGCCGCGGCGGCTCAAGGACATCCAGAGCCGCATGACGCGCGCCCAGGAGGAGCTGGCCTCGCGGCACGGCTGCGCCCCGAAGGTCTCCGAGCTCGCCGAGCACCTCGACATCAGCCGGGAGGAGGTCATCGAGGGGCTGCAGGCCCAGGACTCCTACCGGTCGGACTCGCTCGACAAGCTCGTCGGCGACACCGACAACCCGCTCGGCGAGATCGTCGGGGGCATCGACGCCGGGATGGACGCGGTCGAGGCCCGCGAGTCGCTGCGCCCGGCCCTGCGCAAGCTCCCCGAGCGGGAACGGACCATCCTCATGCTGCGGTTCTTCGGCAACCAGACCCAGACCCAGATCGCCGCCCAGGTGGGGCTGTCGCAGATGCACGTGTCGCGGCTGCTCGCCCGGGCCCTGGTGACCCTGCGCGGTCACCTCGCCGACGACCAGGACCAGCACGACGGGGTTCCCGAGGCGGGCTGACCGCCGTTCCGCTACGACGATCAGGTGTCCGTGAAGGTCCGACCGGGGTAGCCGGTCCGGTCGGCATCACATCGCCGTCACCTGGGCGGTTCCCCACCGGTCTCCGGGGGTAGCCTGTCGTGTTCCGCGTACGCCGCCGCCCGTTCACCGGGTCGCGGTGTTGCGCATCCGACGATGTGGGCGAGACCCTCGCCCGCACCTCGGCGCCCGGCCGGTGTCCCCATCGGCCGGTCCCGCGTCGTGCCGTCGGTCGCGAGGACAGGAGAGGACCCGGGTATGGCCGTGCAGGAGAAGAAGTCCGTGACCGAGAAGGGCACGAAGAGCAAGAAGGGCAAGAAGAGCGGCCGGGAGGCCGTCGAGGCCGCGAAGGCCGAGACGAAGAAGGCCCGCCGCGCGGAGGAGAAGGACGCCGAGAAGGCCGTCCGCGCCGCCCGCAAGGCCGAGAAGAAGGCCCGCAAGCAGGCGAAGGCCGCGCGTGCTGCGCAGAAGAAGGCGGCGGCTGCCGAGAAGAAGGCCGCCGCGAAGGCGAAGGCCGCGCGGCTGGAGAAGGTCGCCCAGCGCGACGCTGCCGCGAAGGCGGAGAAGAAGGCCCGGAAGCTGGCGAAGGAGCGGGTCGTCGCCGGGCAGCCGGGCAGCGGTGTCGGTACGCCCGAGACCACGCCCGCCGAGCGGGAGCAGCGCCGTCGTGAGGCCGAGCAGGCGGCCGGCCGGCTCGCCGCCGCGGCCGAGCACAAGGCCACCGCCGAGCGCCCCGCCGAGGTGCACCACACCAACGGTGCGCGCGTCTGACCACCGCACACCGCGGCACCGGCGACGCCCGGACCCGGCCGGGTCCGGGCGTCGACGAATGTCAGGCACTGCACACCTGTCCGGATGTTCAGGCTTGCACGAGCTAACGGTGGGGCCGTAGCGTTCGTCCGTGCACATCGCCGAGGGCTATCTCCCGCCGCTGCACGCGGCGGCCTGGACCGTCGTCGCCGCGCCGTTCGTCGTGCACGGCGCCCGGGCCGTGGTACAGCGCGTGCGCGAGGATCCGGACACCAAGCTGCTGCTCGCCGCGGCCGGCGCGTTCACCTTCGTCCTGTCCGCGCTCAAGATCACCGTCGGTGACCGGGTCGTCGTCGCACCCGACCGGCACCGGGCTGGGCGCGGCGCTGTTCCGACCACCGGTGATGGCGCTGCTCGGGACTGTGGTGCTGTTCTTCCAGGCCGTCCTGCTCGCCCACGGCGGGCTGACCACGCTCGGCGCCAACGCGTTCTCCATGGCGATCGCCGGGCCGTGGATCGCCTACGGCGCCTACGTCGTGGTCCGCAGGTTCGGGGGGTCGCTGGGGCCCGCGGTGTTCGCCGCGGCCTTCCTCGGTGACCTCGGCACCTACACGATCACCAGCGCGCAGCTGGCGCTCGCGTTCCCCGACCCCACCTCCGGGTTCGGCGGAGCCTTCGTCACCTTCGCCTCGATCTTCTCGATCACGCAGATCCCGCTGGCCGTGGCCGAGGGGCTGCTGACCGTGCTCGTCGTACGGCTGCTCGTGCGCATCACCCCGGACGAGCTGCGCCGCCTCGGCGTGCTGCGTCCGGCCACGAGCACGGCCACGACGACGAGCACGACCACCGACACCGGTGGCGCCGCCCCGGCCGCGACCGCGCAGGGCCCGGAGAAGGAGGCGTCGGCGTGAGTCGCTCGACCGTCGTGAACATCCTGCTGGTCGTCGCCGTCGTCGCGTTGTTCGCGGTGCCGGTGCTGTTCGTGCCCGGCGAGTACGCCGGGTCCGACGGCCAGGCGGGTGAGGCCATCGAGGCCACCGGCTACCAGCCGTGGTTCAGCCCGGTGTGGGAGCCGCCGTCGGGCGAGATCGAGTCCGGGATCTTCGCGATGCAGGCCGCGGCCGGCGCGGGCGTGCTCGGCTACTGCATCGGCGTCGCCCGCACGCGCAGCCGGGAGAAGGCCGCCCGGCAGACCTGATGCTGCTGATCGACGAGACCGCCCACGCCAACCGCTGGCGGTCCCGGCACCCGGGGGAGAAGGCGTTCCTCGCCCTGGGGCTCCTGCTGCTCGCGGTCGTCCTCCCGCCGTGGCCCGGTGCCGTGCTGACCGGTGGCGCGGCGCTGGCGCTGCTCCTGGGTGGGGCCCGGGTGCCGTGGCGGACCGCGCTGCGGCTGCTCGCCCTGCCGCTCGGGTTCGTCGTCGTGGGGGCGCTGCCGCTGCTGGTGACCGTGGGCGGGGACCCGTGGCTCGCACTCGCACCGGGCGGCCCGGCCCGGGCGGCCGCGCTCGTCGGACGCTCGCTGGCTGCGGTGGCCTGCCTGATCCTCTTCGCCGCGACGACGCCGCTCGCGGACACCCTGCCGCGGCTGCGGTGGGTGCCACCTGCCGTCCTGGAGATCACCCTGCTCGTCTACCGGATGCTGTTCCTGCTGCTGGACTCGCTGACCGCGGTCCGGGAGGCCCAGTCCCTCCGGATGGGGTTCCGGACGCGGCGGACCACCTTCCGGTCGCTGGCCGCGCAGGGGAGCGCGGTGTTCGTCCGGGCCTTCGACCGTGCCCGCCGCCTCGAGGCGGGCCTCGCCTCCCGCGGCTACGACGGATCGCTGCGTGTCCGGGTGCCTGCCCGCATCGTCTCGCCCGCCTTCGTCGCGGCGAGCGCGGCGCTGCTCGTCGCCGTCCCGCTGACGGCACTGGTGGTCCTCCCGTGACCGCGGTCCTGGAGGCCCGCGGACTGGTCTTCGCCTACCCGGACGGGCCGGTCGTGCTCGACGGGGCGGACCTCGCCGTCGACCCGGGGCGCCGGCTCGCCGTGCTCGGACCCAACGGCGGCGGCAAGACCACCCTGTTCCGGCTGCTGCTCGGGCTGCTCGCCCCGGCGGCCGGGGAGGTCCTGCTCGACGGTGAGCCGGTCCGGCGCACCCGCCGCGGGTTGGTTCGGCTGCGCGAGTCCGCCCAGCTCGTCCTGCAGGACCCCGACGACCAGCTGTTCTCCGCCGACGTCGCGCAGGACGTGTCGTTCGGGCCGCTCAACCTCGGTCTCGACGGGGCCGAGGTCGACGCCCGGGTGCACGACGCGCTGGCCGCCGTCGGCATCGCCGACCTCGCCGACCGGCCGACGCACCGGCTGTCGTTCGGACAGCGCAAGCGGGTTGCGATCGCCGGTGCCCTCGCCGTCCGGCCCCGGGTGCTGGTGCTCGACGAGCCGACCGCGGGCCTGGACCCGGCCGGGGTGGAGGAGCTCGTCGTCGTGCTGCAGGACCTGCAGTGCGCCGGGACCGCGGTCGTGCTGTCCACCCACGACGTCGACCTCGCCCACCGCTGGGCCGACGACGTCGCCGTCGTCGCGCGGGGGCGGGTGCGGCGCGGTCCGGCGGCCGAGATCCTCGGCGACGCCGCGTTGCTCGCGGACGCCCGGCTCGGCCCGGCCTGGGCACCGGCCGTCGCGCGGCTGCTCGCGCTGGTGGGCCTCCCGGGAACGACCCCCGCCACGGCGGCGGAGCTGCACGAGGTCCTGTCGGGACTTGCGGCCAGGGAGACACCGGCGGGAGGGTGAGGTCCATGACCGTCCCGGAACCCGCACCCGTCCCGGTGGACGAGATCGACCTGACGCTGCCCAACCCGGCGCGGATCTACGACTACATGCTCGGCGGCGGCCACAACTTCGCCACCGACCGGGAGTTCGCCGAGCGCCTGCTCGTCGCGCTGCCCGACACGCGGGAGCTCGCGCTCGCCAACCGGGCCTTCCTCGGCCGGGCCGTGCGTGCCTGTCTCGACCGGGGGGTGCGCCAGTTCCTCGACCTCGGCTCCGGCATCCCCACCGCCGAGCCGGTGCACGAGATCGCCCACCGTGCCGACCCGACGGCACGCGTCGCCTACGTCGACGTCGAGCCGGTGTCGGTCGCGATGAGCCGCCAGCTCCTGACCGGTGTGGAGGGTGCCTCGATCACCGCGGCCGACCTCACCGACGTCGAGGCCGTGCTCGCCGCCCCGGGCGTGGCGGGCCTGCTCGACCCGGCCGAGCCGGTCGCCGTGCTCGCGGTCTCGGTGCTGCACTTCGTCGGCGACGACGACCTGCTCGGCGCCCTGTTCGACCGCTACGCGACGGCGTTCGGCCCCGGCAGCATGCTCGTCGTCTCGCACGGCAGCACCGATGTCGACGACCCGCGCATCGCCGAACGGATGCGCACGGTCGAGCGGTTCACCCAGGACACCGCGCAGCCGGCCCGGTCCCGGGACCGGGCCCTGCTGCGCAGGCTGCTCGTCGACCGGCCCGGGCACCGGCTGGAGCTGCTGGAGCCGGGCATGGTCGACGTCGCCGACTGGCGGGCCGAGGCCGGGCGGTCGCCCGCCGGCCCCGCCGGGATGTACGCGGTCGTCGGTGAGGTCGTCCCGCGACGGTAGGGCGGATCAGTCCCGGTAGACGCCCTGGCGCTTCTCCATGAACGCGGTGACGGCCTCGGTCAGGTCGGCCGACACGAGCTGCCCGCCGTTCCAGGTGGCGATCTGGTCGAGCCCGTCGGCGACGGAGTGGTCGCGGGCGTAGGTGATCGCGTACTTCGTGCCGCGCAGCGCCAGCGGGGACTTCGCCGCCAGCGACGCGGCGAGCTCGGCGACACCGTTCTCCAGCGCCTCGGCGTCGTCGTACACGCCGTTGACCAGGCGCAGCTCCTTCGCCTCGGTGCCGGACACCGGACGGCAGGTGTAGGCCAGCTCGCGGGTAACGCCCTCGCCGACGATGCGCGGCAGCCGCTGCAGGACGCCGACGTCGGCGGCCAGGCCCATGTCGACCTCCTTCAGCACGAACGACGCGTCGGCGGTCGCGTAGCGCAGGTCGCAGGCGACGGCCAGGTCCAGACCAGCCCCGAGGCAGACGCCGTGGATCGCGGCGATCACCGGTGTGCGGCAGCGCTCGATCGCGGTCAGGCAGTCCTGCAGGTCGAGGATCGTGCGGCGCAGCGCGTCGGCGCCGTGACCCACCGAGTCACCCGAGGCCTTCTCGCGCAGCCCGCCCAGCATCGACACGTCGATGCCCGAACAGAAGTGCCGCCCGTTGCCGCTGATCACCACGACCCGCACCGCGGGGTCGGCGTCCAGCTCGCGCACCGCGTCACGCAGCCCGAACCACATCGGCTCGTGCAGCGCGTTCGCCGCCTTCGGGCGGTCCAGGCGCAGCCGCGCGACCCCGTCCGTCACCTCGACCGCGATCCCCGTCGGCTCGCCCATCGGTCCCACCCTCCACGTGTCCAGCCCGGTCACCGGGAGGTTACCCCGGAGTAGGACGGCGGTGTCCTAGGCTCGTCCGGTGCCCGACCTGACCAGCACCGCCAACCCGCGCGTCAAGAACCTGGTCCGGCTGCGCACCCGTCGCCACCGCGACGCGGCGGGCGTCACCGTGATCGAGGGGCACGACGAGCTGGCGCTCGCGCTCGACGCCGGCGTCGAGCCGAGCGAGCTGTACTGGGCGCCGGACCTGGTGCGGTCCGACTCGCTGCTGGCCCGGATGCCGTCGGCGCGGGTGTTCTCGGTGAGCCGGGAGGTGTTCGCCCGGATCGCCTACCGCGAGTCCCCGGACGGCTGGCTCGCCGTCGCACCGGCCCCCGGCCGCCCGCTCGACGAGCTGGACCTCGGGCCGGACCCGCTCGTGCTGGTCGCCGAGGGCGTCGAGAAGCCCGGCAACGTCGGGGCGATGCTGCGCACCGCCGAGGCGTGCGGGGCGGACGCTGTGGTCATCGCGACGCCCGAGCGGGGCGGCACCGACTTCGCCAACCCCAACGTGGTGCGCGCGTCCAAGGGGACGGTGTTCGCGGTGCCGGTCGCATCCGCGTCGACCCCCGAGGTCCTCCACTGGCTCGACCGGCGCGGCATCGCCACCCTCGTCACCACCCCGGCGGGGACGACCGGGCTCGCCGCCACCGACCTGACGGGGCCGAGCGCGCTGGTCATCGGGACCGAGGCGACCGGGGTGACCGACGCGTGGCTCGACCGGGCCGACGCCACGGTGGTCATCCCGATGCGGGGGCGGGTCAACTCGCTCAACGCCTCGATCGCCGCGGCCGTGGTGCTCTACGAGGCGGTCCGTCAGCGCGGCTGACCGGCGAGCTCGGCGCGCAGCCGCTTCTTGTCGGTCTTGCCGATCCCGGTCAGCGGGATCCGCTCGACGAACTCCACGGTGCTCGGCACGTACATCGCACCGGCGCGGTCGGCGACCAGGTCGGTCAGCTCGTCCGCGCTCGGGGACGGGGAGTCGGTGACGACGGCGGCGTGCACGGTCTCGGTGCCGTCGTCGTCGGGCACGCCGAAGACCGCGGCGTGCCGGACGGCCGGGTGCTCCATGAGCAGGTCCTCCAGCTCGGAGGTGTACACGTGCCCGCCCACGACGACGATCATGTCCTTCACCCGGTCGAGCAGGTGCAGGTAGCCGTCGGCGTCCTGGCGGGCGACGTCACCGGTGCGGACCCAGCCGTCGACGACCGTCGCGGCGCTCAGCTCCGGCTGCTTCCAGTAGCCGTCCATCTCCATGCCGGTGTGCACCCACAGCTCGCCGCGTTCGCCCGGGGCGACGGGCCGGCCGTCGGCGTCGGTGATGGCGATCGTGGTGGTGGTTATCGGCCGCCCGACGGTACCGAGCAGGTCGGGGTTCCGGTGCTCCTCGGCGGTGAGCACGCTGATCCCGCCGGCCTCGGTCTGGCCGTAGAACTGGGTGAACACCGGGCCGATCCGGCGCAGCGCCTCGGCGATGCGGCGCGGGTTGGCGGGGGCACCGCCGTAGACCAGCGACCGCAGCGACGACAGGTCGGTCCGGTCCAGGTCGAGGTGGTCGAGGAGGCGGTGGATCAGCGGCGGCAGCAGGAAGGTGTGGGTGATCCGCTCCCGCTCGATCGCGGCGAGGAACGCACCCGGCTCGAAGGAGTCCTGCAGCACGACGGTGCCGCCCTCGGCCAGCGTGCGGTCGGCCATCGAGCCGCCGACGTGGGCGACCGGGGTGGCGACGAGCAGCCGCCCGCCGGTGGCGCCCGCGCCGAAGTTGCCGGCCCGGCGGCGCATCTCGGCGCCGCGCCGGTGGTGGTCGAAGGTGTAGGTGATGCCCTTCGGGTGCCCGGTGGTGCCGCCGGTGTGGCGGATCTGCTCGACGTCGTGCGGGCGGGCCCGGCCCCGGACCGGCTCGGCCCACGCGGCCGCGGCGAGCTCCAGCAGGTCGGTGCCGCCGTCGTGGGCACCCAGCCAGAGGACCTCGACGCCGTCGACGAGCGCCAGGACCGCCTCGGCGGACGCGGCGGCGTCGGCGTCGGCGAGTATCAGCGGCGCCTCGACGTCGGCGACGATCCGGGCCGTGGCGGCGGCCGACAGACCCTCGTGCGGCTGGGTGATCCCGGCACCGAGCAGGGTCACCGCGAGCCGCGCGACGACGGCCTCGGGGGTGTTGCCCGCCAGCAGCGCGACGACCGATCCCCGCTCGACCCGCTCGTCGAGGACGTGGGCGAGCCTGTGCACCGTGTCCCCCAGCTCGCCGGCGCGGATCCGGCGGTCGCGGTGCACCAGCGCCTCGCGGTCGCGGTCGGCGGCGAGGCGTCGAGCAGCTCCTCGACGTCGCTGTACAGGCCCCCGCCGTCCGGGACAGCGCCGTCCAGGACGTCCTCGTGCAGACCGGTGGTCATCGCGGGTCTCCTCCCGTCGGGATCGTTGTTCAACGAAACGATCAACTCGGGGGCAGGCTTCCCAGAGGTGATCCGATCGACACCTCTCGTTTACACGGGAGTGCTCAGGCGGCCAGGGCGAGCTCCGCGCGCCGCTCGGCGCGCTCCATCCGCACCGCCTGCCACAGGGCGACCAGGCCCAGCAGCGGCAGCACCGTCGCGACGGCGGCGGGCGAGGTCCAGCCCCACCCGGCGGCCAGGACGAGTCCGCCCAGTGCGGCACCGAGGGCGTTCGCAACGTTGAACGCCGCGTGGTGCAGCGCCGCGCCCAGCGTCGGGCCCTCCCGGCCGGCGTCCATCAGCCGGGTCGCGAGCGCCGGGGTGGTCGCGGTGGTGGTGAAGGCCAGGGAGAACAGCGCCAGCAGCGCGAACACCGGCGAGGACGCGGTGAGCGCGAACAGGGCCATCGACACCGTGGCGGCGCCGAGGCCGGCCGCGATCGTGCGCACCGGCGCCGCCTCGGCGAGCCGGCCGCCGACCTGGTTGCCCAGCGTCATGCCGAGGCCGAACACGGCGAGCGCGAGCGGCACGGCCGCGGCGGCCAGGCCGGACACCTCGGTGAGCACCGGGGTGATGTAGCTGTACACCGCGAACGACCCGCCGAACCCGGTCGCGATGACCGCCATGGTGATCCACACCTGGCCGCGGCGCAGCGCGGAGAGCTCGCCGAGGATCGAGCCCCGGCGCTCCTCGCGGACGTCGGGGACCAGGCGCCACACGGCCAGCATCGTGACCACCGCGACGACGCCGACGGTCAGGTAGGCGGCCGGCCAGCCCGCCGCCTGTCCGAGCCAGGTCGCCCCGGGCACGCCGACGATGTTGGCGATCATCAGTCCGCTCATGACGGTGGCGATGGCGCGCGGGCGCCGCTCGCGCGGCACCAGCGAGGCCGCGAGCACCGACGCGGTGCCGAAGTAGGCGCCGTGCGGCAGTCCGGCCAGGAACCGGGTCACGACGGAGGTGCCGAAGGTCGGGGCGAAGGCCGACGCCACGTTGGCCACCGCCAGCGCGCCCGCCAGGGCGAGGAGCAGGTGCTTGCGCGGCCACCGTGCGCCGAGCACGGCGAGGACCGGCGCGCCGACGACGACGCCGATCGCGTAGGCACTGATGGCGGTTCCGGCCTGCGGCACGGTGGCGCCGAGGTCGGCGGCGAAGGCGGGCAGGAGACCCATCGAGGCGAACTCGGTGGTGCCGATGGCCAGGCCGCCGAGGGCCATCGCGGCGAGCGCGAGCCCGGTGGTGGGAGACTGGGGCGAGGTGAGAGCCTTTTTCATCGTGCCGCGAGGATAAATCGTGGCAGGCCGGAGGTGTCAACGACGATGACCGCGATGTCGGCGGGTTCACGTTCCGGGCCCGCCGCCGATCCGGGCGAACGCCCCGGACGGGCCGAGACCGACCGCTGGCGTGCCACCGCCGAGGTGCTGGCCGAGGTCCGGCGCGAGCCCGGCCTGACCCGTGTCGAGCTCGCCCGGCGGCTGCGCCTGGCCAGCGGTTCGGCCACCGAGATCGCGGCCCGGCTGCGTGACCTTGGCTGGGTCACCGAGGAGCGCGCCCCCTGCGGTGGGCGCGGTCGGCCGACCACCACCCTGACACCCAACCCGGCCGGGCCGGGCGTCGTCGCCGTCGACGTGCGGTTCGAGGGATGGCGGGCCGGACTCGCCGGGCTGGACGGCGTGCCGTTCGCGGTGCGGTCGGGCCCGCACCGGCGTCGCGATCCGGACTCCGTCGCCACGGAGCTGGACGGGATGGTCGGTGAGCTGGTCGCGCAGGCACCCGGACCGGTGGTGGCGGTCGGGGTCGGGGTGGCCGCGACGGTCGTCGACGAGCACTTCGCCGAGACCGGTGGCGGCCAGGGCTGGAGCCCGCTGGACGTGCGCCGGATCGGCGCCGGGCCGGGCCTGCCCGTGCTGGTCGGTAACGACGCCAACCTCGCGGGCATCGCCGAGGTCCGCGACGGTGCCGCGGCCGGTGCGGGCACGGCGCTGTTTCTGACCGTCGAGGTGGGCATCGGCGGCGCGCTGCTGCTCGACGGGCGCGCCCAGGCCGGTGCCCGGGGCGCGGCGGGGGAGCTGGGACACCTGCCCTTCGGCGACCCGGCGGCCCGCTGCGCCTGCGGCGCGCGGGGCTGCTGGACCACCGGCGTCGACGGCCGTGCGCTGGCCAGGATGCTGGGCGAGCCCGAGCCGGACGCCCCGTACAGCTACGCCCGCGCCGTGCTCGACCGCGCCGCGGCCGGCGAGCCCGGCCCGGCGGCCGCGGTGACGAGCGCGTCGGCGTCGCTGGCCCGTGGGACCGCCGGGCTGGTCAACGCGCACGACCCGGAGGTCGTCGTGCTGGCCGGGCTCGGCCCCGCGCTGCGGGCCGCGGCGCCCGAGGCGTTCGCCGTCGCCTACGACGACGGGCTGATGGCCTTCCGTCGCGCCCTCGCGCCGCGGGTGCACGACGACGCGCACGGCGAGGACGGCGTGCTCCGGGGCGCCGCCGCGATCGCGCTGGACCACGCGGTCTCGGCCCCCGGGCTCGCCGCCCGCGCCGGCTGACGCGCCCCGCTCAGGGGCGCGGGATCGACCGCAGGTTGCTGCGCGCCAGCTCGACCATCCTCCCGACGCCGCCGTCGAGCACCGTGCGGGTCGCGGCGAGGGCGAACCCGCGGACCTGCGCGGCGGTGATGTGCGGCGGGATGGACAGCGCGTTCGGGTCGGTGCGCACGTCGACCAGCGCCGGGCCGCGGTGGTCCAGCGCCCGGCGCAGCGCGGCGCGCACGTCCGACGGGTCGTCGACGGCCTCGGCGTACAGGCCGGCGGCGCGGGCGATCCCGGCCAGGTCGGCCGGGCCGTGGTCGGTCTGGAACGACGGGTAGCCCGCGACCATCATCTCCAGCCGGATCATGCCCAGCGACCCGTTGTTGAACGCGACGACGGTCAGCGGCAGGTCGTGCTCGGCCGCGGTCAGCAGCTCGCCGAGCAGCATGGTCAGCCCGCCGTCGCCGGACAGGGACACGACCTGGCGGTCCGGGTACGCGAACTGCGCACCGATCGCGTGCGGCAGGGCGTTGGCCATCGTCCCGTGCCGGTAGGAGCCGATGATCCGGCGCCGGCCGTTGGGGGACAGGTAGCGCGCCGCCCACACGTTGCACATGCCGGTGTCAACGGTGGCGATCGCGTCCTCGGCCATCTCCTCGTCGAGGACCGCCGCGACGTGCTCGGGGTGGATCGGGCGCAGGTCGGAGACCTTACGGGTGTAGGCGCCGACGACCTTCTCCAGCGCCTCCGCGTGCTTGCGCAGCATCCGGTCGAGGAAGGAGCGGTCGGTCTTCTCCGCGATCCGCGGCAGCAGCGCGTCCAGGGTGGACGCGGCGTCGCCGTGCACGCCCAGCTCCAGCAGGGTGCGACGCCCGAGGCGTGCGGGGTCGACGTCGATCTGCACGGTGCCGCGCTGGGGCAGGAACGAGTCGTAGGGGAAGTCGGTGCCGATCAGGATCAGCAGGTCGGCCTCGTGCGTCGCCTCGTAGCAGGCGCCGTAGCCGAGGAGTCCGGACATGCCCACGTCGTAGGGGTTGTCGTACTGGATCCACTCCTTGCCGCGCAGCGAGTGGCCGATCGGTGCCTTCACCCTGTCGGCGAGTGCGAGCACCTGCTCGCGGGCGCGCTCGATGCCGGCCCCGACGAACAGCGTCACGGTGTCCGCGGCGTCGACGAGCCGGGCCAGCTCGGCCACCTGCTCCTCGGACGGTCGCACGACGCCGGTGGGCGGGGACAGGTGCGAGGAGCCGGTGTCGTTCGGGGCGTCGAGCGCGCTGACGTCGCCCGGCAGGACCAGCACCGAGACGTCGGACTCGGCGAGCGCGGTCTGCATCGCGATCCGCTGCATCCGCGGCATCTGCTCGGGCCGCGAGATCAGCTCGCAGTACGCCGAGCACTCGGTGAACAGCCGTTCCGGGTGGGTCTCCTGGAAGTAGCCGGTGCCGATCTGGACCGACGGGATGTGCGAGGCGATCGCCAGCACCGGTGCACCGGTGCGGTGGGCGTCCATCAGACCCTGGATCAGATGCGTGTTGCCGGGGCCGCAGCTGCCGGCGCAGACCGCGAGCCGCCCGGTGAGCTGGGCCTCCGCCGCGGCCGCGAGCGCCGCGGCCTCCTCGTTGTGCACGTGCACCCACCGGATGCGGCCGTCGCGGCGGATCGCGTCCGCGATCGGGTTGAGGCTGTCGCCCACCAGGCCGTAGATCCGTTCGACGCCGGCCTGGTGCAGCAGCTCGATCATCTGGTCGGCCACGGTGCGGCCCATGTCGTCCTCCTCGCGCTCGGGTGCGAGAGCCGTGTTCCCTCTCCGGCGCCGGGCCGAACCGTTCCGGCGTGTGACGGTCCCCGCGTACCGCCCGGCGCACGGCAGGTCACGAATCGGGCATCGGAATCGATTCCCGCGCTGCGGAACCATCCGGGCGTGAGTACTTTCCCCTCACATTCCTGGGAGGGGACGCGAAATGATCATTCTTGGTCTGATCCTGCTGCTGGTGGGCTATTTCACCGGTATCCCCATTCTCTACTACCTCGGCGGCCTGCTGGTGATCGTCGGTGTGGTCCTGCTGATCCTGGGGGCGATCGGACGTCCGGTGGGAGGGCGCAAGGCCTGGTTCTGACCGGGCCGGCCGGCCCGCCGCGGAAACCCGCGGACCGGGCGACGGCCGGCGTCGCCGCATTTGCCGCGGGGGTGCGTGTCCGGGAGACCGGAAACGCATCCCCGCGGTGTGTCGTGGCGAAAAGATCACCGGAGGGTCGGATTCCGGGAATGAGCCTTTTTCAACCTGACCAGCGAGCTTCTGCGTCAGGAGATCGCGAAGGTTGCAGCGCAACTGCTCTGACCACAGCTGCACAGGTCACCGGCTCGCTAGCTCGGCGTCTGCACCCACACAACCAGGCCCCTGAGCTGCCGGAACGGCAGGTTGAAAAAGGCTCAATGTCGCGGGCGGCGGGGGGCGCGACCGCTGCGGTCGTAGGCTCGCCGCTGTGATCGGCAGACGCGGTACCGCACTGGCCGGGGCCGTCCTGGCCCTGGGACTGCTGGCCGGGTGCGGCGACCAGCCCCTCCCGCTGACCGAGGGCCCGCCCGGCGCGTCCCCGGCCGACGGGCTCATCCGGATCGTGGAGCTGTCCGCGCAGCGCGCCCGGATCTCGGACCAGGTGGCCGCGGCGAAGTTCGGCACCGGAACGGCCCTCACCGACCCGGCACGGGAGGCGGCCGTCGTCGCCGAGACCCGGGCCGACGCGACCCGCGACGGCGTCGACCCCGACTGGGCGGCCCGGATCGTCGCCGACCAGATCGCGGCGAGCACCCAGGTGCAGAACGACCTGATCCGGCAGTGGGCCGACCGGCCCGACACCCGTCCCGCGCAGCGGCCCGAGCTGGCCCGGGTGCGGCCGCAGCTGGACCGGATCGGCGACGAGCTGGTGGCCGCGCTGAAGCCGGCCGCTCCGGCCCGGGCGAACGAGGAGTGCCCGTCGATCCTGGCCCAGACCGCGGTCGAGCAGGCCCGTGGGCTCGACGAGGTCCACCGCAACGCCCTCGGGCGGTCGCTGAAGTCCGTCTGCGACGGCGCCCCCGGCTGATCCGTCCCGTGTGACGGTGCCGTTTCCGCTCGTCGCAAGGTATTGCGTATTCGGATAGTACGTGCTCGGATTAATCGGACGAGACACGGAGGTGCGCGATGGACCAGAACCTGTTCAACGACATCTGCCTGCAGCAGCTGACGCTGTCGGGCGTGCACGAGGGGGAGACGGTCGTCGTCCTCACCCGGGGCGCGGAACGGACCGAGTACGCCGACGCCTTCCTCTGGGCGATCCAGAAGCTGGGTGCGACCGGCTACCACATGCGGCTGCCGTCGCCGGCGAGCGCGGGCGGCACCTGGGCGGTCGGCGATTCCGGCCTGGGCAACATCCCGCTGGCCGTGGACGCGCTCAAGGCCGCGGACATGGTCGTGGACTGCACGTTCCTGCTGTTCAGTGCCGAGCAGTTCGCGATCCAGGACGCGGGTACCCGCATCCTCACCGCGGTCGAGCCGCCCGAGCTGCTGGCCCGGCTGATGCCGACCACCGAGCTGCGCGAGCGCGTCGAGACCGGCGCGGACCTGCTGGCCAAGGCGTCGACCATGTGGATCACCAGCCCGCACGGCACCGACGTCACCTACCGGCTCGGCATGTACCCGACGATGAGCGAGTACGGCTACACCGACATCCCCGGCCGCTGGGACCACTGGCCGGCCGCGTTCGTGTTCACCGGCGGTGCCGACGACGGCGTCGACGGGAAGATCGTCCTCGCTCCCGGCGACGTGCTGCTGCCGTTCAACACCTACGTGCAGACCCCGGTCGAGATCACCATCGAGGAGGGCTTCATCCGCGACATCCGCGGTGGCGCGGGCTCCTCCGGGCTCGACGCGGACCTGCTGCGCTCCTACATCGAGAGCTTCGACGACCCGCGCGGCTACGGCATGAGCCACGTCGGCTGGGGTCTCGACGAGCGCGCCCACTGGCACGGCCTGACCCAGTTCGGCGGCGGCATGGGCATGGAGCTGCGCAGCTTCTACGGCAACGTCATGTTCTCGATCGGTCCGAACAACGAGCTCGGCGGCCCGAACGACACCGCCTGCCACTTCGACATCCCGATGCGCGACAACTCGCTGTTCCTCGACGACGAGCTGATCGTCGACGCCGGGGAGCTGACCGTCCCGGAGATGCGCCCGGTGGGGAAGCGATGACCGACCACCACGTGGGGATGATCGTCCCGAGCTCGAACCTCACGATGGAGACCGAGCTCCCGCGGATGCTGCGCGCCCGCGAGGACGTGCTGCCCGACGACCGGTTCGTCTTCCACGCGGCGCGGGCCCGGATGCAGCACGTGACGCCCGAGCAGCTGCGGGCGATGAACGCCCAGGCCCGGCGGGCCGCGGCCGAGCTGGCCGACGCCCGCCCGGACGTCGTCGCGACCGCCTGCCTGGTGGCGATCATGGCGCAGGGCCCTGGCTACCACTGCACCGCCGAGGACGACATCACCGCTGCGCTGCGGGCCGAGGGCTCCGAGGCGCCCGTCGTCTCCAGCGCGGGGGCGCTGCTGTCGGGGATCGCCGCGCTCGGGGCGCAGCGGGTCGCGATCATCACGCCGTACCTGGAGCCGCTGACGAAGGCGGTCGTGGACTACCTCGAGGACGCGGGGGTGCGGGTCGTCGACTCGCTGTCGCTGGAGGTGCCCGACAACCTCGCCGTCGCCCGGCTCGACCCGGCCGACCTGCGCGAGCACTGGCGCAGGCTGGACCTGACCGGTGCCGACGCGCTGGTGCTCAGCGCGTGCGTGCAGATGCCGTCGCTGCCCTCGATCGAGGCCGTGCAGGAGGACGCGGGGATCCCGGTGCTGTCCGCGGCCACCGCGACGGCGCACCGCATCCTCACCGAGCTCGGGCTGGAGCCGCGGGTGCCCGGGGCGGGGGCGCTGCTCGCCGGCTGAGCCCGTGTGCCGCACCGGCACACGGGTCTCTGTCGTGTCCGCGGCCCGATCACGAGATCGGGACCGGTGCCGACGTGGGGGTAGACGGGGGCGCCGTGCTGCTGTACATGTTTGTACATGTCTGAACAGGGTGGCCGCTCCAAGAGGGCGCGCCTCGTCGAGGACCTCGCCGGGCGGATCCGCTCCGGCCGGTTGCCGAACGGTGAACAGCTCCCGGGGGAGAACCAGCTCGCCCGCACCTACGCCGTCTCCCGCGGCACGGTCCGCAGCGCGTTGGCCGAGCTCGCGCGGCGCGACCTCATCACCACCGAGACCGGTGTCGGCTCGTTCGTCACCTTCGACGGGTCGCCCCTGGACCAGCGGCTCGGCTGGGCGCAGGCGTTCGCCGCGTCCGGCGCGGCCGTCCGCACCGAGCTGCTCGGCATCGCCGCGGGCGGCGACCCCGGTCCCACCGGGTACGAGGGGCCGCTGGTCACCGTGCGCCGGCTGCGGCGGGCCGGGTCCGTCCCGGTCTCGCTGGAGACCGCCTCGCTGCCCGCCACCGGTGACCTCGCCCGGCTCCCGGAGACCGGTCTCGTCGACGGCTCGATCACCGCCACCTTCGCCGCGGCGGGCCTGCTCGGCGTCGCGGGGGAGCAGTGGATCTCGGTCGCCCCGCTCGACACCGCCGACGCCGTCACCCTCGAACGCGAGCCCGGCGAGCTGTTCCTGCGCGCCGTCCGGGTCACCCGCGACGCCCGCGGCGGGCTCGTCGAGCACGTCGTCAGCCTGCTGGATCCGCAGCGCTTCCGGTTCCACCTCGGGTTCGGGGAGCAGCGGTGAAAGACCCGCACGACCGCGCCATGGGCGCGCTGCTCGGCCTCGCCGTCGGCGACGCCCTCGGGATGCCCACCCAGTCGCTGTCCCGGGCCGCGATCACCGAGCGCTACGGCGTCGTCGACCGGCTCCTCGACGGCGCCGACGACCAGCCGATCGCCCCGAAGCTCCCGGCAGGCACCGTCACCGACGACACCGAGCAGGCGCTGCTGCTCGCCCGGATCCTGCTCGACCACGGGGGCCACGTCCCGGCCCGGGTGTTCGCCGGTGCCCTGGAGGCGTGGGAGCAGGACATGATCCGGCGCGGGTCGCTGGACCTGCTCGGCCCGTCCACCCGCCGGGCCCTGACCCGGCTCGCGGACGGTGAGCCGCCGGAGCTCGCGGGCCGCGACGGCGTCACCAACGGCGCCGCGATGCGCGTCGCGCCGGTCGGCATCGCGCACACCGGTCCGCGGCTCCTCGACGCCGTGGTGGAGTCCGCGGTCGTCACCCACCACACCGCACCCGGGATCGCGGCCGCCGCCGCGGTGGCCGCGGCGGTGTCGGCCGGGGTGTCCGGCGCGGGGCTCCCTGCCGCGCTGGACGCCGCGCTCGACGCCGCCCGGGCCGGTGCGCGACGTGGCGGCTGGGCGGCGGGCGCCGACGTCGCCGCCCGCCTCGACGTCGCGTTCCGGGTCCTGCCCGGGCTCGACCGCGCCGCGCTCGCCGACACCGTCGTCGACGTCGTCGGCACCTCGGTCACCGCGACCGAGTCCGTCGTCGCGGCCCTCGGGCTCGCCGCCGCCCTCGGCGACGATCCCCGGGCCGCGCTGGTCACCGCCGCCTCGCTGGGCGGTGACACCGACACCGTCGCCGCGATCTGCGGCGCGGTCGTCGGAGCGGTGCACGGCGCCGCCGCACTGCCCGCCGACCTCGTCCGCACCGTTCGCCGGGTCAACGCAGCCCTGCTCGATCCCCTCGACGACGTGGTCGAGGGGCTGCTCCGCCTCCGCCTTCCATCCTGACAGGAGGCCGACATGGCCACCAGCACGACCGACACCGGCACCGCCGGGACCGGCACGCTCGAGACCCGCGGCATCGAACCCGTCCCGGTCGCCGAACGGCACGGCCGCCCGGGGCAGCTCTTCTGGGTCTGGTTCGCCGCGAACATCTCCATCCTCGGTCTCCCGCTCGGCGCGACGCTGGTCGCCTCCGGGCTGAACATCACCCAGGCGGTGATCGCCGCGGTGCTCGGCAGCGTCGGGTCGTTCGCGATCGTCGGCGCCGTCTCGATCGCCGGGCGGCGCGGCGGGGCACCCGGGCTGACGCTGTCGCGCGCGGTGTTCGGCACCCGCGGCAACATCGGCCCGACCCTGGTGTCGTTGCTGTCGCGGCTGGGCTGGGAGACGGTCAACACCACCACGGCCGCGTTCGCGCTGCTGTCGCTGGTCACGATCGTCGCGGGCACCAGCCCGTCGGCGAAGGACCACCCGGTGATCACGATCGTCTGCATCGCGGTGTTCGTGCTGTGCACGGTGCTCGTCGCCGGGCTGGGGCACGCGGTGCTCGTCGCGGTGCAGCGCTGGGCGACCTGGGTGTTCGGCGCGCTGAACATCGTCGTCGGCGGGTTCCTGGTCGCCACCGTCGACTGGGCCGCGGTCGCCGCGGCCGCCCCCGCGCTGTCGGGTGCGGTCGTCGCCGCGGTCGGGGTGATCGCGGCGGGCACCGGCATCGGCTGGGCCAACGCCTCGGCCGACATGTCCCGCTACCAGTCCCCGTCGGTGCGGGCCGGCTCCCTGGTCGCCTCGGCCGCGGCCGGTGCGGGCATCCCGCTGGTGCTGCTGATCTCGCTGGGCAGCCTGCTCGCCGCCGGTGACCCGACCCTGGCCACCGCCGAGGACCCGGTCGCCGCGATCCGCGACCTGCTCCCCGCGTGGATGGCGATCCCGTACCTGGTCGCCGCGTTCGGCGGGCTGCTGCTGTCCAACCACCTGTCGGTCTACTCGGCCGGGCTGACCACGCTGACCCTGGGCGTGCGGCTGCCGCGGGTGTACGCCGTCGTCGTCGACGTGCTCGTGACCTTCGTCGGCGCGATCTACTTCATGCTGATCGCCGACGGCTTCTACCCGCCGTTCATCGCCTTCATCAGCGCCCTCGCCGTGCCGATCACCGCCTGGGTCGGGGTGTTCGCCGTCGACATGCTGCGTCGCCGTCACTACGACCCGGTGGCTCTGATGGACACCTCGCGCAGCAGCGGCTACTGGTACCGCGGCGGGATCGAGCCGCGGGCGACGGCGGCCTGGGCGCTGGCGATCGTCGTCGGCTACCTGTTCGCCACCGTCGGGCCGTCGTCGGAGCCGTGGTTCACCGGGCCGCTCGCCGGCACCTGGTTCGGCGAGAACGGGCTGGCCTGGGTGATCACCTTCGTCGTCGCGGCCGGGGTGTACGCCGCGCTGGGCGGGGCCCGGGAGCAGCGGTGACCGGGCGGCTCGTCCACTCCGGACAGGTCCTGGTCGACCTGGTCATGCAGGTTCCCGCGCTGCCCCCGCCGGGCGGCGACGTGCTCGCCACCGGCACCACGATGCTGCCCGGCGGCGGGTTCAACGTCGTCGCCGCGGCCGCCCGGGCCGGGGCCGAGGTCCTCTACGCCGGCGGGCACGGCGCCGGTCCGCACGGCGACCTGGTGCGGGCTGCGCTGGCCGCGGAGGGTGTCACGGTGACCGCGCCGCCCGACCCCGGTGGCGACACCGGGATCTGCGTGACCCTGGTCGACCCCTCCGGGGAACGGACCTTCGTCACCGGCAGCGGGGTCGAGACCGCGCTACCCGCCGGGCTTCCCGCGACCACCGCCGACGACGTGCTCTACGTGTCCGGCTACAGCCTGCTCGTCCCGGACAAGGCCGGGGCGCTGCTCGCCGCGGCCGAGGAGGCGTCGGCGACGGTGCTGCTCGATCCGGGGCCGCTGGTCACGGACGTGCCGGACACGCTGTGGGAGCGGATGCTCGCCGCGACCGGGGTGCTCAGCACCAACGCGCGGGAGGCGCGGCTGCTGACCGGGGAGCCGACCCCGGCGCGCGCCGCCGGGGCGCTGGCCCGGCAACTGCGCGACGACGCGGCCGTGGTCGTCCGCGACGGAGCCGCGGGCTGCGTGGTCGTCCGCGACGGGGCGGTGGAGGACGTCCCGGCGCCGGTGGTGGATGCCGTCGACACCAACGGCGCCGGGGACGCGCACTGCGGTGTCCTGGCCGCGGAGCTGCTGCGCGGCACCGCGTGGTCGGAGGCGGTCGCCCGGGCCGGTGCGGCCGCGGCGCTCGCGGTGACCCGGCACGGGCCGGCCACGGCGCCGACCCGGGCGGAGCTGGACGCGTTCCTCACCGGGGCCGCCGCGGGGTGACGGTGCGCGCCGTCGCCGCGGGACGGCGGTGTGCTCCGTAGCCGCGGGATGGCGGGGCCGCTCCCGCCGCGGGCTCGCCGATCGACGCGCCGGGGCCGGCCGGGGTGCGCGTCGCCGTTCCATGATCGCCAGGAGTGGAGCGTGGAGGTGGGCGGACTGCACTCCGAACTCCACTCCTGGCGAGCATGGCCGGGGCGCCGGGATGGATGGGGCAGGGCCCCTCAGGTTCCGCGCCCGCCGCCGTCGCCATGCCCTGGACGGTCTCCTGGACCGCGCGGAACGCCGGGCCGCAGACGGTGGCGTCGCCCTCGGCGAGGGTTCCCGGGTCGGCCTGGCAGCCCTTCGCGGCGAAGTCGTCCAGCGCCTTCCCGACGAGGTCGGCCTGCGCGGCCGCGGCGGGTGCGTCCTGCCGGACCTGGGGCAGCACGTTGCGGATCTCGGTGGTGAACCGGCCGCAGCGCGGGAAGACCTTCGCCGCGTCGCCCGTCCAGCAGGGGTCCTGGGCGTAGAAGCGGAACTTGGTCCGCAGCGCCTCCAACCCGGGAGCGCCGACCCGCTCCGAGGCGGTCTGTCCCGGCCAGGGCTCGGTGTCCTGCGCCGACGAGGCGGCGGGACGGTCGGCGGAGCAGCCTGCCAGGAGCAGGGCGGCCACCAGCAGGACGGCCGCCCGCAGCAGGGACGTGATCGGGCGCGGGCACGGTTGCACACCGAGACGGTAGGCCCGCGCCGATCGCCCCGGGAGCCGGGGCGGCGTGGCGGGGCGGGGTCAGCTCGGGAGGAGCCCGGTGAGCGTCGTGCGCAGCAGCCCCAGCGCCTCGGCCGGGTTGTCCCAGAACACCATGTGCCCGGCGTCCGGGACGGCGACGAGCCGGGCGTCCGGCCGGGCGGCGGCGAGCTCGGCGACCCCGGACGCGGGCACGACGGGGGAGTCCGCGCCGTACAGCAGGGTCACCGGCGCCGGGACGCTCGGCCAGACGTCGAAGAAGTCCTCGGACTCGAACCCGGCGTGCGTCGCGGCGATCGCGGCCTCGTCGCAGGAGGACAGCCAGCGTGCGCGCAGCTCCTGCTCGCGGCGGGGCCAGCGCGGCCAGGACCGCGCGACCCCGTCGGCGTCGGTGCCGTGCTGCGCCTCGTGCAGCTGGCCCAGGAACGCCTCCAGCGTCGTCGGGTACGGCGAGCGGCCGGGTCCCGACAGCGGCGGGTCGACGAGCACGGCGCCGCCGACCGGCCGTCGCGTGGCGGCGACGGCGGCGATCCGGGCGCCCATCGAGTGCCCGAACAGCACCGTGTCGGGGCCCAGGTCCAGCGCGTCGAGCACGGCCAGCGCGTCACCGGCGTAGTCGTCGAGGGTCCAGGAGTCGCCGGTGTCGGACAGCCCGCGACCGCGGACGTCGAGCACCACCGGGCGGCACAGGTCGACGAGCTCGCGGGCGACGAAGTCCATCGTCACCGCGGGGCTGGTGATGCCGGGCAGGACCAGGACGGCGACGCCGTCGCCGCCGTGGTCCAGGGCGTGCAGCGCCAGGTCGCCGTGCCGCACCCAGCGGGACACGGCGGGGACGTAGGCGAGGTCGGCGAGCGCGTCCTGGCGGACCTGCCGGAGACGGGTGGACGTGACGGTCACAGGAGTCCCTTCAGGTAGGCGAGCGCGTCGTCGAGACCGATCACGTCGCCGTACTTGGCGTGGATGTCGAACAGGTTCGCCTCGTGCGGCCCGGCCGCGCGGTCGCCGACGCACTCACGCGGCACCAGTACGCCGAACCCGGACTGGACGGCGTCGACGGCGGTCGCGCGGACACAGCCCGAGGTGGTGGCCCCGCACACCAGCACGGTGTCCACACCGGAGGACTGCAGCAGGGTCGCGAGCCCGGTGTCGAAGAACGCCGAGGCACCCTTCTTGGTCAGGGTGTGGTCGGTGCCGCGGACGTCGAGCCGGGGGTCGAAGCCGACGGCGGCCGAACCCTCGACGAGCGAGCGCATGCCGGGCGCCTTCACCAGCCAGGGCAGGGTGTCGAGCTCGGCGGGGGTGTAGGCGATCGTCGTCCACACCACCGGGGCGTCGAGGGGGCGGGCCGCCCCGACCAGCGCCGACGTCGCCGCGACGACCTCGGACAGCTCGCTGCCGGTGGGCAGCGCGGGGTCGGTGAACCCGACCGTCAGGTCCACGACGACGACCGCGGGCCGGGTCCCGCGCCGCGCGGCGGCGCCGAACCCGGCGGTTGCGTAGGTCGCGTCGGTGCCGGCCCCGTGCAGACCGGTGGCGTGCGGGCTCATGCGGATGCTCCGTCCAGTGCGGACTGCGGTGCGGACTGCGGTGCGGACTGCGGTGCGGAACGGGGTGCGGAGTCCAGTGCGGACTGCAGCGCGGCGCGGCGCCGGCCCGCGCAGTCCTCCACGGCGTCGACGATGGTCTGGTAGCCGGTGCACCGGCACAGGTTCGACGCCACGACCTCGCGGATCTCCTCGCGATCCGCGTCGGGGGACTCGGCGAGGTAGCCCTCGGCCAGCATCAGGAACCCGGGGGTGCAGAAGCCGCACTGCAGACCGTGGTGCTCGCCGAAGCACCGCTGCAGGTCCGACAGCCCGCCGTCGGGCCCAGACAGCGACTCGACCGTGCGGATCGCTGCGTTCTCCACCTGCACGGCGAACAGCAGGCAGGCCCGGGCGGGCGCGTCGTCGACGAGCACGGTGCACGCCCCGCAGATCCCGTGCTCGCAGCCGACGTGGGTGCCGGTCAGCCCCAGGTCGTGGCGGAGCACGTCGGCCAGCGTGCGGCGCGGCGGGATCGCCAGCTCGTGACGCTCGCCGTTGACGGTCAGCTCGACCAGCTGGACGTCGGTCACGATGCCTCCTGGTTCAGGGCCGCGAAGAGGGCGGCGCGGGGGATCGGGGTGGAGTCCAGCTCGACGCCGGTCGTGCGCAGCGCGTCGTTGACGGCGTTGAGCACGGCCGCGGGGGCGCCGATCGTGCCGCCCTCGCCCGCGCCCTTCGCGCCGTCGGCGGTGAACGCGCACGGCGTCTCGAGGTGCTCGATGCGCACGTCGGGGATCTCGGCGGCGGTCGGGACCTTGTACTCCATGAAGCTCGGCGCGAGCGGCTGGCCGAGCTCGTCGTAGACGACCTGCTCGAACAGCGCCCCGGCGATGCCCTGGGCGATGCCGCCGCGGGCCTGCCCCTCGACGACGCGCGGGTGGATGGCGACGCCGCAGTCCTCGACGCAGACGTAGCGCAGGATCTCCACGCCGCCGGTGCCCGGGTCCAGCGCGACGACGCAGCCGTGCGTGGCGTTGGAGAAAGTGCCGTCGCCGCCGACGTCGAAGCTCGCCGTCGCGGTCAGGCCCGGCCCGACCTCCTTGGGCAGCAGGTGCGCGCGCAGGTAGGCGACGTCGGCCAGCTCGGCGTAGGAGAACGTGCGGTCCCCGGCGCGCACCCCGCCGCGGCCGTCGAGCCGGGCCGAGTCCACGTCGGTCCCGGCCAGGTGTGCGGCCAGGGCACGGAGCTGGTCGCCCAGCTTCACCGCCGCCGCGGCCGCCGCGGACCCGCCGATCGTCACCGAGCGGGACGCGAACGAGCCCCACCCGTAGGTGATCCGGTCGGTGTCGCCCTGGACGATCGTGACCTTGTCGTAGGGCAGGCCGAGCCTGTCGGCGACGATCTGGGCGAAGGTCGTCTCGTGGCTCTGGCCGTGCGAGAGCGTGCCGGTGGTGACGGTGACCGTGCCGTCCAGGTCCATCGTGATCTGGGACAGGTCGAACCCGGGGACGACCTGCATCTTCCGCGCCGCGAACGCGCCGGAGCCGTAGCCGGTGCGTTCGGAGAAGCAGGAGTAGCCGATGCCGAGGACCCGGCCGTCGGACAGGCTGCGCCCGGGCCAGCCCTCGTCGCGCAGCACCTGCTCGCACAGGTCCAGCGACTCCCGGTAGGACCCCGGGTCGTAGGTGATCGCGTTGACCCCGCGGTAGGGGAACTCGGTGATCAGGTTGCGGCGGCGGACCTCCAGGGCGTCGAGCCCGAGCTCGCGGGCGGCGCGCTCCATCAGCCGCTCCATCACCATCACGTACTGCGGCCGGGACACCCCGCGGTACGGCGCGGTCGGCGCCTTGTTCGTGGTGACCGCACGGCCGCGCACCCGGTAGGCCGGCACCCGGTAGACGCCGGGCATCTCCGCCGAGGCCATCAGCGGCTCGATGCCCGCGGTGAACGGGTAGCAGGAGTAGGCGCCCATGTCGCAGACGACGTCGGACTCCAGGGCGAGGATCTCCCCGTCGGCGGTGAACGCGGCGCGGGCGGTGTAGTGCTGCTCGCGGGCCAGGAAGCTCGCGGTCAGCGCCTCGCGCCGGTCCTCGATCCACTTCACCGGACGGCGGAGCCGCTTCGCGGCGGCGGCGGCGATCTCCTCCCGGCCGACGACGCACTTCTGCCCGAAGCCGCCGCCCATGTCCGGCACCAGGACCCGGACCTGTCTCTCGTCGAGCCCGGCACAGCGGGCCAGGACCGTGCGGACCTGGTGCGGGACCTGGGTGCAGGTGCGCACGACCAGCTGCTCGTCGCGGTCGTCCCAGTCGGCGACGACGCCGCGGGTCTCCAGCGGGAGCGCATTCTGCCGACCGGTCCGTGCCTCGACCGAGACGACCGTGTGCGCGTCGGCGAACACGTCGTCGATGCCCTCGGTCGCGAACAGCGACACGTCCACGAGCACGTTGCCGGGGGCCTCGTCGTGCACCGGCGGGCCGGCCGCGGCCAGCGCGGCGGCCTCGGTGACCACCGGGTCGAGCGGGTCGAGCCCGACGAGGGCAGCCTCCACCCCGTCCTCGGCGGCGTAGGGGTCGGTGGCGAGCACGATCGCGAGCGGTTCGCCGACGTAGCGGACCTTCTCCCCGGCCAGCACCGGCATCGAGGTCGGGACGAACTCCTCGATCGGCCGGTCGAGCAACGCGGTGATGTCGCGCAGGGCGAGGTCGGCGGCGGCGAACGCGGCGACGACGCCGGGGACCGCACGGACCTCGGACAGGTCGACGTCGACCACCCTGGCGTGTGCCTCGGTGCTGCGCACGAACGCGGCGTGCAGCATCCGGGGCAGCGTGATGTCGTCGACGAACCGGCCGCGGCCGGTGAGCAGCCGCGGGTCCTCCCGGCGCGGGACGGACGCGCCGACCCAGCTGCCGTCGCGGCGGAATCCGGGCTCAGCCACCGGCGGCCTCCTCCCGTGCCCGGGCGACGAGGGTGCGGACCAGGCCGCGGCGGTACGCCGCGGGGATCCCGGCCTCGTCGCGCAGCTCCAGCCCGTCGGCGATCTCCGACGGCGTCCCGGCCGGGCCGACCAGCAGCGGGACGGCGCCGACCCCACCGAGCACGACCTCCTCGGTGTCCAGGTCCACCCCCGCCGCGACGACGGCGAAGTCGCCACGCCGGTCGGCGTACTCGGTGAGCGCCCCCCGCGGCGCGGGCCGGGGGAACACGACCTCGACGATCACCTCGTCGGGGGCCAGGGCGGTGGTGAACGGACCGAGGAAGAACTCCCGCGCCCGGATCTCGCGGCGCCCGCCCGGCCCCTCGGCGACGACCACGGCGTCGAGGAGCACGGCCAGCAGACACCACTCGGCGGTGGCGTCGCCGTGCGCGATCGACCCGCCGACGGTGCCGCGGGTGCGGATCGGCAGGTGCCCGACCCAGCGCATCGCGGCCGGGAGAACCCCGAAGTCCGGCCCGAGGTCGGCCCGCTCGACGGCCCGGTGCGTGGTGAGTGCGCCGATCCGGAGTGCACCGCCGGTGCGGTGGATGCCGGCCAGGCCCGGCACGTGCGTGAGGTCGATCAGGTGCCCGGGGCGGGCCATCCGGTAGTTCATCATCGCGACCAGGCTCTGCCCGCCGGCGAGCAGCTTGGGCTCGTCGTCGGCCAACTCGGTCAGCAGGTCGACCGCCCCGCGCACCGACGACGCCCGGTGGTAGGTGAACGCGGCGGGCTTCACGCCTTCTCCACCCGCTCCACGGCCGGCGCGTCGAGGGTCTGCTCGTCGCCGGTGATGCGGTCCAGCTCGCGACCCCGGGTCTCGGGGGCGCCCAGCGCCATGAACGTCACCGCGGCCAGCACCAGCAGCGCCATCAGCGTGAAGGTCAGCGGCAGGCCCAGCACCGGCCACAGCAGGCTGCCGAAGATCAGCGGGACGAACCCGGTGACCGCCCGGCTCGACGACGACGCCCAGCCGAAGCCCGAGGCCCGCAGCTCGGTGGGGTAGAGCTCGGAGACGTAGGCGTACATGACCGGGATGACGACCAGGGCGAAGAACCCGAACACCGCGATCATCGCGACCGCCGCCGTGGACGAGCCCATGACCAGCGAGAACACGACCAGCGACAGTGCGGCGCACGGTCCCGCGACGCCGATGAC